>NZ_FCOL02000113.1 GCF_001544515.1 Caballeronia terrestris
GAAGTAACCGTCTACCTCGTGAGCCCGCAGCCCGCCGCGGTGCGAGCCCGGCACCACGCGAAGGCACCCGTTCTGCTTGCTCGCGTCGTCGAGGAAAACGAGCGCGCTGAGCAGGTCGGCGTTGGTGTGCGGGTAATAAGAGAAGTCCTGGTGCCACTCGACCACGCTGCCCACCCGCGGCCCTTTCATATTGAGCTTGCTGTAGTGGAAGAGGATGTTCCCCCCAATCAGCCGCTCGATGCAGTCGAGCAGCAAGGGGTCGCTCGCCATCTGCCGGAACACCTGGTGCTTCTTCGTCGGCGACCAGATCCGGCGCACGGTAGTGCCGTCGCGTGGTTCGAACTCGTAAGGCTTGTCGGAGTTGCCGGGGTTCAGCAATTCGTCGATCGCTGCGTGCGCGAGGCGGATCTGCTCGAACCCGAAGAGTTCTTTGACGACCAGATAGCCGTTGTCGGCATAGAATCGGGCTTGTTGATCGGTGATCATCATGGTTCTCCTGGTTGAGTCAGGCTTCCTGCAGCAGGGCGGGTTCGCTGTCCTGCGCACGGTTTGCGCCGACCTCGTGGCACTGCACTCCGAGGCGCGCGAACTGGGTGAAGAAGTCGGGGAACGAACAGTTGACATCGCCATAGCCTTCGAGCAGGTTCGCGCGCCGACAGCGCAGCGACGCGACGAAGAGCGACATGAAGATGCGGTGGTCGCCCCAGCTCGAGAGTTGGACGCCGCCGGCGTAGTCCTCGCCACGGCCATGGATTTCGAAGCCGTCGTAGACACTGCCCTTAAACAGGCCCCTGATGTCGACCCCCAGCTTGCCGAGCTCGCTCACCATCGCCTTGATGCGGGGTGACTTGTGCAGACGCGTGATCGACCCGCCGACGACGCGAAAGCTCCCTTTCACGTAGGCACCGATGGCCGCGAGCGTCGGCACGATGTTCGGGCAGTCGCTCGCGTCGAACTCGTAGTCGCCGGCGAGCTGCGGTAACCGGTTGATGAGTGTGAGCCGGTTGTGCGTATCGTCGAAGTGAGCCTCGATGCCCAGCTTTCGCACGACGTCGATGATGGCGTACTCACCCTGCAGGCTCTCGCTGTTCATGTTCTCGAGCACGGTGGTGCCGGGGAAGATCGCAGCGGCGCCGATCAGGTACGAAGACGAGGTGTAGTCGCCGCTCACGCGGTACTCGGCCGGGCGGTACTCCCCTGGATGCACGCGGATCAGCGAGTAATCATCGGCCACGTCGACACGCACGCCCGCACGCTCGAGCGCCGCGATCGTCTGGCGAATGTAGGAGACCGAGAGGATTTCGCCTTCGATCGAGATTTCGGTCGGCAACTCGGCCATCGGCGCGGCGAACATGATCGCGGTGATGAACTGCGAGCTGACGTTGCCCGGCACGACGCACCGTCCGCCCCTGAAGCCGCCGCCCCAGTTCACGACGGGCGCCTTTCCTTCCTCGCCGACGCAGTCGATGCGCGCGCCGAGTTGCGTGAGCGCGTCCAATAGCGGCTTCATGACCCGGCCGCGCAGGATCGCGTCCCCCGTGATGACGGCCGGCGACGGTGCGAAAGAGGTCAGCGCAGCGAAAGTGCGAAAGACCAGACCGGAGCCGAGCGCGTCGATCACGCGCCGGTCCGGGCGCAGGTCGCGCCCTACGCCGTGGATCTCGAGGTAGCCGCCTTTGTCCTCGATCACCGCACCGACGGCACGGCACGCGTTCTTCATCGTGCTCGTCTCGACGCAGCGCAGGTCGTTGTGCAGCACGGATCGGCCGCGCGCCAGCGTTGCAGCCAGAATGGCGCGTTGCGTTTCCGGTTTGGACGACGGGGTGACGGCACGGCCGGCCAACGTACGGATAGGCTCGACGTGCAACAGGTTCGGATGACCGTTCATGTGGGGTTGCTCCCTCTGCATTGTTACTGTGGACATGGCGACACCGAATCGGCGTCGTCGCGGGTGTGAGCGCATCGAGCCGGGCTGGCCGGACGCGCCGTGCCATCGCGCTCGGCCAGGAGTCGGCGGCGATGCGCCGCGAGGGCATCGACGAGCTTGTCCGCACCGAAGTGGATGACGTCAGTAGTCGGCAAGCCGGTCTCTCTTTCGATGCGTGCGACCACCTCGGCAGCCTGCTCGCGGCTCAGTTGCCCGCAATGCACGCTGACACCGACGACCTTGGCGGGCCGCAGGTACGACGCCAGTTGCTCATAGACCGCGACGAGTTCGTTCAGGGGACGCAGCGGCGCATTGGGCCAGCCCTTGTGGTGCTCGAGTTCCGCCTCGTGGCAGAGTACGAGCGCCTCAGGCATCGCACCATGCAGCAGGCCGAGCGTCACGCCGCTGTAGGCGGGGTGCGAGATCGAACCCTGCCCTTCAACGATGATCCAGTCATGCTCGGTGGCCGACTCGAGCACCATCGCTTCCGTGACGCCCGCGATGAAGTCGGCGGGCACGGCATCGACCGCGACGCCTGTACCGCTGATATAGATGCCGCTTTGGCCGGTGGCCACGAAGCCAGCATTGAAACCCTTGCGCATCGCGGCTTCCGTGATCTCGATCGCGCTCGTCTTCTTGCCGACGCGGCAGTCACTGCCCACCGTGTGCACGACAAAGCTGTCGATGTCGCCGAGCCTGGCCGCGCTGGTGGCCAGCACTTCGGGCGGCTCCTTTGTGTCCCAGATGCGGCTGCCGGACGCCGCAGCGAGAGCGCTGAATTCAGGGTCGGTTGCGATGCGAAAGTGCAGGCCGCTCACCACGTCGACGCCGCGCTTGAGTGCCAGCGCGATCTGCGAGCGCCATGCGATGGGCAAGTCGTTGGAGAACAGGCCCACACCGATCAGCAGGATCTGCGGATCAAATCTGAGTGCCGATTCGAGCGAGTCGACGATGGGGATGCCATGGCCATAGCCAAGAATGACGCCGACATCCTTTCCCGCCATGCGGCTGTCGACGACCGCTACGCAATCGGCATGGCGGTATCGCAGGTAAGAGGTGGCGACTTTGCTTGTCACCGGGCCGAAGCAGCCCTCGGCAAATACAACCACGCGTTTGTCTTTGAGACACAACATATGTTCTCGCTCCTGTCATCATTCAGTCGATCGCTCACCGAGTGACCGTGAATTCAATGTAGATCAGGATCGATCGAGCAAGCGTATGTGTCGGTGAATTTGACGGTGCGTAAGAAAATCCATCGATAGAAAAACTGCTCTCAGGTAAGCGTATCTGTATTGAGAAATGCTTTCCGATCCTGAGCAAAGACAACAGGCCGCCGGCACGCCTCGTTCAGACAAAGTATCTGCCGGTTAGAGTTTGTGGCATGAGTGACTGGCCGCTTGCCGCGCTGCACTTGCCCCGCCTAAGCTCGTTTTAACCTCAACGATCAAGCGGAGCAACACGATGCGTCCCTTAAGAATCCACTGGTGCGCCCCACGGGGCGACGGCAATACCAAGGCGTCGGAAAAGGATCTGGCGAACGAGCTGAATCTGGACGGCATGGTTGATTTCGTCCAGGAGGCGGAAGACCTGGGAATCGACTCTCTGTTGATGGGAATCGGCTTCCACTTGCCGGACCCTCTCCCGCTGATTGGCGCGCTCGTGCGGGAAACGAGGAAGGTCACGTTCATCTTGGCATATCGGCCCGGGCTGCTGCCGCCGACGCTGTTCGCGCAGGTGGTCAACACCATATCGTGGATGTCGAACAAGCGGATATCGCTGAATATCGTCGCTGGTATTTCACCGGAGGAACAGGCGTACTACGGCGACTACCTGTTGCACGACGACCGCTACCAACGAACCGACGAGTACCTTTCGGTCCTGCATCGCTTCTGGCGCGGCGAATCGCCCGTCTCGCACGAAGGCGAACACTACCGTTTCACGGACGCCAAGCTCGGTCTGCCCTACAAGGATGGAGAGCGCCCGCGCCTGTACCTGAGCGGCGCATCGCGTCAAGCGCAGCAGTGCGCAATCGACTGGGGCGATTGCTGGCTGCGCTACGGCGACACGCCCGAGGGCATCGCGGCCGCCAGCCGCCACGTGTTCAGTTCGGGGCGCGACGTCGGCATCCGCATGCACGTGCTGGCGCGCGAGACACGTGCCGAGGCTCTGGCTGAACTCGAGGCGATGATGGTCAACCCAGACGAGCAGCACCGGCAGAACGTTCGCGATTTCGTGAAGAACTGCGACTCCGAGGCGGTCAGAACCTCGTTTCGCCTTGCCGAAGGCGCGGCCAAAGACTGGCTGTCGCCGATGCTGTGGTCGGGCGCGGTGGCTTACCGCGGCGGTCCGGCGCTCTGCGTGGTCGGCAGCTATCGCGAAGTCGCGCAGTACCTCATTGAATACAAGAAGGCTGGCGTCAGCGAGTTCATTTTCTCCGGCTGGCCCACGCGCGGCGAGATGCGGCGCTTCTGCCAGCACGTGCTGCCGGTGGTGCGCGAACTGGAGGCCCGCGAAGGACAGCATGAGGAGACCGCCCTTGTCATCTGATCCCATCGACGTGCGCAGGGCGAGGCGCCTGCGCTGGTTCGCAGCTGGCCTAATGCTCGGCATTGTCGCTGAGCAGACGGTGATGTTCGCGGTCCCCTTGATCATCTACCAGGAAACCGGGAGTGTCGCCTATTCGGGCATCGCGTTCGCCGTCGAGTGGGTCCCGGCGCTGATGGCGTATCCGTTCGCGGGCATGCTGGCCGACCGATTCGGCGGACGCAGGCTGTTCCTCGATGCGAACGTGGCCCGTGCGCTATGCCTGCTCGTCGCGGTGGCCGCCTGTCGGTTCGCGCCATCCGTCACGATCATTGCGCTGATGGTCAACAGCGCCTTCCTGTCTGCGCTGATGGCGCCGATCCGGATGTCGGTCGAAAAGACGGTGCCGGCTCTGGCCGAGGGCGACACGCTATCGCGCCTGCAGTCGCTTGTGCAGAACGGGGAGCTACTCGCGCGGGCGCTCGGACCCGTCCTTGCCGCAGGTCTGGCGCATTGGCTCGGCAAGTTGCCGCTGCTGCTTGTTGGCACGAGCGCGTTCGCGCTGGCGGCCGTGTGCTGGCGCGACATGCCGTCGGGCGTGCGCAAAGTCGTCGTGACAAGCCGCATCGGGCAAGACCTGGTGCTCGGCTGGAAGCTACTGATCGCCAACCGTCCGGTGGTCTTGCTGGCTCTCGTCAATTTCACGATCAACCTTGCGTTCTCAATTGCGATCAGTGCAAATGCGTACCTGATAACCGGCGTGTTCCAGGCGTCGGATGGCATCTTCGGCCTGATGAACGCGGGCGCAGGCCTGCTGGGATTCCTGAACTTGCTGTTGATTCCGCGCTTGCTCAAAGCATGGTCCATCTATCGCCTTGGTGCCTGCGGCTTCGCGCTGATGTGCTTTGGCCTTGTATGGATGGGCACGGCGAGCAACGTGTGGATCTATGCGACGTCGTTTCCCGCGGCGATGGCGGGCGTCGCCTGGTTCAACGTCTTCAACCGTACGCAGCGTGTCAAGGCGATCGAACCGGAGCATCTCGGCAAGGTCATCGGGCCGTTCTACCTGATCAATTCCTTGTCGTATCCGATCGCGGGTGTCGTCACGGCAAGCCTTGGGCCGGTACTCGGCGTCCAGAACATTGTCCTCTTTATGGCGCTGCTGCTCGCCTTACCCGGTTCGGCGCTGTTATGGACGACGACGCGCCACTTTCGAGCGAAGCTCGAAGGCGAGCCGGCGCAAGAGGGTGCGCCTGCTTGCCCGATCGCCGCCACGCACAAAGGTCCGGAACAGGCCTGATTCATCCTTGCATGACACCAGCAGTGGCGCAACACACGACGCGAAACGGGCTGTCGGGGTAGATCCTAGTGGCCTGTTTCGTTCAGCGTGCTTCAACGGGGCCGGGGGTGCGGCAGATGTTGGAGAAGAAAATCGACATTGTGGCTTGCGTCATCATGCGCAAGCCACCGCGGATCAGGGCACCGATCCCGGTGGCATCCTTGCCCGGTGCGCGTCGCTTAGGCGACCTTTGCGGATGCGATGCATCAACTCGATGCCGGTTGAATAGTTCGCCGTAGGCGTGAATTCTGTATAGCGACATGACGTTCAGTGTCCGACCTGCCCGCGACGATGGTCGTTCGACCGTCTCGTGGATACGCGCTTGCGATTACGCGTGCTCTAGACGGGCCAGGCAATGCAATGCTGCGCTGACCCTGGCATTGATTGTTGCGTCTGCGGCGCCTGCAGGATTTCGCGCCCGCACGCGATGATCTCTGATGAGATTGATTCGCAAATCGGTGGCGCAGCGCGCCAGTGGTGCCAGTACAGCGTCACCGGAAAAGGCATGTGGCGCAGCACATCGACGAGTTCGCCACTCGCGAGTCGCGACAGCACCGTCTGTTCAGGAAGCAGACCGTATCCGACGCCCGCTATGATCGCCTCGAGTTGGGACGCCGGAGACGGCAGGAAATTCTTTCGATAGCGCCCGACGGACACGCCGAACACCGCATCGAGATAGCGATCCAGCAAGGCGGTGCGCCGCCCCAGCAACAACGCGGGCGCCGACGTGGCCGAATGCAGGCAGAAGCCTTTGGCGAAATGACGCTGGATGAAGTCCGGACTTGCTACACAGCGGTAGGCTATATCACCGATCGGCGTGGCAACGCACCCGCGTGCCGGACGCGGCACGGTAGACACGCAGCCGATGATCTCGCCGCGGGTCAGCGCCGGAAACCCGGGGTCCGCATCGTCTACGACGATCTCCAGTTCAACCGTGTTGCGTTCGATCAGGCGCCGCACGACCGCACAGAACCAGGTGTCGATCGAGTGCGCGTCGACGCCGATGACGAGCGGCAGGGCGCCGCGGCCGCTGACGCCGTGCGGACGGATCTGCCCGAAGGTGTCGGCTTCGAGGAGCCGCACGGCCGCCACATGCTTGAACAGCACCTCCCCCACCGACGTAAGCGCGAGGGGTTTGTCGCGTATCAGAACGACGGCGGAGAGCGCCTCTTCGAGCGCCTTGATGCGCTGCGAGATCGCACCCCGCGTAACGTTAAGTCGTTCAGCTGCGCGTTCGAAGCTCAGTGTGTCAACGACGGTTGCAAAGGCTTCCAATTGGTGTCGATCGAGCATCATCGATGATCTCCTCTGGGGATGTGCCCATCAGCGGGGGCCTTGTCCGGCCGCGCGTCAAGCAGGATGGGAGGCGCCGGTCGGCCGACTGGCAAGGCGGGCGCGGCGTTGTTCTGCAGACCTGGATGTCTCGGCGGTCTTGGATCGTCCCGGATGGAAGCCATGCAACCCGGCCGGGTGCCGCGAACCGGCATTGCCGGAGCGGGCGTAGGCCACATATCGAAGACAAGCTGTGAGGGCCCTCTGCTCGTGTTCATCCCCCACTTGTCGAATCGCATGCTCATGGTTCTTTCGCTTCCGCCGGACGCTGCGCGTCTCTCCGATACAGCAGCTTCGCGCGATTGGTAGCCTTGGATCAACCCCCCACTTTGCGGATAGATCGCGGGGTGCCAAGCGGGTTCTGAGATGATGTCGAGGCCGCAGCCTAGGGTGCTCGAACGGCGCTCGCACACGTGATCCTTCCTGGAAGACCGACTGGACCGTCGCCGAATAGTATTTAGCCGCCATAGCGAGCACGGCATCATATTGGCCATGGAAGCGTCGACGCGTGCCGACAGCCTCGTGTTGCCCGTGCCTGCGTTCAAAAGGGACTCGAGGTGCGACTCCAGATGCCGGTTCAGACTCATGCCCGCGAAGTTCGTGTGTTGCTGAACTTCCCTTGGGTACGGCTCCCGGCCTGTACCGGGATAGTGGCTGGATACCAGCAGGCGGCAGACAGCGGACATGTGGCGGGGGTGCATGACGTAAAACGCTTGATGGAAGCGTGGATGAGCGGCGGCCGCCTGCGCCCAGGGAAGAGCCGATCCCCGCAGCATCTCGTGCAGTTTGTGCATCTCGTATGGCATTTCGGTCGCCGAATATTTGAACAGCAAAATCAAGCACTGATCTGACACCGCCGTCCTGAAACCGAAACGACGATGCCACGGGCAAATTCGGGCGCGTTGGGTCTTCACATTGGACGCGCGAAAGGGCGATGCGCGTATAAGGTGCTGCGTCAGGATTTGCATCCGTCTTACATTTACTTGCACGAAGGATGCCAGTTGCGAGAACGCGTCCGTCGCCCCCGGCGGGCTAGGTAAACAGCTGCGCAGGGTCAAACTCGATATCTCTGAAAATATTTGCGATTGGCGCGTGATGGCCTGCGGGCGGGCGCTTCAGATGGCAGGGCATCTCTCGCGAGAATCTGACGCTTTACTTGCTGGCGAGATCGCTTGGCCTTCGACGGGTACGGAAGTGTTGCTGTGTCGTCAACATCAACATGCAGGCTGTTGGACTTTTAGTATCATCCATGCGCGCCTTTGCGCTGACACGCTGATGATTTAGACGATCACGCGACGCTTCTCGGAGGCGAACCCACCCGCTTTGATCTCTTGCGAGGTTTGCTCGATCGCGTCACCACGCGACAATCATGAAACGCGGGACGTTACGCAGATTCCGTTGTTTATGTGGCCACCCGCGGTTCACGTTAGTGAACTGTGTAGATACAAGAGCCTTCGCCAACACGGCACACACTCAAATCGTATCGTCTCAAACCTTCGTAATCCGAATTACGTTGGCATAGAAAAGACTTGTGAGCAAGATCGTCCTATTCGGAGAGTACGATTGTCCTAACGCCCTGCGGTGGGTACGCCTTACGCTTGTAACCAAGGTACGTGAATCCGTGAGACTGTCTAGGACCCAAGACGCGAAAAGCAATGCTGCGTCACCCGATCCGATACAGCTGCGCTTCGATGCAAAAGCACCTTCCTTGGGGGAACTCATGCTAAATATTAAAAGCGTTCGCATGGCGGTGGCGGTCGCCTTTCTTTCGAGCAGCGGCAGTGCCGTATTCGCGCAAAAGATGGCTCTCGACATCAAGGATCTAGCCGGCGCGGCACAGTTCGTTGTGCACAGCCGCGTGAGCAAGGTCGAGTACCGAATGTCCGCGTCCGGCGAGAATGGCCAAGGTCCTGTGCCTTTCACGATCGTGACATACGATGTGGTTCGACCGGTGCGGGGTGACGCAGGCAGAGCGTCCTTTAGCCTTCGCTACATCGGCGGCCCCGATGGTCGCGGGCATTTCCTCAGGGCCTCCAACGTTCCTGTCTTCCAGACGGGTGACGAGGATATCCTTTTCGTCCAGAACAATGGTGCAAACGATTGCCCGCTTGTCGGCTGCATCGAAGGCCGCTTTCGGGTTCTCAATGGCGCGCTCTATGATGGCACGGGCACACCCGTGCAGGGACTCGACGCCAGCAGGATCGTGGCTCGGGGCACGCCACCGACCGAGCTGAGCAAGGTCCGCTACCCGGCGCCGACGTTTGGCGAGTTGATGAACAACCCTGAAGTGCGGGACATCATCCGCAAGCATGGCTTGACGGTTGACGA
>NZ_FCOL02000114.1 GCF_001544515.1 Caballeronia terrestris
GGAGACCAGATCCGGAGCGAGTTCATCAACGAGGGACGCGATCATAACGTCGAGGTCGGCGATCTCGTCGTGTAACTGTGTCACTTTTCGGCGTAATGGCGCCGGGCGTTTTTGCCGTAATGGCGCCACTGGAAACGAGTAATTCGAGGGTTCGGACGGGGATCAAGGTTGCGTGATTTTTCCTCCTTTTGCAAGCTCGGTTCTGAGTGTTTCGACGCCTGGTTTCGGTCCGCGATAGCTCTCACCGTCGAGGACGATTTTGTGGGCGCCATGACGCAAGCGGTCGAGGGTTGCCGCGCCGATCATTTTGTTACCTGGGAATGCTTCACCCCATTCCGGGAAATCCAAATTTGAAGTCAAGATTGTTGCCGCCCGCTCATAACGTTCGGCAATCAGGTCGTGGAAGTCTTCGTCGTCAGGCGAACGCAGTGGCTTGAGACCGAAGTCGTCAATGATCAGCAATGGGAGCCTGGCAAGATATTGGAAGCGTCGATCGTAAGTTCCCACGGCCGCCGCGTTGCGCAGACTAGCCAGCAACTGGCTTTGCGTGGAGAACAGGACATCGTGTCCTTGCGTTGCTGCTGCGTGTCCGAGGGCTTGCGCCAAATGGCTCTTGCCGGTCCCACACGGGCCGGCGATTAGAACGGCCACTTTCTCGTCGATGAATCTGCAGGTGGCGAGGTCATGGATGGCGGCTCGATTCAGGCCTGGCAACCGATCAAAGTCGAATCCTTCCAGCGTCTTCTGGCTGCGGAAGTTGGCGCGTCGCATGCGCAAGCTGAGCTTCTTGTTGTCGCGTCGGGCAACCTCGTCGTGGGTTAACCCATCAAGCGCGAGGTGATGGACTCACGACGGGCGACGGTCGGTCGCGAGTGATTGTACTTCTGCAAGTGAATTACGCGATCTGCCCGATCCGTAAATGCAGCAACACCTGCTCGAAGCCATGGACCTTCCCGCCATCTTTCCGCGTGCCGAGGCGGACCGCGTGCCTTAAGTGAATGTTATGAAGGATACGTTTAGCGTGTGATGCGGTTTTGTCGCAGTAAGCGTCGGGTATCATGTGCCCTGACAATGCGAACGATCGGACGCTTGATGACGACTCTGAATCCAGCCTTGGCACGGGTGCTCAAGCGCTTGCACTATCCGCTCGATGTGATCCTGACGTGTGTGCGCTGGTATGTGGCGTATCCGCTGAACCTTCGACATCTGGAAGAGATGATGGCCGAGCGCGGAATTTCGGTCGACCATTCAACCGTACATCGCTGGGCCATCAAGGTGTTGCCGGTTCTGGAGAAGGCGTTTCGCCGCCAAGAGAGAGCCGTCGGTCGGAGCTGGCGAATGGATGAAACCTATATCAAGGTCCGAGGCCAGTGGACGTATTTGTATCGCGCAGTCGACAAGGAGGGCAACACGGTGGATTTTCTGCTGCGCGCCCATCGTGACAAGGCCGCGGCGCGGCGCTATTTCGAAAAGTCAATCGATCAAAATGGCGAGTCCGAGACGGTGACAATCGATAAAAGCGGTGCGAACCTGGCCGCGCTGGATGCCCTCAACGCGGAGCGGGAAACACCGATCAAGATTCGCCAGAACAAGTATCTGAACAACGTTGTCGAACAAGATCATCGGGCGATCAAGCGACGCACGCGGCCCATGCTCGGCTTCAAGAATTTTCGTTGTGCCCGCATCCTGTTGAGCGGCATCGAACTCATGCACATGATCGCCAAAGGCCAAATGGAAGGCAGTGGCATCGGATACACTCGTGCCGAGCAGTTTTACTCACTGGTAGCATAAGCAGTCCTACTTATACCACCATTCGTCAGCGTCTTGCCGTTACCGCGACAGAACCGGCGTCAGTGTCTTTTTCATCGTGTGACCAAAGCGGTTTCCTCAGCCTCGAATTTTACCTTCCCCGCGTTAATGCGACAGAACCCCTTCGCGTGCGAGCGCTTCGACGATCGCCGCACCGAGCCCGCGTGCGCCACCGGTCACGAGTACGTCCTGTTCAGACAGCAGCATGGATTCCTCGGGTTACTTGTTGACGGTCGGGGCATTATGCCGGATGGCTTCATGCTCCGCCGCCGCGAGAAATCGCTTGCCCTCACGTTCGACGTGACCGCGCGGCGCTCGTTACGCCGTCGTCTTCACCGGATTGGCCACGACGAAGTTCCTGAACGTGGCGTAGGCCGGGTTCTTGGTCACGCCATCGGCCTGGATCAGCCCGTAGTCCTGGTCGATGACCGCGTACATCATGACGCACTCGATGTTGTACTTGTCCTTGATCGCGTAGTACGACGCCATCGTTTCCTGCACATACGCCGATTGCGCCGAAGGCGAATCCGCCGAACCGGACCAGCCCCATTCCGTCAGCCAAATCGGAACGTTGAACGAGTCCTTCAGCACTTGCAGCACGTTGATACACGCGTTGTTGCGGCCCGCGCATTCCAGCTTGCCCGAGCTGTGATACCAGTGATATGTCGTGTAATCCCACTGCAGCGGCGCCGCGCCCGATATGCCCATTGCCGTGCCGTTCGGCGAGATGCCGTTCCACAGCATCTGCAGCGCGCGATATGCCATCGGAATGCCGACGTTCACACCGCACTTGATCGTCGGATCGACCGCCTTCACGCCCGCGATCATGCCGCGAATCACGCCACGGAACGCCGGCCACTGCGACGGGCTCCAGTCGGTGGTCTGGCTGCCGTCGCCACCGATCTGCAGGCCGATGGTATCCAGTTCGTTGCCGCATTCGACATGCGTGACGAGGCCCTTCAGCGGTTGCGCGCAGCGCACAGCCATGTCATAACCGAGCGAATAGGCGGCGGCTTCGGTGCCCGTCGGGTTCCAGCCCGCTGAACGCGGATTGAGCACCGGCATGATGCCGACACCGCTGCCCGCGAACGCGCCGCGCAATGCCATCGCGAGCGTCGCCGACATGCCAGCGTCCGCGGTGTCGCAACGATACATCGTCACGCCCAGATCCTTCAGGATGGCGAGCTGCTGCTCGGCCGTCATGGTGAAGTAGATGCCCGAACCCCACGCCATATGACCGTTGATGCCGTAGAACAGCGACGTGTTCGACGGCTTGACCACGTTGCGCGGATCCGTCGTGCCGATGTTCTTCCACGGCGAGCCGTTCTGATACCAGACGCCGCTCGCGTTCTGCGCGTAGATGATGCCGTTGAAGTACAGCAGCAGCGCCTGCGCGACGCTCGAGCCCGTCGACACGCCCGTGCCGTTCTTCATCACGCGGCCGTTGAGGAGCGTCCAGACCGTGCCCGCACTGTCGGTGAGGGATGCCGCTGGCGGAGCCGTCGCGCCGGAGAGCGAAACCGTGCTCGCCTTGGACACGTCGGTCGGGAGCCCGCCCGATGCATCGGTGGAATCAAACCCGCCCCCGCATGCCGTCAGCGCCGCGCCACCCGCGCCGGCCATCAGCATCGACAGAAACCTGCGGCGCGAGAAAGGTGCCGCGTCGTCGGAACGAGCAAAAAATTCCTTGTTGTTTTCTTGGGTGTTTTTCACGATAGGTAAGTAAGACCGTTATATTAATGATCTGGACTATAACCATATCGATTTTACCTGTCTTCGTTACACTTTTTTACGTATGAAAATAGGTTAAAAACGGTCGAGCGGTGAACTCGCGCGAAAAATCTGCTTACCTATTCGCTGAATAGGAAAACCTTTTCGGGTGCAGGGCGCTCGACTAGCAATTAATACTTGAGTAAACTGTAGGGACTCACTTAAGTTTGAAAACATCGAAAACCGAAAGATCAACCAACACAAACCAACGGTAATAAGTTATCGGTATTTATTGCCGAATGAATTGGGCGAGTTTTTCGGTAGACGACGATGCCTCGCGCTCACATTCAAGTTCGCGTCGATAACAGACTCCGCGAACGCTTTTGGCGCTTCTTGCGGCAGGTTGTGCCCGATCCGCCCTGCACTGTGTGATGCGCGTATTTCCCCGTGAACTTCCGCGCATACGCCGATGGATCGGGATGCGGCGCGCCATTGGCATCGCCTTCCATCGTGATGGTCGGAACGCTGATCGACGGGGCGGTGGCGAGGCGCTGCTCGAGCGCGTCGTATCGCGGCTCGCCCTGCGCAAGCCCGAGTCGCCAGCGATAATTGTGAATCACCACCGCGACGTGATCGGGGTTATCGAACGCACTCGCGGAGCGGTCATACGTCGCGTCATCGAAGTCTCATTTGGGCGACGCCAGTTGCCAGATGAGCTCGTTGAAATCTCGACGATTTGCCTCGTAGCCCACCTTCCCGCGCTCGGTCGAAATAGAACTGATACCACCACGCGAACTCGGCCTTCGGCGGCAACGGCGCTTCATTCGCCTTCTGACTGCCGATCAGGTAGCCGCTGTCGGACACCATCGACTTCACGCGCTCGGGCCACAGCGCCGCGATGAGATTGGCGGTGCGTGCGCTCCAGTCGAATGCGCCGAACGTGGCCTGCTGAATCTTCAGCGCATCCATGAGCGCGACGATGTCCACCGCCACCACCGCCTGTTGTCCGTTGCGCGAGGTGTCGGCGGAAAGGAAGCGGCGTCGAGCCACATAGCCGCGCAGATAAGGCACGATCACGCGATAGCCCCGCGCCACGAGCAGCGGTGTGACGTCGGCGAAACTGTGGATGTCGTAGGGCCAGCTGTGCAGCAGAATCACGACCGGGCCGTTCGCAGGACCGGCTTCGGCATAACCCACGTTGAGCGCGCCTGCATCGATCTGGCGAATGCCGGCGGAGCCCGCCGTCGATGAGGCGCGCGCCGGCTTCGCTGTCTGTGCAAACGCGATATCGCTCAGGCCGAGCTGCATCGCGTCTATGCTCGCGATCGTCGTGCCCAGAAAGCGGCGGCGCAAAGCGCTGATTTCGTCCGTCATGGCGTGACTCTCCTTTTCATTAGATATTCTGATTAGTTGCAATCCTGCGTCATCCGTTGCGGTCATGATGGGGCCCCCGCAGGCATGCGAGCAAGAGCAACAAAGTTCGCGAATCGTTGCCTTTTGGGCAACACGACTTTTCCTCCCGGATGGCAACCATGCGCGAGATCAACCAGCAACGTCTTCGCTACTTCCACGAAGTGCTGTCGCACGGCACGATTCGCGGGGCGGCGGATCACCTGAACACCTCACCGTCCGTCATCGCACGGCAAATCAAGCTGCTCGAAGACGAGCTCGACACGACGCTCTTCGAACTCGAAGCGCGCGGCGTGCGTCCGACCGAAGCGGCGTTCCATCTGCTCGAATTCTGGCGCGGCTATCGATCGCAGCAGGAAAAGCTCGAAGACCGGCTGCATGCGCTAAAGGGCATGCAGCAAGGCCACGTTCGCCTCGCGGTGAGCGAAGGCTATGTCGATACGCTCGTCGACGATGTCCTCGCGCCGTTCTGCACGCGCTATCCGCGCCTCGAAATCGATGTGCGGATGCTCGCCGTCGACGACCTGCTTGAAGAAGTCGCGCAGAGCCGCGCGCATATCGGGCTCGCGTAACCCGCCGCCACATGAGCGCATCGAGATTCGCGCGAGTTCGCCGCAGCCGGTGGTGCTGCTCGCGCGGCGCGATCATCCGTTGGCGAAGCGCGGCGGCGTCGCGTCGATAAGCGACCTGCTCGACTAACCGCTCGCGCTGATGCCGCCGAGCTTCGGCATCGGACACGTCGTGAAGATGCTGGAGACCACTGACAACCTCGCCATTCGTCCGACGCTCACGACGAACTCGCTTGCCGCGCTGAAGCGCTTCGTCGCGGCGGAAATTTTATGACGCTGATCGGTGAATTTGCGGAGTATCGTGAACTGGCGAGTGGCGAGTTGACGACCATTCCGATCGCGCATCCGCTTTTTGAAAGCGCGCAGGCAAGGCTGCTCGGGAGAGCGGGACGCCCGCTCGCAGCAGGACCGCAGGAATTGCTCGACTGGATTCTCACCCGAATGCCGATGTTTGCTCAACGCGCGGCTGCACGCGGAAAGAGTCAGCGGGTACGTCGATAAGAATCATCGGTTGGAAGCCAGAGCTTCGTGCTTACGCGACGTTATCGGGAGCCGTTGACGCTGGGTCATTGACCGTCTTGTGTAAATCGCGTGGCGCTGTGTGATCTCGCGCGCCGCGCTCAGCTCGATCGACGCGACCTCCAGGTGCTCGCAGCGGCGAATGCCTTGCGATCCCTCGCCGGCAATCGTCGTGAAGCGCTTTGGCAATCGGTCGCTGCCGCGCCCGACCGGGACATCCTGGCGGACAGCCGCATTGATGATGAAACGCCAGCCCTCGGCGCGCCGTCCGAAGCCGAAGATATCGTCAGCGATTACAACGCGTCGGGGCTCACGCTGGGCCGGCACCCGATCGCGCTCCTTCGCCCCGTCTTACTGGAGCACCGGCTCATGCCCGCCGCGACGCTGCGCGCGTATCGCAACGTACGACTGGCGCGGGGCTGTGGACTCGTCACGGTGAGGCAGCGACCGGGCACTGCCAAAGGCGTGATGTTTGTGACCCTGGAAGACGAGACGGGTAATGTCAGCGTGATCGTCTGGCCGTCGCTACTCGAGAAGCAGCGAAAAGAGGCACTAGGCGCAGCACTTCTCGCCGTGTATGGCACCTGGCAGTGCGAAGGCGAGGTCCGGCACCTGTTGCCCAGCGACTCGTTGACATGTCCCGTCTGCTCGGCGGACTCACGAAGGTCAGTCGCAACTTTTGCTAAGGCGTCACGCGTTCTTGCAAAAACACGATGGATCGATTTTAAAACGTCCTAGCTACCGTAAACCCTTATTAAGTGTAAATGCAATGCATGTTTTAATAGTCCCGTGGTTGTGGACAAAAATACGTCAGCTTCTGACAACGCATACAAAAGGTTTCTGCTGCGTTCACAAAGCGCAGCTGACGACAGTTGATGAGCGAAACTTTAATGGGATGCATTGTCGCTGGCGCGGCGGTCGCCATTGCAATTCCTGCAATCTTCAAACACTACATTCGTGAGCGCAAACGCGACCGAGTGCTGCGCAGCTTGAGGGAGCGAAGGGCACTTTCGAAAACTAGCCGCGACTGAACAGTTAGCGAGTAAGCGGAGTGGTATGAACGTTTACGAGCTAACAAGGAGCGTTTGCACCTCGAAACCGTCGTTTCGCATCTGGAAATGTCACAGCCCGATATGGCGTTTGGTGGCCAGTTTTATCACCCCACCCCGCATTGTAAGTCGAGAGTCCTTGATCCGCGACTCGAGTGTAGATGCGATTCACGACGAGGGCGCAGAATCTCCTCGACCGTTTTTTCGGTCAGTTCGGGATAGACGACTCATTCAAGCGGTGCGAAAAGAGTACCGCGTCGACCGAACCTGAGAACGAGGACGTTAGTTACAGAGGATATCGAATTTACTGCGTTCGCTACACCTTAACTATCACCTGCATATGACAACGCTCTTCGTGCATGGCCCGATGGGCATGCAGAGAAGGAGCGGTTTCTGAGCATCGGCGCCGTGCAATACGCATTCGCGTATGGCATGGCCGCGAACGGACCAACCAGCAAACGCCGAGATTTGACTGTTGCACTCGTCAAAGCCTTGCTCTCTTGTGGACAACGACTGGCAGAGAGGCGTTCACCAATTTTTGCATAGTCAGCCGCCGTGCATTCCCTCTCACTCGGACGTACAGGCGGCGGACGCCTTGTGCGTTATGCCTTCAACCATTCCGACGAGTCGACGTTATGATCCTCTATCACCGAGGGATCGCCTTCCAGCCTTCTGTCAGCCGTTTGGGTAAAACGTTCGTTGCAACCGCCTCGATCCTAGAAGAGGACGGCCATGCGACGTCGCTGGGCAAGTTGGGTGTGTTTGCGAATAAAGATGGCGCATTGGGTTTTGCCGTTCGATGCGCGACTGCGTTCATCGACGGCGACGACATGCCGTTGCCGCCTTTCCAACCGGTTTTGCAATAGCAGCAAGCACCACTGGGATGTGACGGTGCCCTTGAGCGGTGAAACGGGGGATCACCTCTACTACTCTACTCGCCGCATCAACTGTAGTCACTTCAGTCGACATCACGCTGCGAACCGGTAACCGTCTCCTTTCCCGTTCCGCCTTCTGGATCGCGCTGCGTTCCACATCAACGCCGTGGACGGTCGGGTGAAGCGGCCGGAGATCCGCACGTGACTACGCCAATCAGGCCACCTCTCGTGTCGATCACGGGCAGCAATTCGATTGGCCGTTTATCGAGGACGAACACTTGCTGTTCGAACTGCTCGCCCAGCAGCGCCACAAGGTCTTAGTCCGCCGCCGGCTACCCGTCTCATCCAGGAAAGAATGACCGATGTCAATTTTTACTGCGGCACGACAAACATCCGTTTAGCGACCATCTAAAATTGCAAGATACGGCCATGATCTGCTTGTCTAGCTGCGCTAGGATAAACGTATCACACCATGATACGCTCGGCTGGTGCGCATTTGGCGAAATGCGATCAGCGTTTTCCCGAAGACGACCTTGGCGCCGGCCGGCACTGCGCCAGTACGTTACTGCAAAGGTGGGATAGGCCAGTGCTGCTAACAGTCAAGGGCCTTTGGAGTGCATCGCATGACTCAAAGAACCCTGAGAAGAAGATGAGAGATCGCCATCAACGAAGCGTCGCTGAAATCCGGATGGACTTCAGAATCTTGACGGTCCAAACGATACCTGTGCCTGTTTTGCTAGAAAAACTCGGCCGGCTTCGGACCGAAGTGCATCAAGGTGTTGCCACATCGGATCGTAACACCGCCGTACTGAATGAATATCTTCAGCTCCTCGCCGATATCGAGCGATGGTCGCGAGGCCGAGGCGAGGATCGTTGACCTCTACGATGGGCACGCCTGGACCTTGGATATGACAAACTCGATGAGCGCCGACCAGCGCGTCTACGCTTTGTCGTCGCCTCAAATATAATCTAAGCGTTGTCCTTGCTCTTATTCGTGGGACGCGCTTGCGCATTGGGCGTCTCGCGCAGTTGAGCTGCGAAACAGCCACCCCGATAGCAAGGGGAAGCGCGTGCACAGGAGACCCGCAATGGCCTTGACCCCAAAGCAGACCGAGATCATCAAGTCGAGCGCGCCTGTTCTCAGCGAGTACGGAATGACTGTGGTGACACGGTTCTATCACCGCCTCTTTGAATATCACCCCGAGCTCAGGAATCTCTTCAACCACGCGAATCAGCGATCCGGTGGACAGTCGGAGGCGCTGGCGCATGCTGTTTGGGCGTACGCCTCTAACATCGACAATCTTGCCGCACTTGGGCCAGCCGTCAAACGTATTTCCCAGAAGCATGCCAGCCTCGGCGTGCAGCCAGAGCACTATCCTATCGTGGGTGAGCACCTGCTTGCCGCAATGGGCGAGACGCTGGGTGACGCCTTCAGCGGTGAGAT
>NZ_FCOL02000115.1 GCF_001544515.1 Caballeronia terrestris
GTCCATCGGTCTGCATCCAATCCATAAGCCCGCGGAGAACCTTGGAGTGCTTCACTAATCTGCTGCGGTAAGTCGATAGACCTTCGGCCGGTTGCGGGTGCCAGCGGCCGCCGCGTCTTAAGAGAATTGGCGAAACCAAGTTCGATTATGAGTTGCCGCGCGTAGACCCGCGAGTACCGGCGATGGAATTCACGCTCGATCACTGTCAGCAGGCGTCCGTCCGTCCAGCGGTCACTTTCAAACCCAAAAACCGTTGCCGACGAGCTCAATGCCTCGGAGAGCCATGCCCGCGCATGCGCGTCAAGAGATGGCTTTCTGCCACCCACACCCATGCGCCTCAACTGTTCAAGCCCACCTTCTTCGACTACCGATTTGTAGCGCCTGGCCGTCTGGACGCAAATCCCCAGCGCGGAAGCAGTCTGAGTCGGGGTCCTACCAGCTAGAAGCATCTCGCCCGCTTTTAATCGCAAGGCCACACTGGGCAGTTCAGTAAGCGTCTCGGACATAGCGCTTCGGGAGCGAGAAATAAGAGAATATTTTGGCACGACATGGCAGCATTATGGATCGGCGGTCTCGAAAGCCACCGAGAGGGCGGGCGGATTGTCAAAGCGATCGGAAGCGGATTCGACGCCTCGGCAGAGGAGACGAAAGCGGCCGCCTCGCGCGCAATAGGTTCAGTTGAAAAAGAGATGGATGCCATCGAGGCGAGTAAGGAGTGGAATGCCGCGATGGAGTCGGAAATTATGAAAGGGCCCAAGCGGCAGGGCACGCGGGGCCGATTACGAAGTTACCCTCATCGCTGCCGCGCGTGCGCTTTCTACGCTTGAGCGCAAGTCGCGGCCCATCGAGACACGGGGCCGCGGTATTTCCAATGGACACACGAGAGCCTGAAGATGCGACTGATCGAACCGGATGAACACAAGGAGTTTCTCGCGACTTTGGAGCGCACTGGTCACGCAAGAGATGATTTCAGTCTTCAGGAGACGGATACAACGGATCCTAAAGGCGACGAGAATTTCGGTCTGCAGGGCTATGTCATCGTTACCAGACTATCGACGCGGGTGGCGAAGGAATACACAATCGGCGACGAAAGCGACTGGCTAGAGCATTTCACGAAAGATCTCGAAGCGGGCGCTTTCGATAGACTGGAATGAAATCCCGCAGGCCATTGGAACGAAGGTGACAAATGGCTGCCTGGGCGTGCGGACCATCGGCTTACACTTTGCCCGGCGCCCGCGCTTCAGTTGAATAGCCGTAAGTCCTCCTACTGTCTGTCGCCGATCGGCGGTACCCGACCCACTACAGCCACCGGATCGTCCTCTTCGTCGACGACAGCTTTCAAAATATAACAGTCATTCGCCCGGCGACGTCGGGCGACGCCTGCTCGGCCTTCACGGAGGAAAAAGCGTAATCGCGTTGGGCTACGGAACCATCCCGCATGATGTTGATGCATTTGCCGGTGCCCGTATCGTTTGACGATCATGAAACCACGGGTTGGCCGGTCGCTCGTTCCTGCGCCTTCTTTTGAGCCGCGCGGATAAACAGGATAGCGTGGTCATGCAGAGTCCTTAGGCGCCGGAAGATCATGTCCTGCGCAGTCTTCCGTTTGGGCGCAGTCGCGCCCGGAGTGGCCGCGATGACGAGGTCGAGGACAAAGGCAATGGCGCGTGCAGCGTAGAGGTCGAGTTCTAGCGCGGGGGCATCGGGAAGTCCTGCGATCAACCTGCCGCCCAAGGCAAGTGGTAGCAGCTCACCACCACTCGCCCATTTGCTGAGGCGATTTTCATCAAAGGGCAGGAGGGTGCCGTCTGCGGAGGCTGCGCACAGGTCGAAATAAGACGCGGCGCCGCGCGACTGCTTGACGTTCTCAATCCAGTTGCCGAAGGGATGCTTGGATGGTTCGGCGAGTTGGACGATGTGGTCGAGGAACGCTTCCCGGTCGACGTTCTTGAAGTAGGCGTAAAAACCCGTTCCGACCAGGATGGCACCAAGCATCCGCTCGACAAGATCGTAAGTTGGCTTTGGGAGTGTTAACGGTTGCTTCGTCCACCATACGTCGCGGTCATCAATCAGGTTGCCACTGCAATGAGGGCACGGGATGCCCGCCTTCACTACTTTGGCGAAGAATAGGTTGGGGACGGCCTCGAAGAGCCCGCAGAGCGATAGTAAGGCAGGTAGTAACGGGCCCTTGCTACTTCCGTGAACCATGGCGGCGATCTCGTTCGGGCCGACGGTGGGCCCGAACCGCCCCGCGATGGCTTTCAAGGTCGTGGGTGAGATGCGGTGTTTGCCCCGCACATGATTCACGAAGCTAGCGAAGTGGTCGCCAGTTAGTGCGCGCAACATCGCTTGGTGAGTGGGATAGTCCGACAGAACGCGCACCATGTACTCGCGCGACGGCACGCCTTCCACACCAGGCGTGAGGCCTAGGGTTTTCGGAAAGAGCTTGAGCGGCCGGGCGATGACGAGCGGCCACAACGGCGATAGCGCGTTTGCAAAGAGAATGTCGCCCAGCGTCATGTCGCTGATGGACGGCAGGTTTTCCATTTTTCAGAAGATATGCGTTGGGAGGATCGCAGATCATTCTCCTGTGCCAAGTCCTGGCACGCAACCACCCAAACGGAAACGGAGAACTCTCATGAGCGACAACCAACAAGGCGCCGGCTGGCCCAGCAAGCACGACGGTCAGAAGTCGGGAGGCGGCCGCGACAACGCGCCCCCGAAGCGATAAACCTTTCGCAGCTTCGGCTGTTTGCCTCCAAGTCCTGCCCCGCTTCTTCCCGAGCGGGGCTTTTGTCATCGCTTCTGCGCTCTTGGGTGTGAGGCTGTCCGCCCGGCGCCGGTCGGCGCTACCCGACCCAAAACGGACGGGTGTCTCGCAGCCGATGAACGGCTGAAGACTGACGCACACCGGTCGATCGACCCGCGACTGCTTGGCTTGCCGCGATAGCGAACACCGATCCGATACTCACATGCACGGACCCCATCGGGCAGGGAATTCTGGTCAGCTGGCTATGCCTCCTGCTCTGCTACAAAGCTGTCGCCGTTGGATTAGAGGATTAGAGTGCGGTCGCGAAAGCCTGTGGCAGGGGTGGCGTTGGCGTTGGTGCGAAGCGAGCGCAAAATGAGCAGATTGCCCTCGAGAGTTATCTGCGATGAATCTTCACCGCCTGGATCTGGTCTCTCTGTCGCTATTCAATCTGATCGTACGTGCCGGCAGTATAAGCAAGGGTGCAGCACTGGCGAATTTGGCTGTTGGCGCGGCCAGCAAGCGCATCTCTGACCTGGAAGGGACGGTGGGTTCGAGCTTGCTGGAACGCCATTCTCGCGGGGTGACTCTGACGGTCGCAGGGCAGGCTTTGTACCACCACGCGCAACGCATATTGAACGACGTTGACCGGTTGGCGGCAGACCTATCGGATTACGCGTCCGGGATGGTCGGCATAGTGCGCCTGTGGGCCAACACGTCTGCGATCACCCAGTTCTTGCCGTCCGATATTGCGACCTTTGCCGAGACAAATCCAGGCATACGCATCGAACTAGAGGAACAAAACAGCAGGGAAATCGTGCTGGCTTTACTCGACGGCCGAGCTGACTTGGGCATTTTTGCAGACCGTACACCGGCCCTAGGTATACATCAGACGAAATACCGTCTAGACCGGCTGGTGCTCGTAATGCCTCGGACACATGACTTGGCAGCCCGACGTTCGGTACTCTTCGAAGAAACCCTTGAATACGATTTCGTTAGTCTCTCGAAGGGCACTTCCCTCGCAGAGCGCTTGCAAATGGAAGCTGAAGCGCTGGGGCGCCACCTGAAGCTGCGCATCAGGGTCCGCAGCTTTGACGCCATGTGTCAGATGGTGGCGGCCGGCATGGGGGTGGCCGTTCTTCCGTCATTGGCCGTACACGCTCTTGTCCGATCGCTCAACCTGCGCCAGGTCGCGCTCACGGACGCATGGGCCGAGCGCCAGCTCCTGATCGGACTGCGAGACCCGGACGCGGTACCGCGACATCTCCGTCTTTTGGTCGACCACCTCTGCAAGGCAAAGGTCAGTTAATTGGCGTTAACCTTTATGGTTAAACGACGGCCGGTCCAGCTTTCGCGGATCGCGAAAGCTGACTTCCTTTCTTTAATCTTCTCCATCACGGATCGGGTCATCAATATGTCTCCATGCGCCATCAAGAGCGCTAAATCTTAATTGATTGCCGGACCTCGTCAGTACCAATTGGCTGGTGGAGTCAGGTAAAAACTGGAGACAAACGTGAACAAGACCCTATCAGCCAGCATCGGCCTGGCACCTCCCGACGAAGCGCGTACCGTGCGCAAGGTTGCTTGGCGAATTATGCCCCTTATCATGGTGTGCTATTTGTTCGCGTTCTTCGACCGCATCAACATCAGCTTTGCCAAGTTCGCGCTACAGAGTGATCTCGGCCTGACCGACATGGCCTACGGCCTGGGCGCAGGCCTGTTCGTCGTCGGCTATGTGCTTTTCGAAGTCCCCAGCAACCTGATGCTCTACAAGGTTGGCGCTCGCCGCTGGATCTGCCGAATCATGATCTCATGGGGAATCGCCACTGCTTTGATGGCCTTCGTCCAAGCCGAGTGGCAGTTCTACACCTTGCGTTTTCTGATCGGCGCCATGGAAGCCGGTTTCGCACCCGGCGTCCTGTTCTACCTGACCCTGTGGTTTCCAGTTGCCTATCGCGGTCGCATCACTTCCACGCTCTTCCTGGCTTCGGCTTTCGCCGGAGTCCTCGGTGCACCGGCCGCGGGCCTCGTCCTATCACACATGGAAGGCTTCCTTGGGATGCGGGGCTGGCACTGGCTCTTCCTGGTTGGTGGTTTGCCGTGCGTCGGGCTCGGTTACCTCGTTTTCAAGGTGCTGAAAGACCGCATTCAGGACGCCACTTGGCTCACACCGGATGAGCAGGCGCTGCTTTCCAATCGCATCGCCGACCAGAACAAGGACATCGGTGGGCACTCTTTGCTCGACGCCCTGAAGACTCCGGGCTTCCTCAAACTCGGGCTGGTCTACTTCATGATCCAGGTCTGTTCCTACGGCCTTAACTTCTGGGCGCCTCACCTGATTCGCACTTCGGGAATCACGAATCCGACCACAATCGGCTTTCTCACGGCGGTACCGTATCTGTGCGGTGCCATCACCATGGTAGTGGTCGGTCGCTTATCCGATGCCAGCGGACATCGCAGCCGCTTCGTCGCCGGCCTGATGCTCCTGGCTGCCGTCGGCTTCTTCTGCGCCGGGATCTTCGACAAGCATACGGGCTTCCTAATCGCCGCCCTGGCGATCATGGGCGCCGGCATTATCGCCTCCATCCCGGCCTTCTGGGCGCTGCCGCCGAAACTGGTCACCGGCGTGGGCGCTGCAGGTGGCATCGCCCTGATCAACACCCTTGGCCAACTGGGCGGCATCGTCAGCCCGGTGATGGTAGGGCGCATCAAGGACGTCACTGGCAGTACCACGCCGGCCCTCTATGTCATCGGCGGCCTTGCCATCGTCTGCGCGGCCCTCCTGATTTACGCCCTACCCGCGAAATTGCGTGTCAAGGAAGAGCATGGGTTCGTCCACTGAGCACAAGCCCACCCCCGGCTATATCTGCCCGCTGGATTGTTACCCCGTCACCGGGCAAACATCGTTAAGGAGTTTAGGATGAACCCAACACGCGACGCGCTTTCCGGATTGCGCATCATCGACCTAACCCGCGTTCTCGCGGGCCCCTTCTGCACCATGATGCTGGCCGACATGGGCGCTGAGGTGATCAAGATAGAACAGCCCGGCAAGGGCGACGACACGCGGCATTTCGCTCCATTCCAAAATGGCGAAAGCGCCTACTACATGAACCTCAACCGGGGCAAACAGGGCATTACGCTGGACCTTAAAGGCCAAGGAAAAGAGATATTCCTCGACCTGGTACGGAAGGCGGACGTGGTCGTGGAGAATTTCCGCCCCGGCACCATGGACAAGCTGGGTCTGGGCTACGACACCCTGAAGGAAATCAACCCGAAGCTGGTCTATGCCGCAGTGTCGGGCTTCGGCGATAGCGGCCCTTATCGCCTGCGCCCCGGTTACGACATCATTGGCCAAGCCATGGGCGGGCTGATGAGCACCACCGGCTGGCCCGGCGGCGAACCCACCCGCTCCGGAACCGCAATGGCCGACGTCCTTGCTGGCCTGTCGGTCACTATCGGCATACTCTCCGCCCTCCGTCATCGGGACCAGATCGGCGTCGGCCAAAAAGTGGACGTGGCACTGGTGGATTCGGTGGTGGCGAGCCTGGAGATCATCACCCAGATTTATCTCACTGACGGCCGGATCCCCGAGCGCATCGGAAATCGCTACGAGTCCTGCTACCCGTATGATTCTTTCACGGCGAAGGACGGCAGTGTGGTCATTGCCGCCGCCAACGACAAGCTTTGGCGCCTGGTCTGCCACGCCATCGAACAGCCCGAATTGGCGTTCGACGAACGTTTCGACACCAACGCAAAACGTGTAGAACGCCATGCCGAGATAAAACTGCTAATCGAATCCTGGACGCGCAGCCACAACGTGGACGACGTGGTGGAGACGATGTTGGCAGCCGGCGTGCCAGCCTCGCCCATCAACACGGTGGATCGACTGGTGAGGGATCCGCATATCGCTGGTGCGCGCCAAATGTTTGTCGATATGGAACACCCCAAGGCGGGCAAGACCAAACTGACCGGCTGCCACATCAAGCTGAGCGCCACCCCGGCACACCTGCGTAGCCCGGCACCGCAGCTAGGCGAGCACAACGCAGCCGTCTTCGGCGGCCTGCTGGGCCTGACGGCGGACGAACTCGCCCAATTGCAACTCGATGGCGTCATCTGAAGGAAGATCACCATGAACAACATCATTCCCGCCGCCGCCTTGCAAGGCCTCCGCGTCATCGAGATGGGGCAGCTGATCGCGGGTCCCTTCGCCGGCAAGACCTTGGGTGAATTTGGCGCCGACGTAGTTAAGATCGAGGCGCCCGGCAGTGGCGACCCGTTGCGCAACTGGCGTTTGATTAAGGACGGCACATCGGTCTGGTGGCAAGTGCAGTCGCGCAACAAGCGCTCCATCGCTCTGGATCTGCGTAGTGGCGAAGGGCAGGACGTCGCCCGCAAACTTATCGCCGAAGCCGACGTGCTGATAGAGAACTTTCGTCCCGGCACGCTCGAACGATGGGGCATGGGCTGGGAGGAACTGTCCAAGGTCAACCCGGGCCTCGTCATGCTGCGCATCTCGGGCTATGGTCAGACCGGCCCCTATCGCGACCTGCCCGGCTTCGGCGCCATCGGCGAAGCCATGGGAGGGCTGCGCCACCTGACCGGCGAACCGGGTCGGGTGCCGGTGCGCTGCGGTATCTCGATCGGCGACACGCTGGCGGCGCTCCACGGCACTATCGGTATCCTCACCGCCCTCTACCATCGCAAGGTTAATGGCGGCCTGGGGCAAGTCATCGATGTAGCGTTGAACGAGGCCGTGTTCAATGTGATGGAGAGCCTGGTTCCCGAGTACAGCGCCTTCGGGGCCGTGCGGGAAGCAGCTGGAAGTGCCTTGCCAGGGATTGCCCCGTCAAACGCTTATCGTTGTACGGATGGTTTCGTGTTGATCGCCGGTAATGGCGACAGTATCTTCAAACGCCTGATGCAGACTATTGGTCGCAACGACCTGGCCACCGCCCCTACCCTGGCAGACAACGCAGGACGGGTGGCGCGGGCCGACGAACTGGACCAGGCGATCGAGGCCTGGACGCTGATGCAACCGGTGCAGGAGGTCCTCGACATCCTCGGCGCGGCGGGGGTGCCGGCTGGCAAGGTCTACACCGCCAAGGATATCGCCGAGGATCCTCACTACCGGGCGCGGGATATGATCCTCTCCCAGACCACCCGGGACGGTTACGAGGTTGATGTGCCAGGCGTTGTGCCTAAGTTGCTGGGCACGCCGGGCACGGTACGCAGCTCGGCCCCCGGTCTAGGTGATGACACAGACGAGGTGCTGCAGGAACTCGGCTTTTCAATCCAAGACATCGCCGCCATGCGCGGTAGGAAGGTGGTGGCATGAATATCTGGAACGGTGCCGGACGGCACATTCACATGCAGGAAGTGGGCACGCGGGATGGCCTGCAGGCGGAGACGGCCTTCGTAGCCACTGAGGACAAGATTGCGCTGGTCAATGCGTTGTCTCAGGCCGGCATGGCCAAGATCGAAGTCACCGCCTTCGTCTCGCCCAAGGTGATTCCAGCCTTGAGCGACGCCGATGCCGTGCTACGCGGCATCGAGCGCCGGCCGGGCGTCGTGTACAGTGCCCTAGTGCCCAACGTACGTGGGGCTGAGCGGGCCATCGAAGCCGGGGCGGACGAATTGAACCTGGTCATGTCTGCCAGCGAAACCCACAACCTCGCCAACCTAAGAATGACACGCAGCCAGTCATTCAGCGCGCTGTCTGAGGTGGCCGGAATCGCTCGTGAGGCCGGTGTCGCCACAAACATATCGCTGTCTTGCACTTTCGGCTGCCCCATGGAAGGCGACGTGCCCGAGGCTACGGTACTGGACTGGTGCGACGCATTTGTTGGCAGTATTGGTGCCCGCGGTATCACTCTGTGCGACACCACCGGCATGGCCTACCCGGGCCAAGTGGCTCTACTCACGCGAAAATTTCGGGAGCGCTGGCCGGATACCGAACTGACGCTACATTTCCACAACACCCGTGGCATGGGGCTGGCAAATGTGCTCGCGGCCATCGACGGAGGGGCGGATCGATTCGATGCATCGCTCGGCGGCATCGGCGGCTGCCCCTACGCGCCGGGCGCCACAGGTAATGTGTGCACCGAGGAGATCGTGCATAGCCTGGAACTCATGGGCTACGACACGGGGGTGGACCTCGGCAGTCTCATCGATGCTTCCAAGCGCCTGCCGGCACTCATCGGCCACGACATTCCTAGCCAGATTGTCAAAGCGGGCCGCCGCCTCGACCTGCACGGGCTACCGGGCGACTTCGAAGCTATCCGACAACGGGCACACAGCCGATAGCCCTCAAGCTTGACGCGCTTGGTGGTCAGCGCAAAAGCCTCTTTTCTTGGGCCGTGGCTCTCCCCCGTCACGGCATCTTTCAGGAAAATGCGTTCTCGTGCCGATCCTCCTCGCGCATGTAGCAACCCGCGTTGGATAACTGCGTATTTCGCGGAAGCTGGACACGCGTTTCGCGTGAAGGTGGACAGGTGTTTCGCGCGAAGCTGGACAGTCG
>NZ_FCOL02000116.1 GCF_001544515.1 Caballeronia terrestris
CCGGAAAGCTCGACTTCTCGGCCTTCAACCAACATGCCTCGTAAGCCGCATTACCCACTCCACTTTTGAAATAGCCTGATTTCCTGCTGTAGAAATAGCTGCGGCCGCCGGAACTGAAATTACGTCGGCGCTATAATTCGAAGAAATACTGGGAGAGCCGGCATGGAGGAACGACAACGGTCGACGCGTATGGTGTCACGGACCGCTTGCCACAATTCGACGACATCGATGAAGCGGCAGGGGAGCTCCGTATCAACGGATATACGATACTGAATAGCGGCTTTTCGAGCTCATTTCTCGATAGCCTGAAGAACGGTCTCGACAACGTCTATGCCGAGCAAATCAAAGAACTCGGGTGCGAGAGTGCCCTTTTGAGCATCAACGACGCTGACATCGCGCGATGCATGTTCGCTTACGACTCAAACTATTTAAACGTCGCCACGACTGAGCCACTGATGGAACTGGCCCGCCGATTCATCGGTTCGCAACTTGTACTGATGATGCAAAACGGCATCCTGAACCGGCCCGATCGGGAAAATTATCAGGCGAAGTGGCACCGCGATCTGAATTATGAGCACTGGACCAGTTCGAAACCGTTAGCAATCAATGCGCTACTTTGTCTCGATGACTTCACTTTTGAGAATGGCGCGACATACGTGCT
Organism: Caballeronia terrestris; assembly: GCF_001544515.1. Lineage (GTDB taxonomy): Bacteria > Pseudomonadota > Gammaproteobacteria > Burkholderiales > Burkholderiaceae > Caballeronia > Caballeronia terrestris. Next base: position 662 of record NZ_FCOL02000116.1, read on the forward strand.
CCCTGGAACTCAACACGTTGCTCCGTTTCCCACAGATGCATTCGCGCGCAAACACGAGCGACAGATTGCAGCCCCGGCCGGTTCGTTCCTGATCCTCGACGCGATGATGTTTCATCGCGCCGGAATCAACCGATCCGGAAGCGTCCGGCGAGCAGTGAATCACGTAATCGGCCTTCCGTTCATGGCGCAGCAAGTCGATCTCCCGAGCGCTTTGGCCCGACGAGGAATGCCCGAGCCGACCGATCCCGGCATTCGAAACTACCTGGGTTACCGATGGTCACCGGCGGCGGACGCTCTTGATTGGCGCGCGCGCCGGTTGCCTAATAAATAATTTTTGGGAGGCTCAGAGGATGCTTTTAGGACTCTATGGCGCAGGCACCTTGGGGCGCGCGCTAGGACGCACAGTCGATTTCGATTTCTCTTTCGTCGATGACACGCCGAGCAAGCTCGGCACGGCGATCGACGGTCACGAGGTTACTAATCTTGACGGCTTCGCCGACGCGTCGGGACAAGAACGGCGGCTGTACATTTGCATCTATCAGCCCGGATTTTCGTATCTGAAAAAGCGCGCGCAAATTCATGCGGCACATCCTCATATTGACGTGCGGCCGTTCACCGAACTGTTCGCGACCTCCGCTTCTGACATTCTTCCGTATCTGTTTTTCGAACGAGTTGAAGAGCTCGACACAAAGCTCGTGCAATACGACCGTGTGCGCTCTCTACTCAGCGACGATCTATCTCGGCGCACTCTCGACGGGCATATCAAGTTCCGGAGAACTGGGCGCTTCGAGGACATCGTGAGTACTGCCCGTCGAGACGTCCCGTTCCTCGTAGCAGCACTATCGCCAGAAGTCGCTTACGTAGATGGCGGCGCTTTTGATGGTGACACGACCGAGGATTTCATTTCTATCTCCGGGGGCAAGTTTTCCCGCATTCATATTGTCGAGCCTGATCCGACGAATATCGAGCGGGCCAAAGGTCGGCTTAATCCGCTCGTGCCGTCGGACCTGATCGTATATCACGAGGCTGCAATAGGCGCGGGTCGTGGTCTGGTTGGTTTCAACGCCATCGGCTCTGTCGGCTCCGCAGTCGATGAATCCGCGTGTGAAAAGGTACAGTCTGTTCCGCTGTCTGAGTTTCAAACCGACAAACAACTCTTCATCAAGTTAGACATTGAAGGCTCGGAAATCGACGCGATTTCAGCGGAATTGCCATTTCTTTCGCGATGCCGCCCCATCCTCGCCATAAGTGCGTATCACCGTCCGGATGACTTGCTCGATGCTGTTCGCCTCATCGAGCAGACGAATGCGGGCTATCGCCTCCATCTGCGCTGTCATGGTGAAGGCGGGGAAGATTTGATGTTGTATGCGATTCCTGCCAAACGCTGAAAGAACGAATCAGAACGACTCGGTCGGTCATCGCAAGGCGGGCGCTTTCAGGTCCGTGCGAAATCGAGAGACAAGACATTGCATCGATTCTTTCAGAGCATCGAGATTCCTCTTTGAAACGATAGGGATCGGCCGGGTCGCAACGCCGGCCCTGCTTCGCGATCAAGTCGCCGTGCGGGTAGCCGGTTGCCGGTAAAGCGCCGCCCGAAGTACATCGGCAACCTTCTTTGCCAGAGGCTGCAGCACAACAGCGCCGGCGAAACTCAGGACAATAATCAGCGCGCACAGCGCATAGGATTCAAGGACGCTTGCTCGCGTAAGATCGAGCCTTCCAAAAAACGCATAGATGATCTGGTGATGAATCAGAAATGCGAGAAACGAATATTTCGAAATAAAGCCAACTGCAGATTCCAGTCTAGGCGTAACGGGTAGAAGTTCCGCGCCGGCGGCGAACAGACAGAAAAATATCGCGCCTATCAGAAACATATAGAAGAGCGGCGATACGGAGATCGGGAACAACTCCAGCCACGCGATCGCAAGCGCTGCGAGAACTACTAACCACTTTTTATGGCTCAGGCCAAATCGGACGAACATCATGCCAAAGACAAGCTCGGGCAAGCGCATTAGTGGATTACGCTGATCGATCAACTCGAAATGCTGGGCGTTATAAATCGGAAGCGCGACGAGATACACGGCCGGAACGATCAGCAGCGCGAGTAGGGGATAACGCTGGACAACGGGCCGGACAAGGGGAAACAGCAAATACAGGAAAATAATGAAGCCCAGAAACCATTCGCCAATCACATAATAGTTCGAGGTTTTATAGAGGAAAAACCCGTCCATTGCGGCGACCGAGAAAAGCAATTTCCAATACTCCCCAGTGTCGTTCAGGTGTTTATTTAATATTAAACAAAAGATGCTGGCTGCGATGAAGGCGACCCAGAATCCGGGGTAAATGGAAAGAAACCTCTTCTTTAAATAGTCGGCCAGATCGATTTTTCCGGGATAGGTAATCATTAACGCGGCGCCGGAAATCATGATGAAGAGCGCGACGCCCAGATCGCCGAAGCCGATGTGCAGCACGCCAATTGAGCCGGCGACGCGAGTGTTTGGGTACTGGTAGAGGTACTGGCTCCGATAGTGATAGACGATGATCATCAGTACGGAAATCGACCTCACGAAGTCTAACCAGAAAAGCCGCTTGTTCGCCGACATTGAGCACACCAGATGCGTGAAAACGCGCAGTATAACGCCAAGCAGACGCGTGCGAAACGAGGTATTTCGCGGACGATTTCACGCAGTGTCAGCACGCAGCAGATTCTCCGCGTCGAAACCATCCCGCACCGCGTCATTGCGGAAGCCATGGTCCACGTCGAGCCCGCGTCTCGGCCGACACTGCCTTCTACCTAGATTTTTGAGGCAGGGATGGCTATCATCTCAGGCCATCGTTTGCGGCTTTCGTTGGCCCGGCGCCCGCACGAGTTCATCAATTACCAGGACACCCTCTACGTGGCAGTAACGGAAAAGAGAAAGCTGGCAAGCGCCTTAATGGCCTTTTCGCTGGTCGTATTTTATATTTCAATCCGGCTCCGACTCGGTACCGAGTTGCCGGACGATGCCGCGTTCTTTCTCCGGTATGCGGAGAATATGGGGCACGGCCAATTTTGGGCGTGGAATTTAAATGAAGCGCCGGTATGGGGTGCAAGCGCCCCGTTATTCCCGCTCTTGCTGGTTCTTCCAATAAAACTCGGTGTACCGCCCGTCGACGCGATCGTGTGGGTCAGTATTATCTTTTCGACGCTTTCGCTGACAGCGGTGTCTCTGATGCTCGCGCGTCACTTCGGGTATCTCGCGGGCGTGGCATTTACGGTTCTTGCTGCGCTCGATACCGGCGCGATGTTCTACGCCGGTTCGGGTCTTGAGACTCCGCTCACTTTCGCATTGCTGGCGTTTGGCCTCTATGCACTGCTGGAAAAAAAGGGCGACGTCGCGATCGGAATTGCTGCGGGTCTTCTTGCTGTCCAAACAATGGACCTGGTTCCTGCTGCCGGCTTGCTGGTCCTTGCGCTCGCGTTCCGGCGCAAACAGATCCCGGTGCGTGCGGTGGTCATCGCCGCGGCGATCACGGTCGCATGGTATTCGTTTGCTTGGATCTACTTTGGCGCACCCGTTCCGAATTCGTTTCTGACGAAAGCGATTTATCAGGATCGGTTCGCGAAAACGATCGATTGGCACTGGTTCGGCGGCGTCGTTTTATTTCGCTATGGGCACTGGATCTATGTACTGCTTTCACTGCTAGGTATCGCGCACTGCTGGCCGCGCCTAAAACCGTTTCTTATCTACTCGGTGGGTCTGATCGCGGCGCACGTCGGGGTTTATACATTCAAGTATCCATTCGAGCCCTATGACTGGTACTGCATGCCGGCCATTTTTATGCTGCTTGTCCTTGGTAGTGTCGGACTCGCATCGCTCGGTCGGTGGATGGGCAAGCTGTCCGCCAAGCAGAAATGGATGCCGGCAGGCGTCGTCGTGATGCTCCTGGCTGCGATCGTTGCCGATCAGTTGGCATTCCAGCAACTCGATGCGCGCGTGCGCAAGAACTGGCTAGGGTACGTCGAACACGATCGCGCCGACGCCGGCAGATGGGTCAATGAGCATACGCCGAAGAGCTTTCGGGTCGCGACGTATTTCGATAGCCCGGTATATTATTCTGAGCGCTACGTCTATGATTTATCGTTCCTGAACCGGCACGTGGAATCGGGGAACGTACTCGAACGCTATCGGCCAGAAATCCTGGTCTTTCAAAACATGGAGACCGCCACGCCTATGACGCCCGACGAATTTGCGCCGGACTACAAAGTCGTGAAAGTTTTCGACAGCGGATTCGGCGCGGGGCAAGGAAACATTTTTTTCACGGTATATGCACGCAGTGACGTTATTTCGCAGCTTTCCGACGTGACGTTCCCTGTCCGGACCAGTTGCAAGTCGCTGAATGATTGCCAGCGTTACCAGCCGGTGGTCGCGAGACCTGTTACCTCGGTTATGCCGCCGGAATTGGCATTGCCACAGATCGTTGCAGAGCAGTGCAGCATCGATGCAATCGGCGGTGCGTCAGCGAGCGGCCAACCAACCGTGTCGAAGTCCGCACCGGTGGATATTGACGGCTGGGCGTTTCCGAATTCGAAGCGCGAGCCGGCGGAGGACACCTTCCTGCGGCTCACAGGGACGGGCGGAACCTTTTATGCGTTGATGCGTGGCGGCAAGCCGCGAGGACCGTCGCACACGGATTCAATCTACCCGAGGCTCTGAACAATTCGGGTTTTGCCGGCAAGCTGATTCTCAGCGGGGTTCCGAGTGGCGATTATCAAATCAGCACGATCGTCAAGACTCAGTCGGACGTCGAAATTTGCGCGCCCCGCAACCTTCGTATCGTCGACTAGCGGTTTGCACGAGGGCGCAGCTATTTGGGCGCCCATTTCGATTAATTCGGCTGAACGACGCAATCTGCGCACCCGGTGAGCTTCCGTTAAAGCCGTCTGTGGCATTTGGAAGCCCACCGGCCAATTCAGTGAAACGGATGCTACAGGGTAATATCCATCCTTTTCCCAGTCTTGAGGACACCCCGCCTAGTGAGCCCTATTTCGCAACGCACCGGTTCGGCCGGCCGGAGCACGACGACTCTTGCCATCATCTACGCGCTGCTCGCTGGCGTGGCGATGGTTGCCAACATCGGCGCGCAAGACATTTCCCTGAACCTATACAACGGACCCTACTCGGTACCGGTATCGGTGTTCGTTGGCACCATCGTCGGGTTGATCGTTAAATACACGCTCGACAAGCGCTTCATTTTTTCTTTCAAGCCGACCAGCGCGGCGCACGACGCACGAACTTTCGTTCTTTACTCGTTGATGGGTATCGTCACGACGATTATTTTCTGGGCATTCGAGTTCGCCTTCGACCATATCTTCCATACCAAGAGCGCGCGCTTCACCGGTGGCGCGATTGGACTTGCGATCGGTTACGTGACGAAATATCTGCTCGACAGGAAGTTCGTTTTCGTCGACGCGCCGAGTGCCCGTCGTTGAGCTTGGTGGCTTCTTCAAAGGAAAAGACGAGTGCGAGTTCAGGAGTCAACGTGATCAAGATCGAAAAAAACCTGTCATTGCTGTTCATTTGCGCCGCAGCGGTGTTTCTGTACGCCATCCACCGCCGCATCGGTATCGAACTGCCTGACGATGCAGCGTTCTTCCTGCGTTACGCGGATAACGCCGCGCAGGGGCACTTCTGGGTGTGGAACATCGGCGAAGCGCCGGTCTGGGGTGCGAGCGCTCCCTTTTTCCCGTTGCTGCTGGTGCCGCTGATCACGCTCGGTGTGCCGTCCGTCACGTCCATCGTCTGGGCAAGCGCGTTGTTGTCCGCCGCGAGCCTCGCTGCGATGGCGGTCCTGATCGCACGGCGCTTCGGTTTTTTGTCGGCGATAGCCTTCGTCGTGCTCGGTGCGCTCGATACCGGGACGATGTTCTACGCTGGCACGGGTCTCGAAACGCCTTTGACGTTTGCGTTAATCTCCTTTGCGTTGTTCGCGCTGCTCGAGCGTCGCGGCGAAGTGGCGATAGGCATCGCAGCGGGCCTGCTCGCGATCCACAAGATGGACCTCATTCCCGTCGGCGGGCTGCTGGTCCTCGCATACTCGTGGCAGACGCGTCGGATGCCGATTCGCTCCGCCGTGCTCGCCCTCGTGATCGCGTGCTTGTGGTACGGATTCGCGTGGTGGTACTTCGGTGCGCCGGTACCCAATTCATTCCTGACGAAGGCGCTTCATCAAAACGACTTCGTCAATATTATCGACTGGCGATGGTTCGGCAGCACGGTCTATTATCGTTTCGACCATTGGCCGCTCTCGCTGCTGGCGTTGCTGGGTCTCGTGCGCCTGCGCAAGGGTTTCGCGCCACTTCTTTTGTTGATGCTCGGCTTGCTGGCCGTGCATCTTGCCGCTTACACCGTGAAGCATCCGTTCGAACCGTACGACTGGTACTGCATGCCGTCGCTACTGGTGCTCTTGATTCTCGCAAGCGCGGGGGTCGGGTTCATTGGAGAGTTGCTCGGCGCACGAGGGAACAAGCGGCTGCTGGTAGGCGCAGTGTCCGTTCTCCTGTTGCTTGCGGTCATAGTGCGATACGAAATCGACTTTCAGCGCGCCGACACGCTTTCGCGGCAGAATTGGCTTCGCTATGTCGAGCACGATCGCGCGGAAGCTGGCCGCTGGGTCGATGAGAACACGCCTGCTTCGTTTCGTCTCGTGACGGCGTGGGGAAATCCGGCGTATTTCTCGCGACGCTATGTCTACGACTTGTCGTTTCTTAACCGGCGCTATGAGCCGGGCGATCTGATCGAAAAGTATCGTCCGGAAATCCTCATTTTTCAGAATAGCGAACCGTCGACCCCCTTGACGCCCGATCAGTACGGCCCGAACTACACGCCGGTCAGGATTTTCGACAGCGCATTCGGCAACGGCGAGGGGAATTACTTTTTTACTGTGTATGCGCGCAAGGACGTGCTGCCTCAGATTCGCAACGTGACGCTGCCGCTTGCAACGAGTTGCGTGGCCGAGCAATTCTGTCAGCGCTATCAGCCGCTGAAGGTGTCGGAGGCGTCGGCAACGCGTCCGGTGTCCTTGCCGGCAAACACGGTAGCGAGCACGACTTGCCATATCGACGAAATCAACGGTTCGGCGTTTCCGTCGAACGAGAAGTTCGCGGCCAAGCAGTCGGTGAATCTGTCGGGATGGGCACTGAACGGGAGTGAAAAAAGTTTGCCGATCACGCTGTACGTCAAGCTCTCCGGCGCCGCGGGCACGTTCTACGCTCCGGCGCGTTCGCTATACGCACGTCCCGACGTGCCGGCCGCATTGGGGTTGCCAGAGTCGCTGAAAGATGCCGGGTTCAAGGCAAAGCTCGATCTCTCCGCGATGCCCGCCGGCGATTACGACGTAGCTATGCTGGTTGGATCGAAGACCGAGACGCAGGAGTGTGCGCAGAAGACGCTCCATCTGTCGCGGTAAGGCGCGTCGACGTGAGCCACGCGCCGCGGTCCGCCCAAGGAATCGTGGCGGACCGCGATCTTTCCATTATCGAGCGATACCGTCAGCTTCTTTCGTCCGGTTCGACTGAATGAACGGCAGCTCGATGTAGCGGTAGGTGAACGCCGCCATCGCAACTGTCGACAAGACGACGAGAGCGCCAAGCGCCCAATAAGCAGGTTGCGTGAGTTCGGCGACGCTGCGGAAATGATTGACTACTCGCGACAGCAGAAACAGCACCCAGTTGTGCAGCAGGTAAATGCTGTAGCTCAGCAGACCGAGGAAGCGGGCGGAAGGATTCGTCAGAAAGCCGAAGATCGAATTCCCGCTCGCGATCATCACGAACGGAACGAACAATAGCGCGGCACCGGTGGCGCTGTAGACCATCGGTTGCCATGCGAGCGTGGCTCCTGCGCATCCGACCAAGATCGCCGTGCCGAGCGGCCCGCAACACAAGCGAGATACCGGCTTCCAGCGTACGGCCGCTGCCGCGAGGCATCCCGCCACGAAAAACCACTCCAGTTGCGTATCCGAGTAGCACCAGATCGAGAGCGCTAGGAATGCCAGAAGCGCGAACTGAACGCGCGGCTTCGCAAACACGGCAAGGAGCGGCAGCAGAAGATAAAACTTCCATTCGTAGACGAGAGACCAGAACACGGTGTTGATCAAGGCCGTCTGCGGGTACATGTTGATATTCGGCGCACCCGGAATCGTGAACAGGATCCACGCGTAAGTAGTCGGACCTGCAAAATTGGGTTTTGTTCGTGGACGCCTCGGGGCGTTCATCAGGTGGCCTTGTACTTTTCGAACTC
>NZ_FCOL02000117.1 GCF_001544515.1 Caballeronia terrestris
AACACGTGGCTGAACGCTCGGCCGGCGAGCGCCTTGCTAACAGAGTCAGCCGAAGTCAGATCGGCTGTAATCGATTCTATGGCCGGCGACACGGCCGTTCGGCCGCGCGAAAGTCCTGCAACCGTCCAGCCGGTCGAAAGCAACTGGTCGGCCAGACTGCTGCCGACGATGCCGCTTGCCCCAATGATGAGCGCGCGTTTTGCCATGAGAGAGTTGGTCAAGATGAAGAAGCCTGTTGACTCGGGCTGGTTTCCAACCGATCAATCGTTGCCCGAGGAGTGAATGCGTCTTAAACGAATCGCGTTAGATCCCGTCGAATCGAAAGGTGGCTCGGCGACACGCCGCGGAAAGCCGGGCCCAGGTTCGATATTGCACCGTACCACAGTGGCCCGCTGCAACAGACCTCGGTTCACGATGCGCCAAGATCTTCTAGCGGGTGCATGTCACCAGGCCATGGGGATGCCAGAAAGTGTTGGACCCGTTCGGCGTGCACTTCGGCAAGCGTCACTGGCTTCCAGCGAGGCCGTTGGTCCTTGTCGACGATCAGAGCACGCACGCCCTCAAGGAAATCGCCCTCGGAGATCGCTCGATACACGATTCCTAGTTCCATGCGAAAGCAGTCGGCGAGCGCCAACTGGCGGCCACGCAGCAGCGCGTGATAGGTCACTTCCAGCATGCATGGCGAGTTGCTCGTGAGTGCGGCGAGCGTTGCCGTGGACCAATCTGTGGGCGTATCCTGTTGCAGGCTCCGGACGATTGACTCAATGCCGTCCGCAGCGCTGAAATGTGCCCGGATCTGCTCGCGGTGCGCTTCGAGTTGGGCATACACCTCAGTGTTTGCCGGCGGCACGAACGCGCGCCGCAGCGAATCGATTGCCTCTTCACGGCCATCCCAGTGCAGCGTCTCAAGGCGCTGCACGAAGTCGCGGAGCCACGGCGATGGCACGCAAATATCCGCGAGACCGCATGCAACCGCGTCGGCACCGGAGAGCATTGCGCCGGTGAGACCAACGTACAGCTCCATGTCGAGCGACATCTTACCCATGAAATACGTCGCCCCGACATCAGGCAGCATGCCAATGCGCGTTTCGGGCATCGCCATGCGTGTGCGCTCGGTCACGATACGGAGTGCAGCGCCTTGCGCGAGCCCCATACCGCCCCCCATCGCGATGCCGTCCATGAGCGCCACTACTGGCTTCTCAAAGTTGTGGATCGCATAGTCGAGGCGGTATTCGTCAATGAAAAATTGGAGCCACGTCTTGTCACGCGTCGCGTCACTCCGCACGGACTCGTAGAGCGCGCGGATGTCACCACCAGCGCAGAAGGCTTTTTCGCCTGCGCCGCGTAGGACGACCGCGAGAATCGCATCTTCGGTGCGGCAGCGTTCGAACACCTGCGACAGCCGCCCAATCATTTCATGCGAGAGCGCGTTCAGAGCGCGCGGGCGGTTAAGGGTGATGATCGCCACTCGATTGACGACCTCGAAACCGACTTCCGGCTCATGCTCAATGACCATTTCTGTGCTCATGCGTTCTCCGTACATATTGGGCGTCTCAACGACGATTGCGACATGCTCGCGACGAGCGACCCCTTTGCGGAACGGCGAGGCGTTCGTTGCTACCGCCTCACCTTCCGCCGCAACCTAATTCGGCACTCGGCAATGGAGCCATTCGTCTGGGCCGCCTCAACTTGAGGGAGACCGTTGCTCCATCGAGCCTCGCTTCGACCATCGTCCGGCACCCAAATCCAGTCGGTGAGTCCTGAAGCAAATTGCGCAGTTTTAACTCCCCTCCATCTGCGCAAGTCGTCGTATCCGCGGCATGTCTATTCAACGGCTCAAGTTCGACCCGTGAATGTAGCTGTTCGTAGACCATTTTAGGAATTGACGCAGCGGTGTTTAAAGCGGCGTCCTCTGCTCGGCCACCGCCGGTGGGTACGATCCCACCGTAGGCACGCTCGAGAGGACGCCGTTAACCTACACAACATATGTCATGCTTTTACCGCCGCGTCATCCAACGTGTGCTTCTACCCCGCAAACCGAGGCTCTGGCAATCCTTTGACGCCAAGTCCGGTCACGGCAAACAGACCGCCCTTGTCGCGCTCCTTCTGCGGAATGCCCCACATCGGTCGACCCATCGTCGTGACATAGAGGGTGTCAAGATCTGGACCGCCGAACATCACGCTCGTTAAATTGCGTATTGGAAACGGCACGACCCGGTCGAGCGTTCCATCCGGTGCGTAGCGCAGAATGCGCCCGCCGAATACGAGCGCGGACCAGATGAAGCCTTCAGCATCCACCGTTGCACCATCGAAGGTCCCGGCCATGTCGCGTGCGGAAGCAAAGACCCGCCGGTTGGACGCTGCACCCGTCTCAATGTCGTAGTCGTAAGCGTACATCTGCTTGTCGTACGTATCGGTGAAGTAGAGCGTGCGGTTGTCTGGGCTCCAGCACGGACCGTTTGAGCAACTAATGCCGCCATCGAGCCGCGTGACCCTGCCGTTTGTGTCGAGCCGGTAAAGAGCGCCGCTTCGCGTCGAACGCTGGCCGCGGTCTGCCTCATAGCGATCGAAGTCGTATGCCATGGTTCCCGCAATAAAGCGGCCCTTCCGGTCAACCTTGCCGTCGTTAAAGCGCGTCTCCGGATCATCGCTTTCCGGATCGGCGATGAGCTCCACCGTCTGCTTCTCAAAGTCGTAGAAGTTCAGGCCGTTCGCGAGCGCTACAACTGCACCGCCCTGCTCGCGCAGCGCCATCGAGCCGATATGGTGCGGCACGAAGAAGCGCTCGACCTCGCTGCCGTCGGCTCGGCAGCGATAAATCTCCGCCGCCGTGCTATCAATCCAGTACAACCGCTCTTCCTTTACGTCCCAAAGAGGCCCTTCGCCAAGATGGTTATTGGCATCGACCAGTAAGCGCGTTTCAATCATCATTGTCTCCGTGTGTCGTGCATTAACGGTCCAACTTCCCTGCGGGTTACTTCGTCTAGGGCCAGCGGCGACGCGCAAAGCGAAAATCGAGCGCGTCCTCTGACCCCGCGAGCAAACTCGAGGCATTCCCCTTGCGCGCGGGCCGCGGGGTCGCGGCCCGCCAAGCGTCGTAAGTCAACTGTCTCAATCATGCTTTCTTGTCGCGCAGTGTGATCACCGCGGCCAGTACGACGACGCCGTTAATGATGTCGCGCACAGCTGGCGGCACAGTTGTTCCCGCGAGCAGCGTGCCGAGCGCGGTGAGCAGCAGTGCTCCGCCGAACACGCCGAGGTAGTGCCCGCGCCCGCCCGTGATCAGCGCACCACCCACGACAACGACTGCAATCGACGGCAGCAGGTAAGGATCTCCCATGCCGAGAAACGCCTGGCTGCTGAAACCGGCAAGCAATATCCCGACGATCGCGGAACACAGGCTCGAGAGGCAGTACACGGCGATCAGCGTCGCGCCAACCCGCACACCCGCCAGCTTTGCCGCGATCTGCGAATTGCCAACCGCATACACGCGCCGTCCGAACGGTGTGCGATGCAAGAGCAACAGCGCCACCGCAAGAAAGAGCGGCACGCTCCACGCGGCGAGCGACAGCGGACCGAAGTGGCCGTTTGTGAATTCGCTGATGACTGAGGGTGCCCATCCTTGTGGCGAACCGTTGCAGTAAATCAGCGTAAGTCCTTGCAACAAGCCGTTCGCCGCAAGCGTGACGACGATCGGCGGTAAGCCGAGCACGACAACGCCGAGGCCGTTGAACAGGCCAACCAACAGGCCAACGCCCAGCACCAGGGGCACCGCCCATGCGGCCGCGCCGTTCGCACCGAATGTGAGGCCAGTGAGCAGTACGCCCGACAGCGTGATCAACCATGGCATCGAGAGGTCAAGTCCACCCGTTAGTATCACTGCACCCTGACCAAGACCGAGGACTGCGAGAAAGAGCGTCAGGGTCAGTAGACTGCTATAGAAATTGGCGCTCGTCAGGACCGAGGGGCCGTAGACAAAACCGGTAATCGCAACGGCGACGATGAAGAGCGCATATGCGGGTACGACGTACTTGACCCATTCGCGATTGCGCTCGATCCAGTCGCTGATGAAGCGCCCCTTCAGTTCCTTGTTTTCGATCGGTTGGAAGTTCGCCACTTCGAAAATCACACGCCGCGCGTCACCGCCGTCCTTTACGCGGGTGCCGGTTCGCACCGCTCTCATCCATTGCGACGCGTACCGTGCGCAATGATGTGCGGCGGAATCCTTTCCGATCGACGAGCCGAGCACAGCCAAGATGAGGATCGCCGCTTCAGCAATCGTCGTGTAGAACGCCGACACGTTCAGAACCAGCAAGATGTTGACGGTGACCATCAGCGTCATCGCGGCGAACACCGTTCCGACGCACCCGCCTCGCCCGCCACCGAGCCACGTGCCGCCGAGTACGACGGCCGTGAACATCGACAGGAGCAGCGGCCGGCCGACGAGCGGATCCGCCGACCCCGTCTGTGCCGATACATAAAGGCCCGCCGCCGCGTAGAACATGCCTGCGAGCGCATACGTTGAAATCCGATATCGGTTGAGCGGCATGCCGTTCGCGTAAGCGCCGTCGGGATCACTGCCAAGCGCGTAGATGCCCACCCCGAAGCGCGTACGCTTCATGAACGACCAAATAAGGAGCGCCAACACGAGCACGACCGCCGACATCGGTACTTTGTCCGCGATTAGGTCCGAGGTGATGAAGCCTCCGAACTGCTCACCGATGCTACCGCCGGGCTTATTCTGGATGAGCAGCGTGAGCCCCTGCACCATGAACATCGTGGCAAGCGTAACCACGATCGATTGCAGTCGGAACCACGCGATCACTGCGCCGTTGACAAGGCCGATGCCGCCGCCAATCGCAATGATGAGTGCGACGCCTCCCCATTGCTCAATGGGCGTGCCCTGTACGAAGCGCACGGCGAGAACGTTGGAGAGCGATACAACCGCCGATGCGGACAGATCGAAGCCGCCGGAGAGCACCACGATTGTCTGTCCGATCGCGGCCAGCGCGAGCGTGGTACTGCTCGAAATGACCGACCCTATGTCGTAAAGACCGACGCGTGTCGCAGAAAGCGCGATCCACGCGATTAGCATTGCGAGTAGAGCGCCGACCGCGATAATCAATCCGCGATAGTGATCGACCCGCGCGCCAAACCCTACCCGCGCGCCCGGACGCACGATTTCGCTGTCGGGCGAAGCAATTGCGTTGTTCATGGGAACCTCTGATTGGTTGATGCGTATGATTCGGACTTCAGCTCGACAGCATCTTGCGCATGACCTCTTCTTCGGTCAGCGCGTCGCCTTCGAGTTCTGCGACATTGCGCCCTCGATACATCACTGAGACGCGGTCGCAGACGTTGACTAGTTCCGGCACATCGGTGGAATAGAACAATACCGAGCCGCCCGCCGCTGCAAACGCGCGCATCAGCACGAAGATCTGGTGCTTGGTGCCGACGTCGATACCGCGCGTCGGATCAAACATCAGCCATACGCGGCTTTTCGTGAGCAGCCACTTCGCCATCGCGATCTTTTGCTGGTTGCCGCCGGAGAAAGACAGACATGGCTTGTATATCGCCCTCGGATTCACCTCCATCTCAGCGAGCGAGCGTGCGATCGCGGCCTGCTCGCGCTTGCGGTCGATCAGCCCGAAACGTGAGAAGCGTTTGATGACAGGAAGCGACACGTTCTCGCCGCCCGGAAGGCGCAGAAAAAGCCCCTCCGTTTTGCGGTCTTCGGGGAGAAAGGCGGTGGCTACACCAGCCTTGAGTGAGTCGGCGGTCGAGGTCAGCGTTACTGGCTTGCCATCGATCAGGATCTGCCCTTGGTCAATGAACTCGGCACCAAAGAGCGCCTCGAACAGCTCGCGTTGGCCCATTCCCTGCAACGCCGCGATACCACGAACCTCGCCTTGCTTTAACGTCAGGTTGAAGTCGGTCACGACACCGTCCACCTTGATGCCCCGCGCCTCCATCGCCGGCGTTTCGCTTCGCGCTGGCGCCGGCACCTTCGGCGGATACTTTGCCTCCAATGAACGACCGATCACAAGGCGGATCACGTCGTCATCGGAGATGTTGGCCGTCTCGAATGCACCGACGTCCTTGCCATTTCGATACACCGTGAGGCTGTCGCAGAACTCGCGCACTTCCTGCATCCGGTGCGAGATGAAGACGAAGGTCACGCCGCGCGCCTTCATCTCGTCGATACGCCTTGAAAGCCACGCGACGTCGCGCCCCGAGAGCGCCGAGGTCGGTTCGTCGAGCAGCAGGACCTGCGGTCCGCGCACAATCGCCTTCGCGATCTCAATCTTCTGACGCACGGGTAATGCGAGGTCGCGGATATACGCGCCTGGGCGTACTTCATGGAGTTCCAACCGGTCGAGCCATTCGGCCGCCAGGCGTTGCGACTCGCGGCGCTTGATCCGCCCGAGCCAGCCGGTTGGTTCGTACGACATCAGCAGGTTCTGCGCGACCGTAAGGTCGCGCACGAGTGTCATCTCCTGGAACGCGGTTTGCACACCGGCACGATGCGCGTCCTTTGGACCGTGCATCGTCACCTCCTGGCCCATCACGGAGATGCTGCCCTCATCCGGCCGCATCAGTCCCGACAACAGCTTGACAGTTGTCGACTTCCCTGCACCGTTCTCGCCGAGAAGCGCGTGAACGGCTCCGCGCTTCACTCGGAACGACGCTTTGTCGAGCGCGACGGTCGCGCCGAAGCGCTTCGTGACATTCGACAGATCGATTGCCCATTCGCTCGTCATTGCATTTCTCCTTAAGCCACGTTTTCAGTCGGGCTTTCCGCTGAGTGCTGCGTTAAAACCGACTTCGCTCGTTTCGGCCGAGAAGATGTCGGCGAACCAGCCCGGCGGCACCTTGTCCGACGTGAATGCCGTGCAGCCGGCCTTGAGTTCATTGATGGAACCGGTCTTACACAATTTCGATTCCGAGGTCAGAACAAGCGGCAACTTGAGCGTCACATGAGCGGGAAAGTCCTTGCCCTCGAGCTTGCCGACGGCCAATTTCAGCGCCAGCGCGCCCGAGTACGGCGGCGAGCCGTACGAGATCGAGCGATAGCCGATCGAGCGATACGCGCCCTCGCCCTTCACGGTGCCGGGCGGCAGCATCTGCACGCGATGCCCGTTCGACGATTCACCCGCGCACGGCTTGATCTTGTCGTCGGCGATGCCGGCTTCGAGCTGCATCGACGCCGCCGTGAAGCAACCAACTTGCATCCACAGCCCGTCGATCTTGTCCCAGCTGTTGGTCGCGAGGATCTTCGAGAGCTCGGTCTTCGCGGTCGCCTGACTCCACATGCCGGTGCCTTCGGCGACAACTTTGATGCCCGGATACTTCGCGAACACTTCCTTCGCGGCCTCAGTGCGTGCGCGGTCCACTGATGTGCCTGGCACACCGTTGATCATGACGATGTTGCCTTTGCCATTGATGGTCTTGGCCAGCCATTCCGCCGTCACGGTACCGGCCTGCTTCTGATCAATGGTTACGTTATGCGCGCACGGCTCGGTCACTTCCGCGTCGTAGGCAACTACCACGACGCCCTTCGAGCAAGCGTTCTTGATCGCTCGATTCAAGGCAGTTGGCGAGATCGGATAAACAACGATCGCTTTGGCCCCCGCTTGGACCATCGAGTTGATCTGCTGGATCTGCTTTTGTGCATCGGTGCCAGCGACCTGCACCTCGAGATCCACCTTGTCCTTGAGCGCGGGCGTCGCTGCCATCGCCTTAACCATGTTCGCGGCCTCGGTCTGCCAGTCGTTGCCGACATAGCTCATCGACAAGTAAACCTTGTACTTGTCGGCCGCCGATGCGTTGCTTGACAGGGTCAGCGCCGCAAGAAATGCGGTGCCAAGCACGAGCCGGCCCGCATTTTGAATCGTGTTCTTGAATGCTTTCATGTCTTCCTCCTATCCTGCATATGGTTAAGATCTAGCTTTCGATATGCTGCAGACGTGCACTTGCGGGTAATTCGATGCCCGAGGTCCCGGGCACAACGTTGGGGTCATGGCCCGGAATGACGAAGTCGGCGATTTGCCGGATGCGCTTGAGCGAGTGCAGTTCGGCGAACGTCTCGTGGACGATGCCCACCGGCACGAGATCGACGATGTTCTCCATGCAGTTAGCGCAGTCGCCAGCAATCATCACGACGCCATCTTCGGTATTGACCGCGACCGACTGATGACCGGGCGTATGGCCCGGTGTTGGGACGACACGGACCCCCGGCACGATGTCGGCGACGCCGTTCACGAAGTGCCAGCGAAAATACGCGAGTGGCTCGCGGCCAATCAGAAATTCCTGGTGGTACGTGGCCTGTGTCGGCAAAGGCCTGCCCGCGTACTCCCACTCGGTAGTCTGAATGACGAAGCGCGCATTTCGAAAGAGCGTATTGCCACCGGAGTGGTCGTAGTGCAGATGCGTGTTGATGACGATATCGACATCGTCCGCGCTCCAGCCTACGTATTCTTTCAACGCTCGTTCGAGCCGCTGTTCGGGCGCCTGCTCGCATGGACAGACGAAGTTGGACACCCAGGCCGGGTCATGAATACCCGTATCAACGACGATCTTCTTCGCAGCACCCACAATTGCCGTCGACCACACGGGGACCTTTATCTGTTGGCCGAAGTAGCGGCCGTAGACCTGCGAGGAGCGATCGACGGTGAGCCAGCCCGTCAACATCGCGACAACCTTCAGGGTGTTCAAGGCCGTCTCCGTTGTTAAAAGTTGGTATCGCTCGCGCCCTTGAGGCCGAGCATCTGGCGTGCTTCATCCGGCGTTGCGATGTCGAGCGACAGT
>NZ_FCOL02000118.1 GCF_001544515.1 Caballeronia terrestris
GCTTCATCTCGCTCATCCTTCGCTATCGGATGAGCTATTTTACCGCGCCAAAATGGCGTTTTGACACGGTCTGGGCCCAGCCGCGCCCATTCGAGCGGCGGCTGTGATTCGACAAGAAGGAGCAGATCATCAACCAGCATGGCGATGCAAGTTTTAACATCGACACGCCCCGTTTACAACTACTTTGAGCAGGCAACAAAAATGCCGTTCAGTCGGTGTGAACGGCATTACGCCCCTGGGTAGGTTTTCCGGCGATCTGTCGATAGGCCCTGAGCGTGTCCTTTGGACGGCAGCATCACTGAGCCTGGAAATCGACGAGCTGACGCCAATATTCATCTTCTCGCCCTTCGGGACTTCCTTCTTGCTGCCACAGAACATAGGCCCGCTCCCGAAGATGGCCGTCGAGAGCGCGATGCCAGTACTCCTCCGCGCGTCCTCAGGGCGTCCGTCTAGTCGCGGTTCGGTCCTGCACACCTACCCTGTTACGCTGGGCGAGTCGGGCAACACGGCCGAGGACTCCGACTATCAGGCCAAGGCTCTCGAAGCGGCAGCGGAAGGCCGGCTTGTGCCCGACGCTGAACCCGGCACGCTGACGGCAAGAATGCATACGAGTCGGCGCGGTCAGATGGCTCCTTATGGCGATGAAGTTCAAAAGAATTCGGAAACAAAACTAGGTTTAGAGCAGGCTGTTCGCGAGCGCGCTTACTTGCTCTGGGAAAAAGGTTAGCCACAGAAACTTTATAACGACCGCGCTCGTTCAAGCAACTTGGCACATCTCATTTCCCTGCATCGGCGCGAGTGGAGAAAGACCTTGGCTAAGCGCTCGTTTCTGTCGCGTGGGACAAATGTGTGTTCGCGATTCGACGACGTCATTGCCGGGTCACATCGGCGGAGCATGATGGGTGCCGCTTCTGCCACCCGCTTTGACACGAATCGATGCGACATTTGAGAACGCGTTACCGGGGATTCCGGTTGATCGCCCGCGCCCAGCCCGAGCGCGACGGTCTCCACGCAGCCAGCGTCAGCGTCGAGAAGCAAGGCTATCCGGCTCGCGACTTTAGTGACCTCGACTTCTTTCACAGCGACGTTGACGCCGTCGAATATGCGACTACATGGGGACGCATCTGGATAGAAGCGAACGTGCAGCGTTTTGAATGAGCTGCAGGCCGGTATCGCCATCCGCTAGTGGAACCGTCGCAGCCAACGACACAATGTACTTTACGATGTAGGGCCGCTTTCCGGGCTATAGCCGACGCTCAGACGTCAATGTCGACGAGGCGATGCGAGATCGCTCGCAGATTCAGCGCCGCCTCGCATTCGGCGAGTTGCAGGAATTCCTGCGCCGCTCGCCTCGCATGCGGCTCCTCGAACCCGCGTCCGATGCCACATCCGAACAGCGACCCCGATTTCGTTCGTTCGGGTCCGAAGCGGCCCGCTGCACCTGGTCGCAGCACTGGCCACATGTTCTCATGCATCGCGCCGAAGTGGGCGTCGCCTGTTTGCATGCTCGATGGGAAACGAAACTGTTGTGATCTCTGCGGTCACTTCTGGTCCGGCAGTGCATAGGCGATCACGTAATCGCCCAGCTTCGTGAGGAACGAGCCATGTCCGCCCGCCGCGATGAGCACGTACTGCTTGCCATTCGCCTCGTAGGTCATCGGCGTCGCTTGCCCGCCCGCGGGCAGCCGGGCCTCCCAGAGCTTCTCGCCGGTGTCGGTGCTGAAAGCGCGCAGATAGTCGTCGGAAGTAGCGGCGATGAAAAACACGTGGCCCGCCGTCGTCATCGGTCCGCCGAGCATGGGCATGCCCATCTTGAACGGAATCGGGATGGGCGATGCGTCGCGCGTCGTGCCGATGCGCTTCTTCCAGATTACCTTGTTGGTATCGAGGTCCAGCGCGGCCACATAGCCCCATGCCGGCTGCTTGCAGGGCAGGCGCAGCGGCGAGAGGAACGGGTTCAACTCCACCCCGAACGGCGCGCCGTATTGCGGCTGAATACCGACCTCCGTGCCGGTTCCTGCCTGTCCCGCTTGCGGCGGTTCAATCGGATTGCCCGGGCCGCGCGGGATGAGCTTCGAGACGAAGGGCAGCGCGATCGGATTGGCAATGGCAAGGCGCCGGTCCGTATCGACGGCGAGCCCGCCCCACTCAAACATGCCGAGATTGCCCGGAAAGACCAGCGTGCCTTGCTCCGACGGCGGCGTGAACGTGCCTTCGTAGCGCAGCCGGTGAAAGATCACCCGGCACATCAGTTGGTCGTACATCGTCGCGCCCCACATATCCGCGTCGGTGAGATTCTTCTGCGGCCTGAAGGTGAGCTGCGAGAAGGGCTGCGTCGGCGACACGTGATCGCCCTTGGCCGCGCCCTGCGGCACCGGCCGCTCGGGCGCGGGAACGATGAGCTTGCCGGTGCGCCGGTCGAGCACGAAGATGTTGCCGGTCTTCGCGGGCACGTAGATCGCCGGGACCACGTTGCCGCTCGGGTCGCGAATATCCGCGAGGGTCGGCTGCGCCGGCACGTCCATGTCCCACAGATCGTGATGCACGGTCTGATAGAACCACGCGAGCTTGCCCGTCGATGCATGCAGCGCGAGCAGCCCGCTCGCGTAGCGCTCTAGATCGGGCGTGCGGTCGCCGCCCCAGATATCCGGCGTCGTCACGCCCATCGGCAGATAGACGAGATCGAGCTTCGCGTCGTACGCCGCGGGCGCCCACGAGTTCGGCGAGTTCGGCGTGTAGCCCTGCGGGTCGGCCGGAATGGCGTTGGGGTCGGTCGCGCCCGGATCGAACGCCCAGAGCAGCTTGCCGGATTTCACTTCGAAGCCGCGTATGACGCCCGAAGGCTCATGGTTGCTGTAGTTGTCGGTGACTGCGCCCGCGACGACGATCACCTTTGGCGTGATGACCGGCGGCGAAGTCGGCTCGTATTGGCCCGGCGTCTTGACGGGCTGCAGATGCTGCAGATCGAGCATGCCGTTCGCGGCGAAGTTCGCGCAGCGCTTGCCGGTCGCGGCGTCGAGTTCGAAGAGACGGCCGTCGTTCACGGGAAGGATCACGCGGCGCGCACACAGCGGCAGCTTCGACGCATTGCCCGCATCGCGGGCCTGCGCGGCGGCGGCCGTCTCGAAGTAGGACAGGCCACGACAGGTCACGTGCTGAAAGCTCGGGTCAGGCTTGAGTTCGGGATCGAAGCGCCACTTTTCCTCGCCGGTGCTGCCGTCCAGCGCGATGGCCTTCTGATGCGGCGTGCAGAAGTAGAGCGTGCCGTTGACGGCGAGCGGCGTCACTTCATCGGTGATTTCGAGCGGATCGTTCGGGCCTTTCATGTCCCCTGTGCGAAAGCGCCATGCTTCCCGCAACCCGTGCACGTTCTTCTCGTTGATCTGTGCCAGCCGCGAATACCGAGTACCGGCCTGCGTGTTCCCGTACGAAAGCCAGTCGCCCATGCGGCCATCAGATGCCGCTGGAGGTGCTGCGGACGGCAATGCGGCCGCTTGGACGGTGGCATCGATCTGCTGAGGATCGTTAAACCAGGCGTACCCGAGCGCGATACCGCACAGGACCAGCGTGACAAGGAGGGCGCTCGCGCCCGGTCGCCGGGGCCTCGCGAAAACGCGAAGCATAAAGGGAAGTACCATCCATGCGCCGAAAATCACGAGTACATCAAGGCGCGGCGCCAGCGCCCAAAAATCGAAGCCCGATTCGGCTATCGCCCATATCAGTGTGCCCAACATCAGCACCGCATACAGCCAGAGCGCGCGGGCGGTGGCACGCCAGACTAGCCAAGCGATCAGTAGCATCACGATGCCTGCAATCACATAATAGGGCGACCCACCGACGGCGACGAGCCAGCACCCGCCGATGCACAAGTAGAGCCCTGACAACAGCATGAAGACGATGGTGATCCACTGGGTCAGGAGCGAGGACGAGCTCGGCCGCTTGGGTGCCGGCGAAGTGCGGGTATTCATGTAGATGGCTTCAAGTTGCTACGTCTTCTTTCGTTTGAGAGGCCGTCGGGCCGACGCAATGGCACGCGTCAGCCTTCTGACTGACCAGCCGCCTTACATTTGCCCATGGGTTGGAAATTCTCCCTAGCGGTAGGTCGCGCTGCGACTGCGCGTCTTTGCTCCCACAAATGCGCGAGACATGCCACGAAACTTGGGGAACTATCCTCGGACATGGGCCGCTGCTGCTCGAGAATGAACGCTGCTTTTCACTGTGAGCAGTTGGTGTGCCCACCGTCACCCAAGGCCGTTGTCGGTTAATGTGAGTGATGCGGGGAAAACGTTCCGCATCGCCGCCCTTACGATTGCGTTGCGTCACAAGGCGCCGAATTCAGGGACACGTATGTGCGCCCCGACCGCTTGACGTGACTGCGCGTGTTCGTCGATTAGCATGCAGCCGTCATCAGTTCGATTCGCCTGAGCCCGTTATGCCACCGAGACGCCTAACAGATGCCCTACACCGAACGTGATCGCGGCGGCCGCGAAATCAATGATAATTTGGCGAATCGCCGAAAAGCCGGCGCCCCGAAAACGGCGAGGCCATGATAATTCGCACCGCGATGTGTTTACACGAATTAAACTTGCCAGGCTGCTCACGTGCCGATTACAATCCGCCGCGTTGCCTTCAAGGAGTCCTCCGTGGACACCTGCTCTTGTAGTGGAAGTCCGATGCCGGCATGCGCCGGCAGCATAACCGCGAGATAGCCACCTCAGGGCATCCATGTGCCGCTAACTCGCTGAGTCGGGTTAGCGCGCTTCATCGATGACGGCCTTTCCGCCGTCTTTCAGCAGCACGCTCCATTTGTTCGATGGTTCGATCGCCTCGCAGGCTCAATGCGGGACGTTGCACGTCGCCTGGTCTCGTCGGGCTGGACGGGAGTCGCGTCGTGTTCTTCAAATCGTTTGTTGTTCCTTTCGTCGTGTCGGCGATCAAGGCTATGGAGCCTGTGCGTCCAGCGGCCGTCCTTGTCCGCCCGATTAGCGGGCTCGTGCCAATGTCCCCGAACACGACGCCGATGGCGCCGAGCGCAAGACCGGGGATTCCCCGCGTTTCGTGAGTGGTCTTCTGAATGGCGGATGTGGACATAGTGCAAGCTTGATGAGTGAGTCGAGCAGCTGCGCCTGATCCGCGGGTCGGCGAGATGCCGCACGATTCGAACCTGACGATTCGTCGGGAGTATGGTGACCAAGAGCGCGTTCGCTCTCGAGCATCGCATCCTTCGCGCTGCCCCGAAGGCGAATTCCCTGACATTCCAGATTTCCCAGATCCCTATGGCCAGAGCGATCGCCATACCGCCGCCAAAAAGAATGTAAGTTGCCACGATAATCGCCATATAAGTAGCTAGGCTGGCCGCCGGGCGAGGTAGTGATCCTGCGTGACGGTCCTTTCATGTTCGATACAAGCCATCCGTTCCAGTGCGAAGTAAATCAGTAAATCGACTGTGCTGAGCCCGTGTTGAAATGCATGACGAAGGCTCAAGTTGCGCCGAATATAGCACCGACCGCGGATGCCACACCCATAGACAGCGCGCTCCAGAAGGTCACCCGCAATACGCCAGCACCCACTTTCGCTCCTCCGACGCGCGCGGCAAGTCCGCCAAGGATTGCCAGGGAAATCAGCGCCGTCACCGCGATACTCGGGGCCACCCATCGCTGCGGGGCGAGCGCCGTGACGATGAGCGGCAAAGCGGCCCCCACCGAAAAGCTGCTGGCCGACGCCAGCGCGGCCTGCAATGGATTTGCCGCGGTCGTTTCCGAAATACCCAATTCGTCGCGGGCATGCGCGCCGAGTGCGTCGTGAGCCATTAAAGCCTGTGCAACCTGTTTGGCAAGCGCCATGTCGAGGCCGCGCCGCACGTAAATCGCCGCCAACTCTTGATGCTCGTGCGCCCCATCCGCGTCGAGCTCCGCTTGCTCTTCGGCGAGCGCCGCTGTTTCCGTATCCGCCTGCGACGAGACCGATACGTACTCGCCGGTGGCCATCGACATCGCCCCGGCTACCAATCCAGCCAGGCCGGTCAGCACCAGATGGCCGTGCTCCGTTTGCGCGGACGCGACACCGATTATCAGACTTGCCGTCGAAATGATGCCGTCGTTTGCGCCAAGCACCGCGGCGCGTAGCCAGCCAATTGCCTTGATGCGATGCCGTTCTTTGTGAGCCTTGAGCATTGGCAGACCCCAGTGGTTCAGACCTGATCGCGCGACGGCTTTGCGCGGGGAAGCATCCGCTGCAGCACATCATCCTTCAGAACAAAGCGGTGGAACAGGGCTGGGACGACATGCAGACCAATCAATGTAAAGAGCACCCATGTGAGGATGCTGTGCACATCCCCCATCTCGTGGCCGAAGGCCGAGCCCGGTTCGCTCAGCTCAGGATAGGGCACGACGCCCAGCAAGCGGACCGTCCAGCCGCGTGAGGACGCGTTGATCCAGCCGAGCAGCGGCACCAGCACCAGGGCGGTGTAGAGCAGAACATGCGTTATGCGCGAGACGACGCTGAGTAGCGGCCGCAGCTCGTCCGGCGTGGGCCAATGCGTCATTCGCCAGATCACCCGGATTGTCATCACGGCGACAAGCGTCGCGCCCGCGCCAAGACGCCAGGCGATCAGATTAACGGGCTGCGTGTCCTTGTGAACATCCGGCATCGTCCAGCCGATCACAAACTGCATAGCGACCAACAGGACGGTTAGCCAGTGCAGCGTGCGCGCCACTGCATCATATGCCGGACGCTTCATTTCATAAGCCTTAGACATTCCTCATCCTCAAGTTGTCGCGAATTGATGAATTGACGAGGCGCGCGGCCTGCGAACTTTGAACCGATAGCCCAAAAAAGCGTTGCACAAATCCGACCGATGCTAGCAACCTTACCTTAAGGAAACCTGACGCTCGGTGGGAGCGATCCGGATGCTCGGCTCAGGTAACCGCATAGCCGTCAACGTAGCGTCAGTAGGACTGGGAGGCCGGGAGGCCGAGGTGTTTCGCTTGAATTAGGGAGCGGTTTGCGCCTTAGCAGGCAACGTCACTGGCCGGCTTCTTGCTATTCCTCCCACGCATCACAATCAACGCTCATCGCTGGGAACCCACATGCGCCTGCTAAATCGTCTGGCTGTTTCATTGGTTTTGCCGCTGGCCTCCTGCGCGATCGGACCATCAAGTTCAAGCGATGCGGGCTTCGGCGCGTCGCCCGCCATGCCGGCTCCGGAATCGTCGTTGGTTCCGATGGTCAACATCGCGCCCGTTCAGGCGCGCCCCGACGGTTTCATGCCCACAGCTCCCGCCGGCTTTCTCGTCACCGAGTTCGCCGGTGGCCTCATGCACCCGCGCTGGCTTTACACGCTGCCCAACGGGGACGTACTGGTAGCGGAAAGCGACGCGCCAAA
Source organism: Caballeronia terrestris (assembly GCF_001544515.1). GTDB lineage: Bacteria > Pseudomonadota > Gammaproteobacteria > Burkholderiales > Burkholderiaceae > Caballeronia > Caballeronia terrestris. The sequence continues at coordinate 7,385 of NZ_FCOL02000118.1, forward strand.
AGAACACGATGAAGGCAGCGGCCTATTCGGCTGGGTCAGAAAGCAGGTCATGAAGCGCGCAGGCGCCGGTGTGCCGAGCCCCGATCGCATTGTGCTGTTACGCGATGTGGACGGCAGCGGCGTCGCGAGGACTCAAACCGTCTTTCTTCGCGGCCTCCACTCGCCGTTCGGGATGGCGCTCATTGGCAATCAACTCTATGTTGCCGATACGGACGCTCTGTTGCGTTTCGACTATGTGACAGGCACCACCCAGCTTACAAGCCCCGGCGTCAAGGTTGCCGACTTGCCGGCCGGGCCGATCACCCATCACTGGACCAAAAATATCCTGGTCGATCGCTCCGGCAAGCATCTGTACATCACGGTGGGATCAAACAGCAACGCAGGGGAAAATGGAATCGACGCCGAAGAAGATCGAGCGCGTATCCTTGTGTTCGACATCGACACGGGCCATGTGCGGCCCTATGCGACTGGATTGCGCAACGCCAACGGACTTGCTTGGCAACCGGACAGCGGCGCGTTGTGGGCGGCAGTCAATGAGCGGGACGATCTCGGCAACAATCTTGTTCCGGACTACATGACTGCCGTGAAGGACGGCGCATTCTATGGCTTTCCCTACAGCTATTACGGCCAGCACGTCGACGCCCGCGTCAAACCACAGCGGCCCGACATGGTTGCAAAGGCCATCGCGCCTGACTATGCGCTCGGCAATCATACGGCTTCGCTGGGTCTGGTCTTTTACGACCGGTCGCTGTTCCCGCCTCATTATCGTGGAGGGGCATTTGTAGGCCAGCATGGGTCATGGAACCGTAAGCCGCGTACCGGTTACAAGGTGGTGTTCGTGCCATTTGTCGATGGAAAACCTGCTGGCGTACCTGAGGATTTCCTGAGCGGCTTTCTGACGGCAGACGGCTACGCCGTGGGCCGACCCGTTGGCGTCGCACTGGACGCGCATGGGGCCTTGCTCGTGGCTGACGACGTCGGCAACGCTGTATGGCGAGTAGCGCCGCGTAACAATGAAAGATCGGCTGACATCGCGCCGGCAGCTAAATGACACAGCCCCGGCCGCTTTGCTCGGCAACCGGACGGACGCAAGGTTATCGTGCCGATTAGAACCGCTTCATCAGTCAAAGTAGCACGCCCGTGGCGTCACCTCAAAAGACGGGGCCCCGCAACTGGATCCCAGTGACGCTCCGCAGGGTAGAGCCAGCATTGTCGTGATTCGGCAGTTTGCGGTAATTGATCTGAACATCCGCGCCGGTCGACCGCTCCGTCGCCGAATTATCGAACGGCCGCTAACTCAACAATCATCGGCCATTCGCAATAACCCATTGACCGTCTCCTCCTGGCCCAGACCGTGTCAAAACGCGTAGACACTGGGAATTGCCGAAACCAGCCTCGGCGCCGGGCGCCGCTTGTCGATT
>NZ_FCOL02000119.1 GCF_001544515.1 Caballeronia terrestris
CTTCAAATAACAAAAATTCAGAGGCGACATCTACTGTGACGCCGGGGGGACCACAGCCGGAGCGAGCGCCATCGCACCCAACATATAGGCTGGCCGCGTGCGACCGTTCTGGGTGCCAACGATGGGATTGTCTCCACCGCCAGCCTTATTGTCGGCGTAGCTACCTCCAGTGCGACGCATAGCGCAGTTATCGTGGCGGGCGTTGCCGGCCTCGCGGCGGGCGCAATGGCGATGGCTGCCGGCAAATACGTCTCCGTCAGTTCCCAAGCCGATACCGAGCAGGCGGATCTTGCACGGGAGCACGTCGAGCTTTCGACCGGTCACGCGCGCGAGCATGCTGAGCGCGCAGCAATTTATGTTCAACGCGGTGTCGAGGAGGCGCTCGCGGACCAGGTCGCCACGCAACTCATGGCCAAAGACGCGCTCGCTGCCCACGCCCGCGACGAGTTAGGCATCTCGGAGGCTGTCAGCGCCAGACCGCTCCAGGCTGCACTCGCATCAGCGCTGGCCTTCACAATCGGGGCCGCGTTGCCATTACTGGTCGCGCTTCTGTCAGTTTCTGGCTGGTTGATCGGGGCCGTCAGCATCGCATCGCTGGCGTTCCTGGCCGTTCTCGGCGCACTCGCAGCTTACACCGGTGGCGCAAGCACTATCAAAGGCATGTGGCGCGTGAGTTTCTGGGGTCTGCTGGCGATGGCAATAACGGCTGCCGTGGGTTTGCTATTCGGGGCTGTGGCAGAAGCCCGAAGCGGGTCAACAACAACAGTGCCTGAGTACCGAGAAGCACATATTCGAAGTCTACCGCTGCAGAGGCGCTCTGTTCCGCAGTTTCTTGACGATTATCAACAGGCACCTGCCGTCATGGCGCAATGCTGGATCAGGTTCGATCGACATCGATACCGTAATCATGCAGACCTTCCAGATCGGACGCCCCGCAGATGCCTCATTCATTAAACACCCAGTCGCACCCTGCCACTCTCGAAATGCCTGTGCAACGGACAGGTGGTGAGAGCGTTGACGTCCCCGCTCGGCAGGGCCTCACGAGCGAGAGCGCCGAACTCCTACGCGGCAGATTCGGCAAGAACATCGTCGAGTCACAGCAAGGCCGCAGTTGGTGGAAAACCGCTCGCGACGTGCTGAGCGAGCCGATGTTCATTCTGCTACTCGCCGCGAGTCTGATCTATTTCGTGATCGGCGACGCGTCTGAGGCTTTCCTGTTGCTCGGGTTCGTTCTCGCCATAGTCGCCCTGACGGCAGTGCAAAGTCATCGGACGGCACGCGTTCTCGCGTCACTTCGCGAAATGTCCGCACCACGAGCACAGGTGCTGCGCGATGGTGAGCGGCGACTGATATCCGCCGCCGATCTGGTACCCGGCGATCTGGTTTTCGTCGACGAGGGGGCACGGGTTCCCGCTGACGGAGTAGCCGTCGAAGTCCACGGCCTGAGTGTTGACGAGTCGCTGCTGACGGGGGAATCGGAGGCGGTCGCAAAGAGCGCGATCGACAGTGAAGATAATCGACTCTATTTTGGTTCGATGGTGGTCCAGGGTCAGGCGTGGATGACGGTGAGCACGACAGGCGCGCAGACAGAGCTTGGGCGGATCGGCAAGTCGTTGTCGAACATCGCGGAAGGCCGCTCACCGCTACAAATCCAGATGGGACTTTTCGTCAAGCGTTTCGCCATGCTGGCGATACTGCTGTGCGCAGCATTGGTTGTGCTTTATCGATGGCGCTACGGTAGCTGGCTGCCGGGCGTTCTGGCTGGCATCTCCCTGGCGATGGGAATCTTGCCGGAAGAAATCCCGGTGATTCTGACCGTATTCATGGCGTTGGGCGCACGCCGTATTGCCAAAGCCGGCGTTCTGACGCGTCGCATGAATGCGATCGAAACACTCGGCCAAACTACGGTGCTGTGCGTGGACAAGACCGGCACGCTCACTCAGAACCTGATGTCCGTTCGCGTCCTGTCCGCAGGAGGGCGGGACCAGATCATCGATACGAAAACCCAGCAAATCGACGAACACCTCAAAGAACTCCTTGAATATCTCGTTCTGGCGAGTGAGATCGAGCCCGTCGATCCGATGGAACGCGCTTTTCACCAGACGGGCCGTCAATTTCTCCAGAAAGCGGAACGCCTGCATACTGATTGGACGCTCGTCCACGAATACGAACTTTCACCGGCATTGCCGACGATGGCGCATGCATGGCGCGCACCTGAACGTCAGCATCACGCCGTAGCGTGCAAGGGCGCACCTGAAGCGGTTTGCATGCTTTGCCATCTCGACGGATTCGAGAGCGATGCCATCCTTGCCGAAGCCGCGCGGATGGCGTCGCGCGGACTCCGCGTACTCGGCGTGGCCAAGGCGAATCATCCTGGGTCGCCATGGCCCGCGGACCAGCATGAGTTCGATTTCAGCTTCGTCGGACTGGTCGGCCTGATGGACCCGGTGCGCCCTGACGCAGCCGCGGCGATCGCCGAATGCCGCACAGCCGGCATTCGGGTGGTGATGATCACCGGCGATTACCCGTCCACGGCGCAAGCGATCGCGTCCGAGGTCGGCATAGATGCCACGCATCTGCTGACCGGTCAGGCGCTAATCGCAATGGACGACGCGTCCCTTCAACGTGCGCTTCGATCGACCAGTGTATTTGCGCGCATCCGGCCGGAACAGAAGCTACGGCTTGTGGAAGCGTTCAAGGCACGCGGTGATGTTGTCGCCATGACAGGAGACGGCGTCAATGATGCACCGGCGCTCAAGTCAGCTCATATAGGCATCGCAATGGGCAATCGCGGCGCCGAGGTCGCACGCGAGGTCGCATCACTGGTTCTGCTACGCGACGACTTCGCTCCGATCGTCACCGCGATTCGACTGGGTCGCCGCATTTACGACAACCTCGTTCAGGCGATCAGCTACACGGTCGCGGTTCACCTTCCGATGGTCAGTGCCGTGATGATCCCGATCATATTTGGTTGGAGACCGATGCTCGCGCCCGTACACATTGTCTTTCTGGAGTTGATCATCAATCCGGTGTGCTCACTCGTATTTGAAAATGAACCTGAACGCGGCGGATTGATGCGCCGGCCGCCGCGGGCCGCCGGCATTGCGTTGTTGTCGAGCAAGGCGATGATTCAATGCTTTGCGATCGGCGCCGTCGTTGCCTTTGCCGTACTGGGTGTCTATGCCCTGTTGGTCCAGCGTGGCCTCGATCCAACCATCGCCCGTACCTACGGCTTTCTATCGCTTGTCTTTGGCAACGTCGCGTTGATCTTTGTCGTTCGCGTGATGAGCCGCCGACACGTCGGAGCCGGCACGGGTCAGACGAATCCCTATCTCTGGGTGGTGCTTCTGGCGACAGGCGCTGCGCTGACATTATTGATGACTGTGCCCATGTTCGCCCGGCTCTTCTCCATGGCCGCGCTGCTTGCCGGGTGAAGTATGAGTACATACGCTCAGGTCGTCGTGACATTGACCGTCCTTTTCGGCGCGGTCTTTGCGCTCAACCTGCTTCCCGCATTCGCTCCACCGACGTGGATGGTCCTGTCGTGGATCGGCTTCCGGCAGCCTGACCTCAATCCTGTGCTCATGGCTCTCGTCGCCGCGCTGGCCGCGACGGGCGGGCGGGTTGCGCTGGCGGTGCTCCCACTGGCTGATCCATGGGCGACTCATGCGCGACATGGACCGGCAGAATATCGCCGTGGCAACGTCATGGCTGGAGCGGAAGAAGGCCATGACCGCAACGGTCTTCCTCCTCTATGCATTCAGTCCGCTCCCGTCAAACTATCTTTTCATCGCGTATGGGTTGACGGGGCTTGGCCTCAGAACAATCGCACTCGCATTCTTTTTAGGCCGTACGACGAGCTACCTCGCATGGACAAGCCTGGCGCAGTTCGCGTCAGCCAGACTGGAAGGGGAAGGCGACTTACTGGGTGCCTATCCGGGCGTTTACTTTGTCGGGTCGCAACTCGTTCTGCTCGGCCTGGTCTATGGTCTGTCGCAATTGGACTGGCGGGCGTTACTGGAAGACCACAAAATCAGACGGCTCAAGCGGGCGCTGCCATCTAGGACTGGCTCCACAAAGATCTGATTTCTACGGTCGGGGTATCTGTCTCTCCATGGCTCTCTGCGTGATCGGCTGCTGCGCGAACCAGCAGCAGCGGGGTTGCAGTAATACGCGCGACGCGATTGGACACGCTACCGAGGACCCAGCCTGCAACGCCACGCCGCCCATGCGTGCCCATGACGAGCAGGTCTGCGGGCCAGCGAACAGCCTCGCGAACCAGGGTGTGTGCGATATCGTCGCCGCTCCGCTTTGTATGCAGGAAGCCGTAGTCAGCGGGAAAACTCGGGGCAAGGCAGGTGAATACTTCAGCTGCCGCGGCGAGCGCCCGTTTTCCCTCTTCCCGCTGGTCGACAAGCGCTTCCTCCCGCACGTCCACGGGAACCACGTCGGTGAATCGAATCGTCCGATCCAGGACAAACAGCGCTCTTAAATGCGCCCCTCTCGCGGCGAGCGTCATGCCTGTCAGCAAAGCCTGATGAGACGCCGGGCTTCCGTCGACAGCGAAGAGAATCTTCGTCGGTCCATGCTGAAGCTGCGGCTCGTAGCTCTCCGGGACGACTATCACCGGGCATTTCACAAGCTTGGTCACGGGTCCTGAGACGGCGCCCTCTACCCATCGCAACAAGCCATGATGTTGTCTCGCCCCAAGAACAAGCAGATCCGCGTTCCACCTCTGCGCTTCCGACGCGAGGGCATGGGACACGTCGCCCCCGTACCTGGCGAGGTCTATCAGTTCGGCCTCTACCGTTAAGCCATGGTCTTCAAAAATGCGCCGAACCTTCGATAGCGCGACGTTCGCGGATTCCCTCAACTCGTTTGAAAAAGCCGCGATATTCAGCCCGGTCGGCCAGCCGATCGGTAGCAGTGCACGGGGGATTTCGAGCACGCTCACTACCCTGATTTGAACGCCGCCTACGCCGAGTTGACAGGCATAGGTAGCAGCATGGATGGACGCGATACTCGAGTCCACGCAGAGCAAAAGCCGACTGAAGCGCGCTGAAGGCGAGTGGGGGCTGGCTGGCTGATTCATGGTGAGACTCCGTGTTGATCGCGGAACACGCGTGGCTGAAGCGTAGAGTAGAGATAGCCTTCAAAGGTAATCCATGCCCAGGTATAAGACGTCCCTCCTTGCTTTCATTTGATTTACGTCAACTCCCGGCGTGTCTGCCGACTAGACTGGCGGTTCGATAGCGGTCGACGCGTCGAGGCTCAGACAGGATCAGCGAAATGGAAGCCAATCATCAAAACAATCGTCGTGGCCCGGCGTAAGCCGGGCAATTTTTTTTAAGGAAAGGCCCCTCTGGTTTGCGTCGCACCAAGTTTCATCTCGGCATGCCTTCCCCCATGAAGCTCTCTTGCGCAGAGCTTCGCGTCGGTAGTGTCGAGAGCTGACGAGCAGCTACCGCGGAGACCCCACAACGCGCCGATTGACGCGTACGCCAGCGCAATCTGGTCGCATGTTTAAGGTTTGCTTCAGGTTCGATTCTCTAGCATTCATCCGGCGAAAGTCCTGTCGCGACATGAGTTGGCGAAAGGAGCCAGATGAGGATGAGTCGCACTACTGCTGAAATGCTGCGCGCCTATCTGGTGACCGCTTCGTTGCTGGCCATGTGCATGGACGGCGCAATCGTCATTGTTGCTTTAGTCGTCCATGTGCCTGACGCAGTCTTTGAAGGCTCCATGTTTCGGCTTGTCGCGCTAACAATGCTCGTGGCGTGCACTGTGGCGGTAAAACGTCGAGCCATGCGTGCATTCCGTCGTGCGGTCAAAGACCGGACTGCTATCGACGCGGGAATCGGTTGCCCCGTGCTGGTCGATTGCAGTTGTCCCTCGTTTGAGCTGGTGATTCTTTACCTTCGGCTGTCCAGGCGAGAATTTCTCGTTCGGCCGTATCCGGGACAACAAACTCCAATGGGTCGAGCGCCCTGAATCGAGTTCGGAGTTTGCGTTTGGTTGCCTCCGGCACTGAAGCCGCTCGCAAGACGCGCTCGAGCGGCGTCAAAGGTGAATCATAGTGCTTCGTCACCTTCGCCCCGTGACGTGTCTTTGATTTCAGTTTGAATGACGGCTGGAAGAAGTTGATGTAGAGCCGTGATACCTGGTAAAGGGAGGCAAGGACTTCCGTGGCATCCAGACCTTGCAGCCTTCCGTAGCCGACCAAGCGGCGAACGATAGCGCCGTTCTTCTGCTCGACCCACGCTTGGTCGTTCTTCTTGTATGCACGTGAGCGCGTAAGCTCGATACCTGTCGCTTTGCAGAAGTCGAACACCGTCTCGTTCATAAAGGCGCTATCGTTGTCGCAATCTAGTCCGCGCAGCGGAAACGGCAACGCACGGCGGACTTGCTCGATATGCTCCAGAACGAATGCGCCGCTGCGAAACGGCATCGCCAGGCATTCAGTCCATCCGGTCGCGATATCCGTCATAACAAGCGTGTGCACCAGCTCGCTGTCGACCTTGCCGCCACCACAATGCTGCACGAAATCGATCTCGAAATAACCGGGCAGCGGATCGTTCCAGTCCGAGAATGTCCGGATTGGAACGGCACGGCGAATAGCACTGCCGACTCCGCTGGCGCGTCGGTGTTGGCCACCGGAAGCCTGCTCGCGTACATCATGCAGCAGTCGGTCAATGGTGGCGGCGCTGATCTGTGTGAGCCGCTGGCGTACGCCCTTCGATAATGACAGGTGGCCATGCCTTGTCATCGACTCGATTAGCGTCGGGATCAGCGCTTTCAGCCGCTTGCCGCAGATCCGGTCACCAGCCTCCCATAGGGTAATCAGCGCGGCGCGCACCTCATCGTTATAGCGCCTCTGCGGGCCAGTCCGTACCTTTGGCGGCCGAAATTCTCGACACAACACACGGATTGCGTGCTTTCGATGGTAACCCGTCAACTCAACGAATTCGTCCAGTATCTGGCGTTTCTCGTTCCGGTCAGAACGGCGGTACCGCTCGCCGACTGCTTGAGTCAATTCCTGCCGTGTTGTCATGCTGAGCCGCCTTGTCATAAGTCGCTCCCGCCTGCATCCTGACGGGTAACAAATTACATGAGGCAACGACCCTCGCGTGGTAGCAAAAAACCTGAGTCAATGCGGCTCTCATCTTGTTTGACGCGCGGCAGAACTTGCCGTACCGCGAGTCCAGCCAACTGCTAACTCATCGATTCATCAAACAATGGGCCCTCAGCGTGCAGCAGCGGCAAAGCCGCAGCCTCAAACTATTCGGCCAGCGGACGGACTCGTAGCTTTTCCGGTGGATCGCCGAATCCAGACGAGTCATTACCCTTTTCACGACGCCCATCTTCTCCTGCGCACAATTCCGATTTGGCCTTCTCCCAATACTCATCGGCCCTCCCGCTTGGGCGTCCATCCAGTTCCCACAGGTAAAACGCGAGGGTACGAATCTGATCCTCCGACATTTTCACGCTCATCGTCTGTCCCTTTGCGAAATGTGCGATCGAGCTCAACTGCGCGTCACTGCAATGCGCTGTCGTCAGCTAAAATTTATCGAACTGCCACCTTCCAGATGCCGCAGTCGGTCATGTCCGGATGATAGCGTCCAGACTCCCAGATCGCCCATTGCAGGCGGTCGCTTTCAACTCAACCGCAACGAACGAGTGGGGGAGCGAGCGTCTGCCGTACACCATCCGCCAGCTGGTCGAATCCAAGAAGATTTCTTCCTGCGCTGTTGCATCCCGCGGCACTTACCGTTGACCCAGAAGCACCGGCCAACAGTGCTTTCTGGGCCGCAGAGCCTTTCAGCCTAACTCCATACGGTTACGAACTCGGCTGCCATTCCACTAGCGGACCGGCTCCTTTGGCTTGGGTATTTCAACGGTCTGGTGGTCATGCGGCGTCGGATGACAGCAGCATCAGCTCGATTTGTCGGACGCTGTCGATTTTCTTCCAACACTTTCCTAACCCGTCTAACGTTCTGCCGCCGCTGCATGCTGCCGCGCGAGCCGCAAGTATGTAATCGCCGCTATTACTCCGAAAGCGACGTTCAACAAGCAGGTCACCCATCCTCGCGCATACGCAAACCAGGGGAACGCGCGAGTCACTACGTAGAAGTTGAAAACGTACAGCAGCAGACCAAAGATGGCTCCCACGACCGAAGCCATAGGTACGCTCGAGTCGAATTTAAACTGCGCAACGACCAGTGCGAGCATAAGTGCAAAGCACACCGACAGAGTAAGATGGACAACCGCCGCCACCAACGTCATCGCAAAGTCAAACGAACTGGAGCTCACAAACAGTGCATCGCCGAACGCAATGGCCGCCACCATCCGCGGTGGCCCTAGGACGTTACCACCGGTAGCCCAAACGAGCATCAAGACTACAAACGCGAGCACCACAGCGGCAACACTTCCCGAGATTGCGGCTGCACGCCAATCAGGGATCCGGCGAACAAAGTGGTGGAAATGCATATGAAGTTCCCTAGCGTCCTCGCTTTCGACATCGCGCCGCGCCGATCGCTGCTTCGAAAAGTGCGTCGACCGCATCATCTTTTTGAAGGCCGAGGCGCGGTTATGCACCCCTCCGAGAGATATATTCGATGTTTGAGAACCGGCGGGCTTGATCTAAGTCAACTCGCGAAGAAGGTTAACCTAGCATTTTACCATTCAACAGGTTCGAGTTTCTAATG
>NZ_FCOL02000120.1 GCF_001544515.1 Caballeronia terrestris
ACTGGGAGTTTCGCAACTGCTTATCTGCACCTATCCGCACGCTGCGCTTGGCTTCGCGCGATTCTGCAAGACCGACTTCTTATCGGGCGCTGATAAATCGCCTAAATCGGACGGCCAAAAAAATGCCGCCCCGGGGGGCGGCATTTTTCATCACTATTTGCATAACGGCGCATCGAAAGACCGCCGTTAATCGAAACGCGATTCTTCTTTAACCGACTGCAACCTGACGCAGCACCGGGCGCTTTGCGGCCTGAAGCATCGCCGTATAGCTTTCGACGTAATTCTGCGCCATCGTCTTCGCGCTGAAGCGGCGTTCGAATTGCGCGCGGATTTCCGGGCGCGACAATTCATCGAGGCGTTGCAGCGCGCCGACCGCGCCCTGCACGTCTTCGCAGATATAGCCCGTCACGCCGTGGTCGATCACCTCCGGCACCGAGCCGCGATTGAACGCGATCACAGGCGTGCCGCAGGCCATCGCTTCGATCATCACCAAGCCGAACGGCTCCGACCAGTCGATCGGGAAGAGCAGCGCCTTCGCACCCGACAGGAATTCGGGCTTCTGCGCCTCGTTGATCTCGCCGACGAATTCCACGTGTGCCTGCGAGAGCAGCGGCTCGATCGTGGACTTGAAGTATTCCTGGTCGACCTTGTCCACCTTGGCGGCGATCTTCAGCGGTAGACCGCTTTGGGCAGCGATCTTGATGGCGAGATCGGCGCGCTTTTCCGGACAGATACGGCCGAGAAACGCGAGATATTCCGGCTTCTTGTGAGTCTGCGGCGTCAGCAGATTTTCCGGCAGACCGTGATAAATCGTGTTCAGCCATGCGGCTTGCTGCAGCGGCAGGCGTTGCGAATCGGAGATCGAGATCACCGGCGCCTTCGTGAACGTGTTGAAGATCGGCTGTAGCTCCGGCAGGTCGAGACGGCCGTGCAGCGTCGTGACGAACGGCGTGTCGAGCTGCGAGAACAGCGAAAACGGCATGTAGTCGAGGTGAAAGTGCAGCACGTCGAATTCATGCGCACGCTGACGGACGCTTTCGAGCAGCAGCATGTGCGGCGCGAGCGCATCGCGGATCGACGGATCGAGGCGCAACGCGCGCGGCCACGCCGCTTCGAGCGTCGCCTTCGTCTGGGAATCGCCGCTTGCGAAGAGCGTCACATCGTGGCCGAGGTCGACGAGCGCGTCCGTCAGATAGGACACGACGCGCTCGGTGCCGCCATAGAATTTCGGGGGAACTGCTTCATGCAACGGTGCAATTTGTGCGATTCGCATAACGTGACTCTCCTTGTTTCGTGAGGGCATCGCACAATCGCGCCCCGGTCGAGCGCTTCAGCGAATGCCTGTCGGACGGACAACGGTTTGCCGCCGTCCGAGATCGGCCCGGAAATCGACCGGGTTATCCCTTACGTTCATTATCGGTATCGAGCCCGGCATTACACTTCCTTTTTCAATCGCTTAACCTTGTTACAGGACGAAACACCGCCTGTTACGTAAGTCGAAAGTTGTCGGAAACCCCTGAAAACACAGGCTTTTCGGCTTTTCGCGATGTGCTCCGTTACCGCCGGCAAGAGACAGGAGCAATCTCCGAGCCATGCCTACAAACGAAGGGACCTTAAAAGCAGACGATATTCACGAGCGCTCTTAAGTAATTCCAAGCGATGCCGTAAAACCGGAGAACCGCGCGGAAATATCTGTATTTCCGCCCGGTGTAGGAAATCTTCTTACAGACATTTACCCGTCACGCTGACGCTGAATCGGAATGTTTGTCCGATATTCACGGGCTGTTCATTCGACGAAAATCCGCCTGAACATATAGGAACGTGGCCGCATTCCCTTTTGCACCCTGGAATTCGAGCAAACGTTTCCGCTTGTGGCCTGACCAGCCACGGTATCGATCGGGGGAGATATGACGACCAGTCATGCCAGCACGCTCGCGGAAATCCGCGAGGTGAATTTGTCGTATTTGTTGCTCGCGCAGCGCCTTCTGCAGGAAGACCGGGAGAGCGCGATGTTTCGCATGGGCCTCGCCGCGCCGCTCGCGGACGTGCTCGAAACGCTCAGCCTCGCGCAACTCGTGAAGATCGCGGCGTCGAGCCAGGTGCTGTGCCGCTTCCGTTTCGACGATCACGCAATTCTCTCGTCGCTCGCCGACAAGGAAAAAAGCACCGCGCTCGCGCAAACGCACTCGGCGATCCTGATGGCGGGCCAGAGCGCCGGCCAGATCGGCTGAGCGCGTCGACGGAGCCGGCCGGATGGCGACGAAGAGCGTGATCGGAGAAGTCCGCGAGATCACCCTGGCGATCGAACTGATCGAACTCGGGGCGCGGCTGCAACTGCTCGAAGCGGAGACGAGCCTCTCGCGCGACCGGCTGATCCGCCTCTACAAGGAACTGAAGGGCGTGTCGCCGCCGAAGGGCATGCTGCCGTTCTCGACGGACTGGTTCATGACCTGGCAGCCCAACATCCATTCGTCGCTTTTTTACGGCATCTACCGGTTCATCAGTGAGCACGGCGGCTGCGAGCCGATTCAGGCGATCGTCAAGAGCTACCGCCTTTATCTCGAACACAACGAATTGCACGGCGAAGAGCCGATTTTGAGTCTCACGCGCGCCTGGACGCTGGTGCGTTTCTTCGACTCCGGCATGCTGCAGACGAGCGCCTGCTCGCGCTGCACCGGTCATTTCGTTGCGCACGCCTTCGACTTGCGGCAGGGCTACGTCTGCGGTTTGTGCCAGCCGCCGTCGCGCGCGGGCAAGACGCGCAAGGCGAGCGCGGCCAGCGTCGCGACTTCCGCGCAGCCCGGCGACGCCGAAATCGCGGCGTAAGCGAAACCCCGTTTCCACGCGGGTTTCATCGTCGGCGCCTCTCGGCACTTCCCCCAAAGTTTTTACGCTTCATGCCGTAAACCACTTAACGGCGGTCTTGCCGCATCGAAACATGAGGACTCGACTGTGCTGATTTTCGTGGGAACACTAGTGACACTGTTGTCGGTTTTCGGCGGTTACGCGCTGGAAGGCGGGCATCTCGGCGCGCTCGTGCAACCGGTCGAAATCCTGATGATCGCGGGCGCGGGTGTCGGCGCGTTCATCCTCGGCAACGGGATGAAGACGATCAAGGCCACGCTGCGCGTCATCCCGACGCTCTTCAAGGGCTCGAAGTACAACAAGGACGTGTACATGGAGCTGATGGCGCTGCTCTATGTGCTGCTCGCGAAAGCGCGCAAGGAAGGCACGCTGACCCTCGAATCCGATATCGAGGACCCGCACAAGAGTCCGATATTCAGCCAGTACCCCAAGATTCTCGCCGACGAACACATCGTCATCTTTCTGACCGATTACCTGCGCCTGATGGTCGGCGGCAACATGAACGCGTTCGAGATTGAAAGCCTGATGGACGAGGAGATCGAAACGCATCACGCCGAAGGCGAAGGCCCCGCGCAGGCGCTGCACAAAGTGGGCGACGCGATGCCTGCGTTCGGCATCGTCGCGGCGGTGATGGGCGTCGTGCATACGATGGCCTCCGCCGACCAGCCGCCCGCAATCCTCGGCGAAATGATTGCGCAGGCGCTCGTCGGGACGTTCCTCGGCATCCTGATGTCGTACGGCCTGATCGGGCCGCTCGCGAGCGTGGCGGAACAACGCGTCGCGGAGTCGACGAAGATGTTCCAGTGCATCAAAGTGACGATTCTCGCCAGCCTGAACGGCTACGCGCCCTCGATCGCGGTCGAGTTCGGCCGCAAGGTGCTCTTTTCCACCGAGCGCCCGTCGTTCTCCGAGCTGGAAGAGCACGTGCGCCGGGTCAAGGCGAAGTGACGTGCGCTCATGGCTGCGCGTGACTACAAAGGCACCGGGATGAGCAACGACAAAGACCGTCCGATCTTCATCAAGCGCGTGATGAGCCGCCGCAAGAGCCATCACGGCGGCGCGTGGAAGCTCGCGTATGCGGACTTCATGACCGCGATGATGGCGTTCTTCCTGCTGATGTGGCTGCTGAGCTCGGTGTCGCCGGTGCAGCGGCGCGGCATCGCGGAGTATTTCAACATGCCGCTCAAGGCCGCGATCATGGGCGGGCAGGGCACCGGCATGGATTCGAGCATCCTGCAAGGCGGCGGGCGCGACATTTCCAGCCCCGAGCCGGGCACGACGCGCATGAGCGACGGCACGTACAGCAAGCGCATGTCGATGCGGCCCAGCGAGCAGGATCTGAAGGACGCGACGACCGAACTCGAACGTCGCGAGCAGGCGCGCTTGCACGATCTTCAAATCAAGCTGATGGCGGCGATCGAAGCGAATCCGGCGCTGCGCCAGTTCAAGCAGCAGATCCGTATCGATTCGACGCTGACGGGCTTGCGCATCGAAATCGTGGATACGCAGAAGCGGCCGATGTTCGCGCTCTCGAATGAAAACGTGCAGCCGTACATGCGCGACATCCTGCGCGAGATCGGCAGGACGTTGAACGACGTCCCGAACCGCATCGTCGTGCAGGGACACACCGACGCCGTGCAGTACGCGGGCGGCGAGAAGGGCTACAGCAACTGGGAGCTGTCGGCGGATCGCGCGAACGCGTCGCGGCGTGAACTGATCTCGGGCGGCATGGATGAAGCGAAGGTGCTGCGCGTGATCGGCCTCGCGTCGACGCAGAACCTGAACAAGAAGGACGCGATGGACCCGGAGAACCGGCGCATCAGCATCATCGTGCTCAACCGCAAGTCGGAACTCGCGATGACGCACGACGACGCCGCGGCGACTACGTTGCTCGACAACGCGGCGAATGCTAGTGGTTCCGCTCCGCCGGGCGTGGCAACCAAGCCGCTGATCGACAAGCTCGGCCCGGCGGCGACCACGCCCCGCAGGCCGTCGCATCAGGCCGCGCTCGACACGCCGATAGAGCGCGTGACGATCGCGACCGCAACACCCCCCATTTCCTCCGCCACGACCGCTCAGCAGCAGTGACGGCCCAAACCCGTTCGGTCAAACGAGCAAGAGATTTCATGATCAACAACATCCTGGCAATCGACGATTCCGCCTCCATGCGGCAGATTCTTTCGGTCACGCTGACCTCGGCGGGCTACGCCGTGACGGTCGCGGGCGACGGCATCGAAGGGCTTGAAGCGGCGCTCGCCGAGCGCTTCGATCTCGTGCTCACCGACCATCACATGCCGGGCAAGAACGGCCTCGACCTGATCGTCGAATTGCGCGCCAACCACGCCTACAAGACCACGCCGATCCTCGTGCTCACGACCGAGGACGGCGAGCCGTTCAAAGACGCGGCACGCGGCGCGGGCGCGACTGGCTGGATCGAGAAGCCACTCGACCCCGAACTGTTGACGGAACTCGTCGCGGCATTGTCGGAAGAAGCGCAACAGGGCTAAAGCATTTGCGCGAAAGGCCGTAGACCAGACACACACTGAACGCGCACGACGGCGCCGACTGACCAGCATTCCCGCGGTGACTCAAGCATGACACTCGACATTACCCAGTTCTATCAAACGTTTTTCGACGAAGCCGACGAACTGCTCGCGCAAATGGAGCAGCTGCTGCTCGTGCTCGACATCGCGAATCCCGATCCCGAGGACCTCGCGGCGATCTTCCGCGCGGCGCACTCGATCAAGGGCGGCGCGGCGACCTTCGGCTTCACGGCGCTCACCGAGACGACGCACATCCTCGAATCGCTGCTCGACCGCGCTCGCAACAATGAGCTCGTCCTGCGCCTCGACATGATCGACACGTTCCTCGCGACCAAGGACGTGCTCTCCGACCAGCTCGCCGCGTATCGCGCGAGCGCCGAGCCGGATGCGGCCGCAGCGGCTGCGATCTGCGCGAAGCTCGAACGCCTGAAGAGCGAGGACGCGGGGCAGAACGCCGCGCCCGTGGTCGAAGTGGCCGTTGCGGCAGTTGTCGAAGAGTTGGCGTACGAAGGCCCGAATGCACCGCCGGCCCACGTGGTCGCGCAGACGCACGAAATCATCGAAGACGATGGTAGCTGGGACGACGCCTTCGAAATTACCGATTCAGCATCGAATGCAGGATCCGCGCAGGACGCTACGCCGGGACACACCGGCGCCCGCGCGGAAGCAGGACCCCACCTGAAAATTACGCTACGGGGGGTGGGCGAGAAGGACCAGGCTCTGTTGACGGATGAGCTTGGCAATCTGGGCAGTATCGCCGGCCAGAAGAAGTCAGGCGGCGACCTCGTGTTGTGGCTCGACTCCGATGTGTCTTCCGACGACATCATCGCCGTGTGCTGTTTCGTGATCGACGAGTCGCAGATCGTCGTCGGTCGCGGCAATGCGGCGGATGCGTCGGTCGACAGCGCTCCGGCAACGGACGCTGCGCCGGCAGTAGCTCAAAAGCAGGTCCAAGAGGCGGCGGTGGCAGCGCCCAGGCAAGAAGAAGCGGCACCGGCGGCGGCGCAAGCCGCCGCCGGCATCCGCCCGGATCAGGCGCCGAAAGCGGCTGAGAAGGCGCGTCCCGCCGCGGCGGCATCGGCGGAAGGCAGCTCGATTCGCGTCGGCGTGGAGAAGGTCGACCAACTGATCAACCTCGTCGGCGAACTGGTGATCACGCAGGCGATGCTCGCCGAGACCACCAGCACGTTCGACCCTGCATTGCACGACCGGCTTTTCAACGGCATGGCGCAACTCGAGCGCAACGCGCGCGATTTGCAGGAAGCCGTCATGTCCATCCGCATGATGCCGATGGATTACGTATTCAGCCGCTTCCCGCGTCTCGTTCGCGACATCGCGGGCAAGCTCGGCAAGGAAGTGGAACTCGTCACGTTCGGCCAGGCGACCGAACTGGACAAGAGCCTGATTGAACGCATCATCGATCCGCTCACGCACCTCGTGCGCAATTCGCTCGATCACGGTATCGAAACCGTCGATGCGCGCCGCGCGGCGGGAAAGTCGACGACGGGGCAGCTCGTTTTGTCGGCGGCGCATCACGGCGGCAACATCGTGATCGAAGTCAGCGACGACGGCGCGGGCCTGCGCCGCGACAAGATTCTCGCGAAGGCGCATAAGCAGGGCATGCAGGTCAGCGAGTCGATGAGCGACGACGAAGTGTGGCAGCTCATCTTCATGCCGGGCTTCTCGACCGCCGAGCAAGTCACCGATATATCGGGGCGTGGCGTCGGCATGGACGTGGTGAAGCGCAACATCCAGTCGATGGGCGGACATGTCGAGATCACGTCGCGCGAAGGCCGTGGCACGACCACGAAGATCATGCTGCCGTTGACGCTTGCGATCCTCGATGGCATGTCGGTGAAGGTCGGTAGCGAGATTTTCATCCTGCCGCTCAACTTCGTGATGGAGTCGCTGCAACCTGTGGCTGAGGACATCTACACCGTCGCTAATGGTGAGCGCGTCGTGCGCGTGCGCGGAGAGTATTTGCCGCTGGTCGCGTTGCATAACGTATTTTCGGTCGAAGGCGCGCGGACCGAACCGACGCAGGGCATCGTCACGATCATGCAGACCGAGGGCCGCCGCTTTGCGATGCTGATCGACGAACTGGTCGGACAGCAGCAGGTCGTGGTGAAGAACCTCGAGACGAATTACCGCAAAGTGCACGGCATTTCCGCCGCGACGATCCTGGGCGACGGCAGTGTCGCGCTGATCGTCGATGTGGCCGCGCTCAATCGCGAATCGCGTGCGCAGCACGGATCGCACGCTCATTCCTAATTTGCAACACCAATTGATTCCGGGGGCTCACGTGGCAGCAGACATTCAATCGATTCATTCCGCCGCATCGCAGCGTCGCGATGCGCAGCACGCAGAGGCTGCGGGGCAGGAGTTTCTCGTCTTCACGCTTGGCGCCGAAGAGTACGGCATCGACATTTTGAAGGTGCAGGAAATTCGTGGTTACGACAATGTCACGCGCATCGCGAATGCGCCGACGTTTATCAAAGGCGTGATCAATTTGCGCGGCATCATCGTGCCGATCGTCGATATGCGGATCAAGTTCAATCTTGGACGCGTCGAGTATGACAATCAGACGGTTGTGATCATTCTTAATGTCGCGCATCGCGTGGTGGGGATGGTTGTCGATGGGGTTTCTGATGTCTTGACGCTGACCGCTGAGCAGGTCATGCCTGCGCCGGAGTTCGGCGCGACGCTCACGACCGAGTATCTCACCGGGCTCGGTACCGTCGACGGACGCATGCTCATCCTCATGGACATCGAGAAGCTCATGACCAGCAAAGAGATGGAACTCATCGATTTAGTCGGGGCTTGATTTTCGCTGGCGCTCGGGGGGCGTTGTGTACACCGTTTGATGCGCTTTGGCTTCTATGGAACTTGCTTTCTTTTTCGTCTATTAGCTCTGCCCCTGTCCGGGGCGGGACTCACTTTCTTTGCTGCTGCAAAGAAAGTAAGCAAAGAAAGCAGCTTCCAACCGCCAAAGCTAACAAACCCTCACTCGCATAAAAGCGGATTGGCGCTGGAGAGTAAGTGTCGCCCTCACGGCGGAACCGGGCTTGGCTCGCGGACCCACTGCGGCAACTCGCAGTACACCGGACAGGTGCAGCAGTCATACATCCGTCCT
>NZ_FCOL02000121.1 GCF_001544515.1 Caballeronia terrestris
ACTGGCGAACGCCTCGACAACCTGGAAGATCCGTATCGTCTGTTCCGTTGCCATACGATCATGAACTGCGTGGACGTATGCCCGAAGGGGCTCAATCCCACGAAGGCGATCGGCAAGATCAAGGAATTGATGGTGCGGCGGGCTGTCTGAGATGGACTCTTGCCATGGGTGACATTCCGCATCAGTCCGACCCTCTACGTCGTGCGCGCCTTCGCTGGCGCGCACGACGCGGCCTGCTGGAAAACGACTTGATCTTCGAGCGTTTCTTCAGCCGATATGAGCATGACCTCAGTGACACCGACGTGGCCGTTTTGACCCGTCTGCTGGAGCTGAGCGACAACGACCTGATGGACTTGCTGCTCGCGCGCAAGGAGCCAGAAGGCGAACTGGTTTCGCCGGATATGACCCGCGTGCTCGGGATGCTGCGCACCGCGTGATTTCTGCGGAAATTCGCAAAACCCCCGAAACTGTAGTTTTGCCGCGCCGCTCCGTCGTGCAAATTATCGAAAACCTGTATCCATACTTCGATTGAGGATGTGCTATGACCCCGTCAGATGTTAAAGCCACGCTATCGTTCAGCGACAACTCGCCGAGCGTCGAATTGCCGATCTACAAGGGCACGATGGGCCCCGACGTAATCGACATCCGCAAGTTGTACGGTCAGACCGGCAAGTTCACGTATGACCCGGGCTTCATGTCTACGGCGGCGTGCAATTCCGCCATCACCTATATCGATGGCGACAAGGGCGAACTGCTATATCGCGGATATCCGATCGAGCAACTGGCGGTCAACGCCGACTTCCTCGAATCGTGCTACCTGCTTTTGAAGGGCGAGCTGCCGAACAAGGCGCAGAAAGCCGAGTTCGTCGATACCGTCACGCGTCACACGATGGTGCACGAGCAGATGCACTTCTTCTTCCGCGGCTTCCGTCGCGACGCGCACCCGATGGCGGTACTGGTTGCAGCGGTCGGCGCATTGTCGGCGTTCTATCACGACTCGCTGAACATCAACGACCCGCGTCACCGGGAAGTCTCGGCTATCCGCATGATCGCCAAGCTGCCGACGCTCGTCGCGATGGCGTACAAGTTCAGCATCGGCCAGCCGTTCGTGTATCCGAAGAACGACCTGTCGTACAGCGCAAACTTCATGCACATGATGTTCGCGAACCCGTGCGAAGAGTACAAGGTCAACGACGTGCTCGTGCGCGCCCTCGACCGTATCCTGATCCTGCACGCGGACCATGAGCAAAATGCTTCGACGTCCACCGTGCGTCTCGCCGGTTCGTCGGGTGCGAATCCCTTCGCGTGTATCGCGGCCGGTATCGCGTGTCTATGGGGCCCGGCGCACGGCGGCGCGAACGAAGCGGCGTTGAACATGCTGGAAGAGATCGGCTCGGTCGACAACATCCCCGAGTTCATCAAGCAGGTGAAGGACAAAAATTCGGGCGTGAAGCTGATGGGCTTCGGCCACCGCGTGTACAAAAACTACGATCCGCGTGCGAAGCTGATGCGCGAAACGTGCCATGAAGTGCTCGAAGAACTCGGCCTGCACGACGATCCGCTCTTCAAGCTCGCGATGGAACTCGAAAAGATCGCGCTCGAAGACGAATACTTCGTGTCGCGCAAGCTGTATCCGAATGTCGACTTCTACTCGGGCATCGTGCAGCGCGCGCTGGGCATCCCGACATCGATGTTCACATGTATTTTCGCGATGGCGCGTACGGTGGGCTGGATCGCGCAGTGGAACGAGATGATCGCCGATCCGGAGCAGAAGATTGGCCGTCCGCGTCAGTTGTTCATTGGAGAGGCGCCGCGTGAAGTCAAGGCGATCGACAAGCGTTAAGAGCTTTCGGTTTGCCGCAGACAAGGAACCCCGCCTACGCGGGGTTTTTTGCATCTTGGCAGGCAAGAGGGTGTCCGAGACGGCTGCAGCGCATATCCGGCACGCGGAACATCGTCCAAGCCCGTGAAACGAAACACTTTTCGGCTCAGCAGGCTGAATCAAAAGCGCGTCGCGCCGCGCGAAAAACCATCCGGGTACCACCCATACAGGTAGCGTCACTACCACCCAACTCCCTGTTTTTTATCGGTTTTTTCTCTCCGAGCCGAAACACGCGCGCTTTCTTGGTGGCATAATCGACCGACACCTAGAACGATCCCCGCAGTCACTTTGAAAGCGCTCACCATGTCACAGACTCTGTACGACAAACTGTGGAACTCGCACGTGATCCACACCGAGGAAGACGGCACTTCCATCCTCTATATCGATCGCCACCTGCTGCATGAAGTGACGAGTCCGCAGGCGTTCGAAGGCCTGAAGCTGGCCGAGCGCCCGGTGTGGCGCATCAGCGCGAATCTGGCGGTGTCGGATCACAACGTGCCCACCACCGACCGCTCGCACGGCATCGCGGACCCGATCTCGAAGCTCCAGGTCGATACGCTCGACGCCAACTGCGACGCCTTCGGCATCACGCAGTTCAAGATGAACGACCTGCGCCAGGGCATCGTGCACATCATCGGGCCGGAACAGGGCGCGACGCTGCCGGGCATGACGATCGTTTGCGGCGACTCGCACACGTCCACGCACGGCGCGTTCGGCGCGCTCGCGCACGGCATAGGCACGTCGGAAGTCGAGCATGTCCTCGCCACGCAAACGCTCTTGCAAAAGAAGAGCAAGAACATGCTGGTCAAGGTCGAAGGCCAGTTGCCGCGCGGTTGCACGGCAAAAGACATCGTGCTCGCGATCATCGGCAAGATCGGCACGGCGGGCGGCACGGGCTACGCGATCGAATTCGGCGGCTCGACCATTCGCGCGCTCTCGATGGAAGGCCGGATGACGGTCTGCAACATGGCGATCGAAGCGGGCGCGCGCGCCGGCATGGTCGCCGTGGACGACATCACGATCAACTACCTGAAGGACCGTCCGTACTCACCGCAGGGCGCGGAGTTCCAGCAGGCGGCCGAATACTGGCGCCAGTTCAAGTCGGACCCGGATGCGCAGTTCGATCGCGTGGTCGAGTTGAATGCCGCGGAAATCGTGCCGCAAGTGACGTGGGGCACGTCGCCGGAAATGGTGACGTCGATCGATGGCCGCGTGCCCGATCCCGAGCGCGAGAAAGACCCGGTCAAGCGCGACGCGCTGGAACGCGCGCTGCACTACATGGCGCTCACGCCGAACACGCCGATCGAATCGATCAAGCCGGACAAGATTTTCATCGGCTCGTGCACGAACGCCCGGATCGAAGACTTGCGCGCGGCCGCCTACGTCGTGAAGACGCTCGGACGCCGCGTCGCGCCGAACATCCGGCTTGCGATGGTCGTGCCGGGCTCTGGGCTCGTGAAGGCGCAGGCCGAACGCGAAGGGCTCGACAAGGTCTTCACCGACGCCGGCTTCGAATGGCGCGAACCGGGCTGCTCGATGTGCCTCGCGATGAACGCCGACCGGCTGGAGCCGGGCGAGCGCTGCGCATCGACGTCGAACCGCAACTTCGAAGGCCGTCAGGGCGCGGGCGGACGCACGCACCTCGTCAGCCCGGCGATGGCGGCGGCCGCGGCGATCGAAGGGCATTTCGTCGATATCCGCAAGCTCGCCTGAACTGAAGCGCACAACATTCACCGGTAAAGCGTCATGGAAAAATTCATTGTTCACAGCGGCCTCGTGGCGCCGCTGGATCGCGAGAACGTCGATACGGACGCGATCATTCCGAAGCAGTTCCTGAAATCGATCAAGCGCACGGGTTTCGGCCCGAACGCGTTCGATGAATGGCGTTATCTCGACGTCGGCCAGCCTGGCCAGGACAACAGCAAGCGTCCGCTGAACCCGGACTTCGTGCTGAACCAGGAGCGTTACAAAGGCGCGTCGATCCTGCTCACGCGCAAGAACTTCGGCTGCGGCAGTTCGCGCGAGCACGCGCCGTGGGCGCTCGACCAATACGGCTTCCGCGCGATCATCGCGCCGAGTTTCGCCGACATCTTCTACAACAATTGCTTCAAGAACGGCCTCTTGCCGATCGCGCTGACGGAGCAACAGGTCGACAAGCTGTTCAACGAGACGTACGCGTTCGTCGGCTACTCGCTGACGGTCGATCTCGAAGCGCAGGTCGTGCGCACCGGCGACGGCACTGAATACCCGTTCGAAGTGCCGGGTTTCCGCAAGTTCTGCCTGCTGAACGGTTTCGACGACATCGGCCTCACGCTGCGTCACGCCGACAAGATTCGCCAGTTCGAAGCGGAGCGCCTCGCGAAGCAGCCGTGGCTGAACAACCGGCTCGTCCGCTAAGTCGTCCGCTAAGCGTCCGATAACTTTCAACTGATTGGGAAACGATATGAAGATTGCAGTGCTGCCCGGCGATGGCATCGGTCCGGAGATCATGAAGGAAGCCGTCAAGGTGCTGAACGCGCTCGGCGAGAAGTTCGAGCTCGAAGAGGCGCCCGTCGGCGGCGCGGGTTACGAAGCGAAGGGCCACCCGCTGCCAGATTCCACGCTGGCGCTCGCGAAGGAAGCCGACGCGATCCTGTTCGGTGCGGTCGGCGACTGGAAATACGATTCGCTCGAACGCGCGCTGCGTCCCGAGCAGGCGATTCTCGGCCTGCGCAAGCACCTGCAGCTTTTCGCGAATTTCCGGCCGGCGATCTGTTACCCGCAACTGACGGCGGCGTCGTCGCTGAAGGCGGAAATCGTGGCCGGGCTCGACATCCTCATCATCCGCGAGTTGAACGGTGACATCTACTTCGGCCAGCCGCGCGGCGTGCGTTCGTCGCCGGACGGCCTGTTCGAGGGCGCGAAGGAAGGCTTCGACACGATGCGTTATTCCGAGCCGGAAGTGCGCCGCATCGCGCACGTCGCGTTTCAGGCTGCGCAAAAGCGGCAGAAGAAGCTGACGAGCGTCGACAAGGCGAACGTACTGGAGACGTCGCAACTGTGGCGCGACGTGATGATCGACGTATCGAAGGAATACGCGGACGTCGAGCTGTCGCACATGTACGTCGACAACGCCGCGATGCAGCTCGTGAAGGCGCCGAAAGCGTTCGATGTGGTCGTTACCGGCAACATGTTCGGCGACATCCTCTCTGACGAAGCCGCCATGCTGACCGGCTCTATCGGCATGCTGCCGTCGGCATCGCTCGACAAGAACAACAAGGGCTTGTACGAGCCGTCGCACGGATCGGCGCCGGACATCGCGGGCAAGGGCGTGGCGAATCCGCTCGCGACCATCCTCTCGGCCGCGATGATGCTGCGCTACTCGCTCGGCAAGACGGAGCAGGCGGACCGCATCGAAAGCGCGGTGAAGAAGGTGCTGGAGCAGGGCTACCGCACCGGCGACATCGCGACGCAGGACGGCAAGACCGTCGGCACGAAGGAAATGGGCGACGCGGTGCTCGCGGCGCTTTAACGCAGGGCGACGCGATCGGCGCTTTTTCGAGAAAGCGCTGATCGCGTGAAAACATCTCTTTTCGCAGCTTATCCCGCACGATCCGCTTGAAATTCAGTGAATCGCGACACCGGTGAGGCGAAAAGAGCGGGTTATCGTGTAGACTGTTTTCTTATGGCGAAGATCTCTCAAATCTCTCTGGACTCGATTTCACGCGGCGAAACGGCCCGCGCGATTCGTCTCGCCACGGTTACGCGCATCGGCACGTCGAGCACGTCCAAGCGCATTACGAAAATCTCCCACAAAACGATCACGATTCGCTGATCGTCCGTCGTGTCCGCCCATCTTCCCCGCGCGGTCACGCCGGGTAAAGTTGCGGGGAAGCGTCCACTTCAAGGGTTAGTCATGAACGTAGGTCTCGTTGGTTGGCGCGGCATGGTCGGCAGCGTCCTGATGCAACGCATGCAGCAGGAAGGCGATTTCGATCTGATCGAACCGGTGTTTTTCAGCACCAGCAATGCGGGCGGCAATGCGCCGTCGTTCGCTAAAAACGAGACAAAGCTGAAAGATGCGACGAGCATCGACGACCTCAAGAAGTGCGACGCCATCATCACGTGCCAGGGCGGCGACTACACGAACGACGTCTATCCGAAGCTGCGCGCGGCGGGCTGGAAGGGCTACTGGATTGACGCGGCGTCGTCGCTGCGCATGAAGGATGACGCGGTCATCATCCTCGATCCGGTGAATCTGAACGTCATCAAGGATTCGCTGGTTGCGGGCGGCCGGAATTTCATCGGCGGGAACTGTACGGTCAGCCTGATGCTGATGGCGCTCGGCGGCCTGTTCCGCGAAAACCTCGTCGAATGGACGACGGCCATGACCTATCAGGCCGCCTCCGGCGCGGGCGCACAGAACATGCGCGAACTGCTCAGCCAGATGGGCGCGTTGCACGGCGCGGTGAAAGAAGAACTGGCGAATCCGTCGTCGGCGATTCTCGACATCGACCGCCGCGTCCTCGCCACGATGAACAGCGACGCCATGCCGACCGAGAACTTCGGCGTGCCGCTCGCCGGTTCGCTCATCCCGTGGATCGACAAGGACCTCGGCAACGGGATGTCGAAGGAAGAGTGGAAGGGCGGCGCCGAAACCAACAAGATCCTCGGCAAGCCGGCGATGGGCGAGCCGGGCTCGGTGCCGGTCGACGGTCTGTGCGTGCGGATCGGCGCGATGCGCTGCCACTCGCAGGCGCTCACGATCAAGTTGCGCCGTGACGTGCCGCTCGACGAAGTGAACGGCATCCTCGCTTCGGCCAACGACTGGGTGAAGGTCGTACCGAACGAGCGCGAAGCATCGATGCGCGATTTGTCGCCGGCTGTGGTGACGGGCACGCTGACGGTTCCGGTCGGCCGTCTGCGCAAGCTGGCGATGGGCGGCGAGTATCTGTCGGCGTTCACGGTCGGCGATCAGTTGCTCTGGGGCGCGGCCGAGCCGCTGCGCCGCATGTTGCGCATTCTGCTCGACAAGTGAAGTAAACTACGCGCCAACGACGCGCGTAGTCACGAAAAGCGTCGCGTTTTCCGCGGCGCTTTTTGTTTTTGTGCGGCTGATCTTTTCGCTTTTTTTACGTTCTTCGACGTGCCTGGAGCCTCAATGACCCTTCGACTTCGTCGGCCTTTCGTCCCCTCGTCACGCGGATCGTCGCGCGGCGTGTTGCTCGCGTTCGGTGTCGCGTGCGTCATGTTATTCGGGGCGAATGTCGGCGATGCGCGGGCGCAGGCTAGTGATGCTTCTGCTGCTTCGAGCGCTTCGGCTGCGGGCGGCACGCAGTACACGGTCAAGCCGGGGCAGTCGCTCAACGATATTTCCGGCGAACTCACCGGATCGAAGGATCGCGCGACGCGCGAAAAGATGTCGCGCGCATTGTTCGATGCGAATCCCGGCGCATTCATGGGGCGCGATCCGAGCCGGCTCAGGCTCGGCGCGGTTCTGAATGTGCCGTCGGTGGATTTGGGCGCTTCAGCGGCGTCGGCGGCTTCAGCGGCGTCGGCAGCGAGTGCGGCGGCTGCGGCTGTTGAGACGGTTCCGGCTCAGGCTTCCGCGCCGGCTGTCGCTGGCTCTACGGCGCCCGCGCCCGCGACGGCGGGTGCGGCTCTCAATGCGCAGCGCGAGGAATCGGCGTCGGCTCCGGGCGGCGCGAGCGAGCCGCACGTCGCTGGCGGGACGATTCAGGCCTCGGGTACGGCGGAAACGCCCGCTGCTTCGGCTGCGTCCGAGACCGCCGCTGCGAACGCATCGGCTGTCACGCCGGCCAGCGAGGCAGCGTCGGCGCCGGCGCCCGCCGCCGCGCCCTCGCGGAATCCGATGGCGATCTACCTCGGCGCCGGCGCGTTTGCCGTGCTGCTCGTGCTTTATCTGTTGAACAAATCGAAGCGCCGTCGGGAGACTGAAGCCGAAGCCGTGGCCGTCGAACGCAATGCCGTGCCGCCTTCACCGACTGCAGTTGCTGAGAATCTCGAAGGCGTATCGATACAGCGCGACGAGGCGGAGTTGAACGCGGTCGCCGCGAGCCTCGAAGACTACGACGCACCGCAATCATTCGATACCCCGACCGACGACGAGCCTCGCGCTACGCCGGCCAGCGCGCAAGCCGACAAGCCCGTTCGGGTGACGGACGCGCCGGTGCGCGAAACGGCATCGCGGCCGGCTCCGTTCATGCCCGAGGCGCCCGCCGCGCGACATCGCGATTTCGTGCCGCCGTTGCGTACCGTCGCTCAGATTGAAGCGGAGGCGCAGGCGCTGGAAATCGAGAAGCAGGAAGCGCTGGCTCGGGAGGCGGCTGAGCGGGAAGTGGCGGCGCGTGAGGCAGCAGAGCGCGCGGCTGTGGAGCGTGCAGCGGCAGAACGTGAAGCAGCAGAGCGCGAAGCAGCAGCCCGTGAAGCGGAAGCGCGAGAGGCCGCAGAACGTGAAGCGGCAGAACGTGAAGCGGCAGAACGTGAAGCGGCAGAACGTGAAGCGGCAGAACGTGAAGCGGC
>NZ_FCOL02000122.1 GCF_001544515.1 Caballeronia terrestris
AATCGGAATCTGGTGCTATCCGCGCGAGCGGCGTAGCGCCAAACTCGGCGGTCTCCGACAAACCCGGCGCGGTTCAGACGCAAAGAGTGCGGCGAGATGGGCTTGCTGATACCGGCGCGGCGGCGAGCGTTCTGGCATGCCTTCCGTATCACGTCGGCATCCACGGGCTGATCCGGAAAGCGGCCGGGAAACAACCAGCACTGGGGCCGGCCAATGCACCAGTAATTGCGCAGAATCTCCAGCAGCTGTGGCGATAGCATCACGTAGCGGTCGGCATGTCCCTTGCCCTGTTCGACACGCAGCGTCATGCGTTCGCTATCGATATCGCCGACCTTCAGCCGGGTGGCCTCCGAGATACGTAGGCCTGCGGCGTAGGCTGCCATCAGAACGGTACGATGCTTGACGCTCCGGATCGCTTCGAGAAACTGGCTGACCTCCTCCTGACTGAGGATCACCGGCAGCTTGCGCGGTGTCTTCGACATGGGGATCTCGTCGACTGACCAATCGCGTTGAGCGTGACGTTGTACAGGAAGCGCAGCGCTGCAGTGGCCACCACCAGCGTGCTGGATGAGCGCCGCTGGACCTCAATCAGGTGCACTTGCCAGGCATGCACCTCCTCTAGATCCAGTAGTTCAGGGGAACGCCCAAAGTGCTGGGCAAAGGCGCTCACCTGCTGGAGGTAAGCGCGCTGTGTGTTAGCGGCGAGGCTGCGAACCCGCATATCCTCGATCATGCGTCGACGTAGGGGTGTCATGGCGGGCTCCGCTGGGAATGGTCACGGCAGCAAACTGCACTGCCATAGTCCCACTCGAACGGAGGTGCCTTCGCCAACGGTCCCGAAGCCGATGCGGTTGGCCGACCGCCTTCTCCCGCGTCAGCGGGTTAGTTCAAGTCCAATTATCGGGATAGCGTTTGCGGGGTAAACTTACCCAAATCCGATTTGCCAAAGAGGGCAGGGCCCGTGGCACAAGGCGCAGAAGTCTGTGACGACCATTCCGGCTCGTTCTCCGACG
This sequence comes from Caballeronia terrestris, assembly GCF_001544515.1. GTDB lineage: Bacteria > Pseudomonadota > Gammaproteobacteria > Burkholderiales > Burkholderiaceae > Caballeronia > Caballeronia terrestris. Next base: position 1,014 of record NZ_FCOL02000122.1, read on the forward strand.
AGCAGATCGCGCGCATCGTGCTCGATCTTGACGAGGAGATTTTCCGCAGGCGCATCGAGGCGACGAACCTGCGCCTGTTCTTCAACCAGACGTGGCCCCAGCCGCTCGCGAAGCCGACGGCCGTCGAACTGGGCGTCCTGACCGCACTCGCCCAGACCTATGGGCAGGCGCTGCTTAACCACGCCGACTTCGCGCCGGCGCTCGACTGCATTGTGGAAGACGGTGCCGTTGTGCTCGTGCAGCGGGTGTTGTGGGGCGAACGCTCAGAGGATGTGCGTCTGGCTGCACGGCTGCTTGTCGCACGCGTGCCATTCGAGATCCTGTGCGGCACCTGGCCGGAGGTGTTCATGGCGCAGGCGGATGCTGAGTTGCGAGGTTCCGGCCGCAGCCGTCTGGTTCATCCGATGAGCGGGAGGGCGACGATGGTTGAACCAACCCCGGCCCCGGAAGAGCTCACCGTCGAGCGCGGTTATACGGCGAAGGATTTCACGGCACTGCGCGCATATGTGGAGCGCATCGCGCCCGCGGTGATCGCGCGCACCTACTACGATCCGCATGCGGCGACGTCGGGTGCGATGGAGCGGCACCTCGCCAAGATGCTCGACGCGCTGGTGCAGCTGGCGCTCGCGCACGGCTCAACCGTACTTGCCGGTCACTTGCGCGCGTCGATCAAACAGCATGGCCGACCGAAGTTGACCGCCGTCACGTTTCGGATGGTCACCGAAGCCGCGCAACTCGCCGCGGCGGCGCCGCATCCCGATCACGCGATCGGCGCGTGGCTGCGGCCACGCGTGGCGCGCTGGCTGAAAGGCGAGGGCATCGCGACGCTGGGTGAGCTCGTTGCGTTCTGCAATCGGCGCGGCGCCAGCTGGTGGCGCTCGACCCCGCGCATTGGTCCCGGTCGCGCATGCGTAATTGTGAGCTGGCTGCGGCGTCAGCAGAGCGCGCTCTCGAGCAGGAGGAAATGATGCTGGTCGCGGCGGAGCTTGTCGAGGTCATCCCAGCGCGCGACCTGCACAACCCAAATGTGACGGAATCCGGTCCGAAGAGTTCGGACCCGTCGCGACTGATTTTGGCGCCGCTGGAGCGACTCGCGGTGCCGCACGCGCTGTCGGGACCTGCGCGCGGGACTGGCCGCATTCTCGGACGCGGATCGCGTGGTCCCGGTGAATCTCGATCAGTTTGATCCGCTCAATTCACGCGACGATCTGATCAAGTTGCTGGTTGAGACGGGGATTTCGTTTTCGCGTCCCAACGATTCCGATATTGCTGCCGAAGATGGGGACACCGGTGTCGAGATCACGGTCAGACGCGGCGACGTCGTGACCGCCGCTGCCCGCGCGGCCTGCGAACTCGCGGCAAGCTGGATTGACGACGGCGATGTGCAGGCATGGAAAATCACAACGGGGCGGTTTTCGCGCTGAGCGACGACTATGTTTCCGGATTGCCCCTTGCTGTATCGGGACTGGGCCGTGTTTGCTATGGTAGAAGCACGGGCCCGGTGATCGGGCAAAAGGCTTAACAACGGTACCAAAATTTGGTATTCTGAGCCTTCTTCGGGGTGAAGACCATGGGCAAAAACACTTCTGTATCGCTCGGCGATCACTTTGCCGAATTCGTCGAGGACCGCGTGCGTGTGGGCCGCTACAACACAGTCAGCGACGTAGTTCGAGCGGGCCTGCGTTTGCTCGAAGAGCAAGAGGCGAGACTGGATGTGCTGCGTGCCGAGTTAGATAAAGGTGAGCGTTCAGGAGAATCCAAGCCTTTTGATTTCGATGCGTTTCTTGCGAGCAAACGGAAAGTGGCAACGTGAAGTCGTTTGTACTTTCGCCAGCGGCGGAGATAGACCTCGACGACATCTGGGACTACTCGGTGGAGAAATGGGGCGAGTGCCAAGCGGAGCGATACGTTCGGATGATCCAGGACACGATTATTGGCCTCACTGATGGCACCCAGTTCAGCCATTCCGCTCAGCACGTACGACCCGATTACTGCAAAGTGCTAGTCGGGTCGCATGTGCTTTTCTTCAAGGAAGACGAGAAAGTTATCGATGTGGTGCGGATTCTCCATCAGCGCATGGATCCTTCGTCTCACTTGAGCGAGCACTGATTTCGTATTTTTCTGACTGTTCCCTCTTAGAGCGCGGCGGCTTTAGGAATAGCAATGTTCGAACTTATTACAAACACCGCATGCGTCGGCGGGTTCAGGTACAGCCCGATCACATCGGCCGCCTTCGTTTCGAAGTCGGGATCGTTGGACACTATGTGGGTATCGAGTCGATGAGGCCGGATATCGTGCTTGCGCCAGATGCGTTGCTCCGTCATGAACGGCACGCCCACTGCGTGGCGAGCTTGCGACTGCTCCAGTGGGGCGAGCCGTCCTGCGGCTTACGTCTGAGCGTGTAATCAAGCACCCGAGCTTCCAGGTGTGCCAGATTGCGGCGCGGCGCACGCCCCGGATGTCGCCCATACAGTCCCGCCAGACGCTCGCTCGCGAAACGTGTTTTCCAGGTCGTGATGAAACGCGAGTCGCATCGCAACTCGTTCATGATCGCCTCGCGCGAGGCCCCGTGGTCGAGCAGCAGGATCAGCCGCGCACGTCGCACTTGGCCTACGGCCATCATGCGACTGCGCTGCATCGCCATCAATTCCTCGCGCTCGGTATCGCTAAGATTTATGTTGTCCATGCACTCTTAGATCAGTGCAATTCAATGGTTCAGGACTGTCCCATGGACCGTCTGCCCTCCGAGTAGCCAACGCGCCGTAGCGCCTTGGGCGGCGACAATGGTTTTGTCCGGTCGGCCAAGATGTTTGTCGGTAAACCAGACGTCCTGCTTGACGCTGTCCAGCGCCTCATGCTGGAGGTTGCGGACATCTTCCGCAGCCACGGGCCAGGGTGACGAGCAACGACTTGCCTGAGTCTGGGGCAGTTGAAGTTCATGTCGGCCATCGAACGGTGCAGCGCGGCGCCACCGGGCGGGCATGTGCTGCGCTGTTCAGGCCGCGCAAGCGTTGAACTCTTGCCGTAACCGGCATAGTCCCAGCCAGGTCTGGTACACAACGGCAGGCGGCATCCTTACGGAAATCTACCTCCCGAATGTCGACACCCCTCAGGTATGAGACTTCCAACTGGAACGGCGGACAAGAGGGGCCGTATGAATCGAGAGATTCACGTACGGATCTGTGAGAGCCTGAGGGGGCAGTTCCCTCGGGCCGCCACTCGACCCCATGTTATGCGGCTAAAGGCTGTTACCTAAGATAGCGGCCTCCCGTCATGGCGAACTCATTGGGGTAGCATCTCCAAGCCGACCCCGACGAACGAGCAGAATAGACCCTGCAACCAACGCCCCAAACCACGCCAGGCTGACAGAATCGACCTCTCCAATATTTGCCCGCTCTCGGGAGAATGGACATGACCCTCATCGAATCGCTGTTTGGCAGTGGCCGGGACCTCAATTCCTTGCAAATGGGCGCGCGCGCGGCGGCCGTTTTCATCGCAGCGCTCGTTCTGATCCGCATCTCCGGCCGAAGGTCGTTTGGACAGCGCTCGCCGTTCGATTACGTCGTCGCGATCCTCCTCGGTGCGACGCTTTCCCGCATAATCGTCGGCGCATCACCCGCCGCTCCCACGGCTATTGCGTCGTTCGTCATCGTGTCGTTGCACCGGATACTGGCGTGGGGCTGTGTACACTCGGAACGGCTCGAGCGGCTAGTCGGCGGCGCCCCGCGCGAGTTGTATCGCGATGGACGCTTTGATCAGAGGCAGATGTCGGCGGCACTCATTACCGAGACGGACGTGTTCGAAAGCGTGCGGCGTCAGCTAGGATCGGCTGACCTGTCCCGCATCGATAAGGTGCTGCTGGAACGGAATGGCGAGATCAGCCTGATCCGCACACCCGATGACAATTGCAGCGACTCTATAAACAGAGCAAGAAAGGCCAATGAAACGAATCCCCATCGAACAGCTGCGCCCGACTCAAGCGACGCATGGTCTACGCGAAGTCGAGAAGAAGACCAGAGATTACAAGGCGCTTGCGGGTCACGATCTCACAATGGCGATTGCCGAGAAGCCAATCCCCTACGTGATCGGACCTAAGGGCAACGCATTCGCTGTCGACCATCATCACGTCGCGGCGGCGCTATGGGCCGCCGGCATCAAAGAGGTGCCGGTCGTGCTCGTGGCGGACCTGTCGTCGCTCGACCGTGCGCAATTCTGGCTCACGCTCGAAAACCGGCGCTGGGCCTGGCCGTACGACGCGAATGTCCGGCGTATCGCGTTCGGCACGATGCCCAGGCACGTGTACGAGCTGGAGGATGACCCCTACCGCAGCATCGCCGGTCTCGTGCGCGAGGCTGGCGGCTACGAGAAAACGACCGTGCCTTTGGAAGAGTTTCGCTGGGCCGACCTGTTCCGGGCGTTCATAGCGGCGCCGTCGACGGACGTCGAATTTGATGCCGCCGTGCGTCGCGGCATGGACATTGCAAGAAGCGAACTCGCGATCGGGTTGCCGGGTTTTTTGGGCAAGACGAAACCGGCTGTCTGACCGCACGATTGACATTCCGGGCAGCATCGTGGTCGTGCATCGGCTGAACGGGGCGATTCACCGGCATGTCGGTCCAAACGCGACCACTGCCGGGCGCCGTGGGCGAATTCAACCGGTCGTTGCAACATCTCCAAGTTGGACGCAAGCCAGACGCCGACAGTCCGCAAAGGCTGCCGAGCAGCGAGAATGGCGTGGCGCATGGCCTGACATTCCGCGACTCTTCTCGCGCGATCCGTGGCGTGTAATGGAAGAATTTTTTACGACCGTTGGCTGCCCGCGCAGCACGATCGCTTGTTTAAGCTGCGCGACATCAACTGGCTTAGTAAAGTGAAAATCGAAACCCGCTTCGGCGGTGCGCACTCGGTCTTGGGGCTGTCCCCAGCCGGTGATGGCGATGAGCGTCACGTCTTTCGTCGACGGCACGGTGCGAATCGTGCGCGCGACAGCGATTCCGCTCATGCCGGGCAGGCCAAGGTCAAGCAAGACGACCTCGGGCGTGAAGTGATTGAAGATTTCGACGGCCTCCTCCCCTGAATAAACGGTGCGTACCTCGTGCCCGTCCAGTTCTAAAACGACGGTCAGCGCGTCAGCTGCCGGTGCGGATCAACGCCTTGGACGCTCGGCAAATGAAACCGTCAAGGAAGATCAGGCGGTATGGTCAGAATGCGAAGCGCTGGAGATAGCAATGGTATGGGCTGGACCAATCTAACACCACGCGGCTTCGGGAAGCGGTCGCCTCGGCGATTGGGGCCATTCCATACTCAATCGCGAACTTCCGGGCATCTGCTTGACAGGGGAAATTGCCCATCAGTTGAGAAGTTCGCCGAAGGCCGTCCGGCGCTCGTATGATCAAGGTTACAAAGTAAGTGCCCGCGGCCAACACAGTATGCGATGACACCGAAGATCCCTGGAATCGAACTTGGGGTGTGTTCATTGCGACTCTGTGTCCAGATTCACTATTTTCCGCCCGGCTTGCCAAGCACTATTCTAAGTGAGCAGATCGCGGAGACTATGAACGGCGGTTTCAGGATGAAGTGCAACACGGGTTTAGTGTTTAGCGCCTTGAGGTTGACTCGCTGAGGCAAGTGTGTCGGCATTTATTCAACCTATTTACAGGATGTTGTACCAGGTCGAGAGGAAACCGCCGGGACGGGGCACGGTCTGAACACACACGTGTTGCTGCCGAGTCACCTGGCGGACGTCGGCCAGCCTATGCTCATCAGGGCGCATTTGACGCACCTGTCGATCGCCCGGGCCGGACTCAACGAGCCTGAACGCCGAGCAGATTGATGGGTGGGTTTTTTGATCTGATCACGCAGGCGATGGGAGAAGGCGAGGCGGTCGGACTATCAAATAGGAGCCGTAAAACGCTGACGCGTCCTCTGCCCAGCACTGCGGCGAGCTGCCACACGTACCTGTGACCACCTGACGCACCCTGCCGGTTAGAGGGGGTTCAAGCGAAGCCCGCGCGCCTACTATCGCAGTCATGGAACGACTTCAAAGCGAACTGAAACGATCTATTGAGCGGAATGAAACGGTGCGGGGTTTGTTGCGTGCGTGCATAGTGCTGGCCGCTATGACCACAGTAGCCGGTGGTAGTTCCGTGCTGCTTCTGTTAGCCACGGGGTCTGGCCCGCTACCCGCTGATAACGAAAACACTGCGCAGCAAGGAGCACAGCATGACCACAAATAACCTGGAATCACTCAGCGACGCAGCATTGGCTCGCAAGTTCAAAGCGATGGGGCGAGCGCGGCGTATGCAAATTGCCGCCACCCTACGCGCAGCGGTGGACGACAGCGGATGGCGGTTCCCGGGCCTCGACCAAAAACCCGTCAAAGCGGTTGCAGTGAAGAAGCGCTATCGCGGCAACGGAACGTGGCGGCACAGCATGGATGGAGCGCGCCTGTGCGTGGCGGAGATTGACGCACATATCACTGAACGCCAGCAACGGGGCGCACAACTGCTAGCTGGCGCTGCGCCTGTTGATTTGCAGGACGCGCTGCTACTAATCGCGTTGCATTGAGGCGCATAGGACGCCGCCTTGGCCAGCGACGGGCAGCGGATCGAAGGTAGGTTTTATCGGAAGCTTAGCAACGCGCAGCGTGCTGGTAAGAAAACCCTTCCGATTACCAACGTTTTTCCCGGGTTCCGCTACCGTCGATAGGTTGGGATAACTATCGAGATTTTATGGTGAAAATCCGCGGGGTCCAGTGATCAACAGGAAGGCGTTTCCAAGTTGCGACGGACGAAAAAACGTGGCTAGATCATGAGGTCTCGGAATGCTGTTTCCAGGACGAGCGTCTGGGCAAGCGGTTCCGGACCCTGTGGGAAGCATAGGTCAAAGTATTCCGTTTGCCTGTCAAGACTGGGCTAACACCAAGGCCGCTTATCGTTCTTGCCAATGACCGTGTCAGCGAGCGGGACATCCCTAGCGAACATTTCCACGTAACCGGAGAGCGGTTTGCTAGTTCTGAAGGGCCTGTGCTGGTGCTTCAGGCGACCGAACTCCGCGGGTTTAGCGCGATGCGTTCGCATCCGCAATCAGGAAATTTGACATTTACAAGCTGTTTATTGTACAAACCCTTACAGATATTTCAATATGCGCCGATTAGTCGGCGGCGGCAGAGACTTCGGAAACTGCCTGTGCGCATTCGAGCGCCTGAATCGTTCTCGGCATGCGATACGCGCTTGTACCCGATGAGCAGAACAGATTCTGATGCGAAAGAATGCGTTAATCAGACCAAAAGACCTTATTCTGAGAAACACCGTGGGACTCCCATCATGGATGCCGAGATCGCCGCGCTGCCGGTTGT
>NZ_FCOL02000123.1 GCF_001544515.1 Caballeronia terrestris
CCCGAGTTCCCGGAAGCCGTCGCCAAGCCGCGCTCGCGCTTTCGTGTGCAACTGGTGTGGCTCGTGCCGCTCATCGCGGTGCTCATCGGCGGCTGGCTCGCGGTGCAGGCAATCCTGGCGAAAGGACCGACGATCACCATCAGCTTCGTCACCGGCGAGGGCCTGGAGGCGGGCAAGACGAAGATCAAGTTCAAGAACGTCGATATCGGCGTGGTTACGAGCGTCGTGCTCGCGCCGGATCACAAGCGCGTTGTCGCAACCGCGGAGCTTTCCAAGGACGCCACGAATATGCTCGTCGACGATACGCGTTTCTGGGTCGTGCGCCCGCGTATTTCGGGCGGCACGGTGTCGGGCATCGGCACGCTATTGAGCGGCTCGTACATCGGCATGGACATCGGCTCTAAGGCAACGCCGCGGCGCGACTTCGTCGGGCTCGAAAAGCCGCCCGTGTTCGAGAGTGGCGTGCCCGGGCGCGAGTTCGTGCTAAAGAGCGACAATATGGGCTCGCTCGATGTCGGCTCGCCGATATTCTTCCGACGCTTGCAGGTCGGTCAGGTGACCCGCTTCGAGCTCGACGCCGACGGTTCGGGCGTCACCTTGCGTGTATTCATCAACGCACCCTACGACAAGTACGTGAAGGGCGACACGCGCTTCTGGCAGGCGAGCGGCGTCGATGTTTCGCTCGATACAAGCGGCGTGAAAGTCAACACAGAGTCGCTGGTTTCGATCCTGATCGGCGGACTCGCGTTCGAGAGTCCGCCCGATGCGGCTGACATTGCAGAGGCCGCCGCGAACTCCGAATTTCAACTCTTCAACGACCGGGCCGAGGCGATGAAGCGCCATGACCGCATCGTCGATACCTACGTGTTCAATTTCAAGGAATCGGTGCGCGGGCTGACGGTTGGCGCGCCGGTCGACTTCCGCGGCATCGTGGTGGGCGAGGTGGCGGCGATCTATACGCGCTACGATCCAGTCAAAAAGGAGTTCAGCATACCGGTCGAGATTCGCTACTACCCTGAGCGGTTTACCTCGCGCTATGAGTCGGGCAATAAAGGCGGCAGGGTCGTGGAGGACCGTCGCAAGGTTGCGGAGTGGCTGGTTGACAAGGGGCTTCGCGGCCAGTTGCGAACCGGAAACCTCTTGACGGGTCAGCTCTACATCGCGGTAGATTTCTTTCCGAACGCGCCGAAAGCGACGATGGACTGGAACGCGACTCCGCCTGAAATTCCGACCGCCCCGGGGGGGTTGCAATCGCTTCAGGACTCGGTGACGGCCCTGGTCGCAAAGCTCAACAAAATTCCGTTCGAGGGCATCGGGAAGGATTTGCGGCAGACCCTGCAATCTGCGGACACTTTGCTGAAAACGCTCGACCACAGCGTGGCGCCGGAGGCCCGCGCCACGCTGGTTGCAGCGCGCGAGGCACTCAACTCGACCAACAGGACATTGCAGCCCGACTCCGCGATCGCGCAGAGCACCCGCGAGACCATGCACGAACTGTCTCGCACGGCGGCGGCGTTCCGCACGCTCGCCGAGTATCTGGAACGCCATCCAGAGGCGCTGATACGTGGCAAACCCGAGGATAAAAAGTGATGCGCTCCCTGAACCTCGCAGCAGTGGTGCTCGTTCTAGTCCTTATCGGGGGCTGTTCGACGTCGCCCTCTGCAGCTTTCTACACGCTGAGCGCGGTACCGCCGGTCGTAGCCGCTCCGACTACGCCGCCGCCGATGAGCATTGTCATCGATGCGGTAACCGTTCCCGATCTGGTCGACCGGCCACAGTTTGTGCTGAGAACGGGTGCGACGCAAGTCAAGATCGACGAGTACGCTCGCTGGGCTGATTCCCTGCGCAGCCAGATCTCGCGCGTGCTTGCGGCTGACCTCGCGCAGGCCGTGCCGGGGGCGCTGGTCGCGGGCTATGCCCAGCATCCGGACAATGCGCAGGCGTATCGCGTACGGGTCGACGTGCAGAGCTTCGAGTCGGCGCCGGGGAAGATGGCAGCGATCGTTGTGCTGTGGTCGGTCTGGCCGCCGAAGGGGGCGACGATCACCGGCCGGACTATCGCGCGCGAAGCCGTCCGCACGGCCGACTACGACGCGCTCGTCGATGCGCATAGCCGGGCGTTCGCGACCGTGAGCAGTGACATTGCCGGTGCGATCCGCTCGACGCTCCTGCCGTGACACCGCGACCGCAGCATGCGACCGGCGATGATCACCGTGTCGTTGTCGATACGATTTGAGATCCGTAACGGCGAGCTAACTTGCATGCAGCGAGACGCCATGGCTCGGCACGTCGTTGCGGGCTGTCCTGGGCCGTTGTCGTGAACGTTGCGGTGATCCGCGAGGAGACGATCGATGTTGCCCACGCCCGCCCACGCCCACCTCCGAGAAGGAGCTATCCCGCGCACTGCTCGATGTCCTGATCCGTGCGGGGCTAATCGCTGTCCTGGCGATTTTCTGCTTCGAGATAGTCCTCCCGTTTCTCGACCTGCTCGTCTGGTCCATGATCCTGGCAATCACCCTTTACCCACTGCAGGTCAGGCTAAGGCGCAGGCTGGGTAACAAAGACGGCCGCACCGCCACGCTGATTGTCCTGATCGCGCTCGGCATCATCATCGTGCCGACCTACCTGTTGGGCGTCGCCATGACCGAGTCCGTGGAGCATGCGATGTCCATCGTCAAGGACGAAGGTTTCCACATCTCGCCTCGAGCCGATTCGGTAGCCGGTTGGCCTCAGGTGGGCCAGCGCTTGCAAGACTTCTGGCTGCAAGCGGCCACCGACATGACTGGCCTGATGCAGAAACTCGCTCCGCAGATCAAGGACGTCAGCCGTGCGCTGTTGATCACGGCTGCGGGCCTGGGCAAGGGGCTGCTGCTATTCATATTCGCTCTGATCATCGCGGGCATTTTCCTCGCTTATGGCGAGCAAAGCACCCGAAGTGCCGTGCAGATTACCTCGCGCCTCTTCAGCCCGGAGAAAGGTCCACGCATCGCCATATTGTGCACCGGCACCATTCGAGCGGTTGCGCAGGGCGTGGTAGGCATCGCCTTCATCCAGATGCTGCTGATTGGCGTCGCCTTCGTGGTCAAAGGCATTCCCGCTGCTGGCCTGCTGGCTTTGGCGGTGCTGTTGCTCGGGATCTTGCAACTGCCGGCCACGCTGATTACGGTCCCGGTGATTATTTACGTCTTCGCCACGGAGGGCGCGAGCGTCTCGGGCATCATCTTTTCCGTCTATGTTTTCGTCGCGGGCCTGGCCGACAACGTGCTCAAGCCGCTGCTCCTTGGACGCGGGGTTGACGTGCCGATGCCGGTAGTACTCATCGGTGCGCTGGGCGGCATGGTCACCGGCGGCGTCATTGGCCTGTTTATTGGCCCAGTGGTGCTGGCGGTGGGCTACCGGCTCTTCTGGCAATGGGTGGAAGACCAGCCGCACACTACCGGACCAGGCGACGAGAATCAGACTTGATCCGGGCGGGCTCGCCTGCGAAGGCCGCATGACACGATGCCACTCCTCGGCAACCGAACGAAGGAACACACCATGCAAAGCTACTACGCGAACCGGAACCTGCCGGAGCCCGCGATCCCGGCCCTCAAGTCGCTGAACTTGCTCAAAGGTCAGACGGCGCTGGTGACCGGTGCCAATTCCGGCATCGGTCGTGCTATCGCTCTTGCGCTGGGCAGGGCTGGTGCGAACGTAATAGTCAACTACGGGGCCAATCCGGCTGACGCCGAGGCGGTGGCTAAAGAGCTTCGCAGCGGCGGGCAGCTCGCTACTACCGCACATGCCGACGTAGCCGACGAGGCGCAAGTGCAAGCCATGTTCGCCGCTGCGGTACTCGAGTTCGGCACGATTGATATCCTCGTCAGTAACGCAGGCATGGAGCGCAACGCTCCGTTCCACGAGATGAGTGCCGCGCAATGGGACGCCGTGATGAATGTCAACCTGCGCGGCGCCTTTCTTTGCGCGCGCGAGGCGGTGCGCGAGTTCCTCCGCCGCGGCGTACGGCCGGAAGTTTCGGTAGCAGCCGGCAAGATCATCTTCACCAGTTCAGTCCACGAGGTGATTCCGTGGGCCGGCCACGTGAATTACGCGGCCTCTAAAGGCGGACTGATGCTGCTGATGAAGAGCCTCGCACAGGAGGTCGCCGAGAAGCGCATCCGCGTCAATTCCATCGCGCCGGGCGCGATCCGAATGCCGATCAACTCCGCGGCATGGTCCACTCCCGAGGCCTATGCCGAACTGATGAAGCTCGTGCCCTACAAGCGCATCGGCGAGATCGAGGAGATTGGCCGTGCGGCGGTCTGGCTGGCCTCGGACTTCACAGACTACATCGTCGGTACGACGCTCTTCATCGACGGCGGGATGACGCTGTACCCTGGATTCGAAACACGAGGTTAATCGGTTGATCGTTGTCTCAACCCTCGCTTCCCGCGCTGTCCCCACGCATCGATTCAGCCGGCGAGTGTCAACCTGGGTTTGCGGCGCTCCGACGCTGACCCGAGCGCGGCCTTCACGATGCGGTCAATTCGAAGACGTGGTAACTCCAGGGCGGCAGATCCAGATAAAGTCCGCGCGAAACGAGGTCTTGCCCATCGCGATCGAAAGTCGCCGTCCCCATCATATCCCTCAGCCGTACCGTGCGGCCGTTCACGTCGGAGAACGGGATTCGGAGATAACACTGACTCTGGTTGCCAGCGTAGTTGACGGCAATGAGTCGCCGCTCGCCGTCGGCTCGTTGCCAAGACCACGCGATGACACAATCCCAGGTCCAGTTGCCCTCCCACGCCGGCTCGCTTTCGAGCAGAGTCCACGTGCCGTCTCGAAAGACCGGTTGCCGCAGCACGGTCATCAGTCTCTCGTAGAACCCTTGCAAGCTTGCGTCGACATTCTCCAGAGGCGCGCGCGCGAGATGCGGCGAAATGCGCTTCCTGCAGCCCTCGAACTGGCCTTGGTGGAAAAAGCGCAGGCCAGGTGACAAATACGTAATGATGGCCGCAGCCTCGTGCATCCCGGGTTCGAACGTCGCTGCCGTACGGGGCTCGTCGTGGTTTTCCAGGAAGCGGGCCAGCTTGTCCTGGTAATTGAGCCCGGCGTACAAATGCTCGCGCACCGGCCGCGCGTGCGCACCGCGCAGGCGGTCGTACAGCTGCTTGTCGTAGGCGTAATCGAAACCTTGCTGCTGCATCGTCCATTCCAGATCCCAATAGACCTCGGCCATGAACCGGAAGTGCGGATGTTCGCGCCGCACGGATTCGATTGCCTTCGGCCAAAAGGAATCAGCACGAATGCCCCAGGTACGTTCGAAGACGTCGGGCAAGACCAGCATAGCCATGTCGCAGCGCACGCCGTCGCACTGCCCGGCGATTCTTTCCAACTCGCCGATCATTGCCTGCTGCAAGTCCGGGTTGCCGTAGTTGAGCTGCAGCGTGTCGGGCCAGCCGTCGAAGTATGGATCGCGTCCGTGGGCGAGCACCAGCGGGCCGCTTTTTGTTTGCACCCGGCAGTAGTTGTGCGGCGAGCGAGCCAGGTCGGTCTCGCTGCCACGAACGAAGTAGTCCGGATGCTCGTCGATCCATGCGTGATCCGGCGCCATGTGGTTCGGAACGAAGTCGAGCATCAACTTCAGTGCGCGTTGCTGCAGCCGCTGTCGCAATCGGGCGAGCGCCGCAGCGCCGCCCAGATCGCAATGGACGGTGTAGCTTTGGATAGCGAACCCGGAGCCGGCGATGTCCTGTTCCCCGAGGTCCGGCAGCGTGTCGGCGAACTCTCGACGCCATCCAGTATTCGCGCACGAGATCGCCCGCGCGGCCGGCCCGGTCTGCCAGACGCTTAGTAACCAGACCCAGTCAAAACCCAGCTCGGCAAAGCGATCCAGGTCTGCGTCGGGAATATCGTCGAGAGTCGCGCTCCTGCCGAGCACGCGAGTCAGGTCCGCCAGCCAGACGCGGGTATTGATTTGGTACAGCGCCGGGTAGCGCAAGTCGGACATATATCCTCCTTTACTTCTTGCCAATTTCTTCTCCGCCCACCTGTCCCCTTACAATCCCCGCCATCACGCGCCCGCGTTCGGTTTCCAGCATGGTTCGAGCGTCGACACGCCCAAACATGTCGAGAAGAGGGGCGACCAGACCCGTCCAGCCTGTCTGGTGGCTGGCCCCAAGGCCCGCGCCATTGTCACCGTGGAAGTACTCATGAAACAGGATCAAGTCGCACCAGTGCGGATCGTCCTGGAACTTGGCCGTGCCTCCGTAGACGGGGCGTCGCCCATTGGCGTCGCGCAGGAAAGTGCTCGTCAGCCGACGGACAAGCTCCTGCGCCACCTCGAACAGCGTCATGTGCTGACCCGACCCCGTCGGACACTCAATCTTGAAATCATCGCCGAAAAAAGTGTAGAAATTCACCAGCGCCCGTACGATCAGCAAATTGACCGGCATCCATACCGGACCGCGCCAGTTCGAGTTGCCGCCGAACATGCCGGTATCCGATTCGGCCGGGAGGTACTGCACCTTGTACTCCTGTCCGCTGACGTTTAGCACGAACGGATGGTCCAAGTGATAGCGAGATAGCGAACGAATGCCGTAGGGCCCCAGGAACTCATTCTCATCGAGCAGGTAGCCGAGCACGCGTTCAAGCTTGCGCTTGTTGAGGATCGACAGAAGCCTGCGATCCTTATGGCCCGTGAAACCTCCGTCGGTCGGGGCCACATGCGCAAGCAACTCGGGGTAGCGTTTCCGAAACTGAGCGATCAGCTCCATCAGCTTCGGATAGCGCGCGACAGACGGCGCTTCGAACACCGTCGATGCGCACAGCGGCAACAGCCCGACGAGCGACCTTACCTTCAGGCGTTTCGTCTGGCCGTCGGGGAGCCGTAGCAGATCGTAGAAAAAGCCGTCCTCTTCGTCCCACATCTCGTCTTGATGTTCGCCGCGACGGTCCATCGCATAGGCGATCCACATGAAGTGCTGGACGAACTTGAAGGCGACCTCCTCGTAGATCGGATCGTACTCGGTCAGAATAATGGCCATCTCTAGCATGCTCTGGCAATAGAAGGCCATCCACGCCGTCCCGTCCGCCTGCTCCAGCGAACCACCGGTCGGGAGCTGTGCACTGCGGTCGAAAACTCCAATATTGTCCAGACCCAGAAAGCCGCCAGCGAAGACGTTGCGCCCCGAAGGGTCCTTGCGATTGACCCACCAGTTGAAATTGAGCATCAATCCCTGAAACGAGCGCTCCAGGAATCGCAGGTCGGCCCGGCCCAACTGATTCTCGTATTTGTACAGCCAGAGCGTGGCAGCAGCATGCACCGGCGGATTCACGTCGCTGAAATTCCACTCATAAGCTGGGATCTGGCCGCTTGGGTGGAGATACAGGCTGCGCAGCATCAGCAGCAGTTGCTCCTTGGCGAAGTCGAAATCAACCATCGCCAGGGAGACCGTATGGAAGGCCAGGTCCCAGGCGGCATACCACGGATATTCCCACTTGTCCGGCATGGAAATCACGTCGGCGTTCAACATGTGGAACCACTCCGTGTTGCGAACGTCGTGGCGCGCGCCCTCAAGCAATGGATGACTCCGGTGCTCGCGCAGCCAGAGCTCCAGGTCGAAGTAGTAGTACTGCTTGCTCCACAGCATGCCGGCCAGCGCCTGGCGGTGCACGCGGCGCTGATCTTCCGTGAATGACTTCGGAGCGATCCGCTCGTAGAATTCGTCGGCATCCGCGATGCGGCTACTGAATAGGCTCTCAAAGTCGCCGAACGCATTCTCCAGTCTGGTGGCCGTCAGGCGCAGCCGAATCGTCTTACAGCCGCCTGCGGGCACGTCGCAGACATAGTGGGCCGCGGCCTTGGTCCCCGTCTTGGCCGGATTCACCGCGTCGCCCTGTCCCGAGATCACGTAGGTGTGGAACGCATCCTTCACGTAGGGAGACGCGTTGGGCTGGCCCCACAGATGCTGCGCGTTGCTTTCGTTTTCGGTGAAGAGCGACTCTGGGGTGTCGTCGCAATGGAGCCAGTAGCCGCCCAGATCATGGTGTGTAGCCTGAATGACGCCTCCGCCCGCATCGCGCAGCGTGGGCTTGCGAGTGTCATCTCCCCACGACCACGTGTTACGGAACCATAATGTCGGAAGGACTCGCAGCCGTGCCGCCTCCGGTCCGCGGTTGTGCACCGAAATGCGCACGAGGATGTCGTCCGGAGCCGCCTTGGCGTATTCCATGAACACATCGAAATACCGGTCATCAGCGAAAGCACCGGTATCGAGCAGTTCGTACTCGAACTCCTCCCGCGATCG
>NZ_FCOL02000124.1 GCF_001544515.1 Caballeronia terrestris
GCCCGGCTCTGTTTCCGTCGCATTTAGCGGCGACGCTGTATAGGTGATGGCCGAAGTCTGCCGCGGATTGATCAAGGTGCGCACGCGGTCGTGCTTGATCGCTAAACTCAACACAGCCTTGCGCATCAACTCGAAGGCAAACGACGGCGGCGCCATGAATTCGGTACTCTTGGTGCCGTAACTGAGGTTTTCGTGGGCAGCAAAGACGCGCTCTGATGAGTAGCTGTCGAGAAGTCCCGCGGAGGCGAGGTCGCGGACCACGAAGGCCAGTTTCCACGCTAGATTGTCCGCGTCGTCGATGCCTGAGTTTGCGCCACGCACGCCAAAGATCGGGACCAGGTGGGCTGCATCGCCGCCAAACAGGACGCGGTCGTGTCGATAGCTTTCCAGGGTCAGGGCATTGGCCTTGTAGATCGTGATCCAGATCGGAGCCCAGTCGCCTCGCTCGCCCATCATGTCCAACAAGCTTTGGACCCGCGGGATCACGTTTTCCGGCTTCACCGCCTGTTCGGCGTCTTCGCCGTCACGCAATTGGTAGTCGATGCGCCAGACATTGTCAGGCTGCTTGTGGACCAGCACGGTGGAGCCTGGGTTGGACGACGGGTCAAAGTAGGCCAGGCGCTCGGTCGGCCGGTCGCTCTCAAGCTCGATATCGACGATCACATAGCGGCCCTCGTAGCTCGTGCCCTTGAGCTGCAGACCAAGCGCCTCCCGAATCGTGCTGCGCCCGCCATCGCAGGCAACGACCCAGTCGCTATTGAGCGCATAGTCGCCTTCCGGCGTTGATAGGCGGAGAGTGGCGCCGTCCACTCGCGAATCAACGGCGGTGACTCGTGTCTGCCAGCGAATGTCGATCAGATCCGACCTCCTTTCTGCGGCGTCCAGCAGAAACTGCTCGATGTGATATTGCGCGAGATTCACCATCGGCGGCAGCTTCTGATTGTCGTCCTGCGGCATTTTGAAGTGCAGCACTTCGGTGTCGCGGTAGAAGCTGCGCCCACCGGCCCACGGCAGGCCGGTCTTCAGGAATCCGTCCACAGCACCCAGGCGCTCGATGATTTCCAGGCTCCGGCGCGAGATACAGATCGCCCGACTGCCATGGCACACGGAATCGTCGGCTTCGATCAACACAGAAGGAACGCCATGGTTGGCGAGGCCGAGGGCCACCGTCAGACCGACTGGACCTCCTCCAACGATCGTAACTGCATGCCGCTTTGTCTCGGTGCCGTTGTCCAGCTGAGGCACCTTGGCAGCGTATTTTTTTGCAGTGAAGGGATAAGTTTTGAATTCCATCGTTTGCTCCTTAACGAATTTCTTAAACGAAGTGTCGACTGTGGATCGTGGATGACTCGTTTTTCGTCCCTAGGCACTTCGCCCTAATTTGAGTCGCACAATTAGCGCAGCAATACCGTCTAGCTAGCGGTGCTTGACGGATCAGCGCGGCGCTGGCGCGTCGGCTCGATCGGCAGCACGGCCACTACAATGGCGCCGATGACGAGGAGTGCCGCTGCGTAGAGCAACCCGGCCGAGAAACTATGCGTCAGGTCTTTTAGCCATCCCACCACCAAAGGATTCAAGGCCGAGCCGATATTGCCCGTGGCATTGATCACGGCGATGCCGACCGCCCGGGCGCGGAAGCTCAGCGCGTGATCGGGCGTCGTCCAAAATATCGACATGGCGGTGTACGATCCGGCTGACGCCAGGCAGATCCCCAGCATCTGGACGACGGTGTTTGCCGAGTAGGCCGTGCAAAGCCAGCCCGCAGCGGAAAACAGCATGGGCAGCATCAGGTGCCATTTGCGCTCCTGCTTGCGATCGGAACGCCTTCCCCACCAGATCATCGCGACAATCGTGCAAATTTGCGGGATTGCAGCCAGCAGACCGATGGTGCGGTTGCTTGCGTCGGCGCTGAAGCTCTTCACGATCAGCGGGGTCCAGACTGCAACCATGGCGAGCGTATTGACGAGACAGAAATAAGCGAGCGCAAACTTGATCACGGTCGGTGAGACGAGTTCGCTGAGAAGGCTTCCTTTTTCGGTTGCCGATGTGCGCGGTACGGGATCGGCCTGATGCTCCGCGGCGAGCGTCTGCGACAGCGTGCGCTTTTCATCGGCGCTGAGCCAGGTCGCCTTTGCTGGGCCGTCGTGCAGATAAGCGAACACCACCAGACCCAGGATCGCCGAGGGCAAGCCTTCCAGAAAAAACAGCCATTGCCACCCTCTGAGCCCAAGGGTCCCGTCCAGTGCGAGGATATATCCCGACAGCGCGGAGCCGACGGCGGCCGTGACGGGCATTGCGATCATGAACATGGCGTTGGCTCTCGCGCGGTAAGCGCTCGGAAACCAATACGTCATGTAAAGCAGGATGCCCGGCAGAAAGCCGGCTTCGGTCACGCCGACCAAAACGCGCAAAAGGTACAACGTGCCCGGGCTGGACGCAAACATGGTCGCAGTGGATGCCAGACCCCAGGCGATCATGATGGTCCCAATCCATTTCCTCGCACCAATGCGAGCCAAAACGATATTGCTCGGAATGCCGAACGCAATGTAGGCGATATAGAACAACGTCGTCGCCAAACCGAACTGGGTTCCGGAAAGGCCCAGATCCTTCATCATGGTGAGTCCGGCGAATCCGATATTGATTCGGTCCAGAAATGAAAAGAAGAACAGGATGAAAAGAAACCAAAGCAAGTGTCGAGAAACCTTGGCCATGACATGCTGCTCTTGCAGTGAAGCGCCCGGTCCAGCATCGTTCGTCGGCCCGCCAGGCTGTCGGCCGCGGTCGGCCGATGGGGTCGTTTCCATGTGCGTCGTCTCCAGAATCAGTTTATGTCGAGCGCCACAGCACTCAATGCAATCGCGTCAGGTTCGTCCGAGCGGCGAGGTATGGCGATGACTGGAGTATGGTTGTACCGTCGGCTCGCGCTGTCCCCAAAATGGGTACGACGTGAAGGCGAGATGGGCTGGGGGAAAACCTTGGGCGTGCGCGACCGAAAGAGCGGCCAACGTCTGATTCGGGCGGGGAAACGGAGTCAGTTTTTACCGGGAGCCAGACACAAGGCGAATAGCTGACGTTGGCTTGAGATGCCGAGGCGGCGGTAAGCCCGCTTCTGGTAGGTCACGACGCTGGAGGGCTTGACGCCCATCAGTTCGCCGATTTCTTGGGCGGTGCGGCCCTCCAAGACGCCGCAGAGCACGTCGAGTTCTCTCTTCGATAAATCTGGGCAGCTTCCACGGACACGCGCCAACATCAGCTGCGGAATGCCGCTCTGAACTTGGCCAGACAGCGCGTAGTGATGCTTGGCAGCATGAGCGATCAGCGGGGCGAAGGCTTCGATAAGCGCGATTTCGCTCGGGTGAAAATTACCGCGCCTACGGTCTCGATAGAGATTGACTGAGAGCCAGATGTCTTGCGACGGCTGCAGCAAAAGCGAAAGCCGGCCCGACACGTCAGGCTGGTGATAACAAGCGGCTCGATAGCCCTCGTGCGAAATGTCCTCGCTGGCCTGCTGGTGAAGCAAAACGGCAGAGTCCAGTTTCTCGGGACGGGCCGCCGAGATGATCGTCTGGTTGCCGTCCAGCGCGTAAAAAGTCTTGGCGTACGTGTCTGCGACATTGCGCAAGTATCGGCCCCCGCGGTGATCAGCCACGGAAACCGTCCGGGGGCGATTGCCAAACTCGTATGCGAACACGGTGCATTGCGAGATGCCTGCGGCATCCCCCAACAACTTCAAGACTTCCGCGGCAAATGCATTGGTATCATCAGCCCCAATGGCTGATACCAGGCTCGTTGCCCGGGAAAGATCCAGGTGTCCTGTGAAACTGGGACGATCGAGCCGCCATGAGCGCATGATGGGCTTCGGAGAGTAGATAATCGGCTGAAGCGCTGCCCGCGACGGGCGATCTCCCGCTCGCGTTACCGTCAGGTGTTAAGCGCAAGCAACAACGGCGGACATGATTCGAACTTAAATATAATACCCTTCCAAGCTGATTGGATCTCCACTTTTGGTAGCGAGTCCGAGCTTACTCTCTATGGCACGAGGAAAGACGGACAGGCGATTAAAGTCGCGGGCGGCTCGAAGCGAGTGCATCAACGACTGTTCCAAATCGGAAGCGGTCAATGATGTCCCGCCGAGCTGAACGGCCGAGTCGGGTCGGGAAGAGCCACACGCTCGTCGGAAAGGCCTGCGGCAAAGGCCCGCTGGTCAGAGTGTTGAATCCCGCCGACACCGGGGCTCTCCCTCGCGTGCCACGACACCCGATCTCGAACTCGTGGTCGCATCGTGGGTCGCGAAAGGCGTGATGATTACAGGGATAATCATCAAGGTGACTTCACTGTCGGGGCAAGAACCGGCGCATTCGCATGCGAGAACACGCGGATTCTCCGGAGACAAAAGCTGTCGAAATTCGTCGAACGTTGAACGAAGTTCATCGGACGTTGAACCTTCCTTCCGCATGCGCCGGCGTCCAAACGCCCCGGATCACGACTACGGGGCCCGCTGCTCGCGCTCGATCACCCGGAGGTCGATATGGAAACCGTTATTATTTCTTCCGGCGCTCGACGAGGGCCGTGGAACAAGGAAGGTCGACCGGCCAGAAGCCGGCATTGAAGCTTCGTGAAATATAGGCGATTTGGACGAGACTTCAGACGTCGCCCAACTTTCGCGAGTTGGCGCTGTTCAACTTGGCAATCGACAGCAAGCTCCGGGCGTGCGATTTAACGCGACTGCAGGTCCAGGACAATCTGCATGGGAGCCTACGTGGTCTCGCGAGCGACCTTCATGCAGCAAAGAACGCAACGACCGGCGCAGTTCGAAACCATGGAGCAGACTCGGCAAAAAGCGTCGCGGTTATCTACACGCTTGTGCGCCGAGACTTTGGATAAGCTTGCTCGGGACGAGAGAACGCGTGCCGCGCTGGCCACCGCGTCGAGCATCGACCAGTGCCGATGCAGTCAGTTGCACACTACTGGTTGTGCAACGAAGGCGGGGAGAGCCGTCTGAACTTCTTCCATAGCGCTTTCAATGAATCGTGGTCTTCGGCAGCGCGCGATGCGAAATAGCCGCGTGCAAAGCCGGCGCCAGAAGCGGCTTCGGGCTTCGCCGCTGCCAATGACCTGAGTAAGCCATCTGCGACCACGATGTCGTTGCGCCAACCGAGGTCATCCTGAAGCTCGCTCAGCGCACCAATGTAGGATTTGACCGCCCGGTTGGAGAACAGCGATGTGAAAAACTCGGTCGCATAGCGGAGTTTCTTCGCGGCAATGCGCGCGCGATGGCGGCTTTCGTCGTCGAGTTTCGCCAGGCCCCTGCCACGCTTGAGCAACTTCTTATGACGGTTCGACAGTGTCGCGTTGGCAAACCTCAAGACCGATTTCTCGGATGCTGCGCGTCCTGCGTCGCTTTGCCCGTTGCGCCATCCCATCGACTCAACCCAGAGTGTGAGCCGCAGCACGAGCCGGGTGTAACGCACCGAATCGACCGCAGCGGCCGCTGCTTTGCGATTCTGGACCGCGCGCTCCTTAGCGGCCTGCCGGGTCGCATTCACGTCGTCGCCGTCTCTGGCGGAATCGAACGCCTGATCGAGCGTTGCGCCCGCCAAAACCTCCCAGTCACGTGCGCCGCCAAGCTCACCGGCGATCCATCTGAGCTCTCGGTCGAACTCTGCGGGCGCAACAATTACGTCCGCAAACATATCGAGCGCTGAGCGCAACCGGCGAAGTCCCACCCGCATTTGATGGACGCTGGACGGATCATGTCCCGACACCACGCCTCGCTCGTTTCCGTGGACTTGCGCGAGGCAGTTCTTCGCGATGTATTGGAACGCCTCCTCAACTGTGTAACGTTTCTTGAGTTCGAGTGGTTCTGCCCGCACGGGCGCACGGTGCTCTTGCACGAGCAGTTCATAACCACGATCGCCTTTGCTCATGTAGTCGATGCGAAGGGGCACCTCTTCCAGAAGAGCAAGCGCCAATTCATAAAGCTGCTCGGGCGCGCCGCTCTTGAGTTCCATCTCCACGCCGTGAATCGGCGTCGAGCCAGCCTGGGCCTCGATCACACCGTCATCGACTGCCAGTTCCACTTCCGTGTCCTGCGACAGGCGAAGCACAGCGGTCGAACGTTTGACGCGGGTAACAAACAACGGCTGAAGCTGCGATGCGAGTCCGTTTGTCTGTAAAACCTTGGTGCCGTTTTTTTTCTGGGGAAGCAGCTCTTTCAGCGAGTCGAGGTCTGGCGAGTCGCCGGCCACCGGGCCTTCGAACTCTTCCCGTTCAAAGAACCCTGCCGCGATGGCGCCATCGAGCTTGAGCGTCTGCAGTCGCTTCTCGCCTACAGCACGGACACGCAGTGAGACGCCGCTCTTATGCAACTGGAAATCCGGCGTATCGAAGTACGTGCTCGTTAACTCGTTCGTGGTCGCCTGATCGACCAGCAAGCGGCTAATAGCGGGGGAGTGCAGGACTTGGCTCGCTTTCCCAGCACAGACCAGTAGTTTAAGTTCGCTTTCCATTATTTCTCCAGTGCACGCGGTAGCAAAAGAAAAGCTTTCATTTGTCTAGCATAAATCGGTTTGTGTCTTCGAACCGCCATGTAATGCGGCGGAGCAAGACGAACCTGTGCGCCCGACCACGAGCTTTACCGCGCAAGCCGACTCGCGCGCCACACGCCAGAAGGAAATTTGTGGTGCAATGCAGCATGATTAGCAAGAGCGCGAGAAGACGAGCATGAAGACGCAAGCGGTGCGTGCCGTCGTACGAGTAAACAGCCGTGAGATATCGGCAGATTTTCAACTGGCGACTGGTCGGTTACTTGTGACGGAGGGTGCCGAAGTCATTGAAAAGTTGGGCCCGCCCGATTCGTGGGTAGCGCTCGCTTCGCTGAATCGTGGCGACGGCTGGGGAACTCGGCCCACCCCTGCCGATCTCCTTGCATTCCTCGAGCGCTATGTTGCCACCAACCCTCGATTCCAGGTTTGAAGCTGTTTAGCCGAACCACGCGCTCATTGACGCTCACACCCGAAGGTCGGGATCTGCTCGAACGCGCTCAGCGCGTGCTGCGCGAGGCCGATGACATCGAGCAGGCGATGGTTGCCGCGCGTGCCGAACCTGCGGGAACGCTGAAAGGCGAGAATGGGACGAACATTGTGAGAGACGGACCGACGACTCGCTCCCAACTGCATTGGAAGTTTTCCCGACAAGCGGAGATTCGCGAACGGCGCTTACATTAGTCGCCGGTGCAAGCGTCGTTATAGCAGCGACACCGCTGCTTCGACGAACCGACTAGGGGTGCTCGCGCACATCGCGAGTATGTTGGCTTCAGCGCAGCGCAGCGCCGATCCGAGTCGACAACGCTTTGAAGAAACGTACGACTTGCGCTCTTGCCGGAACCGTTCATGGCCGCTCGGGCTGCCGAACGCCTGTCTCCCGATTTGCGCGATGAACTGTCGAAACTGAACGCAGAAATGCCGACGCTTGCAAGGAACGGTTCTAAACTGCGTACAGCAAGCTCGCCCTTCTTGACTCGGATTTTCACGCATGGATATCAAAGCAAAGCGGCAAAGAACTGGCAGCCGAACTGCCCGCCGCCCGAAGCCGCGCTCGACCATCGGTCATCTGCGGAGGCCGGCGGCTGACCGATTGCTTTTCGCTTGTCTCAAAAACCAGCTGTTGCAGGTGACCGCTGATAACGTCGACTGCTCGTTACGGTCGACCGCGAGGCCCAAGCCCACCGGACGCCTGCGCCGCAAAGGACATCCGGGAAGCGGTTTCTTGAATCAGTCCACCGCCTTCATCATCTCTTCCACAACCTTTTTCGCATCCCCGAAAACCATCATCGTCTTGTCCATATAGAACAGCTCGTTGTCGAGCCCGGCGTAACCCGCCGCCATCGACCGCTTGTTCACGATGATCGTCCGCGCCTTATACGCTTCGAGAATCGGCATTCCCGCGATCGGTGATGTCGGATCGGTCTTCGCCGCCGGGTTCACCACGTCGTTGGCGCCGAGCACCAGCACCACGTCGGTCTGGCCGAACTCGCTGTTGATGTC
>NZ_FCOL02000125.1 GCF_001544515.1 Caballeronia terrestris
TCGCTGTTCGCTGTTCGCTGTTCGCTGTTCGCTGTTCGCTGTTCGCTGTTCGCTGTTCGCTGTTCGCTGTTCGCTGTCGCTGTCGCAAATCGTTCCATCCTTGCGATGGATGACGACTTCAACGCCTTCTCATTTAGCTTGCTGTCGCGCGTGTCGGGACGTTTCAAACTGAGTGTCCTTAACTACGCCGACTCGTCTCGCACCCTCTTTCTTCGTTTCCCAACCGCCACAATGCGGCACGATATGAATATCGCGCTTCTTCGTCACGGGTAAATTCATCCCCAAAAAAAACCGCTCAAAGCCGGGTGGCAGTGAGCGGACAAGATCGGAGAGTTACAACGACAACATGCGCATACATGGAGATACGCATGTCCGTCAGCTTACTTGGCGAGCCCATCCGACCCCATACGGAAACTCCTAAAAACAGGGGCGTAGCACGATCACGCGCATCGCAATACCCATATACCCACCATCCCAACCTCAAGAACCCACAGAACCGCGCCGTAAAAGCTTTGTGCGCGACAACTAGCTCGCGTGAAGAGTCCGATCAAAGCGGTCCGTCGAATTCGTCGGCGGCGCGTCGGGCCAAGGGGAGACACAGATGAAATGGTTTGACCGCCTGTCCGTGATGAACAAGCTCTTGCTGTCGTTCGCGGTCGTGATCGTGATTACGGCGTGCGTCGGCGGGACCGGCGTCCTCGCGCTCGCGAAGATGCACGGCCTCACCGAAGACATCAGCGTGCTTCACATGGACGGCCTCTATTCCGTCGAGGAAGCGAACAAGCACAAGCTCGACACCGACCTCGCCGCCGCCAACCTCACCTTCGCCGACGACGCCGGCAAGGAAAAGCTCAAGCAGAACATCACGGCATCGCTCGCGAGCATGCATCGCGCGCTCGACAACACCCGCGCGACCGTTTCGTCCGCCGAAGGCATCGCGCTCTACGACGACGCCGCCAAACGCGCCGTCGCCTGGGAAGACATCGTGCTGATGCAGACGGGCGCGAAGCCGCGGCCCGCCGCCATCGATCAGATGGGCCTCATCGAGCAGGCGATCGCCGCGAGTGGGGAGACGCGCGTCGCCTTCGAGCGGCTCGTCGATTTCAAGCGACGCAGCGCGACCGAAGCGCAGAAAGCGTCGGCGGCGGAGTATGAATCGATGCGTATCGTGATGATTTCGCTCGTGCTCGGCTCGATCGTCGCAGCCGGGCTGCTCGCGGCGCTGATCGGCCGGCGGCTCTCGAAGCAACTCGGCGGCGAGCCGGCGTATGCCGCGCAGATCGCCGATCGCATCGCGGCGGGCGACCTCGCAACGCGCGTCGCGATTCGCGAAGGCGACGACAGCAGCATGCTGCACAGCCTCGCCGGCATGAGCGCGAAGCTGGCGGACATCGTCGGCGGGATCCGGGAGTCGAGCGAGTCGATCCTGCTCGCGTCGCGTGAAATCGCGCAGGGCAATACCGATCTCTCGCAACGCACGGAAGAGCAGGCGGCGTCGCTGGAGGAAACGGCTTCGAGCATGGAGGAACTCACGTCGACCGTACGCCAGAACGCCGACAACGCCCAGCAGGCGAGCGGGCTCGCGCGCGGGGCGTCGGAGGTGTCGGCGAAGGGGAGCGAACTGGTCGGCGACGTCGTCGATACGATGCGTGAACTCGCGGCCGGCTCGAAGCGGATGACGGACATCATCGCGGTGATCGAAGGCATCGCGTTCCAGACGAACATTCTCGCGCTGAATGCGGCCGTCGAGGCGGCGCGGGCGGGCGAGGAAGGGCGCGGCTTCGCGGTCGTGGCGGGCGAAGTGCGCTCGCTCGCGCAGCGCAGCGCGATGTCGGCTAAGGAGATCAAGGAGCTGATCGAGGCATCGACGGCGCGCGTCGACAGCGGCGCGCAACTCGCCGAGCGCGCGGGCAGCACGATGGCCGAGGTCACGGACGCCGTCCAGCGCGTGACCGACATCATGGCGCAGATTTCGTCGGCATCGCACGAGCAAAGCACGGGCATCGAGCAGGTGAACCGCGCGGTCGCGCAGATGGACCAGGTGACGCAGCAGAACGCGGCGCTCGTCGAGCAGGCTGCGGCGGCCGCGGGCGCGATGGCCGACCAGGCCGAGCAGCTGAAAGGGGCGGTGGCGGTGTTCGAGCTGGAGCGCAGGGTTTGAGGCGCGCGGTGGCTTTGAAATTCCATTGAAAGGTGCCCGGCTAGCCCGGGCTGTTCAAAGGCGTCTGCCTCGCTTGTCAGCGCGAATCCCCATCCGTACACTCGCGCCTGTTTCCAAGACAAGCGCGCCGCACGGACGGCGCATCCACGCCGAGAAGGAGAGCCGCCCATGTCCGATTCCTATTTCCCGCGCTGGCGGACCCAGCCGAGCGCCGACGCCGGCCGCGTCGTCGCGCCCGATGAGCGGCTCCCCTGGCCGCAGATGTTCGCGATGGGCGTCCAGCACGTCGTCGCGATGTTCGGCTCGACCGTGCTCGCGCCACTCCTCATGGGCTTTGATCCGAACCTGTGCATCTTCATGTCGGGCATCGGGACGCTGCTGTTCTTCGTGCTCGTTGGTGGGCGCGTGCCGAGCTATCTCGGCTCGAGCTTCGCGTTCATCGGCCTCGTGATCGCCGTCACCGGCTACAGCGGCCACGGCCCGAACCTGAACATCGGCGTGGCGCTCGGCGGGATCATCGCGTGCGGGGTCGTGTACGCGATCATCGGGCTGATCGTCGCGGCGACCGGCACGAACTGGATCGAAGCGCTGATGCCGCCGGTCGTCACCGGAGCGATCGTCGCGGTGATCGGGCTGAATCTCGCGCCGATCGCCGTAAAGGGCGTCTCCGCCACCAACTTCGATTCGTGGATGGCGCTCGTGACGGTGCTGTGCGTCGGCGGCGTCGCGGTGTTCGCGCGCGGCATGGCGCAGCGGCTCCTGATCCTGATCGGCCTCGCGATTGCCTACGCGATCTACGCCGTGCTCACGAACGGCATGGGCCTCGGCGGCAAGCCGATCGACTTCTCGATCGTCTCGAACGCCGCGTGGTTCGGCATGCCGCACTTCACGGCGCCCGTCTTCAACGGCCAGGCGATGACGCTCCTCGCGCCGATCGCGATCATCCTCGTTGCGGAAAATCTCGGGCACATCAAGGCGGTCGGCGCGATGACGGGGCAGAGCCTCGACCGCTACATCGGCCGGGCATTCATTGGCGACGGGCTGGCAACGATCGCCTCAGGCTTCGCCGGCGGCACGGGCGTGACGACCTACGCGGAAAACATCGGCGTGATGGCGGTCACGAAAATCTACTCGACGCTCGTCTTCGTGATCGCGGCGGTAATTGCGATCGTGCTCGGCTTCTCGCCGAAGTTCGGCGCGGTCATTCAGACGATTCCGGGTCCGGTGCTGGGCGGCGTGTCGATCGTGGTGTTCGGGCTGATCGCGGTAACGGGCGCGCGCATCTGGGTCGTGAACAAGGTCGATTTCTCCGACAACCGTAATCTGATCGTCGCGGCCGTGACGCTCGTGCTCGGCGCGGGCGATTTCACGCTGAAGCTCGGCGGGTTCGCGCTCGGTGGGATCGGTACGGCGACGTTCGGCGCGATCATTCTGTATGCGCTGCTGCGCCGGCGCGGATCGGGCGTGGTTTGAACACTCGGACCGTCGTGCCGCGTTTTCTGTACGTGCTCATGCGCGGGCGCCGGTCAGGCGTAGTCTGAGCCCTCAGGCCGTGAACAAACTCAAACCGTCGCCCCTCTCTTCCTCGTCACGATCGCCGTCTCCGACAAATCGATTTCCCGCATCAGCTTGTTCAGCGTTTCGTCGTTGATCGTCTGATCGGCGCGCAGTTTCAGCAACGTGGCGCGCTCGGCCCTGAGCGCCGCCATCCGCAGCTTCACCTCCACCGCCTCGCTGTGACGCGCCGCCTTGCTCGGCGCTTCGTCGTCGCCGAGCGTTTCCAGCCGCCGCCGGTACGTACTCATCACGCGCGCGGTCGTGTCCGCGCAGCGCGCCGACGACGCCTCGTCCATGTCGTCGATCAGCCGGTCGTGCGCGTCGTCGATCGCGCGGATCGCCGCCTGCGCCGCCTGCCGCCGCGCGATGCGTTCCTCGGCCGCGTTCGGATTGCGGCTCGTGCGCTCGCCGCGCAGCAACACCGGCAAGCCGACGACCGCCACCAGCAGCGACGCCAGAATTACGCCCGACGCGATGAAAATCGCCACGTCGCGGCCGGGCAGCGGCGTGCCGTCGGTCAGCGTGACGGGCAGCGCGAGCACGCCCGCGAGCGTGACGGCGCCGCGCACGCCGCCGATCGTCGTCATCGCTAGGGTGCGCGCGCCGGGCGCGGCGCTCTCGATGCCCTGTTTCGCGGCGCTGCGGCTCGCGAACCAGCGCAGCAGATAGACCCACACGAACCGCAGCGCGTACAGCGCGACCATCACGGCCGCGACGTAGCCGATCAAAAGCCACACCTGCTCGCTGCCGTCGCGATGCGCCTCGATCAGCGCGCGCCCGAGGATGTGCGGAAACTGCAGCCCGAGCAGGATGAACACCATGCCGTTGAAAACGAACTCGATCATCGACCAGGTGCTGGTCATGCGGACGCGCACAACGGTGGGAATCCCTTCGCGCAGGCTCTGGATATTCATCATCATTCCCGCCGATACCGCCGCCAGAATGCCCGAACAGCCGACGTGCTCGGCGATGAGATAAGCGGCGAACGGAATCAGCAGCGTGAGCGTGACGCCGGCGGCGGGGTCGTCGTCTTCGGAGAATTTCAGAAGGCGCGACGGAATCTCCGTGACCACCCAACTGATCGCCGCACCGATCACGAGCCCGCCCGCTGCGATCACGACGAAGCTCACCGCCGCGTCCTGGAACGAGAACACGCCGGTCAACGCGGCGGCGATCGCGAATTTCAGCGCGACGAGACCCGACGCGTCGTTCATCAGCGCCTCCCCTTCGAGGATATGCATCAGGTGCGCCGGAATCCGGTTGCGCCCGGCGATGCCGGTGAGCGCGACGGCATCGGTCGGGGAGAGCACGGCGGCGAGCGCGAACGCGACGGGCAGCGGCATCGCCGGAATCATCGCGTGCAGGAAGTAGCCGAGTGCGCCGACCGTGATGAACACGAGCCCGAGCGCGAGCATCAGGATCGCGCGGCGCTGCATGTAGAGCTCGCGTTTCGGGATGCGCCAGCCATCCGCGAAAAGCAGCGGCGGGATGAACAGCATCAGGAAGATTTCAGGATCGAACGTGACGTGCAGCCCGAAACCCGGCCACGCGAGCATGGCGCCGAGCGCGATCTGGATCAGCGGCAGCGGCAACTTGAACGGCAACAGGCTCAGGCCGACCCCCGAGAGCGAGACGACGAGCAACAGGATCAGAACGGTAAAGACGATTTCCATTTTTTCGAGAGAACGCGGCGAGCGCTTGGAAGTCGGGCGACGAGACGCCTAGGATGATTGAAGAGCGAGCGGAAGTTTAGCCCTTTGATGCAAAAGGGCACCCGAACCGCTTTCGTCCGACCGATTGCACTGCATTGGTGCGCACCGCACGCGTGCCTGCGCGCGTATGACGTCTTGCGGTGCATCGCCCGTGCAAAAGCCCGACAAACCGGCCTGTGTAGCTGAGCACGGAGCTTGCTTTATCGATCGCCACGGGACGCCATAGATTCCCGGCGAGATCAAAGAGGGCCGTTGCATGAAAAGCGAATTGGTGGAAACGGGCGCGCGTCGGGGCGCGGACCCGGGGGTGGGGGGAAGCCTCGTCGCCAAGGTCCGGGCTGGCATGTTGGCGGTGCTTCGGACCCGAATGCAGGCGAGGATGCAGAGATGGTGATTGCGAATCCCGAAAAAGCGACGATCTCTCCGCGCAGCTTCGAACTCAGCGTGAGTTCGGGTTTCGACCGCTATTCGGTCGAACACGGCGACCTGACGCTCTCAAGCGTGTTCCAGCCGGTGTTCAGCCTCTCGCACATGCGGGCGGTCGGCTACGAAGGGCTGCTGCGCGCGCATGACGGGCTCGACCGCCCCGTTTCCCCACTCGATGTGTTCGGGCAGGCGGCGCGCGTCGGCGAGGCGCTGCAGATCGACCGGCTCTCGCAGGCGCTGCACCTCGAGAATTTCAAGATGCTCGGCGCACAGACCGAGTGGCTCTTCCTGAACGTCCATCCGGGCGCGCTGACGGAGCCGTATCACGCCGCCGCGCTGCTCGCGAACCTGAAGCGCCTGAAGATCGAACCGCGCCGCGTCGTGCTCGAAGTGCTGGAGCAGCGCGCGGAGGACATCGAACGGCTAGCGGAAGCCGTGCAGCAATTCCGCGAGCACGGTTTTCTGATCGCCCTCGACGATTTCGGCGCGGGGCATTCGAACATCGAGCGGATCTGGCAGCTCGATCCCGATATCGTGAAGCTCGATCGCGTGATGCTCTCGCATGCGGGGCACAACGTCCACGCGCCGACGTCCGCGCGCACGAACAAGCAGCGGCGCAACATGGAGGCAGTGCTCTCGGGGATCGTCTCGCTCTTGCACGAGGCGGGCAAGCTGGTGCTGATAGAAGGCGTGGAGACTGAGCACGAGGCGCAATTGGCGCTCGCGAGCGGTGCGGACTTCGTGCAGGGATTTTTCTTCGCGCGGCCGTACCCCGGCCTCGCCGACAGCGTGCAGGCGCAGACCATCATCAGCGAGTTGACGGAGCGTTACAGGATGCAGACGGAAGCGCGCGAGCGGCGCGTCGCCACGCGTCTTCAGCCTTATGTGCGCGCGTTCGAGCGGGCGGCCGAGCGTTTGGCGGCGGGCGAGCCGCTGGAAGAAGTCTGCTGGAATTTTCTCGCGCTCGACAACGCGGCGCGCTGCTTTCTGCTCGACCAGAACGGCCGGCAGGCGGGGCGCAACGTCGTGTTGCGCGCGGACCGGGCGGCGCACGAGGCGCGTTTCATGCCGCTCGTCGATGCGCAGGGCGCGAACTGGCTGCGCCGGCCGTATTTCCGCGAGGCGCTCGGCGACCCGGAGCGCGTGCACGTGACGAAGCCGTATCTGTCGATCAACGAGGCGCTGCCGTGCGTGACGCTCTCGGTGGAGACGCGCGTCGGCGGGAAGCGCTGCGTGCTGTGCGGCGATATCGACTGGATCGACGGCGAAGACGACGACGCGTGAGCGCCGTCGTGACTGGCTCTAATCTCGCCGAGTTTTCCGACAGGTCGGGCAGACAGGTCGTCGAGTCATTGAGATACAGGTCGATTGGATGGGTGAATGGATGCGTCACAGGTGAAGCGCTCTTGGCCAGAGGGAGAGTGAAGTCCCGTACGCATTTGAACGTCGAACTCGATTCGTTTGTCGTCCGGCAGTTTCCACGCTGTCCCGTATTGAAAGCCCGGAACCAAAGGATATCGAATGACATAAGAATGATATTGCCCCTCTTCCGACACGTATGCCGCGTCACTGGTTACAGCGACCGTGTAGTCCTTCGAATCCTTAAATGGATCAAAGCTCTTCATGTACACCATTCCATGAAACGTCCGTCCGCTGTCGGTTGAATAGATCAGCGATATTGAGCAACCTCGGTCACTGCACGCACGTTCCGGCGGTTGAGACGAAGGAATCACGATGTTCTTTCCAGTGGGATCGGCATTAATCAACCGGCCTTGAAAGTTCTCGATTCCGTTGCGACCGAGTTTCTTGCGAATGCTTTCTTTTGTGTCGTTGTAGTACGTGTCCCCGTGGTGGCAGTCGCTGTAGTTTTCCAGCGAGATGAACCGATGGTCATCGATGCGGTAAATCACCTGTGCCTGCAC
>NZ_FCOL02000126.1 GCF_001544515.1 Caballeronia terrestris
CCGAGATCGATATACGACAGGATCTTTTCGAGTTGCTCCTGCGATGCCTGCGCACCGATCATCGTCTTCGAGTCGAGTGGATGCCCTTGGTTGATCGCCGCGACGCGCTTCAACGCCCGCTCCATGAAGCGGTCGTAAATCATCTCTTCGACCAGCACGCGCGACGGACGGCGTGCCAGTACTGGCTCAGGATTTCCCAGTCGCGTGCGTCGAAGGTGCAGTTGCGGGGCAAGTGGGGGGCGCGCTGAAACGTCAGCGGCGCCGTGTTGGGGTCGCCGTTTCCGTGTCTCCAGAAGCTGATGTGGGGTGACAGCAGCCGTGTTGATCGTTCACTGCGTGGAAATGACAATAGCGGGATGCGGGCCGCCGCCCAATCCTTCGGTCGACATCGAGTCTATGTTCGCGACGTAATGGGGTCACTTGCTTGATCCGTCATCGTGCGAATCTGAAATGCGAGTGCCTCGCGCGCAATCGATTTATTCTTGATCCCGCTAACCTGTTTCCTGACAACGCGACGTAGCGCAGCAGACGCGAGCGTCGCAATATTTCAGGGAACATATCGATGTTGAAGAGAACAGTAGCGACAGCGGTGTTGGGTTAGTCGGCACGGTTGCCCATGCGCAAAGCAGCGTGACGCTATACGGCTTGATCGACGCAGGTGCGACGTACGCGAATCATGTTTCGACACCCACGGGACACGGTTCGCTCTTCAGATACGCAGACGGTGTCGCACAGGGAAGCCGATGGGGCATTCGCGGCACGGAAGACCTCGGCAGCGGACTCAAAGCAATCTTCGATCTTGAGAACGGTTTTAGTTCGGCCGACGGCACGCTGGGACAAGGCGGTGCCCTCTTCGGCCGACAGGCATGGATCGGCCTCGACAAGAGCGGTACAGGCTCGCTGACGCTCGGCCGTCAATATTCGTTTTCACGTGACTACGTCCACAACTACGCGATGGGTCACGAGACGCCTGACGGAAACTACGCGTATCACATCAACGATCTCGATCAGCCCACGTCGAGCCGTATCAACAACTCGATCAAGTTCAGCAGCGCTGAGCTTCGCGGGCCTGACGTTCGGTGCGCTTTATGGATTCTCGAATCAAGCCGGCGAGTTTGCCGGGTCAAAGTCCACGACAACCACACAGGGTTCGTCGAGGACTTATAGCCTTGACGTCAACTATGCGCGAGGCCCGTTCGCTATTGGCTCCGCCTACACCGACATTCGCTTTCCAGGCAGCGCAACGCCTGCTTTCTCCTCCAGCGTTGCGAACATCAATACCGGCCCGTTGCGCGATCTCGGCACGTTCGGCATCGGCGGCAGCTACTTCATCGGCAGCGGCAAGGTTTGGGGCAATTGGACCCACACGCAACTCACGCCGATCATGGCTCCCCATTCGATACTGAACAACTATGAAATCGGCGGACGGTATGGATTCACGTCGGCAATGAGCGGTGGGCTCGGCTATACATTTTCGAATCTGTCGGGCCAGTTCAATGGCAAATGGCATCAGATCAACAGCTTCCTCGACTATGCGCTGTCCCAGCGTTCCGACGTCTATGTGCTGGCGGTTGTCCAGAAGGCTTTCGGCAGCAAGGTCGTGAACGGTCACGAGATACCCGTTCAAGCGGAAATCGGCGCGAGTCCAAGTTTCATTGGCAATTCCGGAACGGGCACCGATTCGCAGCTTGCGTTGCGCATCGGCATACGACACAGGTTTTAGAGAACGAACATGACATCGATAAAGAAATGCCTCACTCTGCTTGTCCTCCTTGCAGTGGCGAACGTCCTGGCGGAACAACCGCTTCACGTAACTTATGCTGGTTTCGATGGGCATCGTCATGGACAGCGGGCTTGGCCCTGCTTTCGCTAAAGCGAACGACGTACAGTACGAAGGGCAAGGCGAGGGAGCGTACGGCATGGCGCGCCTGCTTGCATCGAAGAATATCGTCGCTGACGTATTCGTATCGATCAATCCGGGTCCGATGCAAATCCTCAAAGACGCGAGCCTGATCGATCAGGCGATACCCGTCGCAAGTCCGAGCGTGGTCATCGCGTTCAACCCTAGGAGCGCGTTCGCGAAGCAACTGGAAGCGAGTCGCGACGGGCATGGCGCACCCTGGTGGCGGATCTTGCAGACACCCGGCCTGCGCTTCGGCCGAACCGATCCGGCTATCGATCCCCTCGGGCAGAACATCATCTTTTCGCTCAAGCTCGCAGAGCAGTATTACAAGCAACCCGACCTCACCCAAAAGATTCTCGGCGACGTCGAGAACCCTCAACAGGTTTTCGGAGAAAGCGGCCTGCTCACTCGTCTGGAGGCCGGTTAGGTCGACGCGTCGGCGGGCTATGAGAGCGCCACGATTTCCGCCAAGCAGCCGTACATCACGCTTCCCGATGAACTCAACCTTAGCGATCCGCAATTCGCGCAGTCGTTGTACAAGAACGTGTCGTGCAAGGTACATGACTCGATGTTTACCCCGCAGCCGCTCGTGTTCCACGCAGCGGTGTTGGAAGAACGCACCGAACCCTGCTCAAGCACGCAAGTTCGTTTCGTTCATGCTCAGCCCTGAAGGACAGACGATATTCCGATAAAGCGGCTACAGGAAGGCAAAGCATGCCTCTCCTTTTCAATAGCATGCGTCGCCTAGGGATGCTGCCCGCAGTCGCGTTGCTGGCGCTGCCGTTCATGTCTCTCATTAGTCAGACGCAATGGAACGGCTTGCGTCCCGCATACGGCGATTGGCACGCGGCATGGACATCGATAGCGCTAAGCACGTGGGCGATGTTCATCATCGTCATCACAGGACTACCGCTTGCGATGTGGCTCGCAAGAACGCATTCGTGGCTTAAGCGCGCAGCGGAAACGTTCGTTTTATTTTCGTTGCTGACGCCTTCTCTGGCGACCGGGATTCTTTTGGTTTCCGCCTATGGGCCCTACGGCTCGCTCGGCGAACTGCTTGCGCACGGCGGCATGACGCTCAACAACAATGCGGGCTCGTTCATCATCGCGCAGACCTACGGCGGTCTCGCCTACTTCGTCACAGCCGCGCGCACGGCATTCGAGGGTGTGACCAAGGACGTGGAAGAAGCAGCGCAAGACCTCGGGTGTTCGCCCTTGCAGACGTTCTGGTACGTCACCTTGCCGATTGCCGCACGCGAAATCGCAACGGGCGGCATCGTCACGTGGGTGCGGATCATCGGCGAGTTCGGGATCGTTTCCGTGTTCTCGTATTTTCCGCAAGGCATTCCAGTCAAGCTCTTCGTCAATCTGCAAAATGGCGGCTTGCAGTCGGTCTATGTGCTCGTCTGGATTCTTTTGTTGCTCACTTTGCCGCTTCCCGTCTTAGTGCTTTCTTTTATCGGACCGCGTGTCGGGCGTGCGTCGGCATCGTCCCCCATACGCGCAAGCATTGCCGCAACGAAGCGCTCCGTCAAAGGCGGCAGCGTCCGGCCGCGCTTCTTGATCAGCGCAATCGGACGGACGAACGCGGCGTCGTCGATGGGGCGAACGACGAGCCCGGGTTCCGCCAGCACCTCGCGCGCGGTGCCGGGAAGGATCGTCACGCCGAGGCCGCCGCGCACCATCGCGACCGCGGTCATCATGTACGTCGGCTCGCACGCGATGACCGGCGCGCACCGCGCGTGCGCGAGCGCCGCGTCGACCACCGCGCGCACGCTCGTGCCTTGTGCGGTCAAAACAAGCGGCACGCGGGCAAGATCCTCGAGTCCGATGCGTCGCCGACGCGCAAGCGGATGCGCCTTCGGACACACCGCAACGAGCCGATCGACGCCTGTATAGAGCACATCGAATGCGCCCTCAGGAAGTTCGCCTCCCGTGAGACCGATATCCACATCTTCGTTGCGCACGAGCGCGTTCACCGTGCTCGCGACCACGTCGCGAATCTGAAATCCCGCACTCGGCACCGCTTTCTTCAGATCCTGAATGAGGTCCGGCAACAGGCTCGCCGCAAAGGTCGGCAGGCAAGCGATGCGCACCGTGCCGCTCGAACCATCGGCGAGTGAGCGGGCATCGGCGAGCACCTGCTCCATGTCGTGCAGCGACTTCTGCAGCACCGGCAGCAGCTCGCGGCCCGCCGGCGTCAGCGCGACGTTACGGCTGTTGCGATCGAACAGCCGCACGCCGACCGTTTCCTCCAGCCGTCGAATCTGCACGGTGAGCGCCGGCTGCGACAGATGCAGGCGCGTGGCCGCACGCGTGAAGCTGCCCGTCTGTGCAACGGCGACGAACGCCCGAATGTCGCGAAGGCTCAGATCCATTACGTTTCCTGAATGCTGCAATCAAATCATTTCAATTGATCTATCGCTGGTAACAAATTACGCTGAACCACACTAAAAGACAAATCCGGAGACAAAGCCATGCTGCCACTATTGGGGCTCGCCACCATCGTCGTGCTGCTCGCGGCAATCCTTTCAAAACGCATGTCGCCGCTCGTCGCGCTCATCATCGTGCCGATCGCCGCGTCGCTGCTCGGCGGCTTCGGGCTGCAGACGAGCAAGTTCGTCATCGATGGCCTGAAGAGCCTCGCGCCCGTTGTCGGCATGTTCGTGTTCGCGATCCTCTACTTCGGCACGATCACCGACGCCGGCACGCTCGACCCCATCATCGACCGCATCCTGAAGGCGGTCGGCACGAAGCCGACGCGCATCGTGATGGGCACGACGCTCCTCGCGCTCCTGATCCATCTCGACGGCTCGGGCGCCGTTTGTTTCCTCGTGACGATCCCCGCGATGCTGCCGCTCTACGATCGCCTGAACATGGACCGGCGCGTGCTGGCCGCGGCCGTATCGATGGCGGCGGGCATCAACTTCCTGCCATGGACGGGGCCGATGATCCGCGCATCGGCGTCGCTGCATCTGCCGATTTCGTCGCTCTTCAATCCGCTGATTCCGGTGCAGGTGATCGGTCTCGTGTTCGTATTCGGCATGGCGTATTGGCTCGGACGCCGCGAAGAAAAGCGACTCGGATACGCGCACGCAGACGGTTCGATCCCGATGCCCAAACGTGAACTCACGCCAGAAGAACAGGCGCTGCGGCGCCCGAAGCTCTTCTGGTTCAACATCGTCCTCACGCTGATCGTACTCGGCACGATGGTCGCGATGGGCGAGAAGATTCCGCCTGCGATCATGTTCATGGTCGGCCTGTGTGTCGCCTTGATGGTGAACTATCCGAACGTCGAGATGCAGCGCAAGCGCATCGACGCCCATGCGCGCGCTGCGCTGATGATGGCCGGCATCCTGCTCGCGGCGGGCGTTTTCACGGGCGTGCTGCAGGGCAGCGGCATGCTCAAGGCGATGGCGCAGGCGGCGGTCGGCTTCGTGCCGCCCGCGA
The DNA here is from genome assembly GCF_001544515.1 of Caballeronia terrestris. Taxonomy (GTDB): domain Bacteria; phylum Pseudomonadota; class Gammaproteobacteria; order Burkholderiales; family Burkholderiaceae; genus Caballeronia; species Caballeronia terrestris. The sequence continues at coordinate 5,354 of NZ_FCOL02000126.1, forward strand.
TGGCGAGCCACATCCCCGTAGTGCTCGGGCTCGTGTCGATGCCGCTCAGCATGCTGTTCGATCCCGATTCGTTCTACTTCGGCATGTTGCCGGTGATCGCGGAAGTGGCCGGGCAACTCGGCGTGCCCGCCGTGCAGGTCGGACAGGCGGCACTGCTCGGGCAGATGACGACGGGCTTCCCGGTCAGCCCGCTCACGCCCGCGACGTTCCTCGTGGTCGGCCTGTGCGGCATCGACCTCGCCGATCATCAGAAATTCACGTTCCCGCTGCTGTTCGGCGCATCGATCGTCATGACGATCGCGTGCGTCCTGCTCGGCGTTTTCCCCTTGTGAGGGTGCGAGCCACATCATGGATACTAACGCGATGACTGCAACTCAAAACGCACGCTGCGTGCGCATCGGCGCGGGCGCCGGCTATTCGGGCGACCGGATCGAACCAGCGGTCGAACTGGCCGAGCACGGCGCGCTCGACTATCTGGTATTCGAGTGCCTCGCCGAGCGCACGATCGCGATTGCACAGCAGACGCGGCGCAATCATCCGGACCTCGGCTATGACCCGCTGCTCGAAGCGCGCATGACGGCCGTGCTGCCCATTGCCGCGAAGAACGGCGTGCGGATCATCTCCAACATGGGCGCGGCCAATCCGATAGCTGCCGCGCGCAAGACGGCGGAGATCGCGCGATCGTTGGGCATCGACGGGCTGAAGATCGCCGCCGTTACCGGCGACGACGTGCTCGACGTCGTGCGGCAAGGCAGCTTCACGTTCGAGGAATCAGGCGAGAGCGTCGCGTCGTATGGCGAGCGGATCGTGTCGGCAAATGCTTACCTGGGTGCGGCGCCGATCGTCGAGGCGCTTGCGGCCGGCGCGGACATCGTGCTGACAGGACGCGTCGCCGATCCGTCGCTCTTCACTGCGCCGTTGATCCATGAATTCGGCTGGAGCATGGACGACTGGAACACGCTCGGACAGGGAACCGTCGTCGGGCATCTGCTCGAATGCGCGGGACAGGTGACGGGCGGCTATTTCGGCGATCCGGGTTACAAAGACGTCCCCAATCTCGCGCGGCTCGGCTTTCCGATCGGCGAAGTCAGCGTGGACGGTTCGGTCGTCATCACGAAGGTGCCGCACGCGGGCGGCCGCGTGACCGAGGCGACATGCAAGGAGCAACTGCTCTACGAAATCCACGATCCGCGGCGGTATTTTCAGCCGGACGTCGTCGCCGATTTCACGCGCGTGCGCGTGACAGAGGAAGCGCCCGACCGCGTGCGCGTGACGGGCGGATGCGGCACGCCGCGAACGGATACGCTCAAGGTGTCGGTGGCGTATATGGACGGCTTTATCGGCGAGGGGCAGATATCTTATGGAGGGCCGGGCGCACTCGCGCGGGCGCGGCTTGCGCTGGATATCGTTCGCGAGCGGTTAAGCCTGACCGGTGTGGAGACAAGCGAACTGCGTTTCGATCTGATCGGCGTCGATTCGCTTTATGGCGAGCAAGCCGGCGCGCGCGGTGGCGAGCCTTATGAGGTACGTGTGCGTGTAGCGGGACGCACGGACTCGGCGGCGCAAGCGGGGCGCATCGGCAACGAGGTGGAGACGCTCTATACCAACGGACCCGCGGGCGGCGGCGGTGTGACCAAGGCCGTACGCGAAGTGCTCGCGGTGCAATCGATTCTGCTGCCACGCACGCAGACGAATCCCATGTTCGAATTCGTGGAGACTTGAAATGAAACTTCGGGAACTCGCCCACTCGCGAACCGGCGACAAGGGTAATACGCTAAACGTATCAGTCATTTGTCACGACACGCGGCATTACGAGCATCTGCGACAGACGCTGTCGGCAGATCGCGTTAAAGCGCATCTGAGTGACGTCGTGCGCGGGGAAGTCGTGCGCTATGAATTGCCCGAGCTGGCCGCTTTTAATTTTGTGCTCGGACGAGCGCTTGGAGGTGGCGTGACGCGTTCACTCGCGCTCGATGCGCACGGTAAATCACTCAGTTCCGCGTTGATGGATATCGATGTGTAGAGCACGGCGGCACGATGGCCGCCGCTAAAATTCAGACAGCCCGCCGCACCATCAATTCCTTGATCTTGCCGATCGCCTTCGTGGGATTGAGCCCCTTCGGGCACACGTCCACGCAGTTCATGATCGTATGGCAACGGAACAGACGATACGGATCTTCCAGGTTGTCGAGGCGTTCGCCAGT
>NZ_FCOL02000127.1 GCF_001544515.1 Caballeronia terrestris
TGCAGAAAAAAGATGGACTCCGGGCTTGGAGTCGAGGTCGATGCGTCGGTGACGCGGGGAATGGAGTTGAGTATCCGGGTTATCGACGCTCGCGTGAGGTGAAAAGCTCACGAAATTCATATAGCTTTCGCCCGCTTGAACACTTGCCTGATCAACGAAAATTCTATGTGAGAGAGAACACAGACATACCGAGAACATCATGGCTGTTACTGACCTAGAAGCGCCCGACGAAGACCCCAAACTGGCGTTGTCAGGTTGCTGGGTCGTGTCGCGTAAGATGACGCGATGAAGAAATCAAAATCGCTGTATCACGGTCACCGTTTTCCAGCCGGCGTCATCAGTTGCGCCGTGCGCTGGTACCACCGCTATCAATTGAGCTTGCGTGATATCGAAGAACTGCTCTTCGAGCGTGGTGTGATTGTGACCTACGAGACGATCCGCTGCTGGTGCGATAAGTTTGGCGCAGGCTTTGCCCGTCGGGTGAAAGCGGCGCGTCGCAAACCGGGCGGCATATGGCACCTTGATGAGATGTTCGTTACGTTGCGCGGCGAGCCTTACCTGCTATGGCGCGCAGTGGACGAGCACGGTGCCGAACTCGACATCCTGCTGCAAAAGCGGCGCGACAAGGCCGCTGCCAAACGCTTCTTCAAGCGTGTGCTGCGCTCGAGCCCGGTGCCGCATAAGATCGTCACCGATCAACTGCGCAGTTATCCGGCGGCCAAAGCTGAGATTCCAGAGCTGGCGAGCGTAAAGCACGTGTTTGTCAAAGCGGCAGCCCGACTGAACAACCGAGCTGAAAACAGCCACCAGCCGACACGCGAACGCGAGCGTCGCATGCGCGGCTTTCGTGACCCGAAGCGCACGCAGGTATTCCTGTCGAGCTTCGGACTGATCCGGCAACACTTCGCGCTCAAGCGGCATCTGCTGAGCGCCTCAACCTATCGCAAACAACTCGCGGCGAAATTCATTGCGTGGCGCGAATTCACCGAAGTAACCCGAAATCCGTCGACCGGCTTCTGAACGAGTGTCTCACCTGTGGTGGCTCTGTTTCGCTCTCGACAAGTTGACAAAGCCTCTGAAACAGCAGGTGGTCGGCACCTGGACCTTGACATCCGGATCAGAGAAGCTTGCAAACGGAAAGACCGTCGTTCCCTGGGCGTCCGGCAACCTCATGCTAGATTCGACCGGTCATGTGGCATTCTTTCTCATGGGCAAGGACCGCCCGAAGACGGTCGCCAATCCACGCGTGCCTATCGGTCCGGTTCTCGCCTACTACGGAACATACACAGTCGACGAGTCCACCAGCACCCTGACTTATAACGTCGAATCCAGCACGTCGCCGGCATTCGACGGAGCGGTTCGCAAGCAGAAGGTCGTCTTGAGCGGCGATAAGCTGACCACGACCGGGTCTCCCGTCAAGACGTCCGACGGAGAGATCATCCCGATCAACGAATGGAAGCGAGCCAAGTAGAAGGTGTTGGTTTCCATGGACCGCAGGGTGCAGCGACGCGCTGGAGAAACCCATGAAAGCAATGCTGAAAGCCTTGGCCGTCGCCGCGATGATAGCCCTCGCGATCGGCATCGCGGTGCCCGGCGCTCACGCGCAATCTCCCAGCAGTCTGGCCGGATCTTGGTCGCTGGTCTCGCTGACCGTCACTAGGAGTGGAACCGAGGAGGAACTGCTGGGCGCGCATCCCGAAGGCCTTCTCATGTTCGGGAGCGATGGCCGTTATGCACTGGTCGGTGTGCGCGCCAACCTGCCGAAATTCGCTTCCGGCAACCGGTTGCAAGGAACCGCTGACGAGAATGCGGGAATTGCCCAGGGAAACGTGGCTCACTTCGGTATGTACACGGTCGACACCACCGCTCACGTCATCGTCTTCCACATCCAAAGAAGCACGTTTCCTAACTGGGACGGGGATGTGCAGAGGCGTCCCTTCTCTATCGACGGCGATCGATTGACCTATGTCACGCCGGGCAGCTTCGGTTATGGGGCGGCCAAGGTTGTGTGGCAACGAATGAAGTGAAGCGGGCGTCGACAGAGTTCGCCACTCAAACGTGGGGAGTACATTGGTTTAGAGCCCCCGGGTGGCTTCACTCGAAGCGCGCGGCGTAAGTTGTCAAGCCAGGAGGCCCATGAAAGACGATCAAGACCCCGCAAATGCGATTCGTCGCTTGATCGATGGGTATCAGGTCTCGCAGGCCATTCATGTAGCCCACGCTCAGCATCGCCGATCTCCTCGCGGACGCTCGCCGCACGAGTTGAACTCGCTGCGCTTACCGCTCTCACGCACTGACGCTCTACCGTATGCTGCGCGCCCTCGCGAGCGCCGATGTCCTGCGCGAGCCTGAAGGTCGTCGTTTCGAACTCACGCCTAGCGCTGGGCAAGACGCTCGAGAACTTCAACTTCGACCGGTTGCCCAAACTAAACCGTTCACACCTTCACGACCTCACGACCTCCCTACGGGCCGATACATCGACGAGAAGGTCTGCGTTCTGATGGTCGGGCAGACAGGCGTCGGCAAGTCGCAGGTATCTATCGCGGTGCGGTCCTGACGCCGAGTGGCAAGTCGCGAGGCTGTTTATCAATCAGACCGAGTGCTCAAGAAGCTGCATGCGGCGCGTGCCACGGACTTATACGACGCAAGTTCCGGCAGTTCGTGCGTGTGCTACTGCTGATCGTTGACGACTTCGCGCTCAAGCCCCTTCGTGCGCCCCACGATGAGGACTTCCATGACCTGATCGCTGCAAGGTACGAGCGCGCAGCCTCAATCTTGACTTCAAATTTGGACTTCAGCGAATGGGGCGACGCCTTCCCCGACAACCGAATTCGTGGAGCCGCTACGCTCGATCGCCTACGACACGGCGCCTATCGCGTCGTTATAGAGGGCGAAAGCTTCCGCAAGCCCAAACCGATGATCGACAACGGCGAAAATCCGGTTGCCAAAAACGGCAAAAGACCGCAATCTTGAAACCGTTCGATCCGCGTTCTACCTTGTTTCTGCTGGCGCCATTACGGCGCCCATCCCCGGCGCCATTACGCCGCCCCGTGACACGAAATCACTGCCGGCATGACCGGAAGCTGGGCGGACTTTAAAAATGGTAGTCGAATCGCGAGCTGATGGGATTCGGCACGTTCGTACATCGATGACAGCGCGGTCACCACCACCAAGAAAGTGCGGGGCTGGCTGTGAGCCGGTACTTTCTCGCCACTGCTCGGCCGTCGAGAGGAGGCATTTGGATATTAACCCGCTCTGACGTGAGCAAGAGTGCACCCTCCAGACATGGCGCGTTGCCCTAGCTAGCCATTGCGGTAGCCGCGCATCCGCTAATGGGGAACACGACCTAGCGTTGCCGATCTTAGGGCCTTTTAGAGACATACGATGAGAAAATGCTATCGTTTCGTACCCCGTTCAGCGACTGTCGCAGCGATTTTGTCAGCATCCGTGAGCGGGGCGGCCTTTGCCGAGGACACCGTTGTCATGAATCTCAACTTATCTGAGACGAGGCTGTCGACAACGGAGCTTTTGAATTCAAAGCCGGTCGTGAATCGGTTGTATGCGCCCGATACATCGTCAGTAACGCCAAATACCGACGCGGGGCCATACCTCCCCGGCGTTATGACGCAAAAAGGCATCGTAACGGACACCAGACCTCGTGCATATGGATCTTTCGGCATTCCATATACATCTACTCGCGTGCAGGACGGTGATCAAAGCGCTTCGGGCGCTACGCTTGCCAACCTTCTTAGCACGAGCTTCCCTTATCGGACAATCGGAAAGCTCACGTTCTCTGCCGGCTACTGTTCTGCGAGCCTCATCCGCAGAAGCGTTCTTGTAACGGCCGCACACTGCATCCAAGGCTTCGGCAGTGGAAACTCGACTTATTCCGACTATCAATTTGTCCCGGGACATTATGGTGCGATCGGCGCGACAGCAAAACAGAATGCTCCATATGGCATATGGAATTGGACTGCCTTCGTTCGTCCGGCGAGCTGGGCTAATGGCACTGACACAGGATCTGGCGCAGCCCGTAACAATGATCTGGCGGTGATCGCTCTCGCCAAGAACACTCACAATCAGTTCATCGGCGACATCACAGGATATATGGGTTACGGTTGGAACAACTGTTCGTTCGTCTCTTCTCCAAAGACTGGCAATTTGCAGACCGCGGCCGTCTCGACCTTCGGATATCCGTACCTTCTGGACAGTGGCGCGATTATGCAGCGCACGGATGGGCCAACTTACACGACAGTGGTCGGCGGAGCTTGGCAGCTCTGGCAAGGAAGCGACCTCACAAGCGGCTCAAGCGGTGGCCCGTGGATCGTAAATTTCAAGTCTCGCGACCCTGTGCGGGCAGGAGACGCCGTTGCAGGTACCGCTTCGAAGCTCGCGGTGATTGGCGTGACGTCATGGGGAACCTCCGATCCTAATGCGCCAAAAGATAACTACTCTTCCCAGTTCCGCCAAAACGCGCAGTACCCGAATGCAAATTATGGCGGTTACGGAGCCGGCAACATCGCCTCGCTGCTGAGCACACTGTGTAATAGGAGAGCGCCGGGTGGCGGTACGTACGCCTCGCAAGGATATTGCGACTAGGTGTTCCTGAGTGTGTTCGGTGACTGGGTCTGTCCGAATAATGCAGCGCGGCGGCCTCGGCGGTCGCCGGAACCCCGTCATCGTTAATGCACCGATTAGAATGCCGGCGGTCATGCGCGGCTTTGATGGGGCCAGCCGACGAGTTCGCGGTTGAAAGTATCCGGCAAGAGTGCCAGATCTAGCGAGCCCTCGTGATGTACGAAAAGTCCGAGGGTGGACACCTGACTAGAGTTTCAGACTTTCCGCCGGTGCAAAGCCAGCAAACCATTTGGCCAACGGAACGCTCGTTCACCTTCACACTCCTGATCACCGTTTTCAGCGCCTAGCCTGTGCGGTGATTTCGGCTCACAGCGTGAGCCGTCCTCCGTACGAGCGTGTCATCTCATCGAAAATTCGCGCTGGTCGATTAACTCGAGCCCAGATCTAATTGCGTCATGACCACACTCATCTGAATCTAAGTCAGTGAGGCCCTCCAGCGATCACCTATGCAGAGATTTCCACGGTCACGCGTCGGTCACCTCAATAGGGGATGTCATTGCGTCCCGGCTTGACCCTCTTCGACTTGATGAACGGTGCTTCGGTTGACAACTCAAAACGCAGTTCGCCGGCGGCGATGACTTGGCCTGCCGGAGCGCTAGTGCCGTCCACCCGCACAAACGAAATTACGTGCTCGCGGCTAGCTTTCGCGCGAATCTTCACCATTGCGCCGGTTGCCGGATATTCGAGCGTTACCGATCCATGATGCGCCTCGCTGGCAATTTCGAAGGCTCCGAGCGTGCCGAGAAAGTGCGTTGGACCGACGGTATCGATATCCGCATTCTCGGGCAGGTTAAGATACACCTTGTAGAAGTATCCGCCCGCTGCACCCGCGTTTGTGATCGCGACGTTGTCGAGCACGATCTTGACCGAGCGGAATTTTCTCGCCTTCGATGTACTGGCCGAACTGTCGGCCGGCGCCGACGTGCTCGTCGTTTCGGTATCGGGAAACTCCTCCTCGGTCGTCGTGATGACCTCCTGGATCGACTGAACCGAACTCGCTTCCGCCGTCACAAGCGCGCTGATCGACTGTTCACTCAGCGCGAGGCCTTTCACCCCGCCGATCGCGCGCTCGTCCGCGCTGATGTCGCGAGCCGGCGTCGCCTTGAACAAGCCGACTGGCGGGCGTTGTCGAAGTTGCGGGCGCTCCGCCTGGACCAGGATGATGCGGCCCGCCTGTGCTTGCCGCGGCAGTGACGTGGGCCGGGAGGTGTTGTCATAGTCGTAGGCGGTGATTTTGACGGTGCCCGCCCGGCGCGGGGAGTACGTGTCAACCTTCGGCATCGTAAGGCCCGGCGCGTAGACGAAAGACGCAGGCGCACCCGTCCAATAAGGCGAACTCGACACCGGCATTGTACGGCCGTCCGGCAGCGCCCATGCGTGCCACAGCCTGTCGACGTTGCAGTGGTGCAGGAAGAAAATCGGATCGAGCGGCGACTGCATAGTCGCCATCGAACCGCCGATCAGGTTGTGCACAGGGTTGTGCGGACGCGTTTCAAAGCGCTCTTCGAACGAGTTCACCGTGCCGCGCTGGAAGTTCACAGTCGAGCTCTGAAACGGTGTCAGGTCTAAGGCGCTATAGACGTTCGCGTTTACCCGGGAAACACTCGGGTAGAACGGACTGCCGGGCGTAGTGAAGTCGCTCGGGATTGTCGGATTTGTGTACCAATCCCAATAGGGAAGCATGAGCTTGTTATTGCCCGAGATGATCTGTAGGCGTCGTTCGAAATACCAGAGATATCCCCGGTGCCAGGCGAGAAAATACGATACTTTGTGAGGACAATAATTAACGTGCACATTGACCCAATACTGCCACGAATTCGGGTCACTCGCGTTGATATTGCCGCGCATCCGGTTTACGGCGTCGTGGAACGACGCGTATTCAGGGGTCACCCTGAACTGCTGCCATTCGAGACGGCGTTGCCCGCTTATCTGGGCAAAGCTGGGAAACGCGGCAAGAGACAATGCCGAGGCCGCTCCACCCAGGAACGTTCGGCGGTCAAGTTTTAAATGGCTCATGAAATTCTCCAGCGGGTACGCCTGGCCAATCATTGAATACAAGGTGAACATCCTGAAGTTGGAGTGTTCTCGAAACGCGGTGAATGTTGTTAGCGATGGCGCAAGCGAGCTTCCCGCTTGGCCTGGTGAATAACGCTGCGACCAAGGCGCAACGTGGAAGTTGAACGGTTGAGACTATAGGTCGTCTCGACCGCGAGATTGATATGGAAATCTACTTCAGACTACGCTCATATTAACGTGCGCTGTCGCACATCCAATGCGGGATCAACTGACTAAATGAATTCAAGGTCCGACGCTAGAAATAAACCCTGACTTGAGTTGATTCATTCGTTATTTGCCGCCTTGGTGGTCCAGACAGCCCATTTACACGAGGCTAAACGGCCATTGCGGCGTTGATCGCAGGTCAGTGAAATGGAATTCGTTAGGAATCGAATTTCCCATAGTGGATTGTCCGGTGAGACCGTCGCGCAACGATGGATGCGAACTGGGGCGACGGATTTAAACAAAGAGCATTCGCGCTCGGCCATCGCACAAGCTGGCCGGGGCCTGTTTTCAGACGCTGATGGACTAGATCGCTATTGCGTCGTGGTCCCCGATCTGAAGTCATGATGCGCTTAGTGCAAGATAAAACGGGCGACCGATGCTCCGCAAGAATCCACTTTGGAAAGATACAGTCTTAGCCCGTCACGCTAGGTCGAAGATCTCAACACAACAACGCTAGATAAGTTAGCGTAAGCGAACTTCTAAGGCTGTGCTGAAGAAGCGGGGGTTTTCACGGGATCGTCGTTGCTGATTCCACGATGCGAGAATGGCGACGCGCTCGC
>NZ_FCOL02000128.1 GCF_001544515.1 Caballeronia terrestris
GAAGCGGAAGTGCCGTATGAGCTGGTCCACGAGATGGAGGACATCAACAGCGAGTTCGGCCAGACCGACGTGGTGCTCGTGCTCGGCGCCAACGACGTGGTGAATCCGGCGGCGAAGACCGATCCGACTTCGCCGATCGCGGGGATGCCGATTCTGGAAGCGTACAAGGCACGGACGATCATCGTGAACAAGCGGTCGATGGCGGCGGGGTATGCCGGGCTCGACAACGAGCTGTTCTACATGGACAAGACGATGATGGTTTTTGGCGATGCGAAGAAGGTGGTGGAGGATATGATGAAGGCGGTGGATTGAGCGGCATGCGAGTCGCTATACCGGACTTACAGAGCTGAGGTTCTCGGTGTTTCATAATAGAAGCGTCCGAGACACGGAGGCGCGGCTCTGACCATTTCCTTGCAGCCAGGGTTCGGGCAGTCGGCCTGCTCGCCTGACCGGCTGCAATGGGTTGCCAATTCAACGGTCGATGCAACAGATTGATGAAATCGCTCGGCCAGTGCATCGAAGTTAGGGTTTTCCTTGGACGGTCGTTGAGCCGCCTTTCTCCCATCCAGACTACGGTAGGTGGAGGCCCAGCCTGTCGGTTGGTTTGACCGGTTCAAGACGACTCGTTTCGCCATGGGTGCTGCCGTGCGGTTGCGCATACAGCAGTACGCTGAAGCCAGCTTTCCAACGTTATTCGATGAGCGTCATTAGAAGACGCCGCTTTGCTTCAGCCTTCCCGTACTCCACCCCGTACTGGTATGCGTCCGCTTCAGTCGCGAAGCTGCCGAGTGCGCCCGACCCGCACTCTTCGCCGCTTGGGTAGGTGACGATTGCCATGGACAAGAGAGCCGATGTCCGCCATTCAATGAGCGGGACGATCCCGGCTCCAATGAAGTCGACACGCGGCACGTGCATGATGTCTCGCCGTTGCGCGTCGACCGCCACTGTGTTGGCCCGCTTCATTTCGCAGCCTTGCTCTCGCCATCCACGCCGCGTGCCGCCTTCTCCCACAACTCGACGTCCTGTCGTTCAGGGAAGCCGGCCTGTTCCCATAACACTCGTGCCCGAGCTCGAATCTCTGCGTCTCTTTCAGAGGTAAGGTCGAGTGATTCGAGGCTCTCGCCGCTTTCGCCAACATGGATGCTTAGTACGTCATAGCCGTCGGCCGCTGAGGCCCAACTCGTAACTTGCCTGGTCTCTTCGAATTGTCTGATGGCCGCTTGGACTGCTTCATCTTTCGTTCCCCGAGCGACCGAGACCCGCATTAGCTGGCTGTGATGCGGAAGGCCCGCATGGTCGAGTATTTCTTTATAGAAAATCACTTCGAAGGGACGTCGTTCGGAGCCGCTGCCCTCAACGTCGCTCATGGATATGATGCCGACTAGGTGGCGGTCGGCGCTGACAACCGCAAGTCGTTGCACATGCGCTTGGCGCATGAGCGTGGTCGCTTGTTCGACGGAGTCCTCCTTCGAACAGAAAATCGCGTCCACCGACATCGCGTCGCGTACCCGCATGTGATTGGCGTCGCGGTTGTCTGCCACACTGCGCATCGCGATGTCGCGGTCGGTGATCATTCCGAGAAGCCGGCCATCTTGGCAGACTGGTAGACATCCGATATTGTCTTTTCTGAGCTTGCGTGCCGCTGTCGCCAACGTCTCGTCAGGCTCTACGAATACTGCGGGTTTCATCCGCTCGCTAACTAACATGGTGTGGCCCTCCGACGGAGGTCAATTGCAAAACGGCTGACCCGTGCATGAGCGCCGAGAAATAACGGCAGGTCACGGGGTTTTTTGTCCATCGGGTCTGTTAGGCCAACGGGCGTCATTGTCCCTTCTGCCGAAGAGTAGGGTTAATGATGCTTTTGCGAAATGTCCGGCTAAAAATGATTGAACCGTCGCGGCTGCTATCAGGCGTTCTCGGTTTCTCATAAACGCAGTCAATAGACTGAGGCTACTCCTTGTTGAGAGACGAAAACTAATTTATTTCACGGACCTGGAACGCCCTGTTCCCCTGTTCGCCTTAACCGAACAAGCATTCAAGGTCAGGATGTCGGCCTCGCGGAGTGCCGTGACCGTCGGGATGCATTGAACATCTAGCAGCTTGTCGAAGCACTGTTACGCGGCAAGTTGGCAAGCAATTCTTTTGATGGTCTGCCCTACCGAACTACGCACGCTGCTGCTCGCACAGCGTTCGGCAAGGTTGTCGACGCCTTGTGCATGCTCCCACGCAGCATTTCCACGGGCCGTTAGTGGACGAAAGGCGCTGTCACCGGCTATATGCACGCCCACGACTCATCGACAGAGCCCCATTCACCTGAGTACGACCGTTCGCGAGGTTGACGTTGACTTTAACAGTCACGCCCGTGCATACTCGGTATGTTGCAGTGCAACAAAAAAGCGCACTTGCGACGCCGGGGCCAACTGCGGTCTACCGCGGCGCCCGATAATAGGAGAGGTCATGAGCACAATGTTTCCGCAACAATATTTGCCTGCGCAGTCAGCTCAAGTTCAAAATCTGTTTGGCGCTTTACAGGCCGCGTTTGACGGTATTGAGAAGCTTACGGCGTTGAATTTGCAAGTTGTCAAAACCTCACTTGCCGAAAATCAAGTCATTGTCGAAAAGGCATTCGCGACACGGTCGCCCCAAGAATTTTTTGAGCTGTCGAGTAGCGTTGCCAAAGCGACCGCAGAAAAGGCGAACTTATATGGCAAGCAAGTAAAGGAAATAGTCTCGAACATGCAAAGCGAGGCCGCGACAACGGCGAAGTCGCAAATCGCTGAATACCAGCGCGAAGGACAGGACGTTCTGAATAAGTTGACCAAGAAGCCTGCACCTGCGAGCAACGTAATTGTCGCGCCCTGATAGCGCGCGTATGACGGATTAAAGCGCGAAGCTCATTACGAGAGACTTCGTGGGCACCAGCCGGGATAGCACGCGTTAAAAACACCCGAAGCTGTACCCGCACACGCTCAGGGATGCGGTTCAGGAAACGGTTCGCGACTTCGCGGCCAAGCACGGCCGAGAAGAGCTGCGAACGTTCCTCTCCACATTGGCTTCCAAACTCGAATATCGCGGGTGCGACGATGCTGTGCCGTTACTGCAAGACGTTGCGCGGTGTACGAGCTCTGCCCGATTCGACGAGTACCTCGCACACTCGGGCCGGTGCTGAGGCCGACTACCATGCACTGAACCGTGCTGCGAGCACCGCTGAAATCGCGCACGGCTATACATAAAAGGGTGTCTCCTCCATGTCTTCCATGATATGGACTTAGCCCGCCGGCGTGCGGGCTTTTCGTTGCGCGCCGAGCATGCGCAAATAACTGTCGACGAACCCGAACTTTTCATCAGCTTCGCCAACACGGCTGATTCCACGAGCACGGGGTTCCGAGGCCCAATGGGCCGCCGAGCTCGGCTCGACCCAACCCGTCATTCGTGCGACCTCTTCAGTTTCTCGTGAAATCGACCGCCGTTAGCTCCAAGCGCAACCTCGGATTCGCAAGTAGCTTTCGTTTGCGACGGCGTATATGTGAGCGTATCTGTCGCGGATGATTTTTGCGACTTGTGTCATCCGCATTGGGCGTGAGCCAAAAATGCGTCTCAAGTGCCGTGCGCGCAATCACGCATTCAATGGAGCGCGACGTGTGCGTCAGGACGACGACGACACCACGGCGATCGGCAGCGATTCGAGATCGAGTGTTTCCACCTGAGTTCAACGCATTGGAGTGAAGGGATACACCGTTTTCTATGTCGAGCAGATCGACAATGTGCCGGAAGGCTACCGGATCGAGCCGGCTACCGCGAAATACTGAGCATCAGCCGAGCTGCGCCGCTGCCGTTGATCGAATGAAAGCGATGGCGTGCTCGGTCACTTCGCCATCGTCGGTCTAGTCAATCTTGGTGACGGTGCTCGCGTACACGACAAGCGAACCGTGCTCGCCCTTGCAGACGTTGGCACCCAATTCGAATGCCTGCTTGAACGTCATCAAGCGGTTGGACGGATAGCCTTTTGCGAGGGCCTCACCCCACAGCAGCAACACATTGATACTACGGTAGGGGATGCCATTAGCACGGACAGGGAGGGCGGCGCCCGCGTGGTACCTACATCCGGGCCGCTTGTTCGCGAAACAGACGCTGCGGTCGTTCACGAACTGAGATTCGGTCGACCGTATCCGAACGAGCAATCCCTCCAATTGAACCGCACGATTCGCGATGCCGGTTGAGCATCAGGCTACGCGAGAGGCGACGTCTGTGCTCTCGGTGGTCACGTGCGCGTCGCACGTCGGATCGACGGCCGGTGCAGCTGCAAGCGCTGCTGCTTTCTTGGTCTTCCCCGCACGTGACGGCGGCTGGCACGCTCCGCGCGCCACGTTGTTCGGCAAATCATGTTTGTGCGCGACGAATTTTCCGGTGCAGCAGCAGCAGCGCGTCATCGCGGCCGCCGGCGTCGCGCCACGATCGTTCTTGTGCCGTAGTGCGGCACGTCGATGGCGAAGAGGGCAGTGTAGAGGCTCATGCTGCTACCTCGCTCGGCGTCTCGGCTTGCAGGGAGAACAGGTAGTCGCACGCACGTTGGGCGTGGCCGGCTGCCGTGAAGATCGCCTTTTTATCGGCCTTCAGTACCTTGAGCCAGTGATCAAGATAGGAGGCATGGCTCCGTGTCGGATTCGACCCGGTAGCCTTCCGGTATATTATCGACTCGTGCGCTTTGGTAGCTTCGTAGCTTTCCGCGGTGTCGAACGCCTCGGCGGGCGGAAGCTGCACGATGTCGAGGCCCGGCGCATAGAAGGCGCGATTGCCGCCATGACAAACCGTAGCGCCCGTACTCGCGAAGAACGTTTCGGCAAATTCGATCAATTGCAGGCGAACCGCGTTTGGCTGATGCTGTTTATGCATTGGACCTCGCACTACACGCGCCTGAATTGTCAGCCGATCTGCTCGACATTGAAAACGAGGTAGCCGTTCATGAAGGCGATGTCGTGCTCGGTCACTTCGCCGTCGTCATTCGCGTCAATTTTGGTGACGGTGTTCGCGTACTCGACCAGCGAACCGTGCTCGCCCTTGCGGACATTGGCACCCAGTTCGATTGCTTGCTTGAATGTCATCAAGCGGTTGGAGCGGTGGCCTTTCTCGAGGGCTTCGCTCCACAGCAGCAAGACATTGATGCCGCGGTAAGGAATGCCATTGGCTCGAACGGGGAGGGTAATACGCGCGGTTGCATTATCGGCTTTCCACGGCTTGGCCCAAGGCCGAACCCCTTGTTCGAGGTCGGCAACGATTTTGTCGGCGACGCGGGTGTAGACATCGATTTTCGGTTCGCTCTTCATGATCTTGCTCCTGAAATTGGCTTAAGGGGTCTGCGCTTTCTGTTGCGCATTGCCCCGTGCCACGTGGCGAACGCGAGGAGGCAAGCGGAGGTGCGGCCCAGGGCGAGGGGGATCACCCAGGATTTTTTCGGTCGTTTGGAAGAAATTTTGGGGATACGACCAGGGCCGGTCGAAGACCTTGCACCGAAGAGCGCCAGGGCGAGTAGCCCTTAGCTCCTTCCATCTGAATGAGCCTTTGAATTTGCGAAAGGGATCGTCACCGAATGGCCGGGACGTGAGGCCCGGTGAGCGCACGCGAATAGAGCCCGGGCCGGTCGTGGCCGGATTCGCCCAAGAATTTTCTGTAGTTAGCTGAGCGACTCGGCCGCAGTTCATCCCTGCCGCGCCCGATCCCATCGCTTCGGCGAGCGAGGTTGTCGAAAACCGGCGGGAGGCACGCATGGCCGCGGCGACGGCAACGCTGTCACAAAATCCTCGTGAGCGTTACCCCCGAAGGGTTTTGGACCTTTGGATCACCCTCTGAAGTATTCTTGGCGAAAGTCGCACGAGGTCTTGTTGCCCACGATTTGCGGGCCCTCGAACTTGACGAGCCCCAACCCCGCAGCTCAGAGGCACGAGGTCCATCCCCTTGTACACGAGTCCGCTGCTTTCCCGACAAGGGCGGCAATAGCTGCCTCGCGGATATGAACCTGCACCCCCAAGACTGTCGCGTGCCGTTGGCGCTTGCTTTATAGAGTGAGCAAGGCAAAATCACAGGACCGGTTGCTAGCGCGGAATCGCGTGGCGCAATCGTGGTTGAACTCTAACTACTGAGAGAAAAATGACAAAAGCAGCTTACACCTACGCGCATATCACCGAGAAGGTCGAAAAGTAAATCAGCAGTCTGATGACCGAGGCGCGTGTTGAGGCGACGCTGGAAGAAAAATTCCGCAAGCAACACTATGCGACCGGTGTCTACTTGGCATGGCGCGCGATTGCCGCCTTTGACTATAAGCCCGATGATGCGGAACGGCTCAAGGCGTTGCTCTCGACGGTGGGCTGAAGTAAGCGTGCTGAGCCACGTTACATCCATGTGTGAGCGCGGCAAGGGGTTCAACCATGCCGACTTCCGGAAGGCGCCTGGCGTGCGCGGTGACATGGGTGTCGGGCATAGGAAATTCACTGCGCTCGCGCTGCCACGCCGACATCGGGCGCTTTTAAACTTCGGGCGTCAACGTTCGATTCCGCGTCTTACAAGACGCAGCGTTATCGCAGATCGCCCCAATGGGCTCGCGATAACTGGGCCAGAGTTCATGACACGCATTTCAAATGCCGGCCGCGCGGCGTGCTAATCGGTTCTTTTGTTGGGACGGCAATGCGGCCGGTCGCTGTAAGGGATGCCGCACTGCCAAATGGAAGGCGCGCGCCGGTTCTCCCAGATGCAGATGCATGGAAAGAAAGAAAAAGCCTCATCAACGGTCAAGAATGATAAGGCTTTGAGAAAGACCCCGATTCATTGCGCTTTTGAAACCCATCCAATTCCAGCGTTCTGGCCGTTCTTCGACGGCCCGGCAAATGTATGTTTTAAGCGGACGCTTGAATGTGCGCTTCCAGACGTGCGTGCCTGATCTTTGCCCTGCACGAGCAAGCTTCTTGAGCTGGCTCCGAAAGCAACCACCGTACAACCCGAAGCATCTCCCTCACAGCCGATGGCGAAGCGTACTTCGCCGCGTGTGCCTCAGCGCTCGATGAGATCTCGACGGCAGAAACAGCGCTTGGGCCGGAGCTCCACCGTCCGGTCGGTCGGCTCGCATCGATATACCAGCGGCATTCGGGCGCCGTATACTCGTTCCAATCTTGCTGAACATTGCACGAGGAAATCCCGACATGCAGTTCACGATGACGTTTTCCGACTATCTCATCGACCCGATTGAGGAAGGCGTCGACCTCGTTGTTCGTTTCGGCGAACTTCAAAGTTCAAGCGGTCT
>NZ_FCOL02000129.1 GCF_001544515.1 Caballeronia terrestris
CGCCAGGGGTTGCGCGGCGTTTTTGTGTCTGGACGGAATCTTAGGGAAGCTAGAAAAAAGGTGGATGCTAGTCCTGCATATGGTTATGCGAGTTTCGCATAACGCGGGACAACCCTATCCGGCGACACCGGAAGCGGCACGAAGATGACGCCAGAGCGATTCCAGAAACTCACTGTGGTTGGATGCATCCCGATACACCCGAAGCTCGACTTCGAGTTGCCACTCTGCGGTCCCGGCCGGCACGAGGTTGCCGGCGTCGAGCTCGGAAAGAATGGAGCTTCTCGGCAGCCACGCAACTCCTTCGCCTTCGAGAACGAGCTTCTTGACCACTTCCGCCATGTCCGATTCGTAATGAAGCCGCAAGGCGGGAGCCGCGCTCGCATGCTCCAGCAGCACTGCGAGACAGCGCCCGAAGTAACTGGTTTCAGTATAGGAGATGAGCGGTAAAGGACGGTCGTTCGTGCCGGGCAGCCGGAATGCGGGAGCGCTTCGCTGATTGGGCTTGCAGACCGGCATGAAGGTGTCGGTGCCTACGGTGAGGTATTCGTATCGCGTCGGATCCAGATGCAGCGGCAGCTCAGGATGGTGATAGGCGAACATCAACTCGCAGTTGCCGTTGACGAGCATCAGGATCGAATCGTGGACGTTGGCCGGAATGACGCGCGCGCGTACCTCGTCGAAATGTGACGAGAGCGCTCGCAGCCAGGCAGGCAGAAAGTTGAGCGCGATGGTATGCCCGGCCGCGATCTGCACCCCCTTGCCGGCGATGCGCTGCTCGGTGCGGATGATGGCGCGCGTGTCGAACAGCTTCTCGATGATGTCCTCGGCCGCTTCGCGAAAGAGTTGCCCCGCTGGCGTTAATGTAGGCGGAAAGCTGCTTCGATTGATGAGGTCGGCGCCGACCCACTGCTCAAGCGACTGAATCCGCCTGCTGAACCCGGACTGTGTGACGTTGCGAAATTCCGCCGCTCGCGAGAAGCTTTGATATTGCGCGAGCGCGATGAAGTCTTCGATCCACTTGATTTCCATGACCTGTCCGTATCGGTTCCGGCGAAGGCAGATCGGCCGCCAGGAGACCTCGAAATTCTACGCTGACGGAGTGCTCGTGGAAGCCGGCCACCGGCATCGTGCCTATCGCAGTGCGTGCAACCCGCCCTCTTCTTCATCCGTTCCCCTGCAATTGCAAGCCGCCTAGCGTTCCTTTGACTGCGCCGCGAGCAATTGCAGGTGGCGTGCTTCCGTTGCATCATCGGCGGGGAACATGCATTCCAGGCGCAGTTCCTGCGCGGCCACGGTTTGCGGCGTTCCAACGCTCGTCACCATCGAAAAATAACGAAGCACGACGCCCTCGCTGATGAAGCCCAGCGGAATGACCGGCATGGTGGGCGTGTCGGACGGCGCATGATGCGCTTTCCAGTCGCGCGGCACGTCGGGATAGGCGAGCAGCTTGTCGAGCAAACGCCCGGTGTCGTCGTCGATCACGTGACCAACCGATTCCCGATACACCCGCTGCAGCAGGCTCCGACAGACGGTGTCCCAATCGGCCACGAACGGACGCATACCCTGCGGATCGAATATCAGATGCAGCATGTTGCGCGGCCCTTCCCGCAAACTCATGTCGATGAAGTGATTGAAAAAGCGCGGCGCGGCGTCGTTGGTCATCAACACGTTCCAGTGACGGTCCATCACCATCGCCGGATACGGCTCGTTCTGACGAACGATCCGTTCAAGCGCGCGGACGACGCTTTGCATTTCATGTGCATTCCACGGTGCCTCTGAATACAAGGGGGCGTATCCAGCGGCGAGCAGCAGGGCATTGCGCTCGCGCAGCGGCACGTCGAGCGTCTGCGCGAGAGTCAGAAGCGTGTTCCGACCAGGCACGCTGCGTCCGCTTTCAATGAAACTGATCTGCCGCTGCGAGACTCCCGTTTCCAGCGACAGATCGAGCTGACTCACGCCCCGTACATCCCGCCAGTAACGCAACAGATCGCCAAGTTCGCTCGACGATACCTTCGAATTAGGACGCGTGGGATTCATCGGATTCCCTGACTGATGCGGATGAAGAATACGGACTCAGGATGCGGGCGCGTGCCAGACGAATTCCTCGAACGGCGTTTCAAGGGCTGGCTGGGTCACGCTCGCGGAGTAGTTCGTGATCGTCGATGCGGCAACCACAGCTATGACTTCGAGCAGTTGCTCCGGGCTGAACCCTGCTTTGAAGAAGCGATTCTGTTCCGCTTCGGCAAGACGGCCGCGCTTGTCGATCAGCGTACGCGCCAGCGTCGACAGCGCGGCCAATCCCGCGTCATCGGGCAGACCGCCGTTCCGGATCGCATCGACATCAGCAGGACGTACGCCTTGTTTCAACGCAAACGCGGTGTGAAACGCGACAGGCCACTCACTGGCGTTGGTAACCGCGTTGGTCAACAGCAGCGTCTGGATCTGCGACTCCGTCAGACTGCTCGCATGCACGCGCTCGAACAGGCCGATGAAGCCGTTGATCAGCACCGGTGAAGCAGCCATCGCGGCCGCGATGTTCGGGATCAGGCCGAATGCCTGTTGCAATTGCTTGAGCACGGGCTTCGATTGCGCCGGGGCGGACTCGATTGTGTGGATGGTATGGTCAGACATCTTAGCTCCTTGACGGGAAACGTCACCGGATTGGTGACACGACAGCCAAAGAGTAGCGACGCTCGTTCTTCACGCCAATTACATCGGATGTAATCGCCGCGTGGCGACGCGCCGTGTCCGGCCCACGCGTATCGAGTCGACACGGCCGTGCGATGAAAGACTCCGGCGATGCACTTCCCGGATGCCTTACGTGTGAATAGCCTTCGCAACGGCGCAGGAACTCGCAAATGGAGGTCGCTTTGTGAAAGAGTCGACGACAGGACAAAGCGAAGTGACAGGTCAGCGCAAGCTGCTGAACAATTGAGCCACCACCTCGCGCAGCCAGCGATTGCCCGCTTCATGGTGATACCTGGCGTGCCAGTGCTGCCTCACGGCAAAGCCGTCCACGGAAATTGGGCATGGATGGATTAACAGATCATTGACCTTTGCCAGCGTCTGGCCGATGTGCCGTGGCAGCGTGGCAATCAGGTCTGTCGTCTGAATAATCGCACCCAGTCCGAGAAAGCCCGGCAACTCCAGTACGACGTCCCGCTGGATCTGCTCGCGCAAGAGCGCCTGCTCCAGCAACTGGGCGCCCGTCCCCGCCGCGATCGCAACGTGTCCCTCGGCGCGGTACTGCTTCACCGAGAGGCGTGCGCGCAGGCGCGGGTGGTGCCGGTTCGCCAGACACACCCAGTCTTGCGAATACAACTGCTGCTGGTAAATCCCGCCGCCGAGCCACGGCACATGGCCGATCGCAAGGTCGGCCTCGCCGGACTCCAGCGCCCGTTCAGTGTTCCCATCGATTCTTGCTACCTCCAGACGAATGCCCGGCGCCTGCGCCCGGATGTGCGCCAGCATTCGAGGAAGCAGCGTGACGTGGCTCGCATCCGTCATGCAGATGCGAAACCGCCGCTTTGCGGTGGCGGGATCGAAAGCGATTTCCCACGCAGCGAAACGCCGCAACGATTCCAGGATCTCGCGGCACGGCCCGATCAGGGCGTCGGCCTGCGGCGTCGGCGCCATGCCACCGGGCGTGCGGATGAACAAAGGGTCTTGCAGAAATTCGCGCAGACGCCCGAGCCAGATGCTGACCGTCGGCTGGCTCTGTCCAAGTTGCTCCGCCGCGCGAGTAACGCTCCGGGTGTCGTACAGCAGGTCAAAAAGCTGCAGGAGCTTCAGGTCGGGTAGCTCGCTGGGAGTCATGGCCATTATTCGATTTACGCAATGACCTCATTGTAGTCATTGCATTGCCACGATGAGCGGCAACTTCTATCGTTGCGTCAACACATCAAGGAGACGCTAATGAAGATCGCAATCCTGGGGGCGGGTGCGCTGGGCTGCGCCATCGGTTCCACACTGAGTCAAGGTGGTCACGAGACCTGGCTGATCGACCGCTCGGCGGCACACGTCGGAGCAATGTGCCGCGACGGCTTGCAAGTCGACGATGCCGATGGTTCCCGGCACATCAAGGTCCGTGCGACGACGCAGGCCGCGGAAGTTGGCGCGGCGGATCTCGTCGTCGTACTGGTCAAGTCCTTTCACACTGACTCGGCGATGCGCGGCGCGCTCGATCTCATCGGTCCGGACACGCTTGTGCTGTCGTTGCAGAACGGCCTCGGCCATGAAGACGTCCTCAGCGAGATCGTCGGACGTGAGCGCGTGCTGGCGGGCAAGACATACGTCGGTGGAGTGCTGCGCGGTCCCGGGCATATCCAGTCCGGCGTGAGCGGAAAACTCACCTACATCGGAGAGCTCGATGGGCAGGTCACGCAACGAGTGCAAGCGATTGCCGAAGCGTTCAATGCGTCGGGTCTGACGACGACCGTGAGCGACAACATCCTCGGGACGATGTGGGACAAGTTGCTGATCAACGTCGCGACGGGCGCAGTAACCGGCATCACGCGCCTCACTTACGGGCAGCTCTACGAAGAGCCGATTCTCAAGGAAACCGCGCTCGCCGCCGTGGCCGAGGCGATGGCTGCTGCAAAGGCAGCGGGCATCAAACTTTCGATGTCGGACGCGGAGCAAGCATGGACATTGGCGGCCGAGGGTCTTTCACCTGAGTTCAAAACCTCGATGCTGCAAAGCCTTGAGAAAGGTTCGGTCACGGAGATCGACTTCATCAACGGCGCGGTCGTGCGCTGGGGTCAACGGCTCGGTGTGCCGACACCGGTCAATTCGACGCTGGTTGCGTGCATCAAGGGCATCGAGCGCGCCATGACGGACCGACAAGCTAAGGAGACGACAGCATGAACAAGGCTTATCTGGAACACGTCGCCATCTGGGTGAAGGACATTCATTGGCACATCCGCTTCTTCGAAGACGTGCTCGGCATGACTATGCGAGAAGTCGACGGCACCGTCGACGAACCCCGTCAGTACTGGACGCTCGGCGGTCTCCAGTTCATTCACAAGCCGGACTACGAAAGTCCCGAAGGACGACTCGCGCATCTAGGCGTGATGTGCGAAGACCTGGAAGCGGCGCTCGCCGCCGCGCAACGGTATGACGTCAGCGAATTGCCGCAGGGACGCAACTGGATTCGCCTGCCGGACGGCCTTGCCGTCGAACTGATTCAGGCACGGCCCGCCTCGTGCGTCGCGCAGGCGCTTTCGATCAACCCGCGTGCGGAGGCATGACATGACGATCATCGATAAATACTGGGACGACGCCAGTGAAGGCGACGAGTGCACGAGTCCGAGCTATACGGTCACCAAGGAACGCATCCTGGCTTACGCCGACCTCACTGGCGACCACACACCCGTGCATGTGGACGAGGAATACGCGAACGCGAGCCACTTCGGTTCGATCGTCGCACACGGTCTCTTTGGGCTGTCCATCGCCGATGGTCTCAAGACCCAAAGCGAATACCGCTTCCTGCCCGGTATGTCGCTCGGCTGGACGTGGGACTTCAACCTGCCGATCAAGGTGAACGACGTGTTGCACGTCAAGTTTCGCGTCGGCTCGATGCGCGCGAGCAAGAGCCGTCCTGACTGGGGCATCGTTGTGCTGCCGTCGGATTTGATCAATCAGGACGGGCAGGTCGTCCAGCATGGCGAGCATCGTCTGATGGTGCCGCGCCGACCGGGAGCATTCTGATGCAGGCACGTCCTCTCGAAGGGATTCGCGTCGTCGACTACAGCCACTTTTTGGCAGGGCCGTATGTCGGGCGCTGTCTCGCGGCGCTCGGCGCCGAAGTCATCAAGGTCGAACGTCCGGGCAGCGGCGACGCGGGCCGTCAGCACGCCACCGTGCTCGACGATGAACAGAGCGCCTATTTCCTGCATCCGCGCGGCAAGGAGTTCATGCAGCGTCTGTGCGACTCGGCGGACGTGTTCGTCGAGAACTATCGACCGGGGGCGCTGAAGAAGCTTGGACTCGGTTACGACGAACTGTCCGCGCGCAATCCGGGTCTCGTCTACTGCTCGATCTCGGCATATGGTCACACTGGACCCGATGCGCATCGCGCAGGTTTCGGCCTGATCGCAGAGGCGAAGAGCGGGATTATGCAGATGATCGGCAATCCAGGGGAGCCGCCGCCCCTGATGCGTATCTCCCTTGGCGACATGTACACCGGCATTCACGCGGTCGCGGCGATCAACGCGGCGCTGCTAGGTCGCGTGAAGAGCGGCCGGGGCCAGCACATCGACATGGCGCTGTACGACACGCTCGTGTCGATGCACGAATACGCGGTGCAGTGTTACACGATGCAACGCATCGTCCCCGAGCAGACGGGTCACGACATGCCGACGTCGACGCTCTACGGTGTGTTCCGTGCGGCGGATGGCGACCTCGTGATCGCCGCACAGGTGGACGATGCATGGAAGCGTTTCGCGGCCTTGGTGGAGACGCATGGCGGGCCGGCTGGCTTCGGCACCGACGCACGGTTTCATACCCTCAACGGGCGCAATGCGAATCGGCTGGACATATTGTCCGTGGTGAAGCCTTGGGTTGCAGCGCGGCCGGTTGCCGAAGTGCTGAGTCTTCTAGACAGCATCGACGTGCCCTCCGCCAAGGTGCAGCGCATCGATGAAGTGCTTGCCGATCCGCAGATCATCGCGCGGGGCATGGTGGTCGAGCAGGAGCACCCGCGCTTCGGGACGTTGCGCCTGCCGAACCTGCCGTTCCGTTTTTCCGACTGCGACACGACCATCCGCGAAGTCGGCCCGGACCTCGGCCAGCACAACGCGGAAGTCGCGCAGTCGCTGGGCTTCGACGCGGCCGAAATCGACGCGATGCAAACCGACGGTGTGCTGTACTCGAAAGTGAGGCCATGATGAGCGACCAATACGCAGTGATCGGCAACCCGATCGGACACACGAAGTCTCCGCTGATTCATGGCCTCTTCGCAGAAGAGACACGGCAGGACTTGTCATACACGGCGATCGAAGGTCCATTGGAGCCGCAGGGCGCGTTCGCCGAGACGGTGCGCGCTTTCATCGCCAGTGGCGGCAAAGGGATGAACGTAACCGCGCCGTTCAAGCTGCAGGCGTTCGCGATGGCGGACGAACGCAGCGAGCGCGCCGAGCTGGCTGGCGCCGTCAACGCGATGAAATTCGAAGGCGGCCGCATCATCGCCGAGAACTTCGACGGGATCGGACTCGTGCGCGACATCGAAGTGAACCTTGGCGTGCCGATAGCTGGCAAGCGGGTGCTGATGCTCGGTGCCGGCGG
>NZ_FCOL02000130.1 GCF_001544515.1 Caballeronia terrestris
TTCCTGACGTACGCTTTCCTCACGTACGCGTTGGAGCCGATTCGGGCGGAAGCCGTTGTCAGGTTGGCTGGTGGTGGTCGGCCAGGCTCTTTCGTGGCTGCGCAGTGCATGTGTTGATCTGGCCACAGGCTCGGTGGACCGGGAAGTCAGGTCCCGTCAGGTCCCATACGCTCCTCGCGCGCCGACATCACTGCCACCATCGCTCTCCGGGTCCTGTTCGTCTGAGAAGACTTCGTGCTCGGCCTGGATCGTTTCGCGTTCGATGCATTGCACGTGCCAGTGCCCCTTTTGGGCTGCTTTGCTCCCGCTCGCGTAATACTCCGCCACGCCTTGCGCGCTTCCTGAAGAAATCTCTGGCGCGGTCTCGCTATTCCGAGGAGCAAACGCGTCGATTCGAAGCAGATTCAGCACGAATATCGGGCCCATGTCGTGCGCTCCGCAAATCAGCGTGCCGATAGGTGACGATTGCAGAGTTCCCCATTCAGGCAAAGCCAGGGCGTCGTGTCCCTCGCGTGACCAGCGAAGCGTCTCTCTGTCGAGCCAAAGGATTGCATAAGCGGCGGAGGCGAGAGGACCAAAGCCATCCAGTTTGACGGTAATGCGCATGACGTTCTCCATAATCTCAGGGTTAATGGCTCAAGACCCATTGCACGAGGGTATGAGCGTCTTCCGCAGAAAGCGGGCCCCCGCGTTCGCCAGCGGAGGGCATTGCCATGTCGCCCCAATGAGCGCGTCCACCCATTCGAAGCTTGTGCTCGAGCATGGTGGCGGCATTGGGTACGTTGCGGTAGCGTTCGGCAATCTGTTGAAACGATGGTGCGAGAAATGGGGCATTGTCGGTATGGCAGAACATGCAATGCTGTTGGTCGACAAGCGGTGTCGGCTCAGATTGACCAAACGCGCGCGTCGCGGTGAAAAGAATGGCGGCGGCGATCGAAAGGTTGAAACGGTGGTGTTGAAGGGTCATCGGTGCACTCTCGACGGTGGCGTATTCGCTGAGGCGCGTTGCGTTATCGGTTGGATCATTGGGAAGTCGGGGCGACGAAATGCCCCACCGTCTGAGCCAGCACGGGTACGCAGTTGCGCTTGAGTTGCATTTGCTCGGCAAGGGCGCTGCGGTTCAACCAACCGCGTGCGGCCGCGGCGAGACCGGCAGAAGCGCAGAACAGATACACATTCTGCGCGATCGCACCGGCGCTTGCCGAGGCGAATGCCTCGCGATTCGATGGGGGAACGTCGCCCATGCGCGAAAAATCCGCGACATACACAAGATCGAGCGGCGCGGCGCCGACGAAGTCTTGATAGCCGGTGAGACCGCGCAAGTCCTTCGCAACCACAAGATCGAGGCCGTGCCGCAACGGATCGTAGCGGTATAGCCCTCGAGACAGCACGGCATATACGTCGATCTCGTGAACGCCAAGTGCCGACGGCGCGGTGCGCCCGCCTTCTTCGTCGCGATTGATGCCATTGGCGGCCCATAGCAGGTCGCCCAGCAGGGCAAGACTCAGGTCGTTGGAGGCGAATTCGCGCGTGGTACGGCGCAGCGCGAATACTTCCATAACCGGTCGGCCACCGCAGCGTTCTGGTGCAGGGAGCTCGATGCGAGGTAGCGCAACACCGACGACTGGCCGAGGCTCGGCCCGGTCAAGCACTGCGTGTCCCAGCGTGAAAAGATGTTTCATTGGCGCCTCGCATGGCAAAGGAGGGTCTGGCACTTGTGCGTCACTTGCTTGCACCGATGATGCTCTCAGGCGCGCCCGTCGCCTTGATCTGCGTCAACCGCGCTCGTTACGCGGCCTGACACACTGCGTTACCGAGGTAGCGGTGACTTTAACTCCGCCCGCTGCAGCGGACCGCTTGCCGTTTGAACAGGCGATCGAGCTCAACGATGATCATAAGCTTTCCCCAACAAGTGCCCGCCCACTGCGGCCGTAGCTTGATGCTCATCTTCTCGACGGTCGTCGACGGTGAGCGCATCGAGCGCAGGGTTTCGGCGGAGGCGCTGGAGGACCATTTCGGTGCGGCGTCGCTGCGCGAAGAGGATTTGCTAGCGGCATTCGACGCACACAGGGACAAAATCGAAGGCGCGGCCCGACGCTTGCTTCGAGCGTTCGGCCGCAAACCCGTGCCTGATGCACAGCGGTTACTTTCGCTTTTGCGAATAATTGGATCTATCCGTGCACCCGCACGTCACGAAACCACCTCGCCCATGTCACGCCGCGGCGAATGCTCAACCTGCGGCCCGCGCCCCATTCGTATCAGCAATTGAGGCTGCGCGTCCATTCCGATCTGCCGGCGCAACGTATCACGCAGTTGGTCTGCTTCGATGGGCTGATTCAGATACGACGCGGTAAGTCCGTGCAGGACGCCTGTTAGCAGCACCCGTTCCAGCGCCTGACCCGCAGCAAGCCACGCGCTCGGATTATCGGCGCCCGTTCCGATGCAAAAGAGCAGTGGCGAGCCATCGACAAGCGACCGATGCGTCGCGGCCATCCCGCCGCCAAGATTAAACGTGCGAATCGCTGAGGCGACGAGCGGCGTTGCGATGTCGAGCAGCGCGCTGACACCGGCGGAGTACGCGGGCATGCCATCCGCGCAGCGTCGCGAATGGATCCAGCTTGCGAGCTCCCGCCTGAAGCGGGGATCGCGGAACTGCAGGTGATCGGCCTCGGCGATCAGGTCGGCGATCCGTTCACTTACCGGCGCCTCATCGACGCATGTCGCCTCCACGCTTTCGGCTTCGGCAGCACGGATCAGCTCCGCCTGAATCTCGGGCGGCACTGCCTCCGAGGTAAAGGCCTCGCGCGTCGTCGCCCGCTTCGGGATGGCACCGAAGAGCGCAGGGAGAGTCGCATCGGTCACATGGCCGGGTAGCGCGCGCACCTGCGCCAGCACATCTGGGTCCGCGGGCGCGGGGAGCAGCGTGATCGCGTAGCCGAGCCCGAAGTGGCTCATGGCTACGCGCAGGTTGAAAAGCGCTGCGCCGCAACTGATGATCAATTCGCGATCATACGGGTCGGCGACGGGGAGCGCGCGCGTCCGGTCAGCGCAGAGCATCACGGTGTCGCCGTCGACAATGAAGTGCCACGGTTGCGAATTGTGACTTGACGGCGCAAGCACGGCATATTGCACGGCGAAACGCAATTTTGCCTCGGCGCCACTCAGTGGGGGCAATCGGTTCTCGTCAAGGTCCCATGCGGAACGGTGTGTAAGCGGATGCATTTTGTCATCCTTTCCCGTGGTGGCACTTTCGTTGATCGTGCCAGAGGGCGTCATCCGAACGTTGACTCAGATCAAACCGGAACCGACCCGGTACAGTGAAATGAATGCGATACCTGAGGAGAGCGACATGCGCGCAATGGTTTTCGACGGACATTCGCCCTTGCTGCGGGAGTTGGACGTCCCTGACCCCGTCGCAGGCACCGGCCAGTTGCTGATTGACGCCCACGCGTGCGGCGTGTGCCGCACTGATCTTCATGTTGTCGACGGCGAACTCGCGCACCCCAAACGCCCGGTGATCCCAGGACACGAGATCGTGGGCACGGTTTCGGCGCTGGGGGTCGGCGTGACGGGTTTTGCGATCGGGGATCGCGTCGGCATGCCGTGGCTCGGACACACGTGCGGACATTGCCGGTATTGCGGGATCGGACGAGAGAACCTGTGCGACACGCCGGGCTTCACCGGCTACACCATCGATGGCGGCTATGCGCAGCGGGTCGTCGCTGACAGCCGCTTTTGCCTTCATCTACCGAAGCGGTATTCAGACGTCGAAGCAGCGCCGCTCTTGTGCGCGGGCTTGATCGGTTATCGCACCCTTAGGATGGCGGGCGATGCGAAGCGCGTCGGTATCTATGGTTTTGGCGCCGCCGCGCATATCGTCGCGCAGGTGGCGCATCGTCAGGGGCGCATGGTTTTTGCGTTCACACGTCCTGGTGACCTTGCTGCACAGAACTTTGCACTACGGCTCGGCGCATACTGGGCGGGTGGCAGCGACGAAAGACCATCCGACGAGCTCGACGCAGCGCTCATCTTCGCACCGGTCGGCGCGCTTGTGCCAGTTGCGTTGAGCGCGGTGGCGAAGGGCGGCATCGTGGTGTGCGGCGGAATTCATATGAGCGATATCCCGTCATTCCAGTACGCTCTCCTGTGGGGGGAGCGGCAGGTGGTGTCGGTCGCGAACCTCACGCGTGATGACGGGCGAGCGTTCATGCAGCTTGCTGCAGACACCCTCCCGGAGCTTCAAACGACTTCCTATGCGCTCGGCGATGCGAACCGGGCGCTCGCCGACTTGCGCGAGGGACGGCTTACGGGCGCAGCGGTGCTGCGCATTGATGACTGATACAGAATGGCTGATGCATTGCTCAGCGGCCAGCGCGCAGCCAACGAAACGCGCCTTAAGCAGAGGGGCGCGTCGCTGGGAGCGTCGGAGTACCCCGAGCCGTGCGCGTTCGCTGACATCGCTGTCTTCTACAGGTTCGCCAGTCCTGCGTGATCGAGGATATGGATTTCTTTGCCATGTGTGTCGACGACACCCGCTTTTTGAAGCTTCGAAAACATGCGGCTGACCGTTTCGAGTTTCAGGCCCAAATAGCTCCCGATCTCCTCGCGTGTCATTCGCAGGACGAACTCCGCGGACGAGTAGCCCCGCGCTTTAAAACGCGTTGATAGGTTGAGCAGAAACGCCGCGACGCGTTGCTCGGCGGTCATCGTCCCGAGCATCATCATGAGGCCCGACTCCCGCACGATCTCGCCGCTCATCAGCCGATGGACATGATGCTGCATTACCTTTACTTCCCGGCAAAGCAGTTCGAGCAGGTCGAACGGGATGATGCATACGACGCTGTCTTCCAGCGCGATCGCGTCGCAACTGTGGTGGTCGGTGCATACGCCGTCGAGGCCGAGCGCGTCACCAGCGAGATGAAAACCTGTGACCTGTTCTTGACCATCGCGATGCATGACTACCGTTTTGAAGCAACCCGTACGCACCGGGTAGACGCTCTGGAAGTCATCGCCTGCCCGATACAGTGTCTCGCCGCGCTTGAGCATACGAGTCGAACAGATGACGGAATCCAGACGCGTCATCTCGGCCGGTGAAAGTCCCCGCGGCATGCAGATTTGCTGCATCGAGCAAGTCGAGCATCGAACACCGGTGCACTTTGGCGTGGTGTCGGCGATCTGAAACGCGCGACGCGGCATAGGCGTTGGAATCGGTGCGACAATCCTGCTTTCGATCACGGATAACATGCTCGTCTCCTGTTCATCAGATGGCGTTCGCGTTGGTGAGGCGTGCACGTGCGAGGCGTTCAATCGTGGCACGCGCCAATTCATACTCGGTCGTTTTGTCAAAGAAGAAGTCGGCTCCCGCCGACCGACACGCGTTGCGAAACGCCGCGTCTGAATAGTTGGTCAGCACGATGGTGACAACCGGGAGGCGCTCGCGCTGGATACCGGCGATGACTTCCAGGCCGCTGTCACCGGTGAGACGCAAATCGACGATTACGGCATGGGTCGCCTTGATCCCGTCGAGCGCTGCCTGCGACTCCTCGGTTACCCCACCGAGCTCGACCCCTTCGATGCTTTCGACCATGGCGATGATCCGCTGACGCAGGGGTGACGAATCCTCGACCAGGAAAACTTTCAGCATGGCGCACGACGACTTGAGTTCATGCGCCCATTATTGGTCGAGTGAACTCAAGATGAAATCGGCGTTGGTTGAACTTGGAGTAGGCGTTTCGGAACCTGTGTAGGGCGTTCCCTACACGAAGCAGACAGCGTCACACTTGGTCGTTATCGTCAAACAGTTTATGACGCACCGCGTAGCGCACGAGTGCGGCCTCGTGCGGCATTTGCATCTTTTCCAGGATGCGCGATTTGTAAGTGCTGACTGTCTTCGCGCTCACGCATAGCGCCTCGCCAATTTCCGTGATCGTTTCGCCGGCGCACATACGGCGAAAGACCTCGTATTCACGATCAGACAGTCGTTGGTGCGGCAGCGTGTCGGCGGGTTCGTTCAGGCTTTGTGCGAAGCGTTCGGCCATTGCGAGACTCACGTAAACCCCACCAGCGGCCACCTTGGTGACGGCGCCAACCAGTTCCGCGCTCGCGCTTTCCTTTGTCATATAACCGGAGGCGCCCGCCTTGAAGGCGCGCGCCGCATATTGCTGCTCGGCATGCATGGTGAGCACGAGAATACGCAACCCAGGCTTTTCCTCTTTGATATGCTTGATCAGTTCGACGCCGCTGCGGCCAGGCATCGACAGATCGAGAACAAGGACGTGCGCATCGGTGGATCGGATCAGCGCGATCGTGGTGGCCCCGTCGCTCGCTTCGCCCACGACGTCGAAGCCAATCGCATTGCGCAGGATATGACGCAGCCCGTCGCGCACCAGGGCGTGGTCGTCTGCGATCAGTACTTTGGTGGTCATGGATGCGTTTCCTCCTGTTGCAGCGCCTTCACCGGGAAGGTAACAGTGACAGCAAATCCCTGACCGGGTTCTGTATCGATGGAAATTGATCCGCCCAATATTCGCGCACGTTCGCGCATGCCGAGTAAGCCAAACGATCTTCGCTGAGGCGCGTCGAGCTTCGCGGCGCCGTGGCCGTCGTCGGATATGCGTAGTATGCAGTGTCCCCCGTCGCTTCGAATCGTCAGGGTGACGCGGCTCGCCTCGGCGTGACGCGCGACATTCGTCAGCGCTTCCTGGACGATGCGAAATACGGTCGTCGCGGCCATACGGTTGAATTCGATGGCTGCCGGCTCGATGTGACGCTCGACATTGATACCGTAGCGGCTCGTGAAGTCGTTCGCAAGCCATTCGATGGCGGGGATCAGCCCAAGGTCGTCCAGCATCACCGGTCGCTGATCGGCGGCGATCCGCCGCAGCGATGCGACGGTCTTGTCCACAAGACTGCGCATGCCGCGCAATTGTCGGATGATTTCCCCGCCAGCACTCGAATCCGCCTGGATCAGCTGCTCAACCGATGAAAGGTCCATCTTGAGCGCAGTCAGTTGTTGGCCCAGATCGTCATGGAGTTCGCGTGCGATGCGGGTCTTTTCCTCTTCACGCACGTTTTGCAGGTTCTCCGACAGATCGCGCAGCTCTGCGCGCGAGCGCCTGAGCGCGTTGTCCGCTTTCACGCGTTCGGTCACGTCGCGCAACAT
>NZ_FCOL02000131.1 GCF_001544515.1 Caballeronia terrestris
AGCTAGGCTGCACGTTGCTTGAAGCGACTACGTTGCGAAGTCCGTTTGCGGGTCTCTATTGTGAAAGTCTGGCGATGGCCGTACTGGCTCGCGCGATGGAGTTTCAAAACGACCCAACCGAGGGTACCCTGCGGCAGGGGCTTGCTCCCTGGCGCCTCAGGCGGACGATCGAGTACATCGAAGACAATCTGGGCGAGCCGATCACACTCAATGAAATCGCCGAGCATGCAGGCCTTAGCCGGATGCATTTCGCTGCCCAGTTCAAGCGCGCGACGGGCTTGAGTCCGCATGCGTTTTTGATGGAGCGGCGGCTCGAGACCGCGAAGTCATTGCTGATTGAAAATCGCCTGCCAATCGTGCAAATTGCTTTTACAGTCGGATTTAACTCGCAGGCCCATTTCACGACCGTTTTCCACAAGGCGACCGGTATCACGCCGGGACGCTGGCGCGAACAGTCCTCACTGTCAGGCGCTCCACGCAACGAGGCGAACGCAATCAAGCCACAGCGACCCGGGAAGAGGAAGGTGGACGGTGCAATGTAGGGCGCGCGGGCCTTACGATGAAGCGTGTTGTCTGCCGGTCGCGTCCGAATCAATGATGGACTGGCCGACGATCAATGTCTGCAAGCCAAACAGGAAATTCCAAAGAGCGTATCGCTGTGCTGCCTCGCGCCGCGAATCGGGATGCGTGCGTTTAAAACATCATGGATGGAGCACTCGTGCGATATTGAAATACGTTCCGATTTCGTTCCAACACTCTGTAGGCGACGTTAGCGCCCCCTGCGGTTCGACGAGACACTCTGAGGACATCTGTCATGAACGAGGATTCGCGAACTTCGTGTATCTGGCAAGAGATATTGACGAGCCTGAGCGGTGACCGCTTGCCGCACCTTGAAGAGGCTGACTGTGCCTATGAAGGGAACCAGTTCACGACGTCCAGCAGCGGATCCCTCAATACTTCAATCCGATGCTTAAGGATTCGTGTCATCGAACATACCGATTCCAGAGCGACGGTGTCCTGGCACGACCCTACATCATGTCACTACGACGATCAGCATTGGCGCAGGGCCAGAGCACGCCACGCGGGCGTATGTGCGCTTTCCGGAGCAACAGTGTCACGCGGCGAAGACATTTTCCAGCCGTCCCGACGTAGGCCTCCTCCGGCAAACGCTGGCGCGATGATCCTGGCGAGTGCATTGCCATTGTGTGCGGACGAAGACCAAGGGGACGAGCAACCCTCGGATTGACGTCAAGGGAGCGAACAATCGCCGCCGGCGTTCAATGCCATTCCAGGTCGGACGTGCCACAAAATGCGATGCAGTGTATTCTTATGCGCCGCCAGCGGTCCTAGCCTGGTTTTATTTCATATTCAACATCGCTGCGGCCGCGAGTGAGCGGATTGAACGATGGAGCGTACCCCGAGATGAGCAGGTCCCGGCAACGGCAGGAGAGTACGGAATTCGTGAAGTTTGGGTCTTTTGAGGCGTCTACCCGCATCGAAGCATTGCATGCCCGATTCGACCGTCATGAGTTCGCCACGCATGCGCACGATACGTGGGCGATCGGCGCTGTCATTTCTGGCGCCAAGGACATTTTCGGAAAGAAGGGCACCGACGGCATCATACGTTCGACGCAGGTCTATTCGCTGCCGCCACACAGGGCGCACGGCGGAAAGACGGTCGGAAGCGCGTGCGAGTACGTCATGCTCTATGTTCCGGTCGAAGAGTGGACGACGCAATGCGATGCGCGCGGCGTCGATATTCACCGCTTCTCGCATGGCGCCTTGGAGGACGCTCGTTTGACCCAGTGTCTCTTGTCGTTTGTCACGCTGATGCTGCATCACCCCGAAAGACTTTCGGAATGGTCTGGCGAATGGACAAACTTCTGCGAAGTGCTGTTGCACCGATATAGGACGGCCGAGCGCACTACGTCACCAGCGGGCGCGATTCGAGCGGACCCCGATTTGGTGCGCGCTTACGACTTTCTACACGAGTACTGGAATTGCAATGTGTCGCTCGATAAACTCGCGGGCGAGAGTGCAATGTCGATATACGAGTTGTGCCGCCGATTCTCGGCCGTCTACGGACTAAGTCCTCACCGCTACCAATTGGTGCTTCGGCTTGAGAAAGCTAAAGCAAAGCTGTTACGCGGAGCGAGCATCTCGGATGTGGCGGCAGACACGGGCTTCGCGGACCAGAGCCACCTGGGAAGACATTTCAAATCGATGTTCGGGATGACGCCAGGCGCAGTGCTAGAGGAGGCCGCGAGCAAAAAGAAGCGCCGCTCAGGCCCAGAATGTGATGAAGCCTGAGCGGCGAACCGGCATATTAATCGCGCAGTCGTTCCGGCCTCGGTAGGGTAGCGTGCGTCGTTTGGACCGAGATCGTCTATGCGCGCAGCGAATTTGCTAAGAGCACGCTCTGCGTCCGAAGACGGCTTTAGACCTGCGCGCGGCCACCATGGACGATCATCTCGATACCCGTGATGTACCTCGCATCGCCCGATGCGAGAAACGCGCGAGCCGCACAAGATTTTCGTGGCCTATTCGCCGAGCCGCCGATTGAACACGAAAGTCCGGGTTTTCGTCGACCGGGTCAAGGTGCTTTTCGCGTCGATGGATAGACGCAGCGATAGTGCAAGCGAATCGCGAACATGAATCGACACTAGGTGACAGGCGGCTGCTCGTGTCTCGCGACATCGCAAACGGGTAAACGAGAGCTTATTAGCGCGGGCAGGGGATTCGCGCTAAGCCACTTCATATCCCGGGACTTTCTGCGCGAGGAAATTGCGGATCAATGGAATCATTTCGTCTGCCTTGTCTTCCAACGCGAAGTGTCCGGTGTCGAGCAGATGAAGCTCAACGTCAGGCAAATCCCGCTCGTACGGATAGGCACCGTCTGCCGGGAAGATGTAGTCATTCTTGCCCCAGACGATCAGCATTGGCGGCTGGAATTCGCGAAAATAGGCCTGAAGCCTAGGATACAGAGGCAGGTTAGTGCGATAGTCGTAGAAAAGGTCCAACTGAATGTCGTTGTTCCCCGGCCGATCGAGCAACGCCTGGTCGTGGACCCAGTTGTCCGGTGAGATACGAGTGCGATCGGCCACGCCGTCGGTATACTGAAAGATGGTTGTTTCGAGCGTAAGTAGTGTCGTCAGCGCTTGCCTGCTGGCATCCGCTCCATCTGCCCAATAAGCCTTGATCGGATCCCAGAATTCCTTCAATCCCTCGTCATAGGCATTGCCATTTTGCACGATAAAGCCGGCGACTCGTTCAGGATGCTTCAGCGCGATTCGCCAACCAACGGGCGCGCCATAGTCCATCACATACATGACATATCTCTCGGCGCCGAGTCGATCGAGCAGACCGTCGACGAGGTCGGCAAAGTGATCGAAGGTGTAGGCGAAGCCAGCGCGGTCAGGCATATCGCTTTGCCCATAGCCCGGGTAATCCGGCGCGAGTACATGGTAACGGTCGGCCAAGGCTGGGATCAGGTTCCTGAACATGTGGGAAGACGTAGGAAACCCGTGCAAGAGCAGGACGACAGGGCCGTCTGTCGGGCCGGCCTCGCGATAGAACACGTTGGTTCCGTCGATTGCCACCGACCGATGATGCGTGACCTGGAATGTCGGCGCCTTGTCAGAAGCGACGCTGTGGACGGAACGGGTCATCAGTTTTCTCCGATGATGTGACAGATTTTCATTTGGCCGCCCGACAGTGGATGGGCTGTTACCGAAGCCGTTACGGCGCCGCGGATCGACCGGGTACAGACAGTTCTTTCGAGTCGGACACGAGGTGCTTCGAATGCTGTGGTTGCTCGGGTGTGTCATCGGCCGCGCGTCGCGCCTACCCGAACGCAAGCCGCGCGGCGATT
Organism: Caballeronia terrestris; assembly: GCF_001544515.1. GTDB lineage: Bacteria > Pseudomonadota > Gammaproteobacteria > Burkholderiales > Burkholderiaceae > Caballeronia > Caballeronia terrestris. Next base: position 3,872 of record NZ_FCOL02000131.1, read on the forward strand.
CCGTTTTGCGCATCAACGCGATCTTAAAAGCCATGCGATGGCCACACTTGTTGATTGAAATGACCAACCGTTCCGGCCAACCACCTCCCACGCTATGTCATCGGAACGGGGCTGCGGGGCGGAAAGTCGACTACCGATTATTCTCCGCATTGAACGCAATCTGACAGCTTAAAATCTAAGCTTCTTTCAGTTCTGCACGGTCAGGTTCACCGACGCACGATCTCGTAAGTTTTTTTGTCGGGAATGTCAGTTCGTCGCAGTTGAGACTGGTGACGGAAAGCACGAACACCGATTCACGAAACAACAGTTGTGAAAAAGCCCTCGACATTGAGTAGGATCGAAGTTGCAGCGGGTGGTGTGGATTTTGTGTTGCCGCATGCAGGCCGTACGTCTCATCCTCCGAATAAGGTGACCGCCGCGAGACCCACGCCGCTGTCGAGACGGAATTCACCTGGCTGAACGCGACGGAAGCTCTAATGGGGACGGTCTAGCGGATAAATTATTGTGTGGCGACGGGCTATTTGGCGCGCGCGAGGTTACCTCCCCGGACTAATTCGGTCACGCAAATCGTTGGGTCAAATGGCCCTTCTGGTCCGAGCCTGTGTGAAAACGCATCGATCGCCTGAACTGAATCAACGCACTGAGACCGGGTGGCTCATGAAGCAATTCGTTGAAGGCGATGACCGCAAGCAAGTCGCACTACTGCCCGAATGCGTCGATGCAAGGTTGAGATCAACCTCTTCGCAAAGACGACGGCCGAACGAATTCCAAAGCAGTAACCCACGATCAACATGCCAATCATGAGCGCCGGGTCGATGGAAGGATCAGATCCCACGTACGACTGTAGTGAGGTGTCAATGCCCTCGTAAGCCGGTACGCTCAACGTACCGATCGACGTGGCGCAACAGATGTTTTTGCGGCACGTGATGACCAAATGGACCGGCTCACACCGCGATTGAACGAGCGCAATGACTCAGTTGGTTTTGCTTCATTCCGAGCGCTTCGACATCGGGCTTTACTACCCGCCCGTTTCACATACAAGAAATCGAATACGCCCGGAGTTGATCGTGACAGGCTCTCGGAGAGGTAAAGGACGTGTTGTCGTGTCCCGTCAGGCGCGGTTACGGTTGTAGACATCAAGAAACACCGCCGCCAACAAGACCATCCCCTTGATCACTTGCTGGTAATCAATGCCAATGCCCATGATCGACATGCCGTTGTTCATCACGCCCATGATGAAAGCGCCGATCACCGCGCCCACCACCTTGCCCACGCCCCCGGAGGCCGATGCTCCGCCGATGAAACAGGCCGCGATCACATCGAGCTCGAAGCCGAGGCCAGCCTTCGGCGTTGCCGTGTTCAGGCGTGCCGCGAAAATCAGACCCGCCACTGCCGCCAATACTCCCATGTTCACAAAGGTCAGGAAAGACAGACGCGCGGTGTTCACGCCCGACAAACGCGTCGCCTTCTCGTTGCCGCCCAGCGCATAGATACGGCGACCGATCGTCGTGCGATTGGTCACAAACTGGTAAATCAGGATCAGTACGGCCATCAGGATCAACACGTCGGGCAAGCCCTTGTACGTGGAAAGCAGCCAGACCAGATAGGTAACGGCTCCCGCGAACAACACGTTCTTCGCCACGAAGAACGCGACCGGTTCGACGTCCATATCGTGTGCCTGTGCCTTGCGGCGCTTGCGCACCTCCGCCGCGACCAGGCCCAACGCCAGGATGACGCCCACGATCAGGGACAGCACCCGGAAGTCCGTGCCACCGAACGGATCAGGCAGAAAGCCCGTGCTGATCCGCTGAAATCGCAGCGGGAACGGCCCGACCGATTGGCCTTGCAACAGCGCCAGTGCGAGCCCCTTGAAAATAAGCATCCCTGCCAGCGTCACGATAAACGACGGAATGCGCGCGTAAGCCACGAACCAGCCCTGCGCCGCACCGATCAACGCTCCCACCAGAAGCGCCACGATGATCGTCGGCACTACAGGCCACGAGTACTGCACGATCAGCACCGCGGCTAGCCCGCCGATAAAGCCGCTGACCGATCCGACGGACAGATCGATGTAGCCGGCCACGATCACGAGCAGCATGCCCAGCGCCATCACAATGATGTAGCTGTTCTGCAGAACCAGATTGGTGATGTTCAACGGCTGCATCAGCACACCGTCGGTCTGGAACTGGAAGAACCCCATGATAACGACCAACGACAGCAGCAGGCCGTAGTCGCGCAGATTGTTCTTGAGAAAGCCGAGTTTCATGAAATGGCCTTGATTCGATGTAGATAGGTCACGCATGACCGGCATTCACAATGGCGCGCATGATACGTTCTTGGCTCGCTTCGTTTCGATCGAGCTCGACCACGAGCCGACCTTCGTTCATCACGTAGATGCGGTCGCACATCCCAAGCAGCTCCGGCATTTCGGACGAAATCATCAGAATCCCTTCGCCCCTGCGCGCCAGCTCGTCGATGATGGTGTAGATCTCGTATTTGGCCCCGACATCGATACCTCGCGTGGGTTCATCGAGAATCAGCAGACGCGGCTTTGTAAACAGCCATTTGCTCAGCACGACCTTCTGCTGATTGCCGCCCGAGAGATTGACCACCCGTTGCTGGATGCCCGAACTGCGGATGCGCAACGATTCGCGATACTGCTGCGCAACCTTTGCCTCGGCGTGTTCATCGATCACACCGTGATCGGACACTTCGGCGAGGTTGGCGAGCGACACGTTTTTGCGGATTTCCTGCTCGAGGATCAGGCCATACCCCTTGCGATCCTCGGTCACATAGGCAATGCCATGCTTGATGGCCTTGCCGATGGTCGATACATCCACTGTCTGGCCGTCGATCAGCACCTGTCCGCTGATCCGCCGACCATACGAGCGCCCGAAGATACTCATGGCCAGTTCGGTGCGGCCTGATCCCATCAGTCCGGCGATGCCGACGACTTCGCCCTTGCGCACGTTGAGGTCGATGCCCTTAATGACCTCCCGCTCCGAATACTGTTCGTGGAACACGTGCCAGTCGCGTACTTCGAAGATGACGTCGCCGATCTGCGGCGCGCGCTGCGGATAACGGTGTTCCATGTCACGGCCGACCATGCCGCGAATAATGCGATCCTCGCTGATCTCGCTTGCGGCGCAGTCAAGCGTCTCGAT
>NZ_FCOL02000132.1 GCF_001544515.1 Caballeronia terrestris
GACAGCTTCAGCATCCGGTCCGGCACCGGATAATTCGACGCGAGAATGCCCTCGCACATCTCGTAGAGAAACTCGCCCGCGTTCAGCCCGATCTGGTCGCGCACGTACGAAACGGCGCCGCGCAGGAAATCGATACCCGGCACGCCCTTGTTGTCGCGCGCGAAAATCTCGAAACGCTCCTCCAGCCCTTCGCGCTTCGGAAAGCCGCCGAGCCCTTCCGGCATGTGCGCGAACGAGCGCTCCGATTCGCGCATCGCGAAGAGACCGAGCTGCCAGAAGCCGTGGCGCGGAGTCGTCGCGAGAAAATTGGGGTTGCCGCGGCCCGCGTTGAGCATCGACAGGTTGGCCGGGCGTTCCACCGCGCCGCCGCCCGCCGCTTTGATGAGTTCGTCCTTCAGTTCGAACGGGCTCAGCGAGGCCATCTTCGAGCGATCGTCGGAGCCTGCCTTCGCGGACTTTGCCATCCCACACCTCCAGACATTGGTTAATTGCGTAAGGGGAGTCCGGACTGCGGACCGGGTGCGTCAGGTCATGAGCATCACGATGACCATGCCCCAAATCGTGAGCAACGTGTTGCCGACCGCGTAGGTGACCGTGTAGCCGAGGCCCGGCACCTGGCTCTTCGCCGCGTCGCAGATCATGCCGAGCGCGGCCGTGGTCGTGCGCGATCCCGCGCAGATGCCGAGCAGGATCGCGGGATGGAACTTGAAGACGTATTTTGCGATGAGCATGCCGATGATGAGCGGCACGGAGGTCGCGACGATACCCCATAGGAAGAGGCTCACACCCAGTTGCTGGAGGCCCTTCACGAACCCCGGACCCGCCGTGATCCCGACGACCGCGATGAACACGTTCAGTCCCACCGAGTTCATGAACCAAATGGTCGGCTCGGGAATACGTCCGAAGGTCGGATGAATCGCGCGGAACCAGCCGAACACGATGCCCGCGATCAGCGCGCCGCCAGCCGTCGACAAGGTAATCGGGATGCCCGCCACCTTGATGACCACGGCGCCCACCAGCGCGCCGACGTGATGGCGAGACTCGCGAACGCGATATCTGCCGCGTTGCTCGGCCGGTCGAGCACGCCGATCGACTTCGCGGCGGCGGTGGTGTCCTGCGTGCGGCCGACGAGCGTCAACGTGTCGCCGCGATGCAGCTTCGTGCTCGGCAGGACCGGAATCTGAGTCTCCGTCGCGCCGCGCTTGATCCGGCGAAGAAACACGCCGCGCGCCGCTGGCAAGCCCGCGAGTTCCTGCAGCGTCTTGCCGTCCACTTCCTTGCTCGTCACGAAGACGTCGACGCCTTCCGCCGGCACCGCCAGCAGTTCCGGATCCTCCGCTTCGAGGCCTTTCGGCCCGAGCAACTCGACGAGGTGCTCGCGGCGTCCCGCGACTGCGACCACGTCGCCTGCCTGTATCACGTCCTCGAGTTTTGCATCCTGCACCGTGCTCCCGCGCCTGATGCGCTCGACAAAAAGCCGCGTGCCGCTCGGTGCCATCGTTTCGGCCTGCCCCACCGTGCGACCAACGATCGGCCCGTCTTCCGGTATCCGATACGCGCGCAACTCGTAACGATGCCAGGCCTGCCCGGCGCCGCCCAGGTCGGTCGAGCCGCCGAGCGTCGCTTCATATTCCTTGCATGCCGCGACGAGGTCGATGCCGAGCAGCTTTGGGCCGATCATCGCGAGGATGATGGCCGAGCCGATCGTGCCGAAGATGTAGGTGACCGCGTAGGCGGTGGGCATGGCGTCGAGCAGCGCCTTCGTCTCGCTGGCGGGAAGGCCCAGGCGGTTCATGGCGTCGGTGGCGAGGCCCATAGATGCTGAGATGGTCTGCGAGCCGGCGAAAAGCCCGGTCGTGGAGCCCACGTCATAGCCCGCGATCTTTGCCGCCGCAAGCGGCCCCGCGAGACACAGCACGCACTGCACGACGGAGAACAGCGCCTGCGGAAGGCCCCGTCCTTTGCGATGCCACGGACGAATTGCGGCCCGACCCCATAGCCGACCGCGAACAGGAACATCAGGAAAAAAACGGACTTGACGTTCGAAGAGATGGTGATGCCGAGCTGTCCGATGACGATGGCGGCGAGCAGCGTGGCCGTCACCGCGCCAAGGCTGAATCCCTTATAACTCTTTCCTCCGACCCAATACCCGATTCCCAGCGAAAGAAAGACTGCGATCTCAGGATAACTGCGTAGTGTTGCTGTAAGCCATGACATACGCACTCCCTTTGGGTGATCCACAAGAGGACATTTCCGCGAGCACTTTTGAAACGGACTTCGACGCTACTGGAACAGGACGCAGTCCCTTTTGCTCGCGAGACCGCGCGAATACGCGTGCGATGCCCAGGCTTACGCCGATAAATCGAAACGTCGCCTTCCACTGTTGCGATATTTATTCTGCTGCGGGTCTGCATGCGGAGACGGACGTTCGTACCCGTTTTATCTTAGTCGGGTACTGCGGAATGTAAACCGATAATGTGGGCCGACGCGCCGCAAGCAATGACGCGCGCGATGACCGGCCAGCGGCCCGCGCAGGCGGCAAGATAATGCGTCGCTGGTAGGCTAGGCAGTCAGCCGGCACGCCGGTGTTGGACCATGATCTACTCTGCGACGCGCGATTCTATCCGACGATCAGCAGTGCGGTCGATGTTCGTCTCGGCAATTGCGCAGAGAAGCGTATCGTGGCGCTGCCAGTCCCGTGCCCTCGGGCCAGATGTAGTCGGTCGTGATTGTCGCGTCTGAAATCGCTCCGGGCCACGCATGATTCATGCCATCATGGGCTGCATGTAATGGATGCTCATCGCCATTATCGAAAGGGCGTCCCTGGTTGTTGGCTCTCTACGAGAAAGTGAAGGCGGTTCTGCGCAATAGCTGACCTGGCGGGTTCAACCAAGCACGGTGGAGCGTGAAATGGTCGAAGTAAGAAACGGAGTCGGGAGACGAACGGGCGCAATGCTTGCTGTGACCGCCGGACTCCTGGCACTATCGGACGCCTCGCTGGCCACTAATCAGTCGCGCCAGCGTCAAGAATGCAGAAACGCTAACCAGGCTGCCAAACACGAAGGGCGCACGGCCATAGTCGACTGCGGCGCCGCAAACCAGAAGAGCAACTCGCAGTGCCGGCACGACAAGCGCGACACGAAGCAGGAAGGCCGTCAGCAAAAGCGGGACATCAAATACTAAAGGAGTTCGCGGGGTCGAATGGCGTACCCCCGCCAAATGCGGCGCGCGGGTCGACCACCTTCGGTGCCCGATTTCGCGCGGAGCAGCACCGCAAGGCGTGGTGTCGCTTTCAGGCAGAACGGATTGCGAAATCAGGCTGGCCGTCACCAGCGTCTTGCGATTCGAACGGCCGCCGACGCGCGATCAAAACTTGAAGGACACATTCACGCTTGGGCCGCGAGGGCGCAGCGTTTGCACCAGTTGATCGCCCGAACCGTAAAACGCGAGGTATCGAAGAGCAGGCTGGAATCGACCCGCTTTGTCGCGTAGGACAGCGCTGTCAGGGCCTGTCGCGTAAACTTCGTTGTGCCCGCCCCCACGTCGAGATAGAACGGGGTATACCACGCGCCGTCCCGCGTAAAGAAGCGCTTCACCTCATCCCAACCCTGCCGGCGCGTCACTGGGATGAAGACGTGATAGCCCTCCCTCCACTGGTCTTGAAGCACGCGGGCAATTAAGGACCAAGCTCTCGCGCTGCGCCCTTGTCACCACACGAAGGACGCAATTCGTAGCGACAACTTCAAAGCCAAGCGTCGGACGAAACGGCTCGGGCGTTGAACCGTGCTGGCGGCCATGTGACGGACATGGTCAAACGCCTGGATCTGAACTCGTTGAGTTGTATAACGGCTTCGAGATTCACGTGCAGGTAGTACCGACTGGGACCACAGATTTGGATCAAGAAATATAAAAACCTACGGCTTCCGTCAATTTTAGAAGTTCGACGTTCCGATGAAGATCGTCAACGATCGGCACCTGCAGGGGTGCCAGGTCTGAGGAAAGTAGCCAAACTGCTTGATCGTGCGCGACGCGCCATCGGGCGCTATCGAGCATCGCATCGCGCTTATGCGTTCGTCCCACGCTGCCGTGTTGTTGGCAGTGCCGTTGGAGGCGCGGAGGGGGCGGTGCCTTGTTCGGAGATTTCGGGCCTTATCTGCGGGACCGAGGTCCGGCCTTCGCTCGAGCCGGAAGTGGAGGCTGGCACAATCGCCTCCGGCGGGGTCGGCGCCAGCGACGCGTTGACAAGAAATCCAGCTGACGTGAGGAAAATCACGGCTGACAACACAAAGCCCATGGAGTTTGCCTCCCCGGTGCCGGCGGCCCGAGCCGCCGAGCGGGCCAGCATTCGCTTTCTGATTTTTAAATCTTAGACCAAATTGGGATAGAACAACGCAAACCGACTGCAGCCGCGTCCTGGCCGGCTCACAAGATCATTGACAAGCTCTTCCGGCAAGATGACGACTGCCGATGGAATTTATGGGCTTGAGGCTTGCGGGCTGGCGGGGTCGTGTTATCCCCATGCGGCAAGTGTGACGACATATCGTCCCGCACAAGTATTGAGGCCGGCTGAAAAAAGTGGATACCAATGTTTCGTAAAATAAAGGAACGGAGGCATAGATGAATCGAATCCCGAAAGCGGTCTACACGAAAGAATTTCGTGAAGAGGCGGTCAAGCTCGCGTTGACGGAAGGCGTCGGCGTGTCGGAAGCGGCACGCCGGTTGTCGATCCCGATGAAGTCGCTGGCGAACTGGGTGCGCGCCGCGAAAGCGGGCAGACTCGGCAAGGTTGAACAACAGCAAAAGCCACTGACCGAGCTGGAGATGGAACTGAACCGGGTCAAACGGGAACTGGCCGAAGTGAAGATGGAGCGCGATTTATTAAAAAACAGGTTAAGAGGCGCGCCCCTGCCCGAAGGGCAGAAACTCCCGTGCGGCGCTACACTGATGCGCATCAGAGGGAGCGGCCGTCAAATTATTGGTGATTCATCCCGTTAAAAAACATGGTCCAGGGACTGATGCGGACCCAGCATTGGTGACGCCGCCAGGCGATCCCGTTCAGGAAAGTGATCAACTCCGCTGTCCCGCCCTCTGACCATCCTATAGGTAGAGGGCAGACATGAAGACGACGAAGTCCCGAGGCGCCGCCAACGCGGCACAGATCACGGTAGTGCACCCTCATGCTGCGGCGATCGACATCGGTGCGCAGTTTCATGTGGTCGCGGTCGGACCGGAACGTGATCCGGAACCGGTCCGCTCATTTCGCAGCTTCACGCAGGAGCTTCACCAGCTCGCGCAGTGGCTCAAGCAGGTGGAAGTCACCACGATCGCCATGGAGTCGACCGGCATTTATTGGATTCCCGCGTTCGAAGTATTAGAAGCGTACGGCTTCGAGGTGGTGTTGGTTAATGCGCGGGACGTGAGGAACGTCCCGGGCCGCAAAACTGATGTCAACGACGCACAGTGGCTGCAGAAGCTTCACGCGTACGGCCTGCTGCGAGCCAGCTTCCGTCCCCGGCATGATATTGCGACGTTACGCGCCTATCTGCGTCAACGCGAACGACTACTCGAGTATGCCGCAGCGCATATCCAGCACATGCAGAAGGCGCTGATGCAGATGAACCTGCAACTGCATCATGTTGTGCAGGACGTCACCGGCGTTACCGGCATGAAGATCATCCGCGCGATCGTCGCCGGAGAACGCAATCCAGAAGAACTAGCCCGACATCGTGACGTCCGCTGCAGGGCATCAATAGAAACGATTCGCGATGCGCTGGTCGGTCATTATCAGGACGAACACGTGTTCGAATTGACCCAGGCAGTCGCGCTCTATGACTTTTATCAGACGCAAGTTAAGCAGTGCGACGAACGTATTGAACTCGTGCTTCGGCAACTACAGGAAAATGCGGCGCCGGTGAACACCCCACTGCCTGCCGCGCGTCGTCGGAGCAAGCAGTCAAACGACTTCTCGTTCGATGTGCGCGCAGAACTCTACGACGTGCTCGGCGTGGACCTGACACAGATCCACGGACTCGGCCCCTACCTTGCGCTGAAACTGGTCGCCGAATGCGGCACCGACATGTCGCGCTGGCCGACGGTGAAACACTTCACATCGTGGCTGTGTCTGGCGCCGGGCAACAAGATTTCCGGCGGCAAAGTGCTGTCCTCCAAAACGCGTCGCTCATCCAGCAAGGCTGCTGCTGCGCTGCGTCTCGCTGCCGTCACGATTGGCAAGACGGACACAGCCCTCGGCGGTTTCTACCGACGGCTGTCGGCGCGGATTGGAAAAGCAAAGGCCGTCACGGCTACGGCCCGCAAGGTCGCGGTGCTGTTCTATAACACATTGCGTTTCGGGATAAAGTATGTAGACCCCGGCGCCGAATATTATGAAGAACGCTACCGGCAGCGGGTCCTGAAAAATCTCACCCGACGAGCCGAATCCTTGGGCTTCGTATTGCAAGCCAAACCGACTTGACGCAGAAGAGTTTCTCAGGAAATTCGCGACGTACTTCGCGAAGGATTCGCGGTGAAGTACGGCGTGATTGAGCAGATGCGACAGGACTACCCGGTGCCGCCGATGTGTCGACTGCTGTGTGTGTCGACCAGCG
>NZ_FCOL02000133.1 GCF_001544515.1 Caballeronia terrestris
TCAACGAACTCGTCGAGGTCGATGAGGAGGTGTATCTCTTCATCGACGACTATCACCTGATCAGCCTGCTCGCGATTCACGAAGCGATGTCGTACTTCATCGCGAATGCATCGCCGAACGTGCATGTCGTGGTCTGCACCCGAACCGATCCTGCGCTGCCGCTCGCCCGCCTGCGTGCGAAGAACGAACTGCTCGAAATCGATGCTTCGTGCCTGCGCTTCGACCTCGATGAAACTCGCAGCTTCGTCGAACGCGAATGCCCGGGCGGGTTGCGCGCGGCGAGTGTCAGGTCGCTTTTCGAGCGTACGGAAGGCTGGGCCGCGGCGCTGCGCATCTCCACGTCGGTGCTCTCGCGTGACGAAAGCAAACACAGTCGCGATGTGAGCGCGCCCTCGGGTGCGTCGCGGCCGTTCGCCGCCTATCTCGAAGACATGCTCGATCGTCTGCCGCCCGACATGGTTGGGTTCATGTTGCGCACGTCGATACTCGAGCGCCTGTGCGCGCCTCTCTGCGAAGCGGTGACCGGCATCGCCGCGAACCAGGAAATGCTCGACACGATCGCCGCGCGCCAGTTGCTGCTCGAACCGCTCGACATCGAAGCAAGCTGGTTTCGCTATCACCATCTGATGGGCGAGTACCTGCGCCGGCGGCTGGAGACACAGCATCCAGGCGAACTCGTGGACCTGCATCGCCGCGCATTTCGCTGGTACGCCGACGCGGAGCAATGGACCGACGCGGTCAAGCACGCGATCGCGGCAGGCGATACGGAGGACGCCGTCTCCCTGATGGGCCATTGCGCGATGGCGCTCGTGACGAAAGGCGACCTGCTCACCCTGCTCGGTTGGCAACGTCAGTTTCCGGCGCGTCTGATGCGCGGGCAGGTCAAGGTAACGCTGGCAGTCGCATGGGGCATGGCGCTCGCGATGCGTTTCGACGAAGCGCTCGCGATGCTGGACGAGATCGAGCGCGATGCGAGCGCGGGCACGGCCGATGCCGCTGAACCCGTCCGCTGGGAATGCCAGGCGATCCGCTCGGTGATCGCCGCATTGCAGGACGACGCCCCGCGCGCGCTCGCGATGGCACAGGCGTGCCTGGAGCGCCCTTCGAGTGATAGCTGGACCACGAACGTCGCATCGAACGTCGTGCGGTTCGCGCACTGGAAAGCGGGCAACCTCGGCGCGTTGTACGCCGCACCGTGGATTCCCTATTCGATCGAGGAGGACCGGCGCAATGTGTTCGCTTCTGTGTATCGGCTATGCCTGCTCGGTCACGCCGAAATGCAGCAGATGCACTTCGTGCTCGCTGAGCGCTACTTCACCGAATCGCTTCAGCTCGCCGAGCGTCATGCCGGCCCGAATTCGATCGCGGCGGCGTTATGCTCGCCGATGATCGCGCAGATCTGGTACGAGCAGGGGCGGCTCGATGAGGCGGAGGCGTTGCTGGTCGATCTGATGCCGGTGATCGATCTGGCGGTGTTGCTCGACAGTACGTTGTTCGCGTATCGCGTGCTCGTGCGGATCGCTACCGCGCGCTCCAACGTCGAGTACGCGTATGCGTTGATGGATCGGGCGCAGACGCTCAGCTATACGCGCGGCTGGGACCGCTTGCTTGCCGGTGTCCTCGTAGAGCGCGCGCGGCTCTTCCTGAGGGAAGGCAGGATCACCGAAGCGTCGGCCTGCGTCGCGCAGTTGAATCAACTGGTGGACTCGCGCGCCGCCGCTTCGAAACCGGCGTCGCCCGAGATCGAAACCTTCCGCGCGATTGCCGTGGCATGGCTCGCGATGACACAGAACCGGACGGACGAAGCGGTCGAGTCGTTGACGTCCGCGTTGCGCAGCGTCGAACGCAGGCATGGCGACTATCTCGCGCTGCGCTTGCGCACCACGCTTGCGCTCGTCTGGATGCAGGCGAATGAAGAGGATCGTGCCATCGGGATTTTTCGTGGCGTACTGAACGCGAATCGCGACATCTATCGATCGATAATCGACCAGGGACCGGAAGTGGGACGGCTTCTGCGGCTGGTTCGCAACCACACGCGTTCCACCGCTCAGACAAAGGATTGCATCGCATACATCGATCGCCTGCTGGACGGCTGGCGCACCCTCTACGAGCCCGACGCGCTGCCCGCGCGCGAGACGCAGCGCGAGCCGTTGAGCGCGCGGGAGCGCAGTATCGTCGAGCTGATCGCGCAAGGGCAGTCGAACAAGGAGATCGCACGCGCGCTTGGTATCGGGCCGGAAACCGTGAAGACGCACGTCAAGAATGCGTTCGTGAAGCTCGGGGTCGAGAAGCGCGCGCAGGCGGTTGCACGTGCACAGGCATTGGGACTACTTGCCGCCGGTTAGGGCGATGTTCGAGCCTCGCTCATTGTCACTCGCGCGGCTTCGTTGCCATCGACGAAGATACTCAACCCGCCTCCTGCCGAAGAAACCTGCGCACGACAGGTGCAACTTCGCTCGCACGCGTGATCAGAAACAAGTGACCGTCATCGATCATATAGAGCGTCGCATCGCGAATGCGTCCCGCAAGAATCTTCGCGTTGGTCAGCGGCACGATCGGGTCGTCGTTGCCGTGCATTACGAGCGTTCTCTGCTGCAGCGCGCCGAGCCACGTCAGGCTCGTCCAGCCCGCAGCGGCCAGCAACTGATACAGGTATCCCCGGCCGCGCGGCGGCTGAATGTGCTGGCTGTGCTCCTTCAGCAGCGACGGGTCGCGCCGGTAAGTGCCGCCGTAGAGTTCCGCGCCCACCTGCTGCAGATACGCAGGATCGACATAGCGGCGCGGCCCGATCATCTTCGACAGCACCGAGAGCTTGCCCGGCACCATGAAGACGCCAGGCGAAGTCGCCGCGAGGACCAGCCTGCGGCAGCGCCGCGGATAAAGCCTCGCGAACTGCTGCGCCAGCGCCCCGCCCCACGATACGCCGAGCACATCGACTTGGCCTTCGTGGCCGAGCCGCGACAACAGCTTGTCGGTCAGCACGGACAATGTCGAGAAGCGATACGGCACGAAGGGCGCCGGCGAGCCGCCGACGCCGGGAATATCGAAGATGATGACGCTCACATCTTCGAGCGCCGCGACGAACTGCTTTACCAGTTCGAGGTTGGCGCCGATGCCGTTGAAGATGAGCAGCGGCGGCGAAGCGTCGCTCCCCTGCCACGTCGCGACACGCAGCGCCTGACCGTCCAGATCGATCATCTGGATCTGCATGCCGCCAGCACACTCGGGGTTCTTCTGCATTTATGGTTCCCGGATATTCAAAGGGTCGGCCAAGCGCATTACGTCTTCGGTTGAAGCGCTGCCTTCAATTCCTCGACCCGCTCGGCGACGCGCTTCGTGACGACCGCGACGCTGTCCGACTGCGCACGGTAGATCGTGTTGGCCAACTCTTGCATATCGACTAGCGCCTTGTGCAGCGACTGCTGGACCCGTTCGCTCGCGTTGGCGGTGGGTTCGCCTTCCGACTGGACACCACGCGTGACGAACGACTGAAATTCGTTCAAAGTCGCGCGCACGATGTCCGACTGCTTCTGTGCGAGCGACTGCACGCCTGCCAACGCGGTCTTGCTCGCTTCGACGATCGCCTCGACGTCCTTGCATCGCGATGCGTGGATCGCGTTCACGTCGATGCCGCGCAGCTTGAACTGCGCGAAAACCTTCTTGTACTCGGCGAAAATGCTGTTCGTGTTCGTTGAATCCATCACCATAACTCCATGCGTTAAAAAAATAGAGGCCCACTGTCTCGCGTCATGCTTCCAGGACGTAAGTACCCGGCGCATTCACGACAGCCGGATGCCGCGCATTACCGACTGTCGCCGGTGCGGCTTTCTGCTCGCCGGAATGCTCGACGAGCCACATGCGCCAGTTGCCCCACCACGAGTTCTTCTCGGCTCGCGCGTTTGCAAGCCATGCGTCTGCGTTGGCGGGCAGTTCGGGATTGAGGAAGAACTTCGCCTTCGGATTGCCCGGCGGATTGATCAGGCTCTGAATGTGCCCGCTCGAACTCAGCACGAAACGCGTCTTCCCTCCGAACGTGCGCGCCGTGTTGTACACGCCCTTCCACGGCGTGATGTGATCGGTAATGCCGGCCACCACGTATTTGTCGCATGTCACTTCCGAGAGATCGATCGGCGTGCCCAGCACCGTCAGCGCGCGAGGCTTGCTCAACAGATTGCCCGTGAAAATATCGAGCAGTTGTCCATGCATCCGCGCGGGCAGCCGGGTTGCGTCGTTGTTCCAGAAGAGAATGTCGAACGCAGGCGGCGCCTTGCCCAGCAGATAGTTATTGACCCAGTAGTTCCATACGAGATCGTTGGGTCGCATCCATGCGAACACGCGGCCCATCTCTTCGCCGGCGAGCACGCCTTTCGACGTGCTGTTCTGCTTCGCGGCCGCAACGGCTTCAGGCGTGGCGAACAGTCCGAGCTGCGAATCGGCCGTGTTGTCCAGCACGGCGACCATCAGCGTCGCGGCATGGACCGCATGGTCGCCACGGCTCGCGAGGTGGCCGAGCAGTGCCGAAATCGTCATCGCGCCCGAACACGCACCATGCAGATTGACGTCGTCGCTGCCGGTGATGTCGCGGAGGGCCGCGATCGCTTCGAGCAGCGCGGATACGTACGTATCGAGATCCCAGTGACTTTGCGCGGCAGTGGGATTGCGCCAGCTCACTGCGAACACCTGGAACTCGCTCTTCACCAGATAGTCGACGATGCTCTTGCCCTCCGACAGATCGAACACATAGAACTTGTTGATCTGCGGCGGCACGATCAGTTGCGGGCGGGCGTACACATGCTCCGTTGCCGGCGCGTACTGGATCAGTTCGAGCACCTCGTTGCGAAACACCACTGCCCCCGGCGATGTGGCGAGATTCTCGCCGACCTTGAACGCCGTCTTGTCGACTTGCGCCGGCATGCCCTGGTTCTGCAGCATATCCGCCACAAGATTGCGCATACCGCCGAGCAGGCTTGCACCGCCCGTGTCCACGATCTTCTTGAGCGCGGCCGGATTGCCCAGCAGCGTATTCGTCGGCGAAACGGCATCGGTGAAAAGCGACAACAGGAAGTGCGCGCGTTCTTTGGATCTGGCATCCAGTGCAGAACGCTCGACGAATCCCGTCAGCGCATGGCGCCACGCAACGTAGCTCTGCATCGTCATGCGGTACAGCGCATTGTCCTGCCACGCGGGATCAGTGAAGCGTTTGTCGCCTTGAGGCGGCTTGCAGTCCGCACTGCCGCCGAGCACCGCCATCAGATCCCGTGCGAGCGCCGCCTCCTGCTCCACGACCAATGCCGGTTGACGCATCGCCTGCGCGCCGACCTGCTGCACGGTTGCGAGAATGTCGCGGGGGCGCAGTCCGACGAACGGATTCGGTCCCAGCATGCCGTCCGCAGCGGATGCCGCGATGTCGTCCGGTTGCGTGCTACGCGTCGCACTTTCCCCTGTGCCTTGATCAATTGCCGCCATCTTGTCTCTCCCTTTCCATCCGGGCGCTCACGCGACCAGCATCGCCAGTGAATCGGCGATCAACGCCGGTCTCTCTTCGCCTTCGATCTGCAGTTCGTTCATCGTCTTGATGATGGTCCGCCTGCCCTCTTTCTTCTCCACCGACATCAGCGTCACGCGGTTTCTTACTCGCGCGCCTGCCTTGACGGGGGTCATGAAGCGCACCTTGTCGAGCCCGTAGTTGAGACCCGCCGACGCGTCCTCAGGGATGAGACCAATCTCGATCGCGAGCGCCGCCAGCAGCGAAAGCGTCAGATAGCCATGCGCGATCGTGCCGCCGTAAGGGCTCGTGTGTTTCGCGCGCTCGACGTCCACGTGTATCCATTGCCTGTCGCCGGTGCATGCGGCGAACGCATCGATGCGCGCCTGATCGACCACGACCCAATCCGATACGCCCAGTTCGCGGCCGACGAAGCGATCGATCGTGGCGATGCTGTAATCCTTGATGCTCATCGTGTCTGCTCCTTGCAACGGGTCAGGCGAACTGCTCGCGCAACCACTTCTTGTTCGTTTTGCCGACGCTCGTTTTCTGCAGCGAGTCGACGAACCTGACGATCTGCGGGACCGCGTACTTCGAGATGCGCCCTGTCTTGCTGAAGCTCATGACGTGCTGCTTGACGTCGTCTTCGGTGATCTCGGCGTCCTCCTCGAGCACCACGAGCGCCACCGGGCGTTCGCCCCATTTCTCGTCCTTGATGCCGATAACCGCGACTTCCGCAACGCCCGGATGCAGTGAAATCAGGCTTTCGATTTCGAGTGAAGAAATCCATTCGCCGCCCGACTTGATGACGTCCTTGATGCGATCGGTGATCTGGACGTTGCCTGACGTATCGATGTTCGCGATGTCCTGCGTATGCAGATAACCGCCGTCCCACAGATGAGCCGATGCTTCCGGATTGTTCAGGTAACCCTGCGTGAGCCACGGGGCGCGCACGACGATCTCTCCGTACGCGCTGCCATCGTGCGCGACGTCTTCCATGTGTTCGTTCACGATGCGCAGGTCGACGAGCGGTATGGGAAACCCTGTCTTGCAG
>NZ_FCOL02000134.1 GCF_001544515.1 Caballeronia terrestris
GCCGGCTTGCGACAGCGATGCACTGTTGCCCAGACCACCCTGCGCGATCAGGCCTACGTTGCCTGCGCCGCTCTGCGTAGCCGTGGCGATGTTACCGGAGCCGACTTGAGCGAGCGTCAACTCTTCACGCGAACCGGTCTGCGATGCCGTCACCGAGTTCAGTTCGCCGACTTGCGTCGACATGAGCGACGATTCCACCGCAGCTTGCTGCGACAGGTCTGCGATGTTCTTGGTGCCAAGCTGCAGTGCGTTCACCGTGTTCGAGCCGCCAAAGCGCTGCGCCACCGATGCGGTGTTTTCGCTGCCGTTCTGGATCACCGTCGTGTGGTCGTTCGCCTCGAACAGTTGGTCGACGTAGACCTTGTTGAACGCCGCGCCGCTTTGAACGATGTTGGTCGTTTCGTTTTGCGCGTTGATCTGGTGCACGCTCACGAGATTCGGCAGAGTGGCGCCGCTCTGGTCGATGCTCGTGTGGTTGTCGCCGCCGTTGGTCGACGAGACGTTCGCGATCTCCGCGCCGTCTTGCTTGATCGACACCGTGTCGGCGAGTTCGCTGCTTTGCTGAACCGAAGCGTCCGTGCCGCCGCCCGTCTGGGTGATGGTCGTCTTGTTGAATCCGCCGCCGTTCGTCTCGACCACTGCCTTGTCGTTGCCGCGGTCTTGCGAGATCTGCACGTTGTTGCCGGTCGTGCTGGTCTGCGTCACGGTGGCGTCGCCGCCGTCGATCTTGCCATAGGACTTGTTCATGCCCTGATCGATGTTGACGATGTTGCTCGACGAACCCGTCTGGGTGATCTTCGCCTTGCTGTTCGAACCGTTCTGATTGACGCTGTCGTTATCGAACGACGACGAGGTTTGCGTCACGGTGGCCGTCGCATTGCTGCCGGACTGCGAGATGCGCGTTTGCTCGGCGTAGGCGCGGTCTTGCGTCACCGTCGCGCTCAGCTTCGAATCGCTGCCGACCCCGTTCTGCTTGATGTCGGTCTTGTTGAACGCGCCGGTTGTGGACGTGACCGTGGCAGTCGCGCCATTGGCCGTTTGCTGCACCTTGACGTCGTCATAGCTGGACGCCTGCTGGTCGACGTTCGCGGCGTTGCCGTTGCCGAACTGAACGACGCTCGCGCGCTCGCCTACCGAGTAGCTGTCCGCCGCGAAGGCCGACGTCGATGCCAATGCTGCCAGACCCATAGCGATGATGATTGCCTTGACTTTCATTTTTAATCCCCTCGTTGGTTTGATATTTGAATACTTCGATTAATTACCGCTTACGGATGACAGTCTCCGCTGCCATGCCGGCCCACCCTCACCGCGAACTGCTCCCCACCTGCATCCTCGAAACTCTGCTGCCGGGAATCCCCTTTCCTACTTCATCAGGACCGACGCTCGCGCGCCGTTGCCCGTCTGTGTGACCGAGAGGCCGGTGCCATTGCGGCTCTGCAGGATGGTGACCGAGTCGTTGGTACCGAACTGCGTGACCTGCGACGACATCGATGAACCGATCTGCGTGACCACTGCTGCATTACTACTACCGCTCTGTACGGTGACCGAGCGGTTGTTCGTTCCCGCCTGGTAGGCGCCGTACTGGTTGCCGCTGCCGCTTTGCGAGAGCGCCATCCAGTTGTCCGTGCCGGCTTGCGCCATGACGGCCGCATTGGCGGCGCCCGCCTGATTTGCCATCAGCCCGTTATGGCCGGATTGCACGCCAGCTAAGCGATTTCCAGCGCCTGCTTGGGTGACTCGTGCAACTTGTGCCGCGCCACTGAAGCCTGGCTCCGACGGACCGAAGTCCGAGACGGGCGACAGGTCTGCGGCGAATACCGCGAGCGACAGGCTCACGACCGCGCCGAGCGCGACGCCCAGCGCAACTTTAGGGACACGCGAAATCTTCATTGGTCTCCTCCTGTTCGATTGGCTCAACCGCTCACGCCGCTGCCGAGGGTCTTGGGCGGATCGATCTTCGCCGGGTCATACGGCGGATTCACGGCTTCCATCGTCTGCGCGTAGCCCTGGTTTTCCTGCAGATAGCGCTGCATCGTGGGGTCGTACCAGTCCTTCATGTCCTTGAGCGACCAGGTCTGGTTCCCGACGCCCTGCACGATCAGGTGCACGAGCGCCGATTCGATGGCCTCGTTCACGCACAGTTGCTGCGGCTCGTTGCGCGTCATCCCGATCTCGGCCTGCAGCAAATCCTTGAAGCCGATGAAGCGGTACACACCGGTGTCGACCTGAATCGAATAGATGGTCTTGGTCGTCGAGACGCTGTTCAGGATCGTGCCATTGCGGATATCCACCGCGCGCAGGTTCACGGTCACCTGATCGACGCGATATTGCTGCGACGCCGAGATGCCCAGATAAGCGACGCCAGCGCCGCCCGTGCGAATGTTCGAGTCGTACCCGACGATGCCGCCCTCCAGCACGATGCTCGCAGGGGCCAATGCGCCGATCTGCGGAACGGTGGACCCGGCGCGGTTCTTGTCGTCAGGCGTCTCCAGCGCGCGCATGATCTTGCGCTCAGTCAGCAGGTCCTGAAGGTTCTCGCGCTCGACCGGCGTGAACCAGCCGGAATCGCGCATCGCCTTGACGAGGAACGACGCACCACCCTGAGTCACCTGCGACGAGAACGAGCTGTCGGGCGACGGCTTGTACTGGCCAGTCAGGTCTCGAAAGCCGTACACGGCCGCGGTGATTCTGCCTTTCGGCGGCGGCAGGTGCGTGAGGTCGCGCGTGACGCGCGTGGGCGGTGTGAGCGTCGCGTTGCCGGCTGAGGGCATCGGCTGGGTGACGCAACCCGTGAGCAGCACCATCGAGAAGATCATTGCAGCCAGAGTCGCACGCAGGGCGGCGGTTTTCGCCGAATTCTTGTTCATTTCTTATCGCTCTCGGTTACTGGCCGTTGCCGACGATGAACGTGGTCGCTGCACCCGTGGTCTTGTCGGTCGTCGTGACTTGCAGGTTGTTGCCCGAGACTTGCGTGATCGAAATCGAGAAGTTGCCCGTGTTGATCGTGCCCGGATGCAGCGTGCCGTCGGTGGCAACGATCGAGCTCGAGATCGACGACGCGACGCGCGAGAGAATCGCCTGCTGCAGTTGCGTGTTGAACTGGTCGAGCGTGGACTGGCCGCTGGTGCCAAAATCACTGGTCGACGGGTCCTTATACTTGTTCTGCGCGTTCGCTTCGTTGAGCAGATTCGGCCCGTTCAGTGGACTGCCGCCGAAGTTCGGATTGATCGGCTCGTAGACGAGCGCGGTGGCGTGAGCCGCGACCATCTGGATTGAGAGCGCGCAGGCGAGCGCCGCGCGTTTGACAAGCGCATTCGTTTTCATCGTGATTTCCCGGAGTTGGCGGCGTTGCGTTTTATTAGAGTTCGTCCGTCGCCATGTCGACGTCGCGGAACAGCAGACGCGTCAGGTCTGCCTGCATGACATTCTGGAAAGCCACTTGCGCCGCGCTTTCCGCCACCCGCCGCACGTTAGAACGAGCGATCGGCAGGAACGCCTGGAACACGCGGCGCTGGCCGTATTCCACCCAGACCAGGCTGCCATATCGCGCGGAAGGCCGCTCGTGCACCGAGATGATGTAGCGCTCGGAGAGCGGGATTGCGCTCCAGGCCTGCGCGAACCAGTTATAGAAATCCTGACCCGCGAGCGTGACCGTGTCGGTGGTGACGACGCCGCCAAGCGCAGCGTCGAGCGGCTGCTGGTTGTTGACGTCCGCGGCGCGGGCGCGCGGCGTGTCGGCAAGCGTTGCGCTCTTGTCGAGCGACGACGCTGCGTTCACGGTGCCGCGCGGCGTGAGTGGCGCGCCATTGGCGGCCGGCAACGGAGCGGTTTTGTTGACCGGGCTCGGCGTCGGCGTGCTCGGCAACGAGATGAGCGGCTGAGCCTGGTTGGCGACATCGACATGAATGGCCGGCGGCGTCTCTGCGTCTTGCGCCCATGCACTCGTCACGACGGTCGATACGCCAATACACACTGCGATGACGTGCCCTTTGAAGGGCATCGTGTTGTTGTCCCGCTCCATGACTTCCCCGTATGGCCTGGCTGCTTTTGGTGCCGCCTTGTGGCGCTTGTTTTATTTGTCCGACAGGAAGGATTGTGCGTAATAACCAGTAACAGTTATGTTTTGTGCGCCACATTAACTGGTAATAACCGAAAAGCTCTGAGATCGCCGCGGTCTGCAGGGCAGTTCTGGCGAACTCAACAAACATCCATCGACGGGTAGAACCGGAAACGCATTCGCCGAAGAATCCGTGCCCTGCGGCTTTCATAGCATGTGGCTCGCGCAGAGCGTAAGCGTCGAACCGACGCTGGTCGATGCCCACCTCCATGCTCAATGGAACGCGAGTGCCCCGATTTCGTACGCAGTCGCACGGACGTATGACCATTGGAATTTGTTAAATACATTCTTAGAAACTACATTTTTTGCCGCTAGCGCGACGTCACAATCCAAGACGCTTGTAAGAGGAGCTTGGCTTTAAGCACCTCGAGCGTCAGCGCGGGATTCGAATGGCAACAGGCAAGCGCCGAACGCGAGCCGAATCCATGCGGCGCTTTGATCGAAAATAGCCGAATGAATGAGTCGGTGGCCACCCCGGGGATGACAACTATGAAAACACAACTGCGCCGTATCCTTTCTGAATCCGCTCGTCTTGACGTCGCTGTAGAAACGCTCAGCGACAGCGACGACCTGTATGCAGCGGGACTCTCGTCGCTTGCCACCGTGCATGTGATGCTCGCCATCGAAGACGAATTTGCCATCGAGATTCCCGACCATATGCTTACGCGTCGCCTTTTCTCAAGCATCGATACACTGGCAGCATCGATCGTCGAACTGCGCCGCTTGCAGGCCGCGGCATGAATGTTGGTACGGAGTTTTTTCACGCAGCGGCAGAGCGCGTGACGCACGTCCACACGCAACAGCCGCCAACGCGTGACGAAATCGCGCTGCTCGCCGCAGCCCGTCGCGTAGCCGTGATTTCGGCTGCGCATGCGAGCGCGGTGGATCGCGAAGCTCGCTTCCCGCACGAAGCGTTCGACGCGATGCGCAACGAACGCCTGCTGTCCGCGTTGATCCCGCGCGCGTTCGGCGGCGATGGTCTCGAACTCTATGGCGTGGCGCGTCTTTGCGAAGTGCTGGCGCAAGGTTGCGCATCGGCCGCGATGATCTATGCGATGCACCAGAGCCAGGTTGCGTGCATTGTCGATCATGCGGCCGACGTGGCATGGCAGCACGATCTGCTCGCACGCATCGCCGGTGAGCAGTTGCTGCTGGCTTCGGCGACCTCGGAAGAGACGATCGGCGGCAACATGCGCACGAGCGCTTGCGCAGTCGATCTCGTAGACGGTGCCTTCAGCATCGAGAAGCTTGCGCCGACCATTTCGTATGGCGCGCACGCGGACTGCATCCTCGTCACGGCACGCCGTCATCCGGATGCGCCGCCTTCCGATCAGGTGCTGATCGTAGCTCCACGCGATACGTTCACGCTGGAGCGACGCGGCACGTGGGACACGCTCGGCATGCGCGGAACGTGCAGCGAAGGCCATCGACTCACTGCGCAGGGCATCGCGGAGCAAATCCTGCCGGCGCCGTTCGCGAAGATCGCGGATGAAAGCATGCTGCCGGTATCGCACACGCTGTGGGCTTCGGTATGGATCGGCATCGCCGGCGATGCCGTGAATCGCGCGCATCAGTTCTTCCGCAATCAGGCGCGCGGCAAGCCCGGCGCGCTGCCGCCCTCGGCATCGCGTCTCGTACAAGCCGTCACGATGCACCGCATGATGCAGGCTCGCCTGAAGGCTTCGCTCCAGGCGGTTGCTGAAGCGAACGCGGAACGCGTCGCACGGCAGGCGATCGGAAGCGACCAGGTCGACATGCCGCTTGGCGCGTCGATCGGGCTGGCCGCCGACTTGAACATGCTCAAGCTTGCGATCTCGCAATCGGCGTTTCAGGTCGTGCAGGAAGCGCTGATGATTTGCGGCATGGCAGGTTACAAAAACGACAGCGACTACAGCGTGGGGCGTCATCTTCGCGACCTCATGTCGGCGCCGCTGATGATCAGCAACGACCGCATCGAATTGAACACGGCCAATCTGCTGCTCGCGCAGCGCACTGCAGTAACGGGGACAAACTAAAAATGAACATGCCTACCGAACCGGCCGTGCTGATGCAGGCCGAAGGACAAACGTCGTCTGTCGCATCCGATCCGACCCTGCGCGATCGCCTGATCGAAGCCGGCATCCTGATCGATACCGGAGAGAACGGTCTCTATGGCCGCAGTGAAGTGTTCGAAGATGTGGTCGATCGCCTGAACAAGGTCATCACGCTGCTCGGCGCCGATCAGCGCGCGGAAGTGCTGCGCTTCCCGCCCGCAATGCGCCGTCACGACTTCGAGGACAGCGAATACCTGAAGAGCTTCCCCGATCTCGCCGGCACGATCCACGCATTCCAGGGCAACGACCGCGGCCATCATCGCCTGCTCGAAGCGCTCGACAAGACGCT
>NZ_FCOL02000135.1 GCF_001544515.1 Caballeronia terrestris
ATCTCACCGCTGAAGGCGTCACCCAGCGTCTCGCCCATTGCGGCAAGCAGGTGCTCACCCACGATAGGATAGTGCTCCGGCTGCACGCCAAGGCTGGCATGCTTCTGGGATATACGCTTGACGGCTGGTCCGAGCGCGGCGAGATTGTCGATGATAGAGGCGTATGCCCAAACGGCATGCGCCAGCGCCTCCGACTGTCCACCGGATCGCTGGTTGGCGTGGTTGAAAAGATTTCTGAGCTCGGGGTGATGTTCAAAGAGGCGGTGGTAGAACCGTGTCACCACCGTCATTCCGTGCTCGCTGAGAACTGGCGCGCTCGACTTGATGATCTCGGTCTGCTTTGGGGTCAAGGCCATTGCGGATCTCCTGTGTACGCGCTCGCCCTTGCTATCGCCGTGGCGGTTTCGCAGCTCAACTGCGCGAGACGCCCAATGCGCGAGCGCGTCCCACGAATAAGAGCAAGGACAACGCTTCGATTATATTTGAGGCGACGACAAAGCGTAGACGCGCTAGTCGGCGCTCATCGAGTTTGTCATCCAGGGTCCAGGCGTGCTTATAGTAGGGGTCAACGATCCTCGCCTCGGCCTCGCGACCACCGCTCGATATCGGCGAGGAGCTGAAGATATTCATTCAATACGGCGGTGTTACGATCCGATGTGGCAACACCTTGATGCACTTCGGTCCGAAGCCGGCCGAGTTTTTCCAGCAAAATAGACGCAGGTATCGTTTGGACCGTCAAAATTCTGAAGTCCATCCGGATTTCGGCGGCGCTACGTTGATAGCGATCTCTCATCTTCTTCTCAGGGCTCTTTGAGTCATGCGATGCACTCCGAAGGCCGTTGCCTGTTGGCAGCATTGGCCTAGCCGACCTCTGCAGTGACGTACTGGCGCCCAGTACCGGCCGGCGCCAATCGTCTTCGGGAAAACGCTGATCGCATTTCGCTTAATACGCATCAGCTGAGCGTATCATGGTGTGATACGTTTATCCTAGCGCAGTTGGACGAGGGTAATCATGGCCGTATCTTCCAATTTTACAAGGTGGCTGACGGGTGTTCGTCGTGCCGCGGCACAACTCGACGTCGGTCATTCTTTCCTGGATGAGACGTGTACGCCGGCGGCGGACTCAGACCGTGTGGCGCTGCTTCGCGAGCAGCTCGAACAGCAAGTGTTCTTCAGGAGACTGATGGAAATGACCTGCGTGGAGGTGATGCAGGTTCCCGTTACGAGCGTCACTGATGATCAAACTATTGGTAGCGCACTTAATCTGCTCGATAAACGGCGAGTCAAATTGCTGCCCGTGATCGACACGAGAGGTCGCCTGATTGGCGTCGTCACGCGCGCGGATCTTCAGCCGCTTCACCCGAGCGTCCGCGGCGTTGCTGTGGAACGCAGCGCGATCGAGGCCGCGGAACGGGAAAGGAGACGGTTACCGGTTCGCAGCGTGATGTCGACTGAAGTGACTACAGTTAATGCGGCGACCAGAGTAGCAGAGGTGATCCCCCGCTTCACCGCTCGAGGGCATCATCACATCCCAGTGGTGCTCGACGACAATAAGTTAGTTGGAATGCTCACGCAATCGGATATCGTGGCAATAATGTGCCGAAGGAAGGCGGGCTAACCTCGGTCTGGTATTCGAGCCACACGCAGCGATCGACGGTAAAGGAGATCCCTTCAAAACAGTGCCTGGATCTGTGAGGGAGGCCTCTGCTAGATCATGGCGAAGCGGTCATAGCGCTTTGCCGCGTTATGGTCATTCGGGGCCTCGTTGTGAGTTACGGGTCTTACAGCTGTCAACGGCGCTTTCGGTCCGACGATCCATTGAACTGGGTTATACAATCAGCGGAATGCGCGACACTGCGTCGAGCATCAATCGACCATCGCGTGTCAGATGAAGTCGCTGGCATCCGGAAGCGAGCGTCTCACGGGTGACGAGATGGCGGCCGAGCAGTGCTTCCAGATCGTCGGCGCTCAGTTCTGACTGATCGAGCGCGTCGCGGACGAGCATGAGAGCAGCGAATTCGTGCAGGCTAAGCAATTTTTGTCTCCCAACAGTAGTCAGTCTTGGATGTGATTATTTGGAGCACTACCGCAGGTCTCCGAGGCGTCATGCCGACGACTGCGGCAACTCGCCAGATCTGCTGAAACGACCTCGGCCAGTCCTACCGATGACAGGTCCTGGCGATACACCCGTCATGAATCTCGCGAACGAATGAACGACGAAATCAACTGACTTGGAAGTCGATGGAATTCCAACAAGAGATCGCAATCGCGTTCCATTTACCCGTGCGTGCACGCCCACGCGATTCCCATAGACGAGCACGTCGACGATCTTGCCTCAATATCTGACAGTGATCTCGACAGCGCGGCAAAGACGCTTATTTTGGCCTCGCCGCCTCGCGCGGGTAGCAAGCCAGACGACGCGGAGATACATTAGCAGCCGTTCATGAGAATGGTGTGCAGGAGGGCGATGTCTTGCCTCGCACGGCCAGATGGAAAACGCCAACTGACCGGCGCGCCGACGCAGGCATATGTCGTCATCCTGATTCATCAACGCGATATCCTCCCGGGGCAATTGCGCCCCAATGCCGCAGCATCAAGCTCTGCGGCGTCTCGTTAGCACTCAGCCCGCGCCGGCGGTGAGGAGTCGCTGAGCTGGTGTGGCAGCCTGTCCGGGTCGGGCCGTGCTAGCCCTGCAAACCTGCCATGCTCTTGCGCAACTACGAGAGCGGACAACGGCATGCAGCATGCAAAGGCGTATGTGGCTGCGGCACCGGCGCCGATCAAACTTAGAGCGGCCGCTGAGATCGATAGATAGTCCATTTGTGCCTCCGTTCGCTAAGAACTGTTCAAATTATGTATCACGACATGATGTAATGCAACCTGGTATGTAGTTACCTGTCGTGCGTGGACGCCTGTAGCGATCATCCCTCGCATGTATCTGGACGTTGTTAAGCGGAATGCTATTGATTTCGCAACACGTACTTGTATGCCTTCGACGTAAGCGGGAGACGGGGCCGCTCAGCGCCAAGCTGTGGAGTTTTCCGCGATTGCGGCCTCTCCCTTAAATCGAGCTGATTGAAATGATTGAGCGAGATCATCGCGTCCTCGCCGTCCTTCCATTTGTCGGGCATCGCAACGTGGTGGGAGTCTGGCAGCTGCAGTGCGTCGACAATGTGCAGGAGTTCGTTAAGCTGCTGCCGATGCTCAATCCCTGTTCAAGCGCCAGGCCGCATAAAGGCATCGCGCTCCAAATCAAGGCCAGTGCTACTTGGGTGAATGTTGCTCATCTCGCTGACCTGGTGCGTCCGTAGCCCCTCGATAGACGGCGAGCGTGTTTTGCAGTCTGCTTCGCGGCCAGCCCTTTTGGTGTGAAGGCGGGAAAATCAATAAATGTAACGGCGTGACCACGGGAGGGTGGCTGCACTGCGGCCTGCCTTGCGGCCAACGATCTGGAAGATGGCAACCTCGTCGTTCTCGAACGCATAGGCGCAGCCGGCGAGATAAATGCGCCAGATCCGATACTTCTCCTCGTCGACGAGCGCGTGCAGTCTCATACTTTGTGCTTCGTAGTTGTCGCTCCATATACGAAGCGTTCTGGCATAGTGACGGCGGAGGTTTTCCACGTCGAACGCTTCCAGTCCACCGCATTGCATGGCGTTCAGCGCGAGGCTGAGGTGGGGCAAGTCGCCGTTCGGAAACACGTACTTTTCGATGAACGGGCTGCCGTGTGAGGTTTCGTCACCGCCAGGGTCCGTCGAAGTAATCCCGTGATTCATGATGACACCATCGTCGGCCAGTAGGCTTTGAACGCGCGCAAAGTACCCTGATAGATTCGCGCGTCCCACGTGCTCGAACATGCCAACGCTTGTAATCCGGTCGAACCGTCCGTCAACGTCGCGATAGTCCTGCAAACGAATCTCGATGCGATCCGCGAGGCCGGCGGCTTTCACGCATTCGTTAGCCCAGTCGTATTGGTTTCTGGACAGCGTAATCCCGACGCAACGCGCGCCGAATTTTTGCGCGGCTCGAATCACGAGCGCACCCCAGCCGCAGCCGATGTCGAGCAGTGTGTGCCCCGGCTGGAGCTGGATCTTGGTCAAGATATGATCGATCTTTTTCTGTTGCGCGGTTGCGAGATCTTCATCGCCATTTTCGAAATAAGCGCACGAGTAGACCATCCCGGGGTCGAGCCACAATCCATAGAAATCGTTCGAAACATCGTAGTGATACTGGATCGATTGCTTGTCCGACGCCCTCGAGTGCGTGACACGCCGCGCAAGACGCTGCCACTGACCCGGCGCATTGGCGACGGTTTTGGCAAGCCCGTAACTGATCTCAATGATATCGCTCAGCTTTCCTTCGACGTCGATTTTATCCTGAACATACGCGACGCCGAGATTATCGAGGTTCGGGTCGAGCAACAGTGGCATCGCCGCGGGCGACTTCACGTGCAAGGTGACGGCCGGCTGCCTGAAGTCGCCAAGGTCAAACGACTGACCATCCCACAGTGCCAGCCGTGCTGGCATGTTGACGCCGGCGCGCACTTCGGCAGCCCATTGCGCCAGCCGTTTATCCCAAAGCATCTGATCCTCCGTCATTTCGGTGGTCAAGCGAGTCCTGCTTCGCAAGGTCGCTATGCGCTGCCTGGCGGAGCGCCGCCAGTCGCAGCCTCGAGTTGTCTCTCGACGAGCCTAATGTTTTCTTGGTGCGACGCTAGCATCGCGGTGAGTTCGGCGCGGAGTTGTTTTTCGTCGACGCCGGGCAGCAGCGCATGGAGCTTGCGCACGACCCACGCCTGGCCTCGATTTAGGAATGCCATGCGCTGCCACAGATCTGCGACGGCCATAGCTTTCTCATAAAAGGCACCGGTGCGCCGCGATGGCGACCCGTCCAGCGACTGAATCGCCTTTGTCAGCACGCCGCACCAGCGCGCCTCGTCTTGCCGGACGGCGATCATCATCTGCTTTAGTGATGGTTCGGCGATTTCAACGACCATTTGAGACGCCACCCGTGCGCCGGCGCGCTCGGCCTCCAGCAGTTCGTTCAGTGTCGCCAGTAGCGCGTGACGGCCAGTGGTTCTATGTCGCTCGTCACCCATGTGCTCCGACAGGGCAATGGCTGATTCCTTCCTGTCGAGCACGGATGCAACGCCTGGGTCGAGAAGCGCGCCGGCCTGCAAGACGATCTGGTGTAGGCGCGTAGCTGCTCCCGTTATGTCGCTGATGCGTTCCGCGCCCGTTCCGGCGTACAGTGCCATTGCTTCGAAGTCGCCCGTCATTGAACGCAGTGGCGAATCGGTGCTAAACAGATAGATCGGCCGTCCTTCCTCTTCGCCGATCACTGTGCTTTCCGTGCCGTTCGTGCCGCAAGCGCCGAAGGGGTCGCCGCGCTCCCCGCGCGTGACGCTATTGGCCAGCACGCGCACCCGAGCGCCCTTGGGCCAGTTGATATGAAACGAGTCCGTCAGAAGTGTCTCGTGCTCGCCTGCATCGACAATGCGCTGCTTGTGGTAACTGTGCGCAAAGGACTCGCGAGTCGGAATCATCGCTGTGCCGAGGACGACGCCCTGCGCGCCGAGGGAGAGGGCGGTCGCGACATCTGCGCCTTCGGTGATGCCGCCGGCCGCAAGGACAGGAAGCCGCGTGCCCGCGACGACCTCTGGCAGCAGCACCGCCAGGGGTTGGGTGCCACGCACGTGCCCGCCAGCCTCTCGGCCTTGGACAATCAGGAAATTTACGCCCGCGGCTTCGACCGAGCGTGCCTCTTCGATCGAGCCGATCTGATAGGCGACCGTAATGCCGGCATCGCGCAGCCGCCGGACAATCGCGGGAATGACGTCCCAAAAAAGCGCCACGACCGGGACGCCTATTTCGATGCAGGTGGCGATTTGAGCGTCGAGCAAATCGACGGGCGTCGCAGCGGGAATCAGGTTGACGCCGAACTTGCGATCTGTGCCGGCGCGAACTTCTCGGACTTCCTTCAAAATCAGAGAGGTCGGCTCACGCACCATGCCTAGAAAGCCGAAGCCGCCGGCAACCGTCACCGCAGTGACAAGCTCCGCGCGTGAGACGCCGCCCATGCCGGCGAGCACGACGGGCCACGTGCAGCCAAGAAGGTCGCACATGGGACGATGGAGCGTGTTTGCGAACCGATGAAGGTCAGAAGACAGATCGAGCGCAATCGACATAACACTCCTTTCCCTGTGCGGATACCGGGCCCCGCCGGAGCCACAGATGCAATTGCGTCTAGAAAAAGGTGGCTTCGGCTCCGGCGCGTCAGTCATACATTGGACAAATGTTCGGGTTTACCGCGCTCGCGCGGGCAAGATCGAGCGTCGTCCTGTTGGCTGTGAGGTCGACTTCTTGTCAACGTTCTCCACATACATTGCTAGACATCATGTATGGACCTGCCGCACCTCAAGGTACGCGGATTAAGCTTGAGGTAGGTTACGCCGCGGCTCAGA
>NZ_FCOL02000136.1 GCF_001544515.1 Caballeronia terrestris
CGCGACGACAAATCGATATTGCCCGCCGCGATTTCCTTCGTCGCCGAGGCGATCGATTCGCTGCCCGAGCGCACCGTCTCGACCGTCGTGACGAGGCTCGCCTGCATCTTCGAGAGCCCTTCGAGCAGCAGGCCCATTTCGTCGCGGCGCGTAACGCTCACCTTGTGGCGCAGGTCGCCGGCAGCGATTGCCTCGAAGTGGCCGAGCGCCTCGTCGAGCGGACGTGCGATGGCGCGGCGCAGCGCGAACCACGCGAAGCCTGCCGCGGCAAGGCCGAGCGCGATCGCCGTCAGGCTGATCGTGCGGAACAGACTGAAGGTCCGCTGGGCTTCGTCGTAGCCGGCGCGGGCCGAATCGGTGAGTTCCTTGCGCAGCGCGTCATTGGCCGTCGACAGTTCGTTGTAGGCCGCCTGCATCGCCTTGGCTTCGGTCACGATGCGCGTCTGGTCTGCGGCCGCGATGGCTTCCAGGCCCGCGTCGACGCGTTTTTGCAGTTCCACGCGCCGGGCGAGCGCGGCATCGGCGAGCTGCTTTTCGGTCGGGCTTTGCGGATGCGACAAATATTCCTTCCAGTACGCGTCGGCGCGGCCGCGCATCTGGCGCGCACGATCGACCGTCGCCGCGACCTCGCCCGTGCCGACGAGCAGCGCCGCGCGATCGAAGACGAGGCGCTCGCGCGCCGCGTAGAGTTCGGTGTTGCCGACCGCGATCGCGCTCGGCATCTGATTCGAGAAAGTGTCGAGAAATGCGTCGTTGGAACGGCTCATGCCGACTAGGCCGAGGCCGCCGATCGCAATGAGCAGAGCGCCCAGAAAGGCCATCGTGATGCCAAGGCGCGCCTTGATCGTCAAACTCTTTGTCATGATTTTCCTTGATGCCGAAGCGCAGCGAACGAATCGAGAACGTAGCCGGATGAGGGCCGAATGGATCGGCGGCTGAGAACAGCCGCCGAAGCGGCGCTTTCTGGCGTCCCGCTTACCACCGGATTACGGCGTGCGCTCGCAAGCTCTTTAGGAAAATTTTTCGTCTGACGAAATAACGGGTGAACAATCGTTCGTTTTAAGCCGTCATTGAAGAAAGATTACGCCGTAATTTCGCTGCGATGCGGAATCGATGGCTGCGCGCCTTCGCGTGTCACGGCGAGCGCCGCTGCGCGTTGTCCGAAAACGATCGCCGACGCGACCGCGCTGCCGCGCGCGAGTTCGGCCGCAAAGCCGCCGATAAAGGTGTCGCCGGCGGCGGTGGTGTCGATCGCCTGAACTTTCGGCGCGGTCAAGTGCTCACCGTCGCCGCCTTCCAGCAGCGCGAAAACGCCCTGCGAACCGAGCGTCACGATCACGTTGCGGGCGCCTTTTTGCCGCAGTGCGGCAGCGGCGCGGCGGGCGTCGTCAGGGGTGGCGATGTCGATGCCGGAGAGCGTCGCCGCTTCGAGTTCGTTCGGGATCAGGTAGTCGACGAGCGGAAACCAGTCGGCGGGTAGCGTGCTCGCGGCGGGCGCCGGATTTAGGATTGTGATCTTGCCGAGGCGGCGGCCGGCCGCAAGCGCGGCGCGCACCGCGTCGGGCGGGGTTTCGAGCTGGCAGACGATGACATCGGCGGCGGCGAGCAGCGATTCATGCTGTTCGATCGTGGCGGGCGTGACATCGGCGTTGCTGCCCGCGACGATCACGATCGCGTTCTGGCTGCCGTCGTCGACGATGATGAGCGCGACGCCCGTCGGCGCCGATGCGCTCGTGCCCAACGCCGCACAATCGATCGATTCCGCTTCGAGCCCTGCGCGCAGTGTCGCGCCGTTCGGGTCGTCGCCGACGCATCCGAGCATCGCGACATTCGCGCCGAGCCGGGCTGCCGCGACCGCCTGGTTGCCGCCCTTGCCGCCCGGCACTTGCGCGAAAGCGTGGCCTGCGAGCGTTTCGCCCGGCTTGGGGAGGCGCGGCGCGCGCGCGACGAGGTCCATGTTCAGGCTGCCGGCGACGACGACGCGGCCGAGGCGCTCGGTGGAAGTGGAAGATGTGGTCATGGGCTGTCTCGTTGGAAGGTGGGTTCGGGGCGGTTTCATCGCGTCAGCGAAATGCCCGGCGCCATGCGCCCTGGCAAACCGCTCTCGGCTGGTTCGCAAGCCGCTCGCCGGAGGGCTCATGTCTTTCGCGCCCTATCTTGAAATGAGGGCATCAACCTTGCCGCCGGCGCCCGATTTGCGCAAGCCCTGCGGTCAAAAACGCTCACAAACGGCGCCCGAGCATTGCTCGAACCGAGGCCTTTGACGCCCTGCCCCACCCAACTAGACTTTCGATGCCGCGCCTTTTGCAGCAAACGCCCGACCAGGCGCGTTTGCAACTCACGCCTTGCTCTCGCCGCGCCACTACGAAGTCGGCACCCGCCACCTCACGCCTTTCGCGCGCCCCGCCGCTTCGGCCGCCGCGTTTCCGAAACGACCGCCGTCGATTCGCGCCAGATGAGGCGCGGCGCGACGACGCGCCGCCGCGTGTTCGACGGAATCTTGCCCATGATCCGGTCGATGAGCGTCTGCGCGGCCATCTCGCCGAGCGCGCGCACCGACTGCCCGACCGTCGAGAGCGCCGGATACGTATAGCGGCTCAGTTCCACGTCGTCGAAACCGATGATCGAGCAGTCGCCCGGAACGCTGATCTTGCGCTCCGCCGCCGCCCGCAACGCGCCGATGCCCATCATGTCGTTGCACGCGAAGATCGCGCTCGGCTTGAGCGTGTCGAACAACTGCGACGCCGCCGCATACCCGCCCGTCGCCGAAAAATCGCTTTCGACGATCGCGTTCGGCTCGATCTCGATGCCGCGTTCGGCCATCGCGCGGATGAAGCCGTGCACGCGCATCGCGCTGACCGCCGTCGAGACCGGCCCCGTGATGCAGCCAATCTCCGAATGCCCGAGCTGCAGCAAATGCTTGGTTGCGAGATATGCGCCCTTTTCGTGGTCGATCTGCACGAGATCGGCGGAAATGCCCTCGATATTGCGATCGACGATCACGAGCGGCTCGCGCGAGTGCGCGAGACTCTGCGCAAGCACGGCATCCTCGCCCGCCGAAGCGATCACGAGCCCGTCGATGCGTTTTTCCTGCAGCACGCGCAGATAGTTGCGCTGCTTGGCGGGATCGTCGTCGGAATTGCAGAAGAACACGCAATAGCCGTTCTTGGCGCACCCGTCCTCGACGCCGCGCGCCAGTTCCGCAAAATAGGGGTTGGTTGCATTGGGCACGAGCAGGCCGATCGTCGCCGTCGAGCGCGCCTTCAGCGAGCGCGCGACCGCCGACGGCACGTAGTCCAGCTCGCGGATCGCGCGCTCGACTTTCGCCCGTACATCGGCCGACACCGGCCGCGAATTGTTCACTACGTGGGATACCGTGGTGAACGACACCCCTGCAATGGCTGCCACGTCTTTGATCGTCGCCATACCTGGTCCTTCTTCCGACTTCCTGCTTTTTTTGATGGGGGGGCTACCGGTACGCCCGAGTTGAATCCGCGTTCGCTTGTCAGCGTTGCCGCGCATGGCCGTCGATGCGCCCCGTCCGGTTGCCCGCTCTGTTGGCGTTTCGTGTTTTCTGTGTCGCCTTGTGTCTCGTCCTCGCCGGCTTTGTGTCCTGCCCCGTGCCGGCTCCAATTGTTTTTAAAGGCGCTCAACCGCGCCGCCGCCGGCTCCGATACGTATCCAGCACGACCGCGACCACGATAACCGCGCCCGTGATGATGCGCTTGGTCGGCTCGTTCGCGCCGATCTGCGCGAGCCCCGCCGCCAGCACCGAGATGATCAACACACCGAAAAACGTACTGATCACCGAGCCGCGTCCGCCCATGAGGCTCGTCCCGCCGATCACGACCGCTGCGATCACCTGCAATTCCAGCCCGGCGCCCGCGTTAGGATCGGCGGCTTCGAGCCGCGAAATCTGGAACAGCGCGGCGAGCCCGGACAGCGCGCCCATCAGCGCGAACACGATGACCTTGTACGGCCGCGGATTCACGCCCGCGAGCCGCACGGCTTCCTCGTTCGTCCCGATGCCGACCAGATAGCGCCCGAAGACGGTCCGCGTCAAAACGAGGTGCGCCACTATCATTACGGCAACTGCGATCAAAAATGCAGGGGAAATGCCGAAAGCGATCGGATTCGAGAAAAAATCGAACGCATCGCCGATGTAGGCCGTGCGCGAATTGGTCAACTGATACGCGAGCCCGCGCGCCGCTTCGAGCACGCCGAGCGACACGATGAACGACGGAATCCGCCACGCCACCGTCACCGCGCCCGTCAACGTGCCGGTCAGCGCGGCGGCGGCGAGTCCGAGCAACGCGGCGGGCAGCGCGGGCCAGTGCCACTTCAGCGCCGCGACGCTCACCACGCCCGCCCCCAGCGCCAGCACCGATCCCACCGACAAATCGATCCCCGCGATGATCAGCACGAACGTCATCCCCACCGACATCACGACGAGATCGGGAATCTGGTTCGCGATCGTGCTGAACGTGTCGTAGGTCAGGAAGTGCGTGCTCAGCACCGAAAAGAGCGCGATCATCGCGATCAGCGCGCCTAACAGGCCGAGGTAATTCGAAAAACCGAGCCGCGTGCCCACCGCCTTCGCTGCCTTCGGCGGCTCGGTCTGCAAATCGGTCCCGCTCGGCTGGCCTGACATTCAATGCTCCAAAGTGTGGGAATCCGGCGCTTTAGCATCGGGTTCCAGCGGTTCGTGCAGGATCGCCTCGCGGTTCGCGTAGCCCGCGAAAGCAGCGGCGAGGAGCGCGTCCTGCGTCCAGTTTTCGCGTGTGAACACGCTTGTCATGCGTCCCGCTGACATCACGCCGATCCGGTCGCAGATCAGCATCAGTTCGCGCAGGTCGCTCGATACGACCACGAGCGCGCGTCCTTCCCGCGCGAGCGCGCCCATCAGGCCGTAGATGTCGAACTTCGCGCCGACGTCGATGCCGCGCGTCGGTTCGTCGAACAGCAGCACCATGCAGTCGCGCGCGAGCCAGCGGCCGATCACCACCTTCTGCTGGTTGCCGCCCGACAGTTCCGACACTGCTTGCGCGGGGCCCGACGTGCGAATGCGCATCGCGTCGATCTGCGTCTGCGCGAGCGCGGCTTCCCGCTTCGCATCGACGATTCCATGCCGCGCCACCTCGCCGATGTTGCCGAGCGAAATGTTCGCGGCGATCGGCAGCGGCAGTAGCAGCCCTTCGCCCTTGCGATCCTCGGTGATGAGCGCGATGCCGTTTTTCACCGCGTCCGACGGCGAGTCGATCTTCACGGCCTGAAGCGTTCCCGATCCGCGCGCGAGCTTGACGACGCCCGCATCGGCCGTGTCCGCGCCGTAGATAAGCCGCATCAGCTCGGTGCGCCCTGCGCCGATCAGCCCGCTCACGCCGAAAATCTCGCCCGCGCGCACGTCGAACGACACGTCGCGCACGACGTTGCCGCGCGTCATGCCTTCCACCTTCAGCGCGACCTCGCCGATGCGCCGCTCGCCCAGATCGATCCGCTCGCCGACGTCGCGCCCGACCATCAGCGTGACGAGCCGGTCGCTGGTGAGTTCGCCCATGTCGCCAAGATGCACGAGCCGGCCGTCGCGCAGCACGGCCGCGCGCTCGGCGATGCGCTTCAATTCTTCCAGCCGGTGCGAGATATAGACGAGCGCGACACCGCGCGCTTTCAGCCGTCCGACCTGCTCGAAGAGCAGATCGACTTCGCGCGCGGTGAGCATCGCGGTCGGCTCGTCGAGGATCAGCACGCGGCAATCGCCGATCAGATTGCGCGCGATCTCGACCATTTGCTGATGCCCGATCCCGAGCGCGCCGACGGGCGTGTCGGGATCGATTGCATCGAGCCCCACTTGCGCCATTGCGTGCCGCGCGTTGTCACGCAGTACGCGCCGGTCGATCCAGCCGAAACGGCCGCCTTTTTGCGGCAGCCGGTTCAAAAACAGGTTTTCCGCGACCGACAAGGTGGGCAGCAGGTTCAGCTCCTGCATCACCATCCGCACGCCGAGCGCTTCGGCGTCCTTGCGCGAAGCCGGCGCGTAGGCGCCGCCTGCGAGCGTCATCGTGCCGGTCGTGGGCGTAACAAGCCCGCCGACGATCTTCGACAGCGTGCTCTTGCCCGCGCCGTTCTCGCCCGTCAGCGCGAGGACTTCGCCTGCGCGGAGGTCGAGCGAGACGCCGGACAGTACCGGTTCGACATACGTCTTGCCGATGCCGGCGACTCTTAGAACGATGGGCGCGGGTGTATTGGCGTCGGGTTGGGCTGAGGTATGCATGGGCTTTCGCTGGCGCTCGGGTGCTCGGGGTGGGCTTGTTTACACCGTTTGATGCGCTTAGGCTCCTATGGAACTTGTTTTCTTTTCGGTCTATTTGCTCTGCCCCTGTCCGGGGCGGGACTCACTTTCTTTGCTGCTGCAAAGAAAGTAAGCAAAGAAAGC
>NZ_FCOL02000137.1 GCF_001544515.1 Caballeronia terrestris
ACGCTCCTGGAGCCGTATTTGCAACCCGATAATTAACGTGCCTAATTATTAAAGCTATTTAGGTGATGTTGTACTAGTCGCGCCCGCGATATTGGGGCGCTCCGCTGAGCATGTCACCGCGATTGCGCATGAGCTGATGGGCTCGTACGTCGGGTTCAACAGCAGCAGCGCAGAAGTGCGGGCAGCGAGCGCGGTCGATATTGCGCTATGGGATCTGACGGGCAAACGCGCGGGTGTGCCTGTGCATGTGGCGCTCGGCGGTGCGATGCGCGGACAGATTCCCGTCTACAACACGTGCGCCGGATACGACTTCAATACCGCCCAAGGTGCGCGCCGCATCGTTGATTCGGACGGAAGAAGCGCGGGACCGTACGACGACCAGTTCGCGTTCATGCGCGATGCAGGCGCGCTAGCCGAAAGTCTTTTGGACGAAGGTTATCGGGCGATGAAGATTTGGCCGTTCGACGACTTTGCGATGAATAGTCCCGATCACATCAGCCTCGTCGACTTGAATACCGGGGTCGAGCCGTTTCGAAAAATCAGAAGGGCGGTCGGAGATCGGATCGAGATCATGTGCGAGCTGCACAGTCTCTGGAGCTCGCGCGCTGCAGCGAGAATCTGCGATGCGCTCGCGGAGTTCGATGTGCTTTGGGTCGAGGATCCCATCGCCAAGATGGACAACTTCAGCGCCGTGGCCGACCTGCGTCGGCAGACGCGGGCCCCGATCTGCGGCGGCGAAAACCTCGCGGGAGTAAAAAGCTTTCGCGACATCCTGGCCGCGGACGCGCTCGATGTCGTGATGCTCGACCTGACCTGGTGCGGCGGACTGAGCGAGGGGCGCAAGATCGCCGCACTGGCCGAGGCTTATGCGAGACCGCTTGCTCCACACGACTGCACGGGTCCCGTTGCGCTGATGGCCGGCCTGCACCTTTCTCTTCACGCCCCCACAGCAATCTTTCAAGAAGTTGTACGAGCATCACTCGCGAGCTGGTATCCCGATATCGTCGACCGTTTGCCGGTCATTCGAGACGGTATTGCTCTGGCGCCGACGGACCCAGGTCTTGGCACTGCGCTATTGCCTGAGGTTCGAGAGACTAAAGGCGCGGTTATTCGCGAGAGCCGACTAGCCCGGTAATTCGACCTGGCAAAGCCCCATGCACCCGCACGGTGTGCATGCGCATCCGGACCTGCGCAAAAAGAGCGGCTGCCCACAGTTGTCACGCTTTCATATTGGAGCACAGAAAGTGCTAACACGTACTGCATTGATCATTGGCGTCACGGCGCTGTACTTCGCGCTTGTCGCATTCATGGGCTTTAGCGTCCGCCGGCATGCTTCCAGCAGCGCGGGCTTCACCGAGGGCGGCAAATCCTTTGCTCCGTGGCTCATTGCGGCGTTGATGTTATCGGAGTTCATCGGAAGCTCGGTCAGCATCGGGACGGCGCAGAAGGGCTTCGAGGATGGCATCTCTGCTGGATGGAATCTCGTCGCTCTGTCGATGGGGTTTCTGCTGCTGGGCGTGTTGCTCGTTGGCCGTTATCGTCGCACGAAGTTGAACACCATCTCAGCCATTCTGGAGCAGATGTATGGTAAAGGCGTGCGGTACGCCGCGTCCGTATTGACGATATTTTCGCTGAATGTCGTCGCGGTCGCGCTGTATGCAAGTGGCGGCGCAGTTCTCGGCGCGGTCATGCACATCGACCGCGGCATCGCTACCGTGATTGTCGGCCTCGTCGCCATCTTCTTCGTGACGGTCGGCGGCTTTCGCTCGGTGATCTACACGAACACGCTGAACGCAATCATCAAATATCTGGGCATCGTGCTCGCACTTGCATTTGCGCTCTCGCAGTCCGGAGGCTACGACCACCTGCGCAGCGCACTTCCCGCACGCATGTTCGACCCGACCGGGGTAGGACTATCGCAGATCATCGCGTGGATGATTGCTGGAATAGGGTCCATTTTTGCGACCCAGTACGTCATCCAGGGCATTGTCACCACACCCGACGACAAAGGTGCGCGACGCGCGTGTTACTACGTCGCCGCGCTGATGATTCCTTTTGGCGTGATCGTTGCGTTGATCGGCGTGTGTAGCGCAATGCTGTATCCGGGAATCAAATCAATCGATGCTTTCCCGGTGCTCATTGCTCACATGCCTCCTTTTGCTGCGAGCATCGTTGTCATCGGACTGGCCGGAGCGCTATTCGGAGGTATATCGGCTAGCACCATCGCATCAGGCACACTGCTGTTGCGAGACTTTTATGAACCGCATTTCAAAGGTCAACGTGACGATCGCTCGTCAGTGCGTTTCATTCGGATCAGCACCGTTGTCATCGGCTTGATTCCTCTGGTCCTGGCGCTTTTTGCGAGCAAGATCCTGCTCATCGCATTTCTCGGCAAGTCGCTCCGGGCCACGCTCGCCGTGATGATCCTCCTGTGCTTCTACGCACCTCGCTTCGGTACGCCCAGAGGCGCGATGGCGGGCATCGTCCTATCGATTATCGCAACGATCTCGTGGTTCATCGCGGGCAACCCGTACGGCGTCGACAGCTCGTATTTCGCGCTCGGCGTGCCGTTGGCCGTGATGACGATCAGCCAGCTTTGGAAGGTCCTGCATCGTGGGCAACAATCGGCCGCCGCAGAACGTACCTAACGTTGTGAACTACAACCAAACCAATCGTGATTCCTGCAATGACAAATACCGCAACCGAATCCCTCAATCGCCCGATCGATGTGCTGATCGCGGGACCCTTGCATCCTGGTCTGATGCAGCGCCTCGAAGGCGCCTATGCGACATCAAGACTATGGGAGCAATCGGACAGCAGGGCATTTCTGTCCGAACATGGAACGCGCTTTGAAGTCCTCGCGACGAGCGGCGCGATCGGCGCAGACAAGATGCTGATTGAGTCGCTTCCAAATCTGAAACTAATCGCAAGCTTTGGGGTAGGCGTTGACCCGATCGATCTGCAAGCGGCGGCAAGCCGTGGAGTCGCCGTCACGAACACGCCAAACGTCCTCAATGGTTGCGTCGCAGATGCTGCGTTAGGCCTGCTTCTGGGTGTCGCGCGACGCATCGCAGAGGCAGACCGCTTCATACGGGCGGGAGAGTGGACTACAAAC
The DNA here is from genome assembly GCF_001544515.1 of Caballeronia terrestris. GTDB lineage: Bacteria > Pseudomonadota > Gammaproteobacteria > Burkholderiales > Burkholderiaceae > Caballeronia > Caballeronia terrestris. The sequence goes on from NZ_FCOL02000137.1 coordinate 3,116, forward strand.
AAGTTTCCGCTCGGTACGAAGATCGGCGGAAAGCTCTGTGGAATCGTGGGCATGGGCGGGATCGGGCGCGAGATAGCGAGCCGTGTCGTCGCGTGCGGCATGCGTGTCGCGTATTACGGACCCACCCCCAAGAGCGATCTGCCGTACGAGTATTACGGTTCGGTTATCGACTTGGCGCGAGTAGCAGACGTCCTGGTGCTTTCACTTCCAGGCGGAGACAAGACACGACACCTGGTCGATGGGCATGTGCACGAAGCCTTGGGTCCGCAGGGAATTCTCATCAACGTAGCCCGCGGATCGGTGGTAGACGAAGACGCGCTTGAAAACGCCTTGAAGAATGGTGAAATTGGAGGGGCTGGTCTGGATGTGTTCGCGAATGAGCCGCACGTGCCCTCGTCCATGATTGCGCTCAAGAACGTCCTGCTTACCCCGCACATCGGCAGCGGCACCAAAGAAACGCGTGAGGCGATGGCTCACCTTGTTTTTGAAAACATCGATGCTATGGTTCGCGGATTACCGCTGATATCTCCGGTATAGTCATCGACGGAAGCGCAGCCAGTTCAGGCAATCGGAGAACGTTTCTCGATGCCTCTTCGAAGAGTTCGGACGTCATCTGCGCAAACGCCGGGCCGGAACTGGGCGCGTCGCGGAAGTTCGCATCGATGACCGGACCAAGAAAAGTGGCGTAGCGCTCCTTCTGGCTCTAGGGTAGATGTGACTGGAAACTGTCGCGTTGGAAGTTGAGGATCCTGGCGAACTGCGCCGGGCTGTGGAGAATCGCTTGGGTCAACGCGTTCAGGTTTTTCGTGGCGAACAGCTCGATAAACTCGGGGTATCTGAGCGTCGGGGCTTCCGCATAAAGCGAGTTGCGAATACAAATGGAAGCACCCGCCTGGCGTAGTCGAGTGCAATATTGATTGCCGCAGGCCCTGACGAGTCGTGGGCGACCGGAACGATGCGGTCGAGACCAAGCGCATTGGCGACCGAAAGAAGGTCTTCTACCTGCTGGCGGAAACCGTACTTTTCGCTGACCGGTTTGTCAGATGCGCCGAACCCCATGAAATCGAATACGACGACGTGGCGACCCGCCTCGGTGCGATGGGGAATCAGGAAGTCGTAGATCTGAAGGTTGTCGGGAAAGCCATGCATCATGACGAACGTCGGCCCTTCGCCGGGGTACTCGCGAGCGTAAAGATTGCCGCGAGTACGCGGGATGCGGTGCTTTCTGCTCGACGCCCACCGATTGAGGGTGGTCCAACCCGAGAGTTTGACGTCGGATCGGCCGTCACTCACCGTCTGCTCCTCGCCCCGCAGCAGGGACGCCCGGCGCGCCGGTGCAGGCCTCGCTTGTGGCCGGTGGGCTCCGCAAAGCTCAAGCGGCTCTTCACTCGTGCGGCAAGAAAAGACAGTGCTGTACGTCCAGTGGGCTATCATGCCTATCCTCCCCGAAGTAGCCCCCTATGATTTCCATCCGTAATGTCACGCTGCGCCGTGGCGTCAATGTCGTACTCGACCGCGCGTCCGTCACCTTCACCCCCGGCGAAAAAATTGGCCTTGTCGGCCGCAATGGCGCCGGCAAGTCATCCTTCTTCGGCCTTCTCAATGGCACGCTGCACGAAGACGGCGGCGAGTTCTCGATTCCCGCTGCATGGAAGATGGGCCAGGTCGCGCAGGAGATGCCGGAGACCGAGCAGAGTGCGACCGAGTTCGTTATCGAGGGTGACACCGGACTGCTGGCCGCGCAGGCCGAAGTAGCCGCCGCTGAGGCCGGCGACGACGGCATGCGCATGGCGCACGCCTACATGGCCCTGCACGACGCCGGTGCACATGATGCCCCCGCCCGTGCCCAGGCGCTGATCCTGGGCCTTGGCTTCAGTGCGGCGCAGCTTAGCCAGCCGGTCAACAGTTTCTCAGGCGGCTGGCGGATGAGACTGCAACTGGCGCGCGCGCTCATGTGCCCGTCCGACTTGCTGTTGCTCGACGAGCCGACCAATCACCTCGACCTCGACGCGCTGGTCTGGCTGGAAGCGTGGCTCAAGCGCTATCAAGGAACTTTGGTAGTGATCAGCCACGATCGCGAATTCCTCGACGCGGTGACGCAGGTGACGGTGCACGTCGACAACGCCCAGCTTGTGCGTTATGGCGGCAACTACAGCAAGTTCGAAGACATGCGTGCTGAGCAACTGGTGTTGCAGCAGGCTGCGATGGCCAAGCAGGTGGACAAGATCGCGCACCTGCAGAAATTCATCGACCGTTTCAAGGCCACGGCCTCGAAGGCGAAGCAGGCGCAGAGCCGGGTCAAGGCGCTCGAACGCATGGAGAAGATCGCACCGGTGCTCGCCGATGCAGAGTTCAACTTCGAGTTCAAGGAGCCGCTCAACGTCCCGAACCCGCTGTTGTCGATGCTGGACGCGAGCTTCGGCTACCCGGCGCCGACCGACGCACCGCCTGGCACGCCGCCGACGGTCATCGTGCGGGGCATCAGCCGATCCGTGCTGGCCGGGCAGCGCATCGGCATTCTCGGTGCCAACGGCCAAGGCAAGTCCACTCTGGTGAAGACGGTGGCGCACGCGCTGGCGCCGATCGCCGGCGAAATCAGCGAAGGCAAAGGCCTGAACATCGGCTACTTCGCCCAGCAGGAACTCGACGTCCTGCGGCCTCTCGACACGCCGATGGAGCACATGATCCGCCTTGCCAAGGACACGCCGGCGAACATGCGTGCCCCGGGCCAGAGTGGCACCGAACAATCGCTTCGCACCTTCCTCGGCACCTTCAACTTCAGTGGCGACATGGTCCATCAGGCGGTCGGCACGATGAGCGGCGGCGAAAAGGCGCGGCTCGTATTGTGCATGATCGTGTGGCAGCGGCCCAATCTGCTGCTGCTCGACGAGCCTACCAACCACCTGGACCTGGCCACGCGCGAAGCGCTAGGCATGGCGCTCAACGAATTCGAAGGCACAGTGATGCTGGTCAGTCACGACCGGTCCCTGCTGCGCGCGGTATGCGACGAGTTCTGGCTCGTCACCAAGGGTGGCGTCGAGCCTTTCGACGGCGATCTGGACGATTACCAGCAGTTCCTGCGCGACGAAGCCCGTCGCATGCGCGAGCAGGCTGCCGGGGAGCAGAAGGTCATCGCCTGAGATGGCCCCTGGCAGTTCCACCTTGGAAGCTGCCACAGCGCTCGCATCGGGTCGAAGGGCCGCTTAGGGTGTGCGCCGTGAAAAGGTGGCGCTTTCCAGTGGGTGTAAGTCCCACCCGGCAAATGCTCCAGCCGGAAGCAACC
>NZ_FCOL02000138.1 GCF_001544515.1 Caballeronia terrestris
TCATGAGTTCTCCCTCCATGCAAATGGAGACTCACAAATCGTCATTAAGTTGCATTATTTGTGACGCACTGCACTAGCTCGACATAGACAGTTGCGCCATCAAGTTTGGACATATGTTTTTCCCTTTCGACGTTGGTGATTGAGTGCCCGTTCATGCTGCTTGTCGGGTCTTGAGTAGATGTTTCAGTTGTTCACGGGTAAGGGTTGGATTCGTTGCCTTCTCCAACACGATCTCGGTCAGTTCATCGTCCGAGTACGGCGCGAGAACCGCCAGCTCGCCTGCATTGAAAAGCGCCTCCACCTTGGCCCTATGCCGGGAGTCGACGAAGCGCTCATAGACTCGCACGTATTGCGCGGCCATCGCCTTCGACACGCGCAGGTTCATTTCGGCATATTTATAAAAGAAAGTTGCACCTTTCCGCTCAGCTACCGTCAAGCTCGAACCCTCAGACCTCGCATTTTCGATGCAGGCATTGACGACTATCTCCTTAAGATCCACTAAGGCTTTGCCGGTGACGAAAACATCGACTGGCGGCTTCAACATGATTTTGCTTTCTCCTTTTTAATCGGCTTCTGTTCGCGAGAACAGGGAAGGTGGCTGGCAACGGGGCCTTCTAGTGCAGAGGGCCGCGGATCAGCGCCATTTCCCGCTTGAATTCGTCCGGGGGGTTCTCTCTTATGTCGTCCATGGCTTCCACGAAGGCATCGTAGAACTCTGCAAGCTCGGGATAGTCATCTTGCAGCCGCGCCATGCCGCGTTCGCGCTCGTCGATCAATGCTGCGACATTGCCGGGATGAAGCGCTGCGCGGACTTCATCGGGCGAGAAGCCGAAATACTTCTCCGCCGCATCGATTGCATGCTCCCGGGCGAAAGCGACCGTCCCGTGAGGGACCCGAAGCCCCGGGGTCGAGTAGCCCAACAGCAAGACATCGCCTTGAGTCTCGGTCGCAAGCAACGTTGCGACGTCCTCTTTGATCAATCGGGGGTCGCTGCTCGCCTTTGCGAACATTTGGAGCGCGTCAGCCTCCGTGACTTCCTTGCTCAGAAGCTCGACGCATCCGCCGTACACATCAATCTGTAGTTGGACGTAGATGGTCGTACCGTCGTCAATCGTCATTTGTTTTTCCGGATTTCTCTCGATCTGGGCGGCTGGTTTCGCAAGCGCGTCGTAATCGCTGCGCCTGTGAGATTCATATCGGCTCGCTTCATTTGAATGGCAGCCTTGACCGCTTCATCGGTCTCGGTGGCCAACAGCTGCAAGTCGGCGATACCGAACAGGCTCTCAAGCTCGGCGCGCATCTCGAACTCCCCGAACCGCTCATACATCTTGACGAGCTGCCTTGCATCGCCCGCGCGGACGTTAATAGATGCCGCCAATTTGCCAAGGATCGTCGCCGCTTTCCGCTGCACGGCGACGTGGGTCATCTGGGTGCCGCCTCTTGACTTGATGATCTCTTCGACGGCCCGCCTTTTCATACTCGAGAGCACGCGCGCTCGTTCCATGTATGCGGCGGTTGTGTCCTGCGTGTGTTGCGTCATTTGAATCTAGTCGGAAAAGCTTTAATCACAACGTTGCCGGTCGGCGGGGGCCCCGATGCCGACCCTATTGGTGCATAACGGCATTCCCGGGCTGGTTTTTAGTCCTTCTTGCACCATTGCCCTGACGCCAAAGCCTATCCAATGCCGCCCGAAGTCAAGCTTCCGTGCCAGATCGACGCGCAGGCCGTCTCAGAGCGGTCACCTTCGACGAGTCTTTGAATTGTGGTTGCGTCACTGGTTGGTCGAGCACGGTCTTACCGGTCTTGCCGGGTGTTCCAGACACGAAGGATCGCTATAGCAATAGGTTCGTCCGCGTAGGCCGGCAGGACTTCGTAGTGAAGTTCGTAGCGTCCAGGGAGGCCCACCCACCGATGCACTTCGCGCGCCGGGGGTCCATCGTAGCCGTCTAGTTCTTCCCCGATACGATGAAAACGGTCCTGCCCCAGGCGCTCTGCCTCGTCGAGTAGCGCATTGACGACCTTGCGCGCGATGGCGGCGTCGTTGTATTTCTTCACATGCGCCGCGATCGCGCTCATATCGGACATCGCTTTGCTGGTTGGGAGGACCTTGACGCTCACGCCTTCGGTACCGGCAGCTCGTTGTCCGCGCCCAGGCTATCCGCCCAGGCCCGAGCTTCGTCCATCGAGATCAGACGGCCCGCAGTGACGTCATCCAGACCTTCCTGAATCAGGCGTCGCTTCTCTGCCTCGCGAGTAACGAACTGGACCAGCGCCTTCTTGATGATCCACTGGCGGGGCCGCTCAAGACGCTCCGACAACGCATCTACTTCCTGAGCAAGTTCGACGGGCACCTGTGCCGTCAACGTCCTGGTCTCTGCCGCCATGATCAGTCTCCGTCGATGGTCCAATAGGAATTATTGTAAATCAATAATCGGCCTGTGTTGCGCAGGCGGTTATGGCGGGCCCCAAGTTCGTCCAAAGCGAGTCCAGCCGCATCGTCAGGTAGCTCGCCGGCGCATTCCGACGTTCGGCAGCCGCCAACGCCGACTTTTCGCGACGCTCCATGCCTGATAATTCGTCGTATCAAGCTTTATATTATTTTTGTTGCGCGAACGTGGAGATTGGTCGCAGATTATTTTGCGCGGCCCCAGCTTCTGCGCGACGACGCGTGGGGCTGTAGCGAATATTAAAGATCTACCACGTGGTAGCGCGATGACAGCGACTGGGCAACGAACTAACAGTGCGATCGTCCTCGCCGACAGCGACAAGCACTCTTTTTCTTTCCTGCATGATCAATTTTCCACCGGCGCCCCATAAGGGCCACATGACGGCGTTACATAACTGCCGCAATGATCGACGCATCTGCAAGCTTGAGCGGGGACGCGTCAACCGCGCGCGGTAATGAAGCACATACCGAACGAGGTTAGACATGGGAAGATTTTGGACCGAACCAGCGTTTGGCGGGCACGACACCGGGAGGAAGCCGGCCTACGACGCGAGGTTTCGCGAAGAGGTGCGAACGGCCCTCGAAGAAGAAGGTGAAAACATTCCGACGAAGAAGCGGTGGCCTGAACGTGCGTGCGCAATGCGAGCGGCGCAATGACGAAGATTGTTCAAGGCACGCGCGTGCGGTGCGCAGGCCCGACAAGATCCACGACTGAAGAAAGTTTTCCTGCAGCATGCGCCGTCTTCGACACGGTTGTCGCGGCGGGGGCACGTTACCCGGTTCACCGCTTCCGCCTGCGCAAAGGCCGCGCGCCAAACACCCGTAAGATGGTCGTGCTGCCGAAGCACATCATTGCCTAGCGCGTCAACCGCAATCGCATTTGGATTGTGAACGCAAACCACACGCGCCAACACTATCCCTGATCTCTATGTCGGTTCGAACTTCGTGCGAAGACAAGGTACCGACGCTCGTGTGAAATGATGCTGCTCTCGACGCGCTCGGTGTCCCGCCACGTGCAGAAGGAACAACCATTAGGATGACTAATTACAATGCGCTAATTGTCTTTATGTAAAACTCATCGATCCGTCCGACGCGTCCTGCAGAGGCCGTCTCACCTGCTTACTTCCGCGGGCGCCGTAATGCCTTCCTGCGACACTTCGGTTAGGTAATGCGGCGTCGGAAAATGCCGTTTGCGCCGAGGCGCTCGGCTTCCTTCGCGTAGTCACCGTGCCAAAATGTCCTGCGGGCAAGCCGCTCGTTTCAACCGCTTGTGGGTTAAGAGATGCTGACAAACGAAGGCGCGGATGACGCCGAAATCATTGTCCGGCCGACGAAAGGCGGTTGGCGAGTTGAAGTTCCGAAGGCGGACGGAGTCTTTGTGACGGTCGTCGACGATCAACGTATGGCCCTTACAATCGCGAGCCAACTGCGGCCGGGCGTCCAAGTTCGTATTTTACCGGCGGTAGATTCGGACCATATGCAGCACGATAACTTGTCCGAGACAAATGGTCGCGGTAACAAGGGATGAGGGCTACTCTCGTTCGTCGATGTCAGGTCCACGCGTTGCTGGATAAGGTAAATCACAACTATCAGTAGAAAAATGTGAAGGTCACCATCACAGCGCACGACGCCTCTGACGATGACGACCAGACAGAGATGCTCGCCTCGTGCCGTGGTCACGTGCATCGGGTACGGATTGAAGTCGACTACGAGCGTGCTGATGCTGTTGAAGAGTGCGTCAGCCCATGCGAGCAGGGAGGCTTGAGCCTCGGTATCTGGCACAGCCGTTGGCACGGAAGCAGCCTGTTGGCGGCGCAGCACCCTCGCATCGGTGCAGAAGTCGTCGTTTCTGAAGAACTCACGTAGCATCGACAACAGATTTCAACAACAGATTGCGCTGATAGAGGCCGACGGCATTGCGCTTTAGGTTACCCAGCGAGACCTGTTCACGCTTCTCATGGAAGTAGCCATGAACCGCCTCCGCCGTAGCCTTCTCGTCACAGAGCACCTGATGCAGCCCCTGCCTGTCCGCCCAGTTGACGAAATCAAGCACGGCGCGCAAAGCACCGTGGACCGTCTTCGGTCGCATCGCGCCAAGTGTCATCCGCCCGGAAAGGTGCGCCACCAGCAGGCGTACGACCCTGGCGCGTTCGCTGCTGAAGCTTGTAACGTCGAAAATGCGTCGCGAGCGCTGCGGCCTCGACGTGTCACGCTTCAGGTAGCAGATCTGACCGATATCGGCACGGCCATCAATGCCTTCCCACCTGAGCAGCGCGCGCTCGGGATGCAAAAGCGTCGTGCCCTCCGCGAGCGGCATGCGCACTTCCTCGTACAGGCGGCTCATGCTGCCACCGCGGTGTCGAGGGTGCGCGTGACCAGCGTCGACAGGTGCGCACTCCAGCCGTCCTGCACCGCGTCGAACAACTTGCGATTCTCGCGGTAAGCGAGGTAGCGCTCGGTCATAGCCGATTGTACGTGCCACATCAACTCCCGCAACTGATCGAGCGCCCGCGTGTACTTCGTCCCGTTCGCTGTCATCGCGTCAACCATGTTCAATCCGTAGGTCGCACGCAGGTCGTGGAAGCTGAACTCATACCTGGGGTTGCCGAGTTGCACGCGCATCATGGGCAACAGTTCGTCCCTGATGAACTGGCGCACGGCCTGCCCGGTCTTGGCGTGGCGACGCACCTGCGGGCCAGTGCTGAGCGGGACACGCGACTCGCGATCCTCGTAAAGTGGCGCACCGCGATGGCTCAGAAAGAGCGGCTGATCGGGGTGGTCGCCGCCGTCTGCCATCTGGCGACGCTTGCGCGCCCGATCGCTGTGCACGTAGACGTACAGTCGCTCATAGAAACCGCGCGGCAGGTGCAATACGCCCTTGACGCCGCCCTTCGTGTCGATGCCCGTACCTGGCCCGCAGGCGAGCCGGATGTCATCACCGTGAAACTCGCCCGGCTTGCGCATTACGTGTTTCGCGCGCACGGTCAGTACTGTCTGGATGCGAGCGCCTGTCAACAGCGCGAACAGATGAATGAGCGTCATCTCGGTGTTGCCGAGTGCGGCTAACGATTCAAGCAGCACCGACTGCTCGGCAGACGGGAGCGGGCGCAAGCGACCGCCGTCCTGAATGTGATCGTCCCACGGGTCTTCTGCGCGCCGGCCACTGATCGACAGGTCAGTGGTCTTGACCGCGATCACGCTGCTGAAGCCCTTCTGGTCCTTGAACTCGATGAAACGGTCAGATTCGACCCACGGAGCGTTCGCGGGTCTGAAACCTGCCTCGGTCATGAGCCATCGATAGAAGCGCACCACAGCGCCCATACGACGCCTGGCGACGCCCGGAGACAGTTCGCCTGCCTGCACGGCCAGCCTGATCGAGGCGCTATAGCGGTACGTCGGACGTTGCCGCTTGTTCACGGGGAACGTCAGCCAGTCGACGCCCTCGTCATCCAGATAACGACGGAATGCCACCAGGTCATCTGAGATGCTGGCGAACGTCAGCATGTTGGGCGACGGCTTCGACTCCATCATGTCGATGAGCCAGAGGTTCGCCTCAGCCCACGGCGCGCCGTCAGTGAGACGGACAACAGGGAAGAGTGGGAAAGTGCCTGCAATCCACTTCGGGCGGGCGCCGCGTCGCTTGCCGGTGTCGGGGTCGGCGAGCGGGACGGTGTGATAGATGGTGCCGCCCCCGGGCGTGGTGATGCTGACCGGCGTCGCGCCGGGTGCGTCGCGGTCAACGACCTCGGTCAATGGCAATTGCCGGATGGTAGTTCGTCTTGCGATCATCGCCAAGATACTCCTGCTGTGTTGAGAGGGCGTCCTCTTTAACACGACCTGCGAGTATCAGGAGATCGTTCTTCACTTGCGCATAACGCGTGTGACCAGGTGGTTGTCCTGATCGCGCAGACCTTTGACGATCTTGCGAGCGGCGTAGTACGCATCTGCGAC
>NZ_FCOL02000139.1 GCF_001544515.1 Caballeronia terrestris
TCTCCGCCTATGCCTATGTAACGCCGACGTCAACCTGACGCCGCCAGATTTGTGCGGATCTCCAGCACCATCGACACGGACCAACGCCATCTTTTTTCTCGCCAGGAACCGTCATGAATGCAGTTGTTCAGATGTTCGATCACGCGCCGCGCAGTCTCGTTGAAGAACGAGCTGTTCGCCCGTCCACGATCGGCAAGATCCGACCCGGCATCAAGGTGCTCACGCGTGCGCACCAGGCCAACGAAAAAGCGGTAAAGCTCTACAACGACATGGTGGCCGCAGGTGAGTCGTTCGAAGCCATCGGCAAGCTGCTCGAAACGTCGCTGAAGCTCCGGAACGCGCTGGTTCCCAGGAACGTCGATTACTTCGTCTGTAGACGCTCGGACTTCTCTAATCCGGACACGGCTGACGAGATCCTGCGGCTGTATGGCGAGGATCGCGGACAAGGGCTGCGGCTGTACCGCTTCCCGATCATGTTCGCGTTCGACGACTGGCTGCGCAATGTGCCAAACCAGATGGCCGCGTACACGACAGCCGGGCGCCAGTACTTCTCGGAGTACGACCACGACGGCAAGCGCTACTGCAAGACGTACGCGACGGTCGAACGCAATGCGCGCGCGCAGCGCGCACGGCGTTCCTTTGGGGGCCGACTGGTCGTTCACCGACAAGACGCCGACATTCCCGATGGTGTCTGCGATCCTCACGTGTGTCCGCAATATCAGCACCGCAAGTGCAACCTGACGGCGAACTTCCTGTTTGCCGTTCCGGATGTGAAGGGACTCGGTCTGATCGAACTGCCGACCAACTCGATCTACGTGCTGCAGAAGGCGTATTCGGCGATGCAGACCGTGGCGTTGGCGCGCGGCAGGCTCACCGGCACGCGCTTCTGGCTCTCGAAGAAAGAGTTCGACATCACCCGCATCGATGACAGCGGCCAGGCCGTGCGTCAGAAGCAGATGCTGACGGTGCTCGATGCCGATATTGACCTAGGCGCGCTGCTGGACGGCGCGGATGAAGCTCAGCCGGCGCTCGATGCAGCCAGTCGTGCGGTCGCGCTGCTGGAGGCTGACGGAACGGTACAGTCCATCGGCGATCCGGTTCCTCAGTCGGACGGGCAACCGGCCGGCGGAGAACATCCGGGCGACGGCGCATCATCGGTTATTCACGACGATGGTGGTCATGACGACGACTCGCCGGATTCCGATGAGACGCTGGAAGACAAGCGTCACCGCATGTCGGACCTGCTGCATCGTCTGGGCCTAAGTCAGCCAGAGCGACAAAACGGCTTTCGCAAATACGCGCACCAGACGTACGGTCGCGGCTGGATCGAACGCATCGCTGATGTCGATGCGATGAACGCACGTCTCAAGAATGCGCTCGACGATCCCACTTCGCTTGACGTCGAAATTCAGGACGCGATTGCACAAGCTGCTTACGTCTAACCTTGGCCAGTCCCCGAATGGGGGCTGGCATCCTTTCCTCAGGGACTGGCATCCTTTCTTCTAAGCTCGCGCATGAGAGCATTTCAGCAAGAACCGCTTGGTCACATGTTTTCGACCGCGCTGTACCTGCGCATCGAATTCGTCCGCCTCGGCGGCCCATCTACTTGTTCACGCGAAGGAGCTTCCGATGAGTAGAGTCGGCAACTTCACGCTGTTCTTCGGCGCGGAGGACGCTTTCAGTAACTGGCATCCGTGCCGCTTTTCATATCACGGCGTCGATTTCCGTTCGGTAGAGCAGTTCATGATGCTTAAAGCCAAGCTGTTCGGTGATGAGGACATTGCTGAAGCTGTGCTTGCCACGCATCTTCCGAAGGAACAGAAAGCACTCGGCCGCAAGGTCAAAGGATTCGACCCTGACGCGTCGAAGACCAAGCGCGAGTCGATCGTCTATGTCGGGTGCCGTGAGAAGTTCGCACAGCATCCAGGCCTACGGACATTGTTGCTCGCAACGGCACCGACCGAGCTTGTCGAAGCCAGTCCCTATGATCTGACCTGGGGCGTGGGCTTAGGCGAGCACCATCCTGACATCACGGACAAATCGAAGTGGCGTGGCCAGAACTTACTGGGCCAAGCACTAATGAAAGTCCGCGACACCCTCATTTCTTAATCGTCTTTCCAGCGCGCCTCATCAACGTCGGGTGGGCGCATCGACACTCACTGGCTACCTTCGGGTGGCCTTTTTCATTTATAGGAGGCGACCTTGAAAATCGCTCATTTTTCTGATTTGCACTACGCGCCGGGAAACCTTGAAGAGGCTGACCGCTGCTTTGGCTTCGCGATCGACCACGCGGTCCTCGCGCACTCGGATGTTGCAGTGATCTCGGGTGACGCGACGGACCATCGTCTCGACGCCCATGCGCCTTCGTTGAATCGCCTTGCACGGCGCATCAATGGGCTGAGCGGCAGTATGCCGGTCCTGATGCTGCAGGGCACGTTCTCACATGAGCCACCGGGCACGCTGCGCAATTTTGAACTGATGGCAACGACGCATCAGATCTATGTTGCGGAACGTGTTCAGCAGGTAAGCCTCCATGAAGGACGGTTCTACCCCTCAAGCGGCCCGGTGTTCTCCGAAGAAGAGCTAGGCGAGGTCCTCGCCACCGGCGCTGACGTCGTCTTCACCTGCTTGCCTACGGTAAACAAGGGGCAACTGGCGGCCGCTGTTGGTGCCAAGGAAGCCGGGACAGGTCTTGAAGCCGTGCTGGGTGACTATCTGGCCGCAGCCGGGCGCATCAACGAGCAGCTTCGCGCCGCGAGCATTCGAACTGTCGGGGTCTCCCACGGCACGGTCAACGGTTGTACGACCGAGCACGGCGTGACGATGGCAGGGTTCGATCATGAGTTTTCGCTCGGCAGTTTGTTCGAGGCCGAATGCGATGCTTTCATGCTTGGACACATTCACAAAGCGCAGCAGTGGGAACGAGCGGGGCGCGTCGTGGCCTACCCCGGTTCCATCGGGCGATTCCACTACGGTGAGGAAGGCGACAAAGGCTTTCTCATGTGGAATGTCGAGGCGGGAAGCGCGCAAGCCGATCTAGTCGTTACGCCTTCGCGGCAGACGATCTGCGTCGACTTTGACGGTCCGCCCGACATGCAGCGCTTGACGGCGATCGCGCTCGATGCGACCGACAAGTTCGTCCGAATTCGTTGGCAGGTTGACGAAGAGCACAAACAGTCAGTGGACCGTGACGCGATCGCGGCGCTGTTCGTCAACGCGGCCGAGCTGAAGGTCGAAGCTCGCATTCTTCCCGTTGTCCGCTCGCGCGCCCAAGGCATCAGCCTCGAAACGTCGATTGATCGAAAGCTCGAGCGCTGGTGCGAACACGCTGATGTTGATCCGGTGCCCTTGCTTGACCGGCTGCAGTTGCTCGAAACAGGGGACGCGGAGGCAATCGCCGCTGGCGTGCGGGCTCGACTGACCGACGGTGACCCGGCGGATCCGTCGCAACTAACGGGCTACCCGCGTTGTCGAGCATGTCCGGGCCTGCGGGGGTGACTGTCCACGAAGCTCCGGATGACGATGCCGGCGAGGAGGCACTACCCATGCCCGATGCGACGGTGGAAATCGTCGAGTCGGCTTCGGCAGGTCAGCTTTCGTGGCTCAACGATGATTTGTTCACGGCGTAGCTAGCCGCGTATGCAGGGGAGGCCAGCACGGCTCTCCTTCGCCTGAACACGCAAGCCGTGTTCCGTTAGCCGACTGTCATCGTCGCTATTGAAACAGAGGTTTCACCGCGTCTTTGACGCATCGATAGTAGTGGCAGGACCTTTCTCTAGCAGTTTCATTTCTTCTTTCAACCCTGGCGGGGAGCGATTCCTACCGGGGCCGCACTCCGCCCACCATAAACGGAGTGCATCATGTTTGGTCTTTATCCCGCTGGCCCGAGCTGGGTTCGCACGTTCGCGTTGGGCGACTGCTCATCGCGTGATCTTCAAAAGTCGTTGGTCGATCTGGCAGGCTTTACCGCTGCCATTCAGCATCAGCCGTTCGGCCAGTACCGCGGCGCCGTGCTGGCGCAATTCGGTCAGACGCTTTTGCTGCTCTCCACAACGCCCGGCGCGTGCGAGGCTGCAGTGACGCCGACCGTTGAAATGCAGCACCTTCTATGGTCGTATCAGGAAGGCTATGCAAGTCAGTGGTCTGCCGCCGAGATCCGTAGCCTCACCGGGCATAGCGGTTGGTCCGAGCTTCTGACGAACGCGCGTCACGAGTTCAGCAGAACCTGTGACCAGGTGGCGGCCGCCGTTGACGGGACGCTTCAACCGCCCATTGCGGTGCACGCTGTGCCGTGCCTCGTGATGAACGAGCCGTTTCTCAACGAGGACGACGACGCTTTCTACTCGCAGATGGCTGCAATGTCTGCGTCGATGAGCGTGTCGGAGGACCTGTCTTGCGGCCTCTGAAACTGACCCTCGAAGGCTTCGTTGGCGTGCGCGATGGCATGAAACGCGAAAGCGTCACGCTTGATCTGGAGGCGTTGCCAGATGGCCTGATCGCCTTGACCGGCCCTAACGGGGCGGGCAAGACGACGCTTATGGACAACTTGCATCCGTATCCGATCATGCCGTCACGTGCGTCGAAGCTGTCGGTCGACGCCTTCTCGTACTGGGATCACATCTGTGGCACCAGTGCGTTGAAGGAGCTCGAATGGGAGCACGACGGCATTCGCTATCGCTCGTCCTTCACTTTTCGCAAGCCCGGCAAGACAGGCAAGGCGGAGTACTACCTTGCTTATCGTGACGTCGACGGTACGTGGCGGCCGGTCTCGCTGCCTGACGGAACCGTGTCGGACGGCAAGGCGGAGTCGTATAACCGCTGTGTCGAGGCGATCAACGGTTCGTTGGAAACATTCTTCACAAGCGTGTTTTCGGCGCAGAACCGGCGGCCGCTCGCGTCCTATGGTGCGGGCTAGATCAAGACGCTGCTGGCTGAACTCCTTGGCATCGACCACCTGAAGACATTGTCGGCGAAAGCCGGTGAGGTCGCGAAGGTGCTCGGCAAGTCGCTCGAAGGCATCCAGTCTGAGCTTGGCGCGCTAGCCGGAAAGCGGCAACGCAAAGCAGACGCTGAGCAGTCGATCGTCGCGCAGGGCAACACCCTGCGTGTCGCTCGGGAGCAACGCGATGCGGCGCTTGAGCATGCGAGCAAGCTGACTCAAGAGCGGGCGACGCTTGCGGCAAAGCAGAGCGAATCGGCCACGTCCGAGGCGCGCCTGCGAGAACTGGGCATGCGCCGCGACGAGTTGGGGCGTGCCATGAAAAGCGCGGCTAACGACGAGCAAGCGGCAGCGGTTCGCTGTCAGCAGCGCGTTTCCGTGCTGAGTCGAACCGTGGCCACGCACCAAGCAACGCTGGCTCGCCGCGAGGCGATCCTCGGTGCGGCGGCGAAGCGCGAGGAGGCCGAGTTGGCGATTGCGCGCGAGGAAGCGAGGTTCGCTCCCCTGCAGCGCGACATTGCCGATTTGGAGGTCAAGCGCGCAACGTTGACGACGCTGGACGCGACGCTTTCCGGTTTGATGAACCAGGGCACGACGAAAGCCGCGTACTTCGAGACGCTGAGCAAGCAGGCGGCGGTGGTGGATCAGGTGCCGTGTGTCGGTCATTCGATGCATGCGCAATGTCCGCTGCTCGCGCAAGCGTTTCTGGCGAAAGCCCAAGCGGAAGTGCAGCGTGTATCGGTGGCGAATCTTCGCGCGGAGTATCGCGAGAAGAAAACGCAGGCCGAACCCTTGGCTCGCGTGCCGGCCGAGTTGGCGGCAAAGCGCGTCGAGATGCTAGCCATTACCGACGCGGCCGCGCAGCTTCGCCGTGCGTTGCTGGCGGCGGCTGAGCTTGCTGCGACGAAACCACTGCTCGATGCCGCCGTATCGGGACTTAAAGCGGCGCAAGCCGAGTTGCGCTCGATCACCGAGGAAAGCGACGCACGTACCGCCAAGTACCAGTCTGAGAAGGCTCGTATGACAGCGGAGCTTGCTCGTATCACTCAGGAGGTTGGGCGACTGGCTGCCGTCGACGTCACCGCCGCGATCGCGAAGTTGGATCGAGACATCGTCGTGAACCGGGAGGCCATCGCCGCACTTGATGGTCGAATCGAGCAATCGATCCGCTCCCAGAGTGTCCTGCAGGCCGAAGCGGAAGCATTGTAAGCGCTAAATAGAACACACCTATCATCGTCGGTGTTTAAGGGCGACGATTGCGTCCGCAACCTACATTGCGGACGCAAACCATGAACGACGACGAGTCTGATTTTCTGCCACTTCGGGTCATTCGAGAATGCTCCAACGGTAAGCGGAGGTACGACCTTTCGATTACCCACAATTTTTGGCGAGTTCAAAGCCGAGTTGAATATCGATGAGTCTTCGCAAACCTCGCCAGATC
>NZ_FCOL02000140.1 GCF_001544515.1 Caballeronia terrestris
CTCTTGTCGAGCGAGGACGCTGCGTTCACAGTGCCGCGCGGCGTGAGCGGCGCGCCATTGGCGGCCGGCAACGGCGCGGTCTTGTTGATCGGGCTCGGCGTCGGCGTGCTCGGCAACGAAATCAGCGGCTGAGCCTGGTTGGCGACATCGACATGAACGAGGGGCGGCGTCTCCGCGTCTTGTGCCCATGCACTCGTGATGACGGTCGATACGCCAATGCACACTGCGATAGCGTGCCCTTTGAAGGGCATCGTGTTGTTGTCCCGCTCCATGAGTTCCCCGTATGGCCTGACTGCTTTTGGTACCGCCTTGTGGCGCTTGTTTTATTTGTCCGACCGAAAGCATTGTGCGTAATAACCTGTAACCCTTATGTATTGTGCGCCACATTAAGCTGAAGAAGAATCGAAGCCGAAGCTGCGGGGCGCGACAGGCGAGGACGTCGTCAGCGAAGACAAGCAATCCTGTATCGTTGCTCCAGCGGAGCGCAGGCTACACACCCTCTATCGGCCTCGGTTTGCCCGACCCGCTCGCCCCGACACTGCGATGTTTGCGAGGTTGAGCTTGCGGTGCACCCACCAGACGAAAACGCGTGAGATCCCTCGCCCAGCATCTCAAGCAACTTCTCCTGGAACGGGTTCAGCTTCGCCAGGTCACCAATCCGGAACGAGGACGCTGTTGATGGGCGACCGCGAAAGACCGCTCTAATGGAGCAGTGTATTGGTGAGCTTTTCCAGGAAGTGCCGGTCGACTTCTGGCTCATTAAAAACTCGGTCGTCGAAGATCTCGCAGACGGCCTGGCACCAAACTCCGTCATTCTCGAAAGGAAGCGCTGGAGATGATGCGCTCAGTTGGCTCGCGCGGTCCATCCGTACCGTCCGGGTCTTTAACGGCCTCTGCACGGTCCTTACACGGTCCCTGCTGGGGCCATTGAATCACTCTCGTCGCATCCACTGCGCCCTCGGGGCCAAGCAGGGGCCAAGCAGGGGCCGAAAGATGGTTTGATGCTGGGCAGGAAAGAAGTTCCGCGGGACGGAAGCGGGCGTTCTTGCGACGGGTCTCGGTCATTACGACCATCGATTACGGTCGAAAGGCGCTATGCCGAGTTCACCGCTCCAAGGGTTGCTTCCTTTTGCAGCCTTTTGACAGTACTTGCTTTAAAGCCATACGTTTTTTAGTAGCTTAAAAATTTCAACGAGCGTTTTGTAGTCACGCCAGAATTCTTGTGCTAACGTCGTCAAGTTTTCTCGCGTCTCTGACGCATCGACCTACGATCTGGCCTTGAGCCCGGTCGGATTTCTATTAAGCCGGAAACCCCGGCCGCAGTGATTGCTTATGGCACGCGCATCGGATCCTCCGCCCTGCGCAGCCCCCTGAGCAATATTTTTTCTTGAGTGCTTCGGCGGGCTCTCGTAGTCCGTCCATCGCAAGCACACTGACTTTCTTCGGGCTTCGCCCTACATCTCTACGTTTGTCCGGGCAGCATCGCCCCAATTTCCTCGAAGCTTCGGCGGTCAACGAGTCGCCCATCTAACGCATCGCGTCCACGCTTCCCGTTTCGCTGCGCCGACAGCAAACGCCGTAAGCACGACACGATGACTTCACCACCTTCTGCGACCCCGCTCATCGGACCGCTCAACGAAGGCACGACTTGAGCTTTGCGCGTCACTGCTTCGCACGTAGCAGTGACGCGATTACGCATTCCCTTGGCGCCCGCGTCATATAAGGCGTCCCTCTCCTCACGTGATAGTTAAGCGCACGTCAGCGCGTCGAACCGGTCAACCGGCGAACGACAAACGACCCTATCGGCATGCAGCACCCGGCCACAACAACCCACCTCCAGGTGGCGGCCGCAGATCCCTAAACGAATGCAGGAACCGGCTCGCTGGAGCATGCCGGTGCAACACACAAACAATGTTGAACAACGAAAAACAACTCCAACGAGAAAACATGAGCAAGTTCACCTCACCACCGAACCGTCCGCGATCGACCGAAGCGAAGTTCATGACAGCGTCGCTCCATAAGGGGGCGGCGACCCTCACCCGACAGAAGATGTTGACCACCTTCAAAGCATTTGCAGCCCATGCGAAGCAGCGGCGCTATGGAGCGGTCGATCCCGCCACGGTCACAGAGAAACAGATTCGTAACTATGTGGCCGCGCGTATCGAGGGCGGCATCACGCCGCGCACGATACAGAACGAGGTCAGCCATCTGCGCCGAGCCTTACGCGGCACCGGCCGTGGCGAGTGGGCAGATTCGCTCACCAATGCACAGCTCGGCGTGCCGGCCGGCACCCGCATCGGCACTGGCCGCGTGGTCGATGCGCACGTGCTCGCGTACGCCCTTGAGCACGCGCCGGCTGACACCCGTGCCTGGATCCAGCTCGAGCGTTCCCTGGGCTTGCGACGTGAAGAGATGATCGAAAGTCACAAGAGCTTGAGGCAGTGGGAGACGGCGCTCATGCGCGGCCAGAGCTTTGTCACCATCCGTCACGGCACCAAGGGCGGGCGTGTTCGGGATACTGCAATTCCGCCGCCCTACCGTGAACGAGCACTGGCTGCGGTCAAAGCAGCGTTGGAGGTGGTGACACGGCGGGAGCAACTCGTCGACTCGCCCACTGCTCGTGCAGCTCAGAAGCAGGTCCATGATCGCTTTGCGGCGCTGGGCTTAACGGGCAAAGACTCAGGCCACGCGTTGCGCCGAGCCTTCTGCCGCGACAACTACGAGTACTACCTGAGCGAAGGCCACAGCGTCAAAGAAGCGCTCGCGCTGTGTGCGCGCGACCTCGGCCACGGCGAAGGCCGCGGCCGCTGGGTCTGGAACAACTATCTAAGGGCCACCTATGAGCAACAAACCTGAATTCGTGACCGCTCTTCGATTGCCGAAGGGCAGCGTATGGAAGGTCAAATCGGAGCTGGTCGGAGAAACGCGACTGGAATGTCTTTCGAACTCGGCGGAAGCTCTCCCGCGAGTAAAGATCTCACCTGAGGCTTTCGAAGTGCTCAAAAGTCTCAGGAATCGGGGGGAGACGATCCGGGAGGTGACAGAGCGGCTGATCTTCGCTGCAGCTGAGCAACCCGGCCAGACTTCTTCACGTTGACGATGAAAATTTCGTGGTGGCAGATAAGTCACCGAAAAGTGACAGATATCTGTCACTTCGGAACCGTGCGGATCGAACGGAGCGGTATGTTGGCGGCTAAGTGCCCGAAAAGTGCCAGATATCTGTCAGTTCGGGACCACGCTGGTCGAACCGCGCGGTACGTTGCTCGCCAAGTGCCCGAAAAGTGTCAGTTACTGACGGGTGCATCAAATATTGCTCTGTTTTTCAGGCGGCGTAGCGAACATGCTTTTCTTTGAACAGATTGCGAATCATGTGAGGCTCCTTCTGGCGGCGATGCAAATGACGACGAACCGTGTCAATCATTTCCGCCTTGCCGGTCGGCCGACTCTTGCCCAGTGCATTGGTCTTGACGTCCTGGTTGAGCAGTTCGTCCGGGTAGCGGGTAAGGAGACGGCATTGCTGCCGCCCCCTCCCCAAAGAACCGCCCAAGCGACTTTCACCGCAAGCGGCTCAGGCACAGCCAAAGCATCACCTTTCGATGCCGGTCCTGTCATCCAGCACAGTGCCTTCGCAGTCGTCATATCATTGGTCCATTCCGTTGCCGGAACCTGGGCGCTGAACTGCAACGAGGCAGCCTCTCTCAAGCTTCCCAGTCTCGAACTTCAAATACTGGCCTGCGACAGCTACACCTCGCGGAAGTCTGCACCCTTTCGGGTTAGGGCAAATGTTGAACCCCTATGCAAGCCATTACAGCATGCCTTTCGCTTGCTCCGCGTTCTCTTACCCGCTCCACCAACAGTTCTCCTTGCGGATTGCCTGCCAAATCGCGATATTCCGCCTAGTTGGCGGTGAGTCGGGCTTACCACGTTCCCGTTCCTGCCGACCCAAATGCGATCTCTGATCTTCATATCGCATCGGGACTCTCCGTGTAGCGCCCGTCTATTCCCCGGCAGCGTTGCGACGACGTGCTCCCAAACTGAACAGGAGCAACCAGCTGCGTACCATTTTGGTTTGGGCCTGCCAGCCGCTTTGGCCCACTTGCCCTCACGAGGTTTATCGGCGGTTCACATCTGTTGCGCATGCGGAACTTGCCTGGCCTCCACGCCGCCTTGCGGCTTGCAGCGTCGTCACACACCGTCGCCGTCGGTGACGTCTTTCGACGAGTACTTTGTCCCGGGAGCTTCGCACCTGACCGTTACCAGTCACGCACGTCCCGGTAGGCAACTGCTGGTCGTACAACAGGTCACGGTACGGCACGCCGTGCGTGACAAGACAGAAACGAGCTTTACCGCCAACTGCATGCCGCTTGACGCGCGGCGGACGGCGACACGTGTCGCACTCAGCTCAGGGCAGTAGCCAGGCAACCGGATCAAGCGCAGGCGCGTTGCATTGTCGGCGACAAATTTCTTCACGGTGACGGATCGATGGACCGGATGTCCGTCGACAATCAGGTAGATCTTGCGCGTGGCCTGCTTGAGCAGGCGTTTCATGAATTCGATGAAGGTCGCGTTCCTGAACGTTCCCTCGAAGACCATGAAACTCAGTTCACCGCGGTTCGTAATGGCAGAAATCATATTGCAACCGAAACGCTTTCCGGTCGCCCGCACCACCGGCGTCTCGCCCTTCAAGGCAAAGCTGGTACCGCTCACGTGGTCGCTACGCAATCCCATTTCGTCGCCCCAGTAGATCGTCGCCTGTTCCTGCTTCGCCTCTTTCGCGATCCGCGGATAGTCCTCTTTCAGCCACCGTTCGATCGCCGCGTCATTTCGCTCGTACGCGCGTCGCACCGGCTTCTGCGCACTCATGCCCCATGCTTTGAGGTATCGGCCAGCCGTCCACTTCGATACCTTGACGCCGTATTCGCGCTGGATCAACTGTGCGACCGATTCGCGCGTCCACAGGTAGAACGGCAGCGCGAGTTGATCGGGCATTCGCTCAATAATCAGCTTGCGAATACTCACGGCTTGCCGATGCGTCAGGTGGCCGCTTCCCGGTCGGCGGCCACGCTTGCCCGGCCTCAGCGCCCTAAAACCGCCTTCTCTTGCCGATTTCGTCCAATTGCCAACAGCACGAAGGCTCACGCCATACGTTCGGGCCGCATCGACTCGTGTCATACCGCCGCGCACCGCCTGCACCACCATCTTCCTCAGGTGCGCCTGCGTAGCCTGGTCCAGTTTTCGGGCATCAGTTTTCGTGTTCATCCGCCTCTAACGCACAAGGCAGTATTTGGTGCACCTGTCAGTAAGTGTCACTTTTCGGCAATTTCTATTACGCCTACTCTCGTTCTCGCACGAAGAGGAAGCGCAACCCATCCCGGCCTAGCCTTTTCCAGGGCTCGATGGTCATTGGCGCCGCATACGTCGCCGAGGTAGGAACTACAGGTAGCCATCTCTGAGCGATAAAACCGCCTTCTAATTAGGTGCTCGCGCTCGCGCGTTCGCGGATGCCGCGATCGCACCGCGCCTGTACGATGCCCCTGAGCAACCTTCCGCCGAAATGGACCGGCGCCTCCGGCGCGATGCATTTATTTGTCGAGTACGACGAGGGGGAGCAGCTGCTCCCAGCGTGCGCCTCGAGACGGCGGACGATACGCGCTGTGTGGTGCCGGTGGACTGCGACCTGCGCAAGCGGGGCATTCAGCGGGAAACCCGCTACGAAATCACGCCCGCTGAGCTGATCGCACTGATCCGCGCGCACGGAGGGGAGTTGCCCGGAGAGAACCATGTCCGTGCTGCCAATCTCAGTTGAAAGGGGCCGGCGGCTGACCGGCGCGGAGTTTCACCAGCTGGCAGCCGTGCCCGCCGAAGCCGAATGGTTCGCCAATCTCGACAATCCGCGCACCCGCCGTGCATACCGAATTGATCTGCAGGACTTCATGAGTTTCGCCGGCATCGCGCGGCCGGACGAGTTTCGCCTCGTGACCCGCGCGCATGTGCTGGCGTGGCGCAAGACGCTCGAAGAGCGGACGCTGTCGGGCGCCACCATTCGCCGGAAGCTCGCCGCACTCTCATCGCTATTCGAATACCTGTGCGAAAAGAACGCGGTCGCTTTCAACCCGGTGAAAGGCGCAAAGCGGCCAAAGGTCGACGGCAACGAAGGGAAGACACCGGCGATCAGCGATCACCAGGCGCACGCTGCTCGATGCGCCGGATCCGGCGACTCCCAAGGGCAAGCGCGATCGCGCGCTGCTCTATCACGGCCTGCGCCGTGAGGAGCTGTGCTTGTTAAAAGTGAAAGACATGCACGACCGGCGCGGCGTGTCGCATTTACGGATCCACGGCAAGGGCAACAAACTACGCTATCTGCCGCTGCATCCAGAC
>NZ_FCOL02000141.1 GCF_001544515.1 Caballeronia terrestris
TTCATGCAGTGCGTCGATGATTGCGGCCTTCTGCAAAGGCGATACCTTGGCAAAAACGGAAGCGATCTCCGCCAGGTCCTGGAGTTGCGCCGCCGATAACGATTCGAGTTCCTTGCCGAGAACGACGCGGTCCACAAGAATGCCGACCTCATGGCAAATCTTACGTGTGACAATGTCGTTGTCCCCGGTAAGGATCTTTATCTGCACGCCGCTCGCCCTCAGGGCAGAAATCGCAGCCGCACAGGTTTCCTTGGGAGGGTCAAGAAATGCGATGTAGCCGAGCAGAGTCAGGTCGCACTCGTCGGCAACGCCATACGCGGCCTGTTCCGGCGGCATCGCCTTATAGGCTACCGCAACGACCCGGAAGCCATCTGCGTTGAGCCTGGCCGTGGTTTCCTTCGCTTCGGCGAAGTGGCTTTCATCGAGCAAGCCTTCCTCGCCGCCGACGGCATATCGCGTGCAGACCGAAAAAATCTCCTCGACCGCTCCCTTACAGATCAGGATGTGTGCACCGTCACCGCGCGCGAGCACAACCGACATCCGACGGCGCTCGAAGTCGAACGGCATCTCGTCGATTTTCTTGTATTGCTCATGAACCTTGAGTTGCTCTTCGAGCTCGACGTGCTTGAGCACGGCAACATCGAGCAAGTTCTTGAGGCCGGACTGATAGAGGCTGTTCAGATAGGCATATTCAAGAACCTTATCTGATTCGTCGCCGTGCACATCGAGGTGGCGCTTGAGGATGATGCGATCTTGCGTCAGCGTCCCGGTCTTATCGGTACAAAGGACGTCCATCGCACCGAAGTTCTGGATGGCGTTGAGACGCTTGACGATCACCTTCTTGCGCGACATTGCAATCGCGCCCTTCGCCAGATTGACCGTCACGATCATCGGAAGCATCTCCGGCGTAAGCCCAACTGCGACGGCTACGGCGAAGAGCAAGGCCTCGAACCAGTCGCCCTTCGTCAGTCCGTTGATTGTAAAGACAAGGGGAACCATGACCAGAATCAGGCCGATCATCATCCAGGTGATTCGCGTGATGCCCTTGTCAAAACTCGTCAGAACGCGTTGCGCAGCGATCATGCCCGCGACGTGGCCGAACGCCGTTCGTGACCCGGTGAGCACCACGACACCACAGCCGATCCCGCTCAGAACTGCGCTGCCCGTGAAGCAAATATTCGGCAAGTCGAACTGCGTATCGGCGGCGCCGGGACTGGCGTGCGCGAATTTTTCGATCGGCATGGCCTCGCCCGTCAGGGTCGACTGATTCATGAACAGGTCTTTTGCAGAAATCAGCCGCAAGTCGGCCGGAACCATGTCGCCGGCCGACAGCAGCACGATATCGCCTGGAACCACCTGCTCGATCGGCACTTCGATATGGTCTTGTACGTCACCCTGACCGCACCGGCGCACCGTGGCAGTCGTCAGCACCATCCGGCGCAGCGCATCGGCTGCCTTGTTCGAGCGGTGCTCCTGAAGAAAGCCCAGCGCAATGCTCAACACAACCATTATGACAATCAGGCTCGACGCGTGCCGATCGCCGAGGAAGTAGCTGGCCGCGGCAAGCGACAGTAAGAGCAGGTTCAATGGATTGATCGATCGATTGAGGAGTTCGCCGACGATCGTGTGACGTTCCGCCCGCGCAACCTCGTTGCGGCCGACGGCGCGCAAGCGCTGCTCTGCCTCGCCGTCAGCAAGACCTTCTGGCGCGCTGTGCAGCCGTTGCAACACATCCGCGGGCTCCAGACGCGCATACTCGACCAGAATTTCGCTGCTCGCGGCAGACGACCTGACGGCCGATTGCGATTCGTGCTTGCGGCCGAAAATTGTAGTCACGGCACTGAGTCTGTACCTGGAGTCAAGAAGAGGCATCGTACTGTCGGTTACCAGTAGTGTCGTTGGAAGGATCCGCCGGCTGCGAGCGAATCAGCGCGAAGGCGAGCGCTTCTGCAGGGCGGACGGCGGCAGGCCAGTCGGATCGCGCCGCGACGTTCACAGGGTCGCGGAGATTGCGCGGTTCGCCATTGATGTATGTCAACGCGGGAGCACTGAGGCGGATGGCCGCTTTGAACCGGCAGGTTTAGCTCGATCCCGCTGTCGTTGTACGGCGCGGCCGACGGGGTCTCTTCCCACGTCACCGTCCGGGTGGCGATCCGTCTCCTGGACCCGGATACACCGCCGACATACACGATCTGTCCAATATCGGAAAACGGGGTCAAGATCGCCCGCCAAGCCCTCGGTTAGGTCTGGCGCCCTCATGCAGTTCGGTGGAGCAACGCGCCGATCAAACCGAACTGCCTCGCAATCGAATACAGTCTTTCGCGCCATTCGCAGACCCCGAAGACGTCATGCACGTTTTGAAGACAGCTATCTGGCCGCGATAACGCGGATGGTTGCTCACAACTGTCAAAACGAGGAATGCTCCCGGCAACGCAAGAAGGACAAGAAAAACGAGTCGCTTAAACATGCAGTGCTCCTCAGAGGGGCTGAATCAAGATGTAGTCAGCTTAGGTGCGAAGCGAGGACGCGCGATTGATATGGGTCAATTGATTCCGATCACCGCCGGCTTCCACCCAACCGAGGGATCGATCACCGTAAATGCCATCGTGAGACGTATGGCATCGGATCGGCCCTCCGTTCCGTACCGTTTGATCTGGGTCAGGCCAGAGCTACGGATGCGTCCTAGACTTGAAATGTTTGGCCAATCCGACGGGAAATCCAGCAATGAGCTACAAAACTATCGTCGTGCAACTGGACACAAGTAAGCGCACCGCTGCGCGGATCGACTGCGCCCTGCATCTTGCGAGGCATTTCGGCGCGCATCTGACTGGTGTCTACTCGGACTTCACGCTGGATCCTAGATTTTATTATGAACGGTCGGGTGCGGAGCGATATTGCACATCGTTTGAACAAACCTGCATCGACCGTCGGGCGAGGGTCGAGAACATGTTTCGGTCCAGGCTTGCCCAGACGAAGGTGGCGGGTAATTGGGTCGCCAAGGAGGGGTACGCGCCCATTTCGCTTTCGCGCTATTCGCGCTGCGCGGACTTGACTATCACCGGTCAACACGACCCGGACGACCCCGAGGCTTATCTTGCCGATCGCTATCCAGAGCAATTGGTGCTATCCGCCGGCAGACCAGTGTTGGTTGTCCTGCACACCGGCGCGATGAATCCCGTTGGCGCTAAGGTCCTTGTGGCCTGGGATGATAGCCGCGAAGCGACGAGAGCAGTTCATGATGCGCTGCCGTTTTTGCAGCTCGCAAAGCGAACCGTCATGATTACGATAGTCGGCGAGGCCGATAAGCGTCGAGGCCCTCGCGCTCGCGGTTTGGACCTCGTGCAGCGCTCGCAAGGCAGGGTGCGCGAGTCGAGCATAGCGAGATTAATGTAAAAGACGGTGCGCGGACCGGTGAAACCCTGTTGTCGTTTGGATCCGAATTCGGTGCGAATCTAATCGTCATGGGCGCCTACGGTCATTCGCGGTGGCATGAATTGATACTGGGCGGTGCCACCCGGACGGTGCTGGAGGCCACGCAGGTTCCAGTGCTAATGTCCAATTAGTTTGGAGATCGAGGCGCGTCGGGATCGTACACGCAATATCCGATCTATTACTGCAAACGACCTCGTCACGCCAATACAGCTACCTCATGCGAGGCATATCGACCGGCGACTGATCGCCGGAATCTTCTGTTCGGCGCCGGCGGGGGGCTGGTGAGCTTCTGTCCGGGTGCGGCGCTCGCGTCGACGCTGGCAGCGGCCAGCCTAAAGGCATGACTTATGTCCTGCCGATGCTGATCGGTATGTGAATCTTCAGCGTCCCCGAGCGACGGCACCTCAACCGAAGCTGAGCCCGAAGACGCAAATAGAATTCTGAGTGCGTTCGTCAAGGCTCGAATCCCTGGACCGCGCACCGGGTCGGCCACAGAGTTCTGCGAGCCGATCGCGGCTCCGCAAGAGGCCGCCGCCGCGCTATGGCGTTTGAGCCTTGCCCTTGCAAGGCTCGCAGACCTGCGGCCACGACGTCTTTTCGTGGCCGCCAGCTTCCGCTGAGCGGCACCGCCTCGACAGCGCGACGGTTCATTCCAGCGGGACGCCCGGCGGGCAGCGAGTTGCAGTACGTGTACTCGCCTGCTCCTCCTGCCATTCACGCCATAGTGCCATAAGCACAGCCAATATGACGGGACCCAGGAAGAGTCCTATGAGACCAAAGGCCGCAAGGCCGCCCAGAACGCCGAACATCACAAGGAGAAACGGAATTCGGGCGGCGCTGCTGATCACAAGCGGCCGAATCAGGTTGTCCACCCAACTTACGACGAGTGCTCCCCAAAGCAACAGCCCGACCCCGGCAACGGTATCGCCGGTAAGCAGGAGCCACCCGCCGATCGATCCCCAGACAAACGGCGTGCCAAATGGTATCAAGGCGATCAGCGCGGTGAACGCCGCCAGCAGGAGCGGTGCCTGCACCCCTGCGGCCCAGTAACCCAATCCCGCGAGCGCGCCTTGTACGAGGGCCGTCAGCACGAGGCCGTACACGACCGATCGGGTCATGCCGCCGACCGCCACGAGATAGGTTTCCAGCCGCTCACCAAGGAAAGGCCATAGCGCCCGGCGCCCCTGATTCACTATGCTTTCGCCGTCACGGTACAGAAAGAACAGCGTTACAAGGGCGAAGCCCAGCTTCGCGGCATTGCGTCCGACGCCCCCAACGAACTGGCCGACTTCATCCATCCATTGCTCGGCCCACTGCGTCAGTTGCGCGCGCACGGCTGCGGGATCGCCCGTCGTCTGGTTCATGAGTTCCTGCAGCGATTCCCCAAGCCAGGGGATTCTCGCCACCCATTCAGGCAGTTGGTGGGGGCCGTTTGCAAAGTAGTTGGCTATGCTCTGGTAGGCGGCGGTTAGTTCGGTAGTCAGCGGTACGATCAACGAGAGCATCGGAAACACCAAGGCGCACGTCAGCAGCAGAGTCATCAGCAGCGCACTGGCGGCGGCATTGCCTCGCAACAACAACCGCAGCCTCAAATACGCCGGCCATGTCACGAAAGCGACGATGGCGGCCCACGCAACAGGAATAAAAGACAAATGCAACACTGCATATCCGAGAGCAGCTAGGCCGCCCCATAGCAGCAGGAGGACGATCCGCTTTACCGATGGCATCGAATGATTTTCATCCCTCGGATTCATTTTGTTCATCCAGGATATTTGCACAATCCCGCGAAACGCGGCTTGCCGGAGCGGCTTCTTACGACTCCCCTTTGTTAATTTATACCCGGCGCTGCGACGCAGCACTCGCCCATATCGAATATTGCATCGAGTGCGGAGGCCATGGCCGCCGCAATAGTAGCTTGATTAAACCTGCGCGAGACTCCCCGATCACATGGAGCTAAGATACCGGAAATACGGTTGCAACCGAGTGCCCGCCGCTGGGATGGGTCAAAAGTACGCGGCACGCAGCGCAAGCCTCTTGAGACCGGACTAAGTCCGGCCTGGTTCCGCGTCGCAATTTTCTACCAGCCGACATCGCAGGGGCTGCTTTGATCTACGTCAACGCATCGGTTCAAACGTCTCTGATACTGAATCAGATTGAAAGGGATGAAGCACGAGTACACGACGGCAGGAACGGATGAGGTACACGGCAATGGACCAGAAAGGTAGCGCTCTCGATTGACCGACGCGCCACAAGCCGTGGCTCTCAATACAGAAAATTAAATGCCAGACCATACTTTGGGCACTGCCGGGCGACAGCGCACGCCCAGGGCGTGTTCCGCCGTGAATTCGAGGCGCCTCATCGATCATGCTGGCTCACGACGACTCCTTTAATCCTGCTGATGCCTCGATGCACTGGCATACGTTAAGTACCGCGCGTACTGTCCAGCAGCTTGCCTCGGACCTTGAGCGCGGCCTGTCGTGCGACGAGGCGTGTCGGCGCCTGGCCAGAGACGGGCGGAACGACATTCAGGAACAGCGGTCACGAAGTGTCTTAAACATGGTGGTCTCTCAGTTCCGGGACTTCATGATCATCGTTCTAATCCTCGCAGCGGTCGTCTCGGGCATCATTGGTGATGCTACGGACACGCTTGTGATTATCGCGATCGTCCTGCTGAATGGTGTAGTCGGGTTCATTCAGGATTTTCGAGCTGAGCGAGCCATGGCGTCGCTACGGCAGCTCGCGGCCCTCAAGGCAATTGTCGTGCGTGCAGGCGAAAGGCAGACCATCTCGGCCTCGGAGATCGTTCAAGGCGACATCGTGCTGGTAGAGACGGGCAGCGCCATACCCGCCGACCTCCGCCTGG
>NZ_FCOL02000142.1 GCF_001544515.1 Caballeronia terrestris
GCATTTTTAAAGGAATGTGTGATTCGGCAGGCGGCGAGCGTGTTCGTGCTCGTGACCTCGAACAAGCTGGAGCGCGCGAATCAGCAGCACTGGACGCCGCTTGAGCGCGGATGGACACTGATTACCGATGCCGCGAGCGATGCGCCGGCGCTGGAACGGTTTGCGTTGCTTGATGAAGTGGCGGTGGTTTCGGCGGAAGCGGGGAAGTGAGGCACGCATCGGATCCGTGGCCTGCCTTCGTCTTCTGCCACATTCTCGATGATCGAGAGCAACCCATGCGCGCCGTCTTAAGGCCGCAATCATACGGCGTTGGTGCGCGGCGGCTACGAAGAAACCGGCCGGCAAGCGAAAATCAAGCTAAATCTGTACGCCGTCCGGCGCCTTGGAAACGCGCCCGGCAACGTTACCATTTGCGGCATGCTGGAGCGGGCGAGATTGATGCGGTGATTGGCGGATCTTCGCGCTGCGTTCGGTTCGGACCCGGCATCTCGCGCCGGAAACACAAGACTACAGAGAAACGATGCAGGGACGAAGGATAGATATCACTTCACGGACGTCGGCCACTCGACACGGAGGCGGCCGGTGCTCACTTCGGGCTTCTTTTTTCGCTTCAGGCTCACAGCTTATCGTTTTCGTGAAACTGTTCGAGTAGCTTCCTCTGCGCTGGTGTGAGCTTCTCCAGCGCACCGCACAGCACCTTCTTGGTCGCCCGGACCTTGACCTTATCCTGACGGCGGGCTTTGAACGCTGTCGCTAGATTATCGACGTCGGCCCGCTCGATCAGCACCTCCGACACCTGGCCCTGGCTCAACTTGCCCTGCTTGGCGAACTCACTGAGCCGCACCTGGGCTTCGGGGTTGATCACCACCGTGAAGCGCTTGGTTTCCTTGGGCGTTGTCAGGCTCACTTCCTCTTTCCGTTTCATAGCACTCGCATATCTTAAATCCACACGTAATTGTAGGGCGTGCACGGTTCGACGTGAAAAAAAATGTCCGAGTGGAGCATAACCACACCACAGCGGCGGTCCCGCCCCATTGGTATCAGTTGGTATCGAAGCCCATAGCCCGTGGAGGCATTTACGCGTGCAACGATCGCCCTCGACGATGAAATGATTGCGAAAGCCCAAGCCTATACGGGCATGGAGGAAAATCGGCGCTTGTGCGTGAAGCGCTTAAGGCGTTGGTTCAGCGCGAGGCGGATAAGCGCCTCGCCAACCTTGGCGGTAGCCAACCTGGAATTAAGGGGGCGCCTTGTCGCCGGCAGGACCTGGAATGATCTTTGTTGATACTTTCATCTGGATCGACCATATTAACGCGACAGATTCTTTGCTGATTAGCCTGCTGGCAGATGGAACGGGTACTGTCTCATCCATTTGTGATTGGCGAGATCTCTCTCGGTATCTGCGGGACCGTGACCGTTAAACATCGCGACAATCGGATCGGAGCGACAAACCGCGTTCTTCTAGCTTGTCATGTCCATGGAGAGAAGAAAACGCTCCGGCCAGTGGCGTATAATTTAGGAGCACTTATATGCCACTTCCTCCCCAACTCACTGATGACTACGTAAACGGATTATTTGACACAGGCCGCCGAGCCGAGGACGTCGTCATGCCGTGCGAGCGATGCGGCGCCCTGCCGGCGGTCAAGGTGAACCAGATTGGCGAGGAAAAACGGCTGTACGCGGAGTGCCATCATCGGTATAACGCCAGTAATTGGAAAAGTTGGTCCAGCTAGCGTTGGCGGGGTCGCGAGTGTTTATGATGCGGCTCGGCACTTCACGAACGAAGTCTCACCTCGGCACGTGAGCTAGTCGACGGCATTTGGGATTGCGTTGGCGCAATCGTGGCTGAAATTTAACTACTGAACGGAAAATGAAAAAGCGGCTTATACCTACGCGCATATCACCGAAAAAACCGAGCGAGAAATTAGCAGTTTAATAACCGAGGCGCGGCGGGAGGCGACGATGGAGGAGAGATTTCGCAAAGAACACTATGCGACCGGCGTCTACTTGGCATGACGTGCAATCACCGGCTTTGACTATGAGCCCGGGGATGCGGACCGGCTCAAAGCCATGCTCCAGACAGCGAGTTGAATAAGCGTCCTGATTCACGCAACACCCATGGGCCAGCGCGGCCGTGTGCTCGATCACGCCGACGTGCAGGAAGTGCCCGGCGAGCGCGGTGCTTTATTGGCGGCACAGGTAAAGTCTACCGCGATTCTGGCTCAGCGGCGCGGCCGGTCCGCAACCCATCGCGCTGCATGACGCGGCGCCACGGTGGATAGCCCAGACGGCTTTGTGATGACCGGGACCGAGTTTCTCGACGGCGAGGCTCATACGCAGTCATGGTGTGGTGCCGGCGCTCTTCGAGAGACTTCGATTGTGACTGACGGAAAATGGATTTTGGTTTTGAGGAAGCGAAATTGCACCTCCGCTGAGATCGCAGCTCACCCACTTCCGCCTAGACGTTAAGTTAGCCGAATGGTGGCCTGCCAGCGCGCGTGCGAACACGAGAGAATCGCGCAGCCTTGAGCGAACAAAGAAAACACAGCGGTTCGACGATGACTATCGCACGGGCCGTGGGCGATTGCTGACGAAGGCAGCGGAGATTAGGTTCAGAACGTGTGGAGCGCCCGATGACTCGCCGGTGGCGCCTTATAAGCAGCGGGCCGTTTTGCCCTTGAAGCCTATGGGCAAAAGAAAGCCCGCACAACGTTGGCGGGCTGGCAAGGAAAGCAGGCGAATCCACCAAGGAGAACGCCTTCTTAAACCATAACACGTGGCGTGCGGGCTTCAATCGGGAAATCCCTGACGTGGCGAAAGAGCGCCCGCCCCGGCATGCATTACGAAGGCGACGGCCACAAACTTTAGCGCTGACACCGGTTCCATTTTGGTAGAAACGCTAAGAGCTTCCGCGGGCGAAAAAAAGCCAGCCCCGTAGAAGGCTGGCTTTCGAAGGATTAAAAAAGCGAGTCGCCATGCGAGCGGCTCGACTTTAGTATGGCTGTAGCGTCACGCAGGTGCAACGTAGGACCAACCCGCAGCCCCAACCCCTATGCACGTCATCGACGTCATCGTCAGGAAAATCCCGTCACATTTTTCGTTCGGAACGTCGCCCAGCATCCGCGGCATGTCCTTGGCTTCAGCCGCCTCGAAGTCCAGTGAAACCATCGAAAACTGGCTTCGGTCCGGCTTTCCCTGCGCTTTGCGATGACGCCCCTGGATTGACCGTAGGCCACGGCTTCTGCGTGAAAGGGTTTGCCGGGATTGAATTAGCGGTGGTCGCTTATCGTCCAATTCAAGCGATTACGGCAAATTGCGCCGGGACATTCAACTTTTCGCCGCGAAGCTCTCTAGCCCCGAAAGTTCGCCCTCGCTCAGCATGTCTTTCAACAGCATGCAAAATGCCGTCGATGCCACCGTCCGATACGCGTGCTTGCGCCGCAGCAGCGCGACCGTGCGGATCGGAAACGCGGGGTCGAGCGGCACATAGGACAGGTCGCGATGCTCGTGTTCCATTGCGCCGGGCAGGATCGTCGCGATTTCGCCGCGCCGGACGATCTTCAGCACCGCGCTGATTGAATTGGCCTGTAGCGAAATCTTCGGCTTGATGCGATGCGCGCGGAAATAGTCGTCCACGTAGCCGCGCGAAACGAAGTTGCTCGTGAGGAGAGCGAGGGCGATGTCCGCGAGCTGACTTGCCACCACTGCGCCCGGCACGCGCGTCAGCGGATGCGTGCCTCCCGCGACGAGCGTCAGCCGCTCGGCGAAAAGCGGCTCGATCTCGACGTCGTCGGAACGCAGGTCGGAGAAGCCGATCGCGAGATCGATCTGATCTTCGCTCAGCGCGGTCTCGATGGCTTCCAGAAGAATCGTGTCTCCGCGCCACCATTCCGCACGCCGCTGCTGGTCATCCGCGCTCAGCTAGTCTGGACCTCGATCCGTCGCGGCCGTGCTTCATCGCGACGCGGAATCATCAGCTTTAACACGCCATCCTGCAAGTTTCCATCGATCTTTGCTGTGTCGAAGTCGGGGCTGAGCGAGACCGCGCGCGCAAAATGCGATTCGCGGATCTCGGCGTGGTGCAGCCGCAGGCCGGCGGGTGTCGGCACGACCGCTTGGCCTCGATGTAAAGATTGCCATCGTGCACGTTCACGTCGAGTTGTGCAGGTTGATCGCCATTGCGTCGCGCTACCGCTTCCTGTGTTGGCAAACAAATCGAAACACGCAGCGCGCCTGATAAACCAGCGCCAACTGCCCGAGCGAAGTCTGAGATAGCCGGTACTGCGCAAGTTTCAAGGGGCTGGACTGAAAAATTCGGGCTTGAAACCGTCCGCTGGCCCTTATTGTCGCGATGGCGACAAGAGCAAGCGGAGGAAGCAATGGAATTCAGTTCGGACTGGATCACCTTGGGCAGACATCGCGCCCGGCTGCGCTCCAGCAAGGGCTTCCGACTGAAGCGCTGCGCAGCGCGGCGGAGGTCGTGAGGCTAGCCATCGACAACAACATGAATGAACGCGCGCGGCTGGTCGAAATCGTCTTGGACCAGGAACGGATCTATGAAATTGCCGTCGCGACGACGTTGGTCGAAGACAGAATTTGTGCGCCGCAACTGGAAGCGGCGATCGCGGTGGTGCTGGGCCTGCAGACCAAGCAGGTGAACATCGACGTAACAACGGTCAGTCAGGAGGAAGTCGACCTGCACTTCGGCGTTTACGAGCGCATGCTGGCCGAGAAACTGGGCGTTGTGCCCCCGATCCAGTGATCGCTGTCCCCACTAGGCATTATAAAATCACAGTGCTGTTCCGTATCGCGCCGAAGGAGATCAAGGCGCTGGCGACGGAAGCAACATCAACGACGGTCCGGCCTGTGATTGAAGGAAACCGCCATGAAAAAGATAGCAATCAGCACCGAGACTTACGCCCAGATGGTGCGGGCGGGGCAGTTGACGCATCAGGACGCCGAGGCTTGGGCTGATGCGATCCTCGCGTGTACGGTGTCCGAGGTGATCCGGGTGATGCAGAAGCAGGACGAGGCCAGACGCGGGCACACTCCAACGTGTGATGGGTAAGCGGTCGAAAAGGAGGCGCAGCCCCGCGCAGCATATGGCGTTGCATCTAGCCATACGGGCGTCGAGATTCTTCGCATTCACTCGAGTCCGAGCTTTGGGCAAATGTGGCTGCTGCCCCGGCTGGCTTCATTTCATGAAGCAAATGACGACATTGAGTTGAATCTGGCCTGCTCGTACGAGGATGTGTCCTTCACGTCCGGATACTACGACGTCGATATCCGGCACGGCTACGCGCGTTGGACCGATGGAGAAGTCGAAACGCTGCGCAACGAGTTCATGGCGCCTCTTGCGTCGCAGGATTATCTAAAGAGATTTCCCGTATGCAAGCCAGAAGACCTGCTCGAGCGGCCTGATTTTTCCGAAACGCCGCTCGTGCAGTGGCAGCAATGGTTTGGCAAGTTCGGAGTCGCTGTAAGGCGACGTACGATTTTTCTTTCGATCGCTCGTACATGTCCCTTGAGGCCGCAGCGTTGGGAGCAGGGCATCGCGCTCGAAAGCACGATGCTCGCATCCGTCCATCTGGGGCAGGTTCCCTGGTACCAGTATTTGACCGTACATTCGCCGTTGAAGTGGGTGCCCACCATATGGTTTACCCGTCCCAAGACGCCGATCTGCCACGTGTCGCGAAATTTCTGACTTGGGTCGAACGCGAACAAAACCAACACGCGCCGGCCTGATAGGCCACATCGAATCTTGCGGCTTGTCCGTAATTTTCGCGGCGCGGCGACATCTGAAAATTCTTCAGCAATAGTTGAGCGGAACTGCATTGATCGAGATGGTTGAAGCGCAGACACTGCGCCTACCAACTAACACGATCGATGGAGACAAACATGTTGCTCAACAGCAAAGTGGTAATTGTCACGGGTGCAGCGTCGCCGCGCGGCATCGGCAAGGCCACCGCAAAAGCGCTTTCCGCGCAGGGCGCGCGAGTGGTCATCCTTGACCTTCGGAAGGAAGACGCCGAAAGCGCTGCGCGCGATCTTGGTGAAGACCACCTCGGGCTCGCTTGCGATGTCACTGACAAGGCAGCATGTGTTGCAGCGGCGAAGGCAGTCATTGACAAGTACGGCCGCGTCGACGGACTGATCAACAACGCGGGCATCACCCAGCCGTTGAAGACGATGGACATCGAA
>NZ_FCOL02000143.1 GCF_001544515.1 Caballeronia terrestris
CTGGGAGTTTCGCAACTGCTTATCTGCACCTATCCGCACGCTGCGCTTGGCTTCGCGCGATTCTGCAAGACCGACTACGTACCATCACGCAGTGCGGCTTTGATGGCTGCCACTTTGTCTGTATCGATATCAGTCGCGCTCGATCCGTGCAACGTGGAAGACGACGACAACTTCACGGCCGAACTGCCTGCCGTGACGGCGTTCGACTGTTGTGCGGTGACGGAAGCGTAGTCGGTATTAGTGTTCGTCGCGCGCCGGATATCGATTTGGCGTGAGGTGTCCGCGCCGCTGCTTGTTTGGATCTTCATGGTTTCGTTTCTCGCTGGCTTTAGTTTTTTAACGGAGCCCGTTTTGAAATCTTTACCATGCAAGGGGGCGTGCGGGTGCCCAACCACCTCATCGGTAGCCGGAGAGCCTTGCTGGGCGGGGTCGCCGCCCATTTGAAACAAATTGAAACAAAGTGTGAGCGAGCGGACTAGGCCGCGGCGTTGAAGATAGCGCCGAACACGGACGAGCCGCGATCCATTGGGGCGGCGGTTGTTGCGGGCGGTGCAATCTGAGCCAGCTTGTCGGCCAGTGCGGCCGCTGAGAACGGCTTTACGATGTAGCCGTTAGCACCGGCGCCGATTGCGGCGATGACATTTTCGCGCCTTTTCTCAGCGGTCACCATCAGTGCACTTGCAAAAGCGGCTGGACCACGTATTATGTAGCACAGTTGTGACACTCCATGGGGTCGGTATGTCTACCACCACGCTTCGTCTGCCGCCTGACCTTCGCGACCGCGTCTCAAAACTCGCGGAAGAGTCCGGGAAGACGTCGCACAGCTTTATGTTGGAAGCGATTGCGGAAAGGGTCGCCAACGAGGAATTGCGGCGCGGATTTCTCAACGATGGCAATGCCCGACTGGCGAACATGCTGGATGCAGGCATCGGAATCGAGTGGACCGAGATGCGTGAGTATCTTCGCGGTCGGGCTGCCGGAACTGACTCGGTTCCGCCGAAGGTGAAGAAATGGCGCGACTGATTCTCGCGCCGGAGATTCGCGAGGATTTCGACCGCATTTTTGACTTTCTTTTCAAGCACACCCCTGAGCACGCTGCACAACGCATCGACGATATCGTGTGCGCGCTCGACATACTGCAATCGAGTCCGCTGATCGGACGGCCAACTGAAAGCCTTCACGGAATGCGCGAGCTCGTCATATCGACCGGTGCCCACGGTTACTTGGCACTGTATCGGTTTGTGCCCGAGTTAGACGCCGTGTTCGTTACGGCCATTCGCAGCCAACGGGAGTTGCGTTATCGGCGCAGCGATGATGACCGCTCTACGTGAACGGGGTACGACACGAGAGTCTATCGAAGGGTAAGGTGCCTACGGCATTTGACATCGAAGCAATCGGCGGGCAGGTTCGCTAGCTGAAATGGGGACTGCGCGCGTGCACTTATCGGTCCGCGGGTACCAGTAATTTTACATAACTAACATTATCGCATTTTTGACATTGACATTGACAATTCGGATGCCTAATTATGTTAAACGCGATTATCGGGGCGACGCAAATTGACTTGCAATTGCTCCGTCAGCGCGCTAATCGTCATCGTGTCCGTCACGCGCGACCACGGGTGGCAAATATCTGCAGTCTCATGCAGAAGTCAACGATCGAATCAATGTATCGCCCGCCGGTCAACGGAGCGCGAGCGTCAGCGATACGCTGTTCAAGCTCTCTGAGTCGATCCAGTGCCTCTGGCGCAAACTGAACGCGGCGGGTCATCCGCGGCGTGCGCGCGATTATTTGAGTTCGTCACGCACCTGGTCGGCCGACAGCGCACGCGCGGGATCATCGCGAAGCGCTTGTGCGGCGGGCACTACCTGCTCGCGCAACCACGCTTCGATGGCTCGATCGCGTTCACGAAGCACCCGAAGTGCGTCGCGCAAGACCTCGCTGTCGGACGCGTAGTCGCCGCGCGCGACCTTCTCGCGCACAAATTCCGCCATTCCGTTGGGTAGTGTGATGCTCATCTGCTGTGTCATTCGCATAACAGCCTCTATGCAATAGGATTAAATCCTACTCGCCGGCCGGCCGGCCAGCGCAACTACTCGCGTCGGTAAGATAGGGACAATACTTTTTAGGTAAAGTCACGACAAAATTTTTCGGCGTGTGCATGCGCCCGTCGCTGTGCAGTGCGCGGGCTACGAGGACGATTCCGCGGCCGCCGGGTTTCTTTTCACACGGGTATGGCGATTGCGATTGGAGTAGACACGCGAACGCGATTCGAGCGCCGCAACGAACCTGCTGCCTTGCTCGAAGCAGGTGCCGCATGCATAAATGAGTGGCGCCGCCCTGCGGTCGTTTGCCAAAAGGACACAAGATGGGACCGATGAAACCCATGAAACCGTTCGAACCCATGAAGCCCATGGAGCCGATGAAACCCATGCCTGCCATGGAAAAGTGGTGGCCTGACGATTTGGGCCACGTGTCTTCGAGCGGGTCACAAAATAACGTGCGCTACGCGTTCTTTGCCGAAAAGCATCGGCTGCTGATCGAAGAGCACGGCAGCGTTCGGAACTATGACAGCGGCGGTCACCGGATCAACGGCGTATCGCAGCAGCAAAGCCACGGAAACTCACTTGCGTTCACGAGTGAAACCGGCGTCGTCAACCTCGATGAATTGAAACAGGTAAGCTGAAGCGTCTTGTTCTCGTTGAGCCATCGCTGGTCAGCGTGGTCCGAGGCAAGGAATGATTGCGGATGCGGCCAGCACATCGTCGCGGCGCGCCGCATGATCATTGCGGCCAGTAGGCCGCATCGATTACGTGCTCTACCAGCGCGGCAGCTCGATGAAACTTAAGTCCATGCTTGGCGTGTGCGCTGTGGCCGCCGCCTTAGTCATCAGTTCGGCACTGCTGTTACCGGTTCCGTCGGCGAGGGCGGACGATGAAGCGAGCGCGACGCAAATGCAAGACCGGCACGTCGACTTTGCCAGCTTGCCGTTCAGTCACGCGATCAAGACCGTCCACGGTAACGGGAGCCGGAAGCTGGCAGTGTTCGCCGATCCCTATTGTCCCTATTGCAGGACGCTCGAGCGCAGATTGAGCGAGCTGTCCAATGTCACTATCTATACGTTCCTGTTTCCGATCCTCACAGCCGATTCGAGGTCGATGGCAACTGCAATCTGGTGTGCATCCGACCGCGAGGCGACTTGGCGTCGCTGGATGCTCGACGGGCACCCTCCGGCACGAGGCCACGCGTGCGCCGGCGCACCGATCGACAACGATCTCGAGTTGGCGCGAGGCCTAGGTATAAGGATCACACCCACGATTATTTTTGCGAGCGGCGAGATGGTCACGGGTGCGCTTCCGCTTTATGACCTGAAAAGCATGCTGAGCCCATAGGAGCGAGTAATGGGGCCGAGCACGTGTCTGAGTCGGCAGCGTCATCCGCCGGTTTCGGAACGGCTCGCGCGACTGCCGTCTCATCACGAATACAAGCACGAACCCGTGGCCCAAAGCGATGCGCAGTCAACTCAAGGTGCTTCCGCGTTTCGGAAGAAGATGCAACAGAGGTCCGCCGGGGAGAATATGAATGCACCTGTCAAAGTCATTCGCTTTGACGAACCGCCGTTTGGACAGCATGGCTCCCACGGGCGGGGGCCTTCGCTGTCCGGTCCGGGCATCGGCCGCTCGCCGCCGTGGCCGGTCGTAAAGTGATCTGGATATGCTTTGCCGACGAGGCTGTCGTAATCAGAAGGGTCGGCGGCAACGATTTCCTGAAGCATCTTGACGAATGCGTTGCCGTCTTCCAAATTCTCAACGAGATAACGAAATGGGGAACCTGTGCCGAGTGCCGGTGCTGCCCGAAATATCTCTGTCGGGTCCTCCAGGCGGTACAAAAGTCTCGTCGGCAAGCCGAGTGTCCGCTTCCGCGTCTGACTTCACTCACATCCCTAACCGATACATGCGTCCGGTAAAACGGGAAAAACGGGACGCATGGGAAAAGTGGGAAAAATGAGCTATAATGCGCTCGGTAAACAATCTATTCTGAGCAGCATGACAATTACAGTGCAAGCTGACGGACTATCGAAAGCGGAACGCCGACAGCTTCTGGCGATCTCAACCGCGTCCTTACGCGACACAATGGCTCGGTTGGCGCGGGTCAATGCCGCTGCGCAGAGGCTGGCCTTGGGCTCGCGCGAAGCGGTCCTCCGGAGACGAGGCCGTTTTCGGAGCGGTGCCGGCTTACCGCTTTTTTGATCGGGATCGCGTCGCGGGTTTATGCCGAAAAGCGGACAGAAAATCTCGCGAATGGATTTCTTTTTCCTCTCCGACAACTTTTAGCGGGTAGTGCCGCAGCACGATCCCGTAGGGCAGCGCCGACGGCTGCCCCGCCTTCGATTTCCTGAGAAGGAGCTGAACATGGAAGTGGCAACGAAACGTGGAAGTGCTATCAATCGTACGGATTTGCGTGCGCTCGTTAATGGGCAATATTCAGGTGATTCAAACGCATTGATCGATCTACTAGCGGCGGACTTACTTGAGGAGGTCACAGACCGACTTCACGACGAAATCTCCGACGCCGATAGTGACGTCCTTGTTGGCAAGCCCGCTCGCAAAGTAATCGCGGATAGGCTCGCAGAACTCTTGATGCGCGATGTTTCTACGTGCACGACTGCGCGCCACAGATCGCTGCCGACTTCAAAGCTGAGCCCTGAAGAGGTGATATCGCAAACGGGGATGTCGAAGACGACCCTCTACCGAGCCGACCATACGAAGTTTTATAGCGTCGTTCCGGCGGGAATGAAGAACGGTCGGGCGTATCCTGCCTGGCAGTTTTTTGGGGATGTACCTTCGCATTTGCCTCGTGTTTTAGCGATCCTCAGCAGGAAATCGCGAATTCAAGTCAACACCTTCTTCGTGTCTGAGCAGAGCGCCTTGAATGAACTGTCGCCGGCAGAAGTGTTAGCCGGACTACCGTTCGAGGACCGCGGCATGATTGAGCCCGCGCAGTCCAGGATCTTGTCTATGTCTGATGAGGCAAGACTGAACAAGGTCATCGCCCTTGCGCAGATGGAGGTCGCGAGCCACCAATAAATCACAGAACAAATGTCGGAAAAAAGCGAATTCGAGTTGCCTTACCATCTGGAATCCCTAGTCCCAACGGTGGATCAGATCCTGCGAGCGCTGGACGGAAGACTATACAGCTACAAGGTCGAAACCGAATTCGTCCGAGTTGTCGATGACGAAAGGCACGTGTCCAGCGCATCCCCAACGGCTGCCCACCGGTTTGGTCCTCCGCTGGAACTCGTCCCTCCGACAGGATTACTGCCGTTCGCTTGGCTCTACATGGCCACGAATGAATTGGTCGCAGCATGGGAAAGTCAACTTGTGCTGAACAACCACGGCGCGGGCAATGGTTTTCATATTACGCGCCGCGCGCTCGACAGTGGAGTGATTGCCACGGTGCGCTTCACGCAGTGAGTTGAGACTTTGGAATCTCGGAGAAGATCACAGCAGCAGGCTTGGCATTCACGATACGGTCTCCTCGAGCGATCATGAAGCATGTCAGTGGATCGGTCTTCGCATCCGCGAGGCAATGTTGACACTCCTTCCCGGTCAGCGGCCGGATGGTTTTGTGTACCCTTCGCGAAGAGTGAAAGGTTTTCCGGCCCTGGCGCTAGGCGATTGGGCCGTCAATGAATTGTTCAAGAGATCGAAAAAGAAAATTCAGCGGTTTCGCTCTTGACAAATCTATCGCCAATTGGCAGCAGACCCGATGTTGACGAGTCCTCCAGAGCTAGACGCGGACAGGTTGAAATAAAAAACGGGAAGTCGCGCGGCGTCGTTGAATCGTTTGACGGCGCACGTGCGCGAGACGCTAAAGCGTCGACCTCAATCTCGAACTTGCTTTGAGTAAGCCAATCGGCCGCGCCAACGGGATTGTTCACGTATCCCCTGCCGAGTGATGGCCGTCGACGCGTACCGCATAGCGCGACAGCAGGCGCAGATCCAACAGGTCTGCCAGGTCGACGACCTTGGTTATGTGGTCTGGTGCCGGCGATTGGAATCCAGT
This sequence comes from Caballeronia terrestris, assembly GCF_001544515.1. Taxonomy (GTDB): domain Bacteria; phylum Pseudomonadota; class Gammaproteobacteria; order Burkholderiales; family Burkholderiaceae; genus Caballeronia; species Caballeronia terrestris. The sequence goes on from NZ_FCOL02000143.1 coordinate 6,064, forward strand.
CGTCTCGCCGCCCCGATATCTCTGCTCCCCCAACACCTTCCCGCCTCCTATAAGAGAGCTATCGTTGAATCTGGTGTATGCGGCGTAGGGAAGCAGGAGAAGGCGGTGGCGATTGAAGGAGAATGTTGCTTA
>NZ_FCOL02000144.1 GCF_001544515.1 Caballeronia terrestris
GCCTAAATGGAGCAAGGGCGGTCGCCCTCGATGCGGCATCCTCTCTGCGCTGCCTCTCTTATGGCTGCATGCCGCAGGCAAATCCGGAGAGCGATCATGAATGAAGACCAGGTGAAGGGCGTCGGGGAGAAGGTCAAAGGCAAGATCAATGAGGGCGTCGGCAAAGTGACGAACACCACTAGTCCGTATTTGTGCCGGGTGTATTGGAGAGCCTTGCAGGCGGATGGGCCGCAATCAGAAATTCAATCTGGCTGAGATCGGCAGGCTTCACAAGGTGGAAGTCAAAGCCGGCCTCCTTTGATCGACTGATATGTTCTTCCTGCCCATAGCCACTCAGCGCAACTAGGGTCGCGTACATGTGATCAGGCGAGGCCCGCAACCGGCGCGCGACTTCATATCCGTCGATGTCAGGCAGGCCAATATCGATAAACGCAATGTCCGGTTTGAACTCGCTGGCGATCCGGATGGCAGAGGCGCCATCGAGCGCGGTTTTGACATCGTGGCCGTCGAGCCGCAAACACATCTCCGTGCTCTCGGCCGCATCGACGTTGTCATCGACGACGAGTACCTTTCTCGGCCCTGCTGTCGGTTTGGGAGCTTCTGTAGCGGCAAGATTGCCCGCTGGCGTACCCGGCGGGAGCGCCGGAAGCGTCAGGACGAAGCGACTGCCCTTGCCAAGCCCTTCGCTGAAGGCTTCGATCTTCCCGTGATGCAGCTCGACGAGCTTACTGACGAGCGCGAGTCCGAGCCCGAGCCCGGCCGTGTGCCGGTCGAGCGAACGCTCTGCCTGAACGAATAGCGTAAAGATCGTCGGGATGAATTCCCGGTCCATTCCCAAGCCGTTGTCGACCACCGTGAGCACGGCTTCCTGACCTCGACGCTCGATTTTCACAGCGATGCGTCCATCCGGCGGGGTGTACTTCACCGCATTGCTGAGAAGATTGGTCACGACCTGTTCGAACCGCATTGCATCGGCATTGACGATGAGGTCGTTTTCCGGTCCCTCGACGACGACATCATGCTTGCGCGTGTCGATCTCCGAGCGCAGGCTATCAAGCGCGCGCTGCACGACGTCCGCGATATCCACCCGCACCATTTTCAGCGGAATGATGCCGCGCGTGATGCGCGAGACGTCGAGCAGGTCGTCCACCAGACCGATTTCGTGTTCGAGCTGACGTTGGGCAGAGCCTCGCCCGCTCTTCGATCTCCGGTGTCACATCCTTGCGCTTCCATATCTGAAGCCCGTTGCGGATCGCGGCGAGCGGGTTGCGCAGCTCATGCGCGAGCATCGCGAGGAACTCGTTCTTGTGTGCGTCGGCCGTCTGGAGTTGCTCGATCGCGGCAGTCTGTTCGGTGATGTCGTCAAAGGCGAGCAGGATCAGCGCCCGTTGCTCCCATGCCACGCGCGACGCGTTGAGCCTCATCGTACGCACGCCGATTTCGGGAAATGCGTGAGTCATCGTGAAGTCGCGCACGATGCTCTGCGACTGCACGACATCGTCGAGCAACTTGCGTAGTGGCTCAATGGCCCATTGGCCGTTGCCGAGCGCATAGAGCCTGGCGTCGATCGTCGCTTCAGGCGAGACGCGAAACTTCTGATAGAAAGCGGAGTTCGCGCGGACAACACGCAGGTCCGATTCGAGCACCAGCATCGGCTGCGACATCGTCTCGATCACGGCATTCGCGTAGTCGCGTTCCTGCGTCACTAGTGTGTGAAGCGCAAGCAGCTCACGGTTGCGAAACTGCAGTTCGTCGTTGGTCGTCGACAGTTCTTCGTTGACCGATTGCAGCTCCTCTTTCGCCGTCTCCAGTTCTTCGTTGGTGCTTTGAAACTCTTCGTTGCTGGAAAGCAGTTCCGCTTCGCTCGACCTCAGTTCCTCCTGAGCGCTCTCGTGCTGTTCCAACGTGGCACGGTATTGGTCGCGCGTCGCTTCCAGTTCGCTTTTTAGCCACGCGGTCTCCTCGTCCCGTGCTTTGCGCCGTCCGGTGACGAAATGCCCGAGCATCCGTTGAGACGAGCCGCTCGCCACCGCCCGGATTTGCTTGCCGATCACCGACTGCAGACGCGGAAGCCTGCGCGCGGCGTCCTCGAAGAAGACGACGTACCAGCGCCCGTCGAGGCCGGGACTCTGCAACGGATGGACTTCGACACTCCCCGCACCCGACGTCGTTGTCTCATTCGGTTGGACGAGCGCCCGCACGCACGGCTGGCCGGTCTGTCGCGCTTTGCTCGGCGCCTGGCTAACTTGCAAAAACACATCGGGCCGCGCGAGCTTCTGCAAATTCACGCTCGGCGGTCCATTGGGATTGACGAGGTAGGGCGCGGTATCCCCCCGGAACTCCACAATATTGAAATCGTCGTCGCAAATGACGAACGCGGGGGCAAACCTCGTGAGCGCGACGCGATGAGCCTCTGCGCGTACCCAATCCGCTTGCGCGGACGCCGACAGCGGCTCTGACACGGTGCGCCGCCGCTCGGCGCGCGCGGCTGTCAGTGTCCGCGCAAGGCGCATCACGCCAGGTGCATCCACCCGCGCCCGTTTGCGATATAGCTTGGTACGCTTGCTCTCGATCACTTCGAAGAGATTGCCGAACGACCCCACCGTCTCCGAAGGCCCCAGCATCAGCGCGCCGTTCGGACGCAGCGCATAGTGGAACATCGGTATGACGTTGCGTTGCAGGATCGGATCGAGGTAAATCAAAAGATTACGGCAGCTCACGAGGTCCATGCGAGAGAACGGCGGATCGGCGGCTACGTTGTGGCGAGCGAAGGTGCAGGCGTCGCGCACGTATTTGTCGATGCGAAAGTACTTGCCGTCCCGGACGAAAAAACGCTGAAGCCGCTCGGCGGAAACGTTGCGCGCGATGTTCTCGATATAGCGGCCGCTGCGTGCGGCTTCCAGTGCGTCCTCGCTGATATCGGTGCCGAAGATTCGCACGGGAGTGACAAGACCTTTCGCCCCGAGAAACTCAAAAAGACACATCGCGATCGAATAAACTTCTTCACCGCTCGCGCAACCTGGAACCCACACGCGGATTGGATCATCCGGGTCGCGCCCTTCGATAAGCCTTGGCAAAACCCGTTGTGTGAGTGCCACGAAGGATTCAGGGTCACGAAAAAATTCAGTTCACAGATAGGCTGCAAGCCGCCCGCTGAAGCGCCAATGCCTACCACGGGAAACCCTTGCTGGTCGGCCTCACGAAAGCCGCTTCAGTTTTTTCCATGTCTTGTCCCGGACAGTCGCTACATTTTTGCACGCGCGAACGACGATCGACGGCATTTCGTACTAGCTCTGCTTACCGTCGAGACGTCCCAACCCGTCCGCGGCCGCCAGCAAAGTATAGACGTGTTGACACTTTTATGATCTGGGTATAAATTCGAGTAGCAACACGTTTATACAAAAGCAAGCAACATCACAGAACAATATATAGGTATGCGCGTGGAGCGCGCCTCACAGGGAGAGAGTCACCATGTCAATCCAAACCGTAAAACGTTGGGGAAACAGCCTTGCCGTGCGTATCCCGTCCAGCCTCGCAACTCAAGCTTCGATCGTCGAGGGCCAAGAGGTGGATGTCCAAGTAGAGGACGGGCATTTGGTCCTGAAACCGCATACTGCCATTCGTCGATTCTCGCGCGAGCGCCTGATCCAGCAGTACAAGGAGGGAAAGCTCGCTGCGCACGAGGAGATCGACTTTGGTGATCCTGTCGGCAACGAACTGGGCGGACCCGAAGATCCAAACCGAAACGATCGATGGTGACGCGATGAGGAACGGGATTCCAGAGGCAGGAGATGTGGTCAGGCTGCACATTGGGCCGGCCAAAGGCAACGAGCAGGACGGCTATCGCGCGGTTCTCGTCATCTCCGACGACGTTGTGAACGAAATCACCGGGAAATTTACCGGGCTGCCCATCACCTCTACCGTACGAGGATGGGACACCGAAATCCCGATCGCCAGTCTCGATCGGCCGGGCGTTGCACTGGTCGATCACATCGGCTCCTGGAGTCTCACCCGCAATCCCAGTTTCAAAGGCGAGCGGGTAACCGTAGAGGAGCTCGACGCGGCCAAATACGCGATCAAGGCCTTCCTTCAGCTTTGAGTCAACGGGGGAGCGCGGAAACCTGCTTCTTTTGTCGCCCACCGCACTACGATTCAACGTATGCGCAAATTGGGATTGTCGTTTCAGAGAGGGGCATTAATGGGCCGAATTTCATTTTCTTCTTGGACGTCAGACTCAATCATCTCTCGAGCTTGCCGCCAATACTCATCTGCGCATCCTTCCATGCTGCCGTCCTGCTTCCAGAGGTCGAAAGCCTTGCGCCGAATTCGCTTCTCCAACGTCTGATGTTCCACAGTGACTCCGTGCATCAGGCCTGTACGCACATCACTGTTTCACCGCATGCGTACAACCGATGGGCGAGGAGGCCGGCTCGACGGGTCGTACTCCGACAGGCACCGTCCTTCCGCCACAACACCGCGCCGTCCGCGATCTGGCCAGAAAACGGATGCAACTGGTTCGCTGCCGCACCAGCCACATCCTTGCGGTTGAAAACATTACGGCACGCCAGTTCGGCACGCGGATCACAAGCAATCAGGTCAAACGGCTGGACGGAGAATCGATAGACCAGATGCACCTGCCGGACGACGTAACACTCGCGATTCGGGCAGACGTCGCGGTCATCACCACGCTCTCCTCACAGATTGAGGTCGTGGAAAAACGACTTCATGAAAAGGTCGCGTTGGATCCCGACCATGCATTATTGACGACAGTGCCGGGAATTGGTCAAACTCTTGCGACTGTCATTCTGCTGGAGGTGGGCTCTATTGACCGCTTCCCCAACGTTGGTAATTTCGCATCCTATTCGCGCTGCGTGGACAGCCAGCGCATGAGCAATGGCAAGAAGAAAGGCGAAGGCAACAAAAAGAACGGCAACCCGTACATGTCGTGGGCATTCATCGAAGCGGCCACTTTTGCGATGCGCTATTGCGCCGATGCCAAGCGCTTCTACGAGCGCAAGAAAGCCAGGACCAATCCGGTTCTGGCGCGAAAGGCCCTGGCACACAAGCTGGCCCGCGCGTGCTTTCATATCCTGAAGGAGCGAAAACCCTTTGATGTGAAGCGCTGTTTCGCATAGAGCTGACGACGGCGGCCGACAAGCCCCGGTTACCCACTGGAGCCCCAGCCTACAAAATTGAATGGGATGTCGTACCGCCGTCCCCGATGGGCAGTCACGCGGACCGCCCGCAATGCGAGCCAGTCATCCATTGGCGCCGACGCGTCGGCAGCCACAGATTTGCGCAACCACATGGACGCATTGCGGCACCAACGTTCTTCTGGGGCGGCATAGCCGCCAGGGCGATAGGCAACGTACTTCGCCGTTCGCTTGATCCTGATGGGTGTGTGGCGCGATCCGTCGCAGCCATGACTGAAGAACCGGGCGCGCTCAGCTTCTGTCGTTGGGACTCGGCAACAGAAACCGGTCGCTCATGCGGCGATGATATTGCTTGCTCGCTTGACACCGGTCCGCTAATGGGTGTGGGTAAAGGCGAGACCCCGGGCGCGGTGGTCGGCCGCGCCGAGTGCATGCCGATGTTCGAGCCGAAAACCAAGGCGCTGGATGCGGCCGGTGTCGTGAGCGTGGTCGTCTGGCCGGCACACGACTTGAAACACCCGAACGCGCCGGTACCGGACCGGGCGCTGCTGCGGCAGGTTTGCACCTGGCTCGACGCGCGCCGCCTGGTGACGACCGAGCTGTACGTGATCCCGCCGACCTACCGCAAGATCGCCGTCGCGGTCGGCCTGCAGGCGAAGCCGGGTTATGGCATCGAGGCGGTGCGGCGCTGGGTCGAGCTGGTGCTGCGTCAGTACCTCGCGCCGCTGCCGCCTTCGGCCCCGAGGGCCAAGGCTGGCCCCTGGGCCGCGCGGTCTACGGGCCCCGAGCTGGAGGCCGCGGCACTGCAGGTGGAGGGCGTGCTGTTCATCGAGTGCCTGCGCCTCGCGCAGTGGGACGAGGCGGGCAGCAATGGGGTCCGAGGCCGGCACGAGCGCACGACGGCAGCCGGCTGCCTGCCGCGCGAGCGGATCGCCTTGCAGCCGTGGGGATCGCCGGAGGTCGTCGAAATGACGGTGGTGCAGGGCGATGCGCTGGTGCCCGGTGCGGCGG
>NZ_FCOL02000145.1 GCF_001544515.1 Caballeronia terrestris
CGGGCTTCTCGGCCAAACTCAATTCGATTCCCGAACCCCTGCGCCAGAGCTTTACGTACGACCAGGGCAAGGAACTCACGCGGCATCAAGAACTCGCCGCCGCCACCGGCGTGAGCGTGTACTTCTGCGACCCACACAGTCCGTGGCAACGCGGGACCTGCGAAAACACCAACGGATTGCTGCGACAGTACTTACCTAAGGGCACCGACCTCTCGGTGTACACCCAGGACGAACTCGATGCTATCGCCGACAGCCTGAACAGCCGGCCGCGCGCAACTCACGCGTTCCATTCGCCATTCGAGGTCTTCGCTGCGACACTTGCCTCAGCGAGCCAATCTCAAAGCGCTAAACATTAACCCCTCGTTGCACTTCGGTTTGAAACCGCCCATCGAACCCCTTCAGCGCTTCCTTCAGGCCGCTTACCGTCCGAAAAGTTTCGACGGCGGGCCACCACCGGGCCCGCAGTGATTCGCTTGGTCGTATAAGCGGCGAGACGGCGAGATCGTGACCTTCAGTGGAACAAATTTATGACGACGTGCGACGCGCTGCGGCGCTTCATGCGTGGTTGCTCATCGAATGTTACTTCACCTGTCTGTCGAGACGCCGGCCCAAAATGAAAACCGAGGCGAGCATGCATAAAAGCCAAGACCTGTTGCAATGGAAGCTCGGTCTAGGACTATGCCTGGAAGCCGCGTCCGCGATCCTCGTGTTGGCCACGGCTAGAGTTTGTTGAACGAGAAACGCGCAGAGTTTTCCAAAGTTTCCCACGGAAATGGCGCTCTCAATTCTTCCACACGCGCTGACTCACGTGACAGTTTGTACACTAGAGTTCCGGGCTGGTGATATCGCCCTGGACTATTGATTGCGCCATAGCTTCCGCGGCCGCGACTCCTTCATGCTTCGACGAGAAGGGGCCGAGCGGGGGCGCACCCTCAAAAGGGAATAACAATCTGTTGTCCGGCTTTCGAACCACCCTGAGGGTACCGAAATAGCCGCCGCCCGAACTCGGACGGTACGACGCATATATCGCGTAGTCATCAGCCGTCTCTCCCCGAAGCGGTGACATAACTGGCTTACTGTGGAAAAGCTTAGGTTTTCCAATCCTCTTACCAAAAGGCATGATCATTCCTCCAAACGCGGTGCCGCGTCATCCTCGCTAGAATTTTCAAACTGCTCTAAAAGCAGCGATGGTTTCACGTCAGGCCGTGACTTGACTAGCAAACGGCATGCCGTTTCTACAGGCTAGCTTGGCGAACGCTGTATGTCTGCTTTCCCTGTCGATGTGAAGAGTCTGCTCTTGCGATTACAGACTAAATAAGGCTCTTTACTGCGTCCACGCACGCGGAGACACGTATGGCTAATCCACCTGTCTCTTCGCATAACGACCGATGCCATTTGAATGCAGTCATCGTGCTCTCAAAGCTGTAAGTGCAAGCATTTACTGCTTGAGGCGCCGCCTTCGAAGGAGTTGGGGACTATTAGCCAATTATTGCTTGAGAACTAGTCGAACAGACGGTTAAGCCGCTTTTCTTCTTAGTGGCACAGCGAATGCTAATTCAAGACCGCGCAGCGCTCGCTGCATTGATTTCCATCGTTCGAACAGGATCCCCAAATGAAAATCGCGTTGATCAGCGAGCATGCGTCGCCTCTTGCGGTTGCGGGAGGAGTTGATAGCGGCGGTCAAAATATCTATGTCGCCCACGTTGCGCGGCAACTCGTTCGCTGCGGGCATCACGTGGATGTCTTTACGCGCTGTGATCGGTCGCTGTTGCCGCTCATCTCCCGCTTCGACGGTGTGCGCGTCATTAATGTACCGGCTGGCCCACCGGTTCAACTGCCGAAGGAGCAGCTTCTGCCATTCATGGAAGAGTTTGCACGCTTCACGATCGAATTCTTCCGACGCGAAGAAAGGCCTTACGACGTGGTGCACGCTAACTTCTTCATGCCGGGGCTTGTCGGATTGCGCGTGAAGGCGGCACTACGCACGCCGCTCGTCACGACGTTTCATGCGCTCGGCCGGGTGCGACGCCTCCATCAGGGCGCAAGCGACGGGTTTCCCGATGCGCGCTTCGGGATCGAAGACATGCTCGTGCAAGGCTCCGACTCCGTGATCGCCGAGTGCCCGCAGGACGAAGCCGACCTGGTGTCGCTGTATCGCGCGGACCCGGCGAACATCGATCTTGTGCCGTGCGGGTTCGACAGCGACGAGTTCTTTCCGATCGACCGCGCCGAAGCGCGCGACGAGCTAGATTGGCCGCAGGATCGCTTCATCGCGTTGCAACTGGGGCGCATGGTGCCGAGAAAGGGTATCGACAACGTCCTGCGCGGCATTGCCGCCTGCAACCGCGAGCTGGGCGAGAAGGCGCATCTTTATGTGGTCGGCGGTAACTCCGACGACCCCAATGAGATCGCCACGCCGGAAATCGGTCGGCTGGCGGGCATCGCCCGTGAATGCGGTGTGGAAGAACAAGTCACCTTCCTCGGACGATGTGCACGCCAGCGACTGCGCCTCTTTTACAATGCGGCAGACGTCTTCGTTACGACGCCGTGGTACGAACCATTCGGTATTACACCGCTCGAGGCCATGGCGTGCGCGCGACCGGTAATCGGTGCCGATGTCGGAGGCATTCGCTATTCGATTGCACATCGGCAGACGGGGCTACTCGTGCCGCCGAAGGACCCTGCTGCGCTCGCGCACGCTCTAGTTGCGCTCAAACGTGACCCCCAACTTGCGTACCGCATGGGCGCGGCGGGCCTTCAGCGCGCGCAGCAGATGTTCACATGGCGCGGCGTCGCCGAGTCGCTGGCGTCGATCTACGCGCGTGTCGCAGGCGTCGAGATTGACGAACAAGCAGATGTTGACGCAGTCGATGCGAGGCTCGCGGCGGGAAGCGCGTCCGCATGAGCAGCGTTGCGACCTTTCTCGACAAGGATGGCACGCTGCTCGAAGACGTCCCCTACAGCGTCGATCCCAACGCGATGAAACTTGCGCCCGGTGCACGCGAAGCGCTCGCGATTTTTGCGGACGTCGGCGCTCTGATCTTCGTCATCAGCAATCAGGGCGGCGGCGCGCGCGGGCGGTTCGAGATCGGCGCGCTCGACGGCGTCGAATACTCGCATCTAACAGGCGGCTATGCCGGTGGACAGGCGGAGTTCGTGCGTGTCCCCTTCGCGGACACGACGCATATCAAGATCCCCGACGGTCTAACGGACGAACAGGTGCTTTTCCTCGGCGACATCTTCCCGACCGGATGGCAGGCCGCGGTCAACTGCGACATCGAGCCGACCGATACGGTGGCCATCTGGGGCGCAGGCCCGGTCGGGCAGATGGCGATCCGCAGCGCGCTCCTGCTCGGCGCAAAGCAGGTGATCGTGATCGATCGCGTGCCCGAGCGGCTCGCGATGGCGAAAGTGGCTGGGGCGATCACAATCAACTTCGACGATGAGAGCGTGCTCGACCGGCTAAAAGAACTGACCGGTGGCAAGGGACCGGAAAAATGTATCGATGCGGTCGGCATGGAATCGCACGCAACCCGCTCTTTCGACGCAATATACGACCGCGTGAAGCAGGCGGTGATGCTCGAAACTGACCGTCCGCATGTGCTGCGCGAAATGATCTACGTCTGCCGGCCCGCAGGGACGCTGTCCGTCCCCGGCGTCTACGGCGGCTTGATCGACAAGATTCCTTTCGGCGCATCGATGAACAAAGGCCTCACCTGGAAGATGGGCCAGACGCACGTCAACCGCTGGACCGACGACTTGCTCAGGCGCATCCAGGAAGGGCAAATCGATCCGTCCTTCGTGATTACGCACACTGTCCCGCTTGAAGAGGGCCCGGGGATGTACAAGACGTTCCGCGACAAGGAAGACGGTTGCATTAAGGTCGTGTTGAAGCTTTGAACATTTGATGCACGACTACCGAAGCTTGTCCCGCGCGGGCCGCTTTTGCAATCGCGATGACGGCGGGTCCAAGCCTTGTTAGAAAGTTCGATCGTCGTCTGAAATCTGTATATGCCCGTGGTATGCCGGTGTAGGGACGTCGATCGATACTTCGTCCGGAGCCGGCTTGCAGACAGTTTTCGGCTAAATCAACGGCAACGGCTGTACCGGCTTGCCCTTCCCCCAAACCTGTGTCGGTTATTTATCGTTTGCTGCCGCACATCTCGGAAAAATAATGACCGTCTCCTTTAAGAAAAATTCTTCGCGCACCTCCGTTACCGTTGGCGCTGCTGCCGTTGCGGTAGCCGCCGTCGCAGCAGCTCTCTGGAACGCTCACAAGGCGCGACGCGCGGAACGTGAGCATCCGCCTGCGGGTGCTTTCCTTGACGTCGAGGGCGTGCGTCTGCACTACGTCGAACGCGGCGAGGGGCCGCCGGTCGTGTTGCTGCATGGTAACGCCGTCCTGCTTCAGGACTTTGATGGCAGCGGACTCATCAATGCACTGGCTGCCCGTCACAGGGTCATTGCCTTCGATCGGCCTGGTTTCGGGTATAGCGAGCGTCCGCGTGACCGGCTATGGACAGCGGCGGCGCAGGCCGCACTTTTCATGAAGGCGCTGAAGCAACTGGATGTCGAGCAGCCCGTCGTGGTCGGACATTCGTGGGGCACGCTGGCCGCGCTCGACATGGCAGTTCAGTTTCCGGCCGATATTCGCGGCCTCGTGCTGATTTCGGGTTACTACTACCCGACGATACGCCTGGACGCCGCCATGAGCGCGCCACTCGCGTTTCCTATCATTGGCGATGCGATGCGCTATACGGTTTCTCCGGTCACAGGCAGGCTGCTCATCAAGCAGTCTGTCAAGGCGATGTTCTCGCCCGCAGCGACGCCCCGAAGTTTCACCGATGCCGTACCGCACGAAATGGTGTTGCGCCCGTCCCAGCTCCGGGCCGAGGGCGAAGATGGCACGCTAATGGTTTCGTCAGCGGCACGTCTGAAGCGTCATTACGGCGAGCTCCGGTTGCCGATCCACATCTTCGCGGGTGCGGCCGACAAAGTCGTCGACGTCGACGCTCATTCGCGGCGCCTGCATCGTGACGTGCCGCAAAGCAGCCTGACCGTTGTCCCTGACGCAGGCCATATGGTTCACTATGCGGCCGCGGCGAACATCGCGGCCACTGTCGAAGCGGTGTCGGGCGCAGATGTCTTGGAAGCCCCTTTGTTAGCGGCGACGCGGTGACCACGGGAGGCCTACGTTCGCCAGAGCAACTTGCTAACGCTGCGCAATCGATCGCGACCGCACGCACATCGAATCTGTATCATGGCGGGATGCCAAGAACGGTGCCCTGGCCAGCGCCCCAATCGTCACGGGAGGCCTTCTGCGGCAGGGGGCCGGGCAGCGTTGCTGAATAAATCATCGGTGACTTTTGGCGCTGCCTAGCCGGAACTTCAGGATCCGGCTTGCACGAAACAAGACCACCCGTCGGGCCACAACAGGGACCGCTGTTCCCGTCTTCGGGTTCCGCCCCGCTCGCGCATGTTTATCGCGCAACTGAAAGCAGCCGAACCCCGATAGTCGAATCGCCTCGCCGTTCTCCAGCGCTTGCATGATCAGCTCAAAAAACGCGTCCACCAGCGCGTGGGCGTCAGACTTGTCGAGTCCTCCCTGAGCGATGAGCCGCTCGATCAAATGCCCTCCAAGCCGGCTGGCCGACGAGCACGCCGCGCGCGGACGCACCCGCGATTACGCGGTCGCCGAAATAGCGCACGACCACGGCTCGGGCGTCGAGGCCGGCATACCAGCCGCGCAAGGCGGCCAGCTCCGCGTCGTCGGGGAGGGAGATGGGTCCGGTCTCACGCGTTTTCATGATCGCCAGTTTTAGGCCAGAATCGATGCTAGCCCGATAAAGCGATTTATCGGGCTAGCCACCGTTCCGCGGACCCGCGCCATCGCATTCAGCGGTCACCGCTTCTTGAGATCATCCCGTGCGGTGCGCCAGGCCGGCCGCGGTGACGGACCCATTGCTGCCGGTCGGGTTCTTAGGGTTACGATGGCTCGTATCGGAGTGAACCGGTCATCCCGCATCGGCGGGTTGTCACGCAGACTGCCCTCTGGAGCAGTGCGGCAAATGAGCCGCGAGAATGAAATAGGTGCCGCGCTCAGGCTAATCGGCCTTGCTCACCAAGCTCCACGAGGGTATCAACGACGTGCCGTACTTTTG
>NZ_FCOL02000146.1 GCF_001544515.1 Caballeronia terrestris
CTTCAGCATGTTCAACTCCGTTTCCAGAAACACGTTTTACCCCAAAATCGTGTCCAGAAAAATCGGAGGCGGTTCACTGTGAGCGCGCCGGCTGTGGACAGGGTCAACGCTACCGAGGTTTTCTGGACGTGCATCATATCCTTGGGGCCGAGAAAGGAGATCGCGTCTGGAACTGTGTCGCTCTGTGCCCAAATTGCCATCGCGACGCCCATTACTCAGCCGAGGCGCAGGTCTTAAACCTCCAGTTGTTGGAGTATGCCAAGCAGTTCGAGCCATCGCACCACAAAGCATAGGAAAACACGACAACTATGTTACGAAGACTCGCAGACCGGCTGGCTGCACCGAAAAGGCTGCGGGAGGCGGAACGCTTTCTGGCGGATTGGTGCCCACAGGGTGTAGAGGTGGTGAACGATGGCAGATATTGCCGGCTTCACTTCGGCGGAATAGTCTACTCGCTGGAATATGACTCTATCCCGGAGGCGAATCATGTTCCGCACATGTCGGACCATTTGGAACTTCACAAGTGGGCTCTCCAAGTTGCCGGTGGCATCTACTCTCACAGGAGCCTCCTTGAAGCGTGGGTCCGACACTACTTGCCTGACGCGCGTGTGCTTGGTGCGAACCCAAATGACATTGTGCATGCCGACGAGACTGGCGATCGCCCCTTGTGGAAGGGGGAGCATTTTGTCTGGTATCTAACCCACGAGAACAAGTTCGTGACTCGCACGCTGAAGACAACACCGCTTCCGTGGTTGACGATGGAATTGAAACGAAAGACCAGCGCGCTTTCCGCAGGCGATTCCATTTACATACGTGCGTGAACTACGCATAACGGAACGGAAAACAAGTGGATAAAGCTGAATTCATAGCGGCACTTCAAATTGCGCAGGAAGCAGGGTGCCAGTTCGTCGTGGGCGTGCCGTCGCTCGGTGGTAGCTCGACGGTAGCCTTGACGCCTGAGCAGGCGTACCGGTTGACGACAGACAAGCAAGCGTTGTTCGCTGAGTTAATGGGCCTGAGCGTGCCCGAGTACATCGAGTGGCGCGAATCACAAGGCTCCGTCTATTGCTCCGCGCGAACGAAGCAAGGGAAGCAGTGCCGGAATTTCATCGTCGGCGCAACATGGCTGGAGCCGGACGAATGGAAAGCGCAACGGGCGGAAGCCGGCTATTGTTCGGCACACGGCGCATAGGAAAACATGGCTATGACAGTTGAGCTACGGTGTGCATCGTGCGGTCGTCCAGACGGACCTCGACCCGAAGGCGCAGATTCGGTCGTCGCCCTTGACGGTCAGCGATATTGCCGCTGGTGCGCTGCAGTCCGTGAAGGGCCGTCCGGGTCAGTATATGTACAGCTACCGAGTCCCGGTGGCATGGTCTCCCCAAGTACGGTAGACGATCCGCTGGCGGCCTGGATGGACTGTTATTGCATGAAGCCGAAAAAACGCATAAAGAAGAGAGACGCGAAAGACGAAATACAACGCGCTTGGGCGAAATGGGACGGTGATAAGACAGGACCGCAGTTGTTGTTCTACACCTGGCTACAGCGACAGCGCCCGTACTTTCTCACCTTCACCGAGAGAGGGAACGGCGACCAATGGCAAACAGTCAAGAGTTGGATCGACCAGTATGAGCAACAAGCGCGTTGCGCCAAGTAGGAAAACAGAATGGACGCATATACGCTGACGCGTGCGCGGCAATCCGAACAAGTCGCGCGGGAGTGGAAGGAATACGCTCACAGTTTGGAGCGGAAGCTCGCGATCTATGCTGCCAACTATGCGGGCATGGAGGCGGTGAAGGATATCGCCCTTCAAGAGCTACTGCGGATGGAGCCTAACCATCGTTTGGCTGTGCAGCAGAATCGACAGAGCATCTTCGATGAGGCACGCAGCGCGTCGCTTAGGAAAGAGCGCACCTGAACAAGTCGGAAACGTCTTGGTCGCACATTTGGAGAATCGCATGTTCGACACGAGTACAGAGCGAACGATTATCGGGTCTGCAATCGTCCTTTGGTTCGCGCACGGCTGGTATCTCAACACGCGTCTGCGGAACGTTCATCGAAAGCTAGATTCGATCCTTGATAACTTTGATGGACTACGGACCTATCTTTACGAGAACGATCCCCAGTTCGATGACGAGCGTGACCTCCTGGGCGAACTCGGTAATTCGCTGGAGAACGGCACAGTAAGTTTCGCTGGAATGAACCACATGGAGCTGACCAAGCAGAAAGAAGACAGCGGTCGGCGAACGCTCGACACCCGTTTTGCGGACTGAGCCATAGGAAAACAACAATGGACGCATATACGCTCACGCGAGCCGCGCAATCTGAGGACGTGGCGCGGCAATGGAAAGCCTACGCAGAGGATCTTGAACGAAAGATGGCGCTGCTGTCGGCGAACTTCGTTGGCATGGAAGCGCTCAAAAACGCTGTCGTTGCGGAACTGGCGATAGTCGATCCGACAAATTCCCTGACCGTTCAACAGAACCGTCAGCGAATCTTGGAAGCGGCGCGTAATGCTGCTCTGGCCGAGAATCGACGCGCAACGTCTCAGTCCCGATGACTCGGAAAACATGGCGAAGCTCACTCAGCCGACGGTCAAAATGCTCGAAGCCGCCGGATGCAACGAAATTGGCGACGATCTAATCGTCATCGGTACGACGGACGTGCGTGTATTGCTCTCGCATCGTGGATTACGAACCGGACGACACGGCTCCGAGGGGTTTCTCGCGTGGCAAGAGTGGGCTGGAATAGATAATCGGAGGAAAGGGAGGGCGAGATGGCAGAAAAGACGTGGAGCTACGGCGAACTGACGCGGATCGCGGAAAAGGAGATCGACAAACTCATGGCGGAAGTGCGCACAACAGCCAACTTCGAGGAACGGGTGCATCTTCAGAAGTACGCAGCGGGCGTACTGATGGGTTGGATGGCCGTCACGTTCATGAACAGAGAAGAAGCCGACGAGCAGCGGTTAAAGGATAAGCTCCGGTTGGCGGGTATAGGCCACTCCCTCTGATGGGGGAACCGCATCAACAAATAGAACAGAAACAACAAATGAGCAGAACCGGAATCACTGATCTGGCGTTAGACGCAGTGCGAAACCGAACTCGGCTAGCACTGCCTGATGACGACGCCTATCTTTATCGACTTGGCGTGGCTCTGTATGGCTTCGCGAAGCTCAGCAGCTTTATGGCGGAGATTGCTTGCCACATTGACACGACTCTCAGCCGATCTGAAGTGGAGGCAGGTACCGGAGGCACGATACGGTCCAAGTTCTGCGCCAGTGCGACAACTGTTAGCAGCTCACTTCCCTGAGATAGAGCCCATCTTCGAGCGTGTCGGCCGCGTCGAAATGAAGAACGCAATGCAATACACCTTCGTGAACAACGCGCGCCTCGCTGCGCTGGAACACAACGCAAACCCGTAACGGAGAAAAAGAGCATGATTGACCCCGCCTGGATTCTGATCGTGATGAGTCACGTCGACTCGGGATCGACCACCACCTTCCAGGAGTTCGAGAACAAACGTGCCTGCGATGCAGGCATGAATATGGTCGTGGCCATGGCCACGGCATCAGGCGACAAGGTTCGGGCCAACTGCATCAGCAAATCGGGGACGAGCTACTAATGGACGACGAGGGCTTCATCCCCGACCCTCCGCGACAGATAGGCACGGATAGGAAAAGTGAGATTCGAAATGACCGAATTTCAAAGCGAAAGTTAGGGAAACTTCGTCGTCAAGTTACCGTACAGGAGATTGCAAGGCATGTCTTGGGAACACAACCACTACAAGGCGACCTGCATTGGATGCGGTCACGAGGGCGAATGCATAAAATCGTCCGATGACTGGAATCGATCCGAAACCAGATATGCGGGCTTCGCGAACAACGATCCCGACGCAACCGCCGTGGGACGCAAGCGAGCAGATCGCCGTGATTCAAGTCCGACGTGCCCGCAGTGCGGCGGGACAGAAGTCAGAATTGGCCCCTTTCTGAAGACTACTTGAAGCATCTGACAGAGCACTGTATGCCCGTCTCAAAGAACCGGAAGAAGAGAGCGTCGAGTTCATGCGCGACTCATCGCCATAAGAAGCAACTTTACTTGCCGATGAGCCGCACTGACGTTGATGAAATCAGCCTGCAGTTTCGGCTTGACTTCGAATGCATTCGACAAGGCCGCGGCGACCGGCGCGCCGCGCTTAATATGACGTCCATCGCCCTGCTTGTCGAATTCTTGACCGAGGCTGGTTACGGCGGCCTGTCAATAGAATTATTGCGGTCCGTTCAAGAACGGTTGTCCGAACTGCTGGATCACGGCGTCACCACGAACGAGTGGAAATGTTCGGGCACTCTCGTCGATGAGCTCAACGAGGTCGTGAATGAATACGACCGTCAATTGCGCGAAACTCGATTGCAGGCGATCGTCGCGGCGACACAGCGACTCGAAAAGTTAATCGCATCGACCCCCGATAAGCTGACGAGTCTCCGTCGAATCTGCGCGCGCCTATGACGCTGTCACCCGTGAAAACGTCACGATTCTTACATCAATTTTTGATCTTGTTTCCGGGGAGCGCGGACCGTGTCTTTCAGCCTGCACTACGGTGTCGTTTGGACGAATTTCTTGGCGATGTCATTGACAGATACTCTTAAAGCGCTCGCTACGATGACCGTGATTGGGGTCTTTGGAGTTTTCCTCCACGAGTGCGGCCACCTCTTCACTGCGCGAGCCTTTGGAGTGCGTGGACGAATCCGGATCTTTGTGCGGCGCGGTAAATCTAAGGTGTGGTTTTTGTCTGTGCTCGGAGCCCTTATCGACGACGAGGATTTTCACGCATTGAAGTCCTGGCAACGTAGGCTCGTAATTCTTGGTGGCCCTGCGATCGACGTTTCGTTTTCGCTGGCGCTTCTTTTTGCCGGCGGTAAGGCTCCGGGTGCCGCATGGCTTTCCGGTGGTTTGGCGATGCTCGGTGCAGTCTATCTGCCGTGTTCAGCCATGAACATCGTTCCGATGCGCGCACTTCGCAACGACGGATGGCTGATGGTCCGCCCCGGCGACGCTATCTAACCGGCGCACCGCGACGACGTGCAAACGGGGTGTCGTAGAACGCATTAAAGATGTCAACATTGCGACTATAAATTCGTCAACTCGGGACTTCGGAGCGCCCGATAGCGGGGCGAGCCTTACTCAGCATGGGTGCCTGACGCAAAATAAAGTCGTCACTTCGCCCGTGAGATGTGGACTTCGACGCACGGCCGCCGACGGTGTTCAAGGAATATTGCGGCCGACGTATGCCAAGCGCATCGGGCTGCACGCGGCCAGGACGCGACGTTCAATGCAAGGTTAAGTTAGACATTCAAGCGTCGGTAGCGCTCCGGAAGCGGACACCGAAGCTAAGGAGTTTGATGGCGGTTCATCGCCCTTAGCTGTGATTCTTGACTCCGCCGCTATGGCAGAAGCAAGCTACAAAACGGTCATTTACGTAGGCATATCGTGAGAATCAACACGCAATCGCGGATTGCAATGCCGCTCGCATCCTTCTTGAATTTCGCGAAATCAAGAGCGGCGACAACGTTGTTGACGTCGCCTTTCGCTAGCAAATTGATCGCTCGATGGACAATGCGGCGTCATTCGATTAAGTCGTCCGGATCGTCGTCCAAAACAGCTTTACTCTGATTAGCGGCATCGTCCGTTTCAGGAACAAGCACCATGCGACCCGCTTCATCCTTTTGGTACAGAGCGATGTAACGCGGCACTGGCCTTGGAACCGGAATACGCTCTTTTGGCAGCCGAACAAGAGCATCTTCGCAGGCTGCTTTTAGCTTGGCATATCCGACCGTCTCCGCGTAAGTCTTCGTTTGGTCGAGCATGCGCACGTGCATGTAGATGATGTATGTGCGCTTGTGCTGTTGTCGATACAGAGCGGAGTAGGCTTCGGTTCCGCGCTCCAGATCCCCGAGTTTGGCCTTGTAGGCTACGGGATCTTCCATGACTACGCGCTGACGCATCATGACCATCATCCGACCGTAGTCGCGCACGATGGTCAGCAAGTCCTGCTCTGCTGGCCGCTCCTGGCTGTTAGCGGCGGTGTAGAAGCGCTTAAAGATGGCGGCGCAAGGTTGAGTGAAACGTTCAACAATAAAGGGGCACCG
>NZ_FCOL02000147.1 GCF_001544515.1 Caballeronia terrestris
GTGATGCTCAAGATATACATCTACGGTTACCTGAACCGTATTCAATCCAGCCGTCGCCTTGAACGCGAGGCTCAGCGTGGATATCGTCAACTACGATGTCCGGTTGCACGACAACTACGATGGCCGTTCGACGGGGGTAATTGTCGCGGTCAATTGGCTATAGTTGTCGCTCCGTTTTGGTCGTCGGTGGGTAATTGACGCCGCCGCTCCTTCTGTTTGTCGTTGGCGTTGCGGCGCCGATAGCTTTCGACATTCAGCTCGAAGATCGTCGAGTGATGAACGAGGCGGTCTATGGCGGCGACGGTCATGCCGGGGTCAGGAAACACGTCATTCCAGCCCGAGAAGGGCTGATTGGCCGTTATGAGAAGACTTTTTCTTTCATATCTCTCGGCGATCAACTCAAACAGCACACTCGTCTCAGCCTGGTCCTTTCTGACGTACGACAGATCGTCCAAGATGATCAAATCGAAGCGATCGAGCTTGGCGAGTGCCGACGGCAATTGCAGGCTCTTTCGCGCTACCTGAAGCTTTTGCACCAACTCACTGGTGCGGGTGCACAGAACCCGATAGCCCGCGTCGATAAGAGCGTGTCCGATGGCGCTTCCAAGATGACTTTTTCCCCCGCCAGGCGGCCCGAACAGGAGAATCGTGGCACCTCGCTCGAGCCACGCATCGCCGGTGGCCAGTGCCATGACGTGTGCTTTCGAAACCATGGGCACGACGTTGAAGTCGAACGTGGCGAGGGTTTTGGTCAGATCCAATTGTGATTCGACGCGATGGCGTTCCAGTCTGCGTTTCGCCCGTTCAGCCAATTCATGCTCGAACAAAGCGCCCAACAGTTGCGATGCTTGCCAGCCTTCTTTGTCGGATCGTTGAGCGAAGTCAGACCACAGTCGACCAATTGTCGGCAGCCGCAATTCGTTGAGCATCAGTCCCATACTGCCGGTGTCGTAAGTCGGTGCGCTCATGCGAGCACCTCCTCGTCAAGCAACGCGTCGTAGATCGAGGCGTCGGGCATCTCGACCGACACAATGGGACATTCGGCTTGGCGCGGAGCGAATCGTGCGAAGAGCGCTTCCAAATCCGGCAGCTCGCCGAGTTCCAGCAGCACTTCAAGCCGCTGGGCTAGTTCTGCTTCGACGCCGTGATTGCCGGCGAGCTCCAGCAGCCCCACGATGACCTTGCACGCGTTACGCGGGCTCAGTGCTTGATCCAAACGCTCCCAGGTTCGGCGGTACGCCTCGCGCGGAAACAGATCGTCACGAAACACGAGGCCCCTGAAGGCCTGGGGTTTGCGTTTGAGGGACTCGATAAAATGTCGATAATTAATCGCACGCCCGCGACCTTCGCTCGTGCGCCAGACGCGCGTCATACTGTGCACGAGTGCTCCGGATAGATAGCAGTCAAGGCGGTCGCTGTAGAGCCGCACCTTCAGCCGATGTCCGATTAGACGCGATGGTGCACTGTAGAGACTGCCGTCGACCGTGAAGGTGCTACAGCGCGTCACGCGCGCCTCGTCTTCGACGAAATCAGTCGTACGGTGTTCAGGCAGATCCGTGAGGTATGTGCGCTCGACTTGGAACGCAGCGGCATTGCGCCGGTTGCGGCGCATCACCACGCCGCGCACAAACTCTTCGTAGGCTGGCTGATCATCGAAATCGCGATGACCACGTAACTCCAAAGCCTGATCGACTGCGTCCTTCAGGTAGCGATGCGAAGATTCCACGCTGCCGTTCTCGTGGTTATGGGCTCGAGCCCATAACCACGAGTATGGTGTGGTAAAAAATATGTGCTGCTAGATAACCAAGGAGGCCAAGGCAGCGTCTTTGTGGAAATCGAACAGCACATATTATTCGGTTACAAGGTACGGAGGAAGGTCAGCAGGTCGGGCTGATCGCGCCATTGCTTTTGTCCTTCGGCACCGCCTTCCACTTCGCACGTCGCCAGCGCCCGCGCCTTTGTTTCCAGATTGACCTCGGCATAGATATTGGTCGTCTCCAACGAAACGTGCCCAAGCCAGCCGCGTATCGTATTGATGTCGACACCGGCCTGGAGCAGTAGCGAGGCGGTCGTATGCCGAATCACATGTGGGTGCACATTCTTGCCGGCAATCGACGGCGCGTTGGCTACAGCACGGATAGTGCAGCGCTTGACCAATGCATGAATGCCGGAGCGCGTCACCGTCTGGTGGAATCGATTGAGGAACACCGGCGCGTCTGCGGCCCTCCCCTCGGACTGTGAGCGCAACGCATCGAGCGTGGATTTCCAGAGCGGGCAGCGGCGATGTCTGTTCCCCTTGCCGACGATGCTGACCGAGCGCGTGTGCCAGTCAACGTCGCGAATCTTGAGCTGCGCAGCTTCGCTTGCACGCGCTCCTGAGTTAAACATGAAGAGCAGTAACGCATGTTCGCGCTGCCCCTGCGCTGTATTGACGTCAGAGGCAGCGAGCAGGGCGTCCATTTCCTGCCTGCTAAGGTAGCTGATCTCCGGGCGACTGGTTCTCTTGACGGGAATCAGATGAATCTGTGCCCACCAGTCGACGTATTCCGGTGCATGTTCGCCGATGAAACGAGCCAGCGCGTGGATGCCGCCGAGCCGTTGGTTTCGTGTGCTGACCGTACAGTGGCGTTGTTCTTCCATGTGCGTCAGGAACAGGCGGACCATTTGCGCGGAGAGATCATCAACGGTCAGGCGGTCGATCCGCTTGTCGACCTTGGCGGCCAGATACGGAAGCAACAGCATGAGCATGTCGCGGTAACTTCTTTGCGTATTGATGGCAAGGTTACGTTCGCCCACCAGATACTCGATCAGGAAACGTCGGATCCACGGACCCAGCAGGGATGAGTTATTCATGTTGCACCTCAAGGACGTAAGTTTCAAAGCGCGTGCTCGCTGCATTCAGCAACTCGGGCGTCAGGGTAAGGTAGCGTTGGGTGCCCGCGAGATCGATGTGGCCGAGATAGGTGGCGAGCTGCGGCAACAACAGTTGCAAATCCGCGCCGCAGCGATACCAGGCGATTAGCCGGTGCACCGCGCCTGAGTGCCGCAAATCATGCAGCCTCGGCTGGCAGGACGCACCGCCTTCGCGTTGGATATTTGCCAGAGTGCGCTGTCGCTGAAAGGCTTTGCATACAGCTTTCTGGCTCAGGGGGCGACCATCGCGTAAGCAGAAGAACGGCGCAGCCGGTGCCTGCCCAAATCTCTGGTTGCGTTGCCGGGCATAAGCTTGCATTGCACTATTCAGATCTGCGCCTAGCGGAACCAGCCTCGATCTGTAGAATTTGCTCTCGCGCACGTGCAGGACGGCTTCGTCGAGATCGACGTCCTGCATGGTTAGCCGCAAGGCTTCGCCATGGCGGAGGCAAGCGCCGTACAGAATCAGAATGAGTGCACGCAAAACGTATGCATCCAGCAGACCGTATGGACTGCATGCCGCCGACGCCACGTCGAGCAGGCGCTTTAATTCCTGCTGCGAATAGATATAGGGTATCAGCGGTGGCGGCAATTTCGGACTGTAGCGTGGAAGTGGAGAAGCCGTGACATACCCACGCGAGAGGGCGAAACGAAACAGGCAGTCAAGTACTGACCTTCTCTTACCCCAATGGTTGGTCAGAGGCCTATTGCCAGTCAGGAAGTCGTGTACCTGTTCGGCTGTGACCGACTCCACATCAATGTCGCCATCAAGCCGGTGGCAAAATGAGGCAAGCGTGGCCGCCTCAGAATTGAAGCGCATGCCCAACGCACGTTTGTGGCTAACGTATTGGGCGACAAGTTCGGAGAGCTTCATAGCAGACTCCCCAGATCGATTTCGGCCACACACCGCAGTCCTGTCAGGTCAACCTTCGCATAGGCTCTCGTCGACGAAGCGCTGCGATGGCCGAGATGGTCCCCGATCTCCTTCAGGGCAAAGCCAGCGTCGAGTAAATGCCGGGCGTTGGCGTGCCTCAGGCAATGTGCGCCACGTCGCGGGATATCGATACCAAGCGTCGCGAGACGCGAGCGGACAATGCTACTTACGCGTCCGGGTGATAGCGGTCGGATCGGTGCCTCGACAGACAAGAACAGCTCGCGATGGGCGCTTCGTGGACGCGCTTCCTTCAGGTACCGCACAATGGCGTTTCCAACTGTCGCCACCAGCGGGTATTGCTGTGTGCAACGTTGCTTGGGACGATTGACATGAAGGATCTCGCCGCACCAGTCTATATCCTCCAGGCGGAGCCGTACCACCTCGCCGCGCCTCAGTCCGTAGACAACCAGCAGCAGGATCATCGCACGGTTGCGTAGATCGATAGTGCTCTCGCCGACAAAGCTGGCGACGAATCTTTGCACATCCTCCCAATTCGGCCCGAGCGGCAACCCCTCCTCTCTATACACCACTGGTGCTTCAATGCCCGATGCAACGTTAGTAGCCCACCCTTGTCCTTCTGCGTACCGGAAGAAGTTGCGCAGCGTGCTCGCAAGCGCGTGCAATGAAGCTCTGCTCCAGCCGCGGTTACCTTGATACGCGAGGTAGGTGTCGACATCGTGGATAGTGAGAGCATCAAGTGCCCTGTCAGGGCGACAGACCATTGCCAGAAAACGACCGATCTCATCACGACAGGTTGAAATCGTAGCAGGAGAAAGTCCTCGCTGGTCACGCATGAAATCGACGTAGTACTCGATATAGCGAAAAAATGGTTCTCTCGTGGGATGCCGTTCCTCCAGACACCCCAGAAAGCGCAGCCACACCGTGGCGGTATGGATGAACAGAAGCCGCGAGCTGCGGGACTCGTTCGTGCGCTCACTTCGGAGAAGTCGAATCCGATGGTCAACCGCAAACGCGATTTCCTCGTGCGTTATTAACCGCGGGTGGGACAGATCCATGCTCTGTGAAAAAACCAGCAGGATCCACGCGATCTTGCGGATCGACTTGGGCGGATAACCCAGTTCCTGACAATTTACGAGGAAGCGCTTCCTGGATTCCACGCAGGGCGCGAGAGTGTGGGCAGCAAGAGCATGCGGACGCGTAAAGAGAGTCTCAAACATGATATTCCCCCAATGTTGATTAGTGGAATATCAGTATCAGCCTGAAATTATGTCGTCATGGACGCGACAACCTGGTAGGCAACACAGGGGTCATTGAGGGACACCGCGACATATTTTTTACACCATACTCGTGGCCCAGGCCACGATTGTTGCGCGTGCCTTCCATGCCGTAGTGCTCAAGCAATGCCGCATAGCGAACCGTAAAGTCCTCCTTCTCCTGAAGGTTCTTGAAAGCGGCTGACAGACTGTCGGAACGGTGCTCGCTGGGACAGCCGCCCGCCTGCCATAGAGCGTTCTGCAACCCTGCTGCCAGTGCCTGGAAGCTCTCTCCGCCGTCAACAACGCTGGCGTATTCCCAGCGTGAGAACGCCAGCACAAAGTGATAGAGCAAATGTCCGAATGCAACACCGGCGATCGTTACACCCAGCTCCTCCATGTGCGTGAAGTCCGACAATCCTCGCACGCCGGGCTGGTAGGTTTGAGGGAAGAACACCTCCTTGCTGGGCCCTTCGAGCGCGCGCCATTGGCCGATATGCCGTTCAAGCGTGCGACGCATACTGTCGGGGAACCGATCAGCATGGACTTCTTGCAACTGGCGCAGAAGGGTGATGGCTTTGAGTTTCGGCGAACAGCGTAGTAACGGCACGATTTCGCTATCCCAAACTTCGGCAAAGGGATTTGCGCGCGTGCGCCATTCACGTTCTGGCTTCTGCGAGGGCAGCGTCGCCGCTTTGGATACGCGACGCGCCGTGCGCACGCTCATGCCAGCTTTCGCGGCGGCAACTTCCTGTGTGTGATCCTTGCGCTTGGTCATGTAGAGATGAACCTGCCGATCGGTGATGTGGGTTCCAGACATTGGCGGACTGCTCATTAGCTGCAGTCGACCATCCTATTCCCCGCCGAGTCAGCGCTGCCGGTGGCTCGTCGTCTACGACGGCTACGCCGCCTTTGACACCTCACCACCGGCCATCATAGTTGTCGCAAAAGCGGACTTCTCAATTGTCGCGCACCACTCAGCGCAACGTCGAACTGATGTGGCTTACGGGCCGCCTCGCGCCGGACTTCAAGACCATTGCGCGGTTCCGTAAA
>NZ_FCOL02000148.1 GCF_001544515.1 Caballeronia terrestris
CTCCTGCGATCGCCAATCCGTTACGTGGGGAGAACAACACCCCACGTCCAGTCGCGCCCGAGCAGACAGCAATCGCTGCGGTTCCGCCTCAGCTGATACCGCGGCCCTTCACTTCTGTGACCAGCCTAGAGAACCTCGTAGGGATTGAACCGGTCGCGGAGGCGCTGATCAAGACGCTGGCAGGCAAGGCGCGCACCGGCCGACTGGACGAAATGAAAGCACTCGAGTTGTTGCAGCAGGCAGTGTTGCTGTAGAGAGCCGGGTATCGACGTGCGTTGACCCTTTTTTACCCACTCCGCCGGGCGAGGCGTGTAGAGGCTTTTAGCGATGCGGCGTCGGGCGCGCGCCGACGAGCCGACTAAAGATCGCGGGTCGTCGTTCGATACAACTCGGCGCGCCGACTCGCACGTCAGGATTCACTGGTCGAGGAATGGCCGGAGCTTGTCGGCCCGGCTGGGGTGCATTAGTTTTCGCATCGCCTTGCTCTCGATTTGCCGAATCCGTTCGCGCGTTACATCGAACTGCTTGCCGAGTTCTTCAAGCGTGCAATCCGACGCCGTATCGATACCGAAACGCATGCGCAGCACCTTCGCCTCGCGCGGCGACAGCGCGTTGAGCGCCTCGTCGATCGCAGCGCGCAGGTTCGCGTGCACAGCCGCATCCGCAGGCGATGCCGCCATCGGATCTTCGATCATATCGCCAAGCGTCGCGTCGGCGTCCTCGCCCACCGGCGTCTCAAGCGATACCGGTTGCTTGGCGACCTTCAACATGTCCCGAACCTTCGCCTCCGGCAGTTCCATGCGCTCGGCGAGCAACGCAGGATGAGCTTCCTGTCCGGTCTGCTGCAAAATCTCGCGCGAAATGCGATTAAGCTTGTTGATTGACTCGATCATGTGCACCGGCACGCGAATCGTGCGCGCCTGATCCGCCAGCGAACGCGTGACGGCTTGCCGCACCCACCACGTCGCGTAGGTCGAAAACTTCCAGCCGCGTCGATATTCGAATTTGTCGACGGCTTTCATCAAGCCGATATTTCCTTCCTGAATCAGATCCAGGAAATGCATGCCGCGATTCACGTACTTCTTCGCAATCGAGATCACAAGGCGCAGGTTCGCCTCGATCATCTCGCGTTTCGCCTGACGCATTTTCGATTCGGCTGCCATCATCTGCCGGTTGACTTGCTTTAACCGTTGCAGCGGCAGTACCGCGTTCGCTTCGATATCAATCAGCTTCTGCTGCTCGGCCTGAATCGCTGGCAGACTGCGTTCCAGCGCAGCGCCGTACTCATGCGAGGACGCGGTCGCGGTCTCAGTCCAGCCAAGATCGGTTTCGTGCCCCGGAAATGACGCCACGAACTTCTCCCGCGGCATCCCGCAGCGATCGACGGCGATTTGCAAGATGCTGCGTTCTACCGCCCGTACATGCTTGACTTGCTGATGCACGTCCGCACAAAGCCGGTCGATGGTCCGCGCCGTGAAACGAATCGGCGCCAGTTCGCGCTGGATCGCTTCGCCTATAAGTGCGAAGGCTGTCGCGCCCTTGCCTTCTGCAGCGTCGGTGTGTGGAATTTGATCGAACAGCTCGCGCACTCGCGCAAATATCGCGAGGCTGTCGCTCGTAAGCTGTTGCAGACGCGCTTCGTTCGCCTTCGCCGGATCCTCTTCCTCGATCTCACTGTCCTCGTCGCCGTCCTGCTCGCCCTCCTCGTCGTCGCCATCGGCACCGTCCGTGTCGATGACGGCTGAATCATCCGCGTCTGACACCGGCGGATCGCCCGCCGCGGAGTCTTCATTGAGACCGTCGACCAGTTCGTCGATGCGCAGTTCACCCGCCTCGATTTGCTCCACGCTGGCCAAAATCGTACTGACAGTTGCCGGGCATGCCGCAATCGCCTGAATCATTTCGTGAAGCCCGGCTTCGATGCGCTTGGCGATCTCAACCTCGCCCGCGCGAGTCAACAATTCGGTCCCACCCATTTCACGCATGTACATGCGCACGGGATCGGTCGTGCGCCCAAATTCAGAATCGACGGTGGAGAGCGCGACTTCCGCTTCCTCGTCCGCCTGGTCGTCCGACGCGGCGGCCGGCGCGGCATCGTTCAGGAGCAGCGTCTCGGCGTCAGGCGCTTGCTCATAGACCGCGACGCCCATGTCATTGAAGGTGCCGACAATCGTCTCGATCGCTGCAGTCTGCGCGAAGTTGTCCGGCAAGTAATCGTTGATTTCAGCGTGAGTCAGGTAGCCGCGCTCCTTGCCCAGTTGAATGAGGGCGCGCATTTGGCGCTGCCGTTCTTCGTCCTGCAACGCGGTCGCCGCGGCGTCCATCGGCAGCAAGGCGGCAGCTGCCTTGGTCTTCGAAGCGCGCCGGGCCGAAGCCTTCGGCAGAGATGCGGCCGTGTCTGGTCCTGAATCTTCCCGATCAAAACTTGCCATACATTCTCCTCGACTGGTTTGCCCGGCGATGAGGCCGACGACTATCGGTACCGCGGCCGACGAGCCACGGACAATCATGGCGGCAGATGGGCGCGACTCGTAGGATCGCAACGAGCAATGAACGCGGCCTGCTGACATGAACCGGCCGGTTGGAATAGCGCGATAGCAGCAGCGCAATAAAAGCAGAGTCTAAAATAATATCATGAATTGCTGCGATGCACCAATCGAGTGATTTCACTCGAACGCAACGCCCCTGCTTCGCGTGCGGACCACGCATATCAGCCATCATCGTGCCGTTTGCTCTCGCGATGTCGGTCTTGTTCCTCGGCTTCTTCCTTCCGCCAATCCGGCGGTTCGACGCGGGCGTCCGCCCGATCAGTGACCGGTGCGGCGACGGATCGCTGTCGTGTGCTTTGTCGTTTGCTCGTGAGCTAACAACAGTTGCAGTGTCAGAACAACGCCTTCTGCGCCGCCGCGGCGAGCCTTGACGGCCCTTCAACTACTAGACCAGCGTCCCTCAAAAATGCCATTACGCTTCGTGACGGAGCGTGCAGCTTCCGGGCGAGCATCACGGCGTACTTGCTCACCGGACTATGCGGATGGCAGTTATCGAACGATTCAAGAAGCTCCTGAACGAGTTCGATTGGAACCTTAAACCCAGCTTGGACCGAAAGCACGCGCAACTGGCTTGCCGACAGCGTCGCATTCGCGACCCACGTGAGGTCGTTGGCGCCAGCGGGCGTCCCGCGGGCCGGCACCAGGTAGCTCGGCGTCTCGATGTTCTCGATCAACGGCACGAGCGCACCCCGCTCGACCAGAGCCTGCAGATAACGAAACACCGCTATGTTGGCGGCCTTTTCTCGGCCCGGGTTGACCCAATAACGCTCGCTGAGATACTGCAGCACGTCGAATAAAGCAACTTCGCGTACGGCGGAATCGGTGCTGGCTGGCAAAACAAAGTAACCGAACGCATCGGCCTGCCAGACGCGACGATCGACGCCGAACGTTTCCTCTGCGGGGACTTCGATGTCGACCTCGGGGGGCCACCGGTCACAAGACAGTGCCATTTGGGCCTCCAGCAGCCCCAATTGTTCCGTGTGGTTCAATTGCCGATAGACGGCATTGTCAGCAAAAACAAGAGGCGACGTCCAGGACGAAGGCGCCCGGTCGTCAGCGCGACCCGACATAGACACGCGGTCCCGCTCGTCGCACGGCAGCCGCGGCGAGTGTCGTAGCGCCCTCTCGAGAGGGAAGATCCAACGCTTGTTCTCAACCGAGTGAAGCACGCACTGCCGCAAGTCTGCCCATCCCTGGATGTGGGAAGGGTCCGGCAGGTTGACGACCAGCGCTGGCACCTTGAGCTTCTCGATCCGTTCGACAGGCACCGTTGGAGGCAGCCCAGGGATGGAGAATTCCACGATCAGCTGACCGTCTGCGGTCTCGGCTAGAAAGTCGACCGGAACATGAACGACCTCGATGTCGGCTATTGAGTCGCTCCACTGGATGAGGCGGCTCCGAACGTGAGTGGTATCCTGCTCCCCACCGGCGAGCGGCACTTTGATGAAGCGGCTTTCCAGCAGCACGTGTTGGGCGCCCGCGCGCAACGCATAGTGGGCAGCAAGCCTGCACGTACCCCGGTGTGGGTGCGCGAAGTAGGGAACGCCGCCCTTGGGAACTTTGCGCTGCAGTTCTATGCCACACGCAACGCAGAAGTATGCCGCGCGACTCGAGGCAAAGACATCGCTTGCGGCCGCCACATTCGCCGCTTGGTCTCTTGCGAAAACAATATGCGCAGAGTTGGACATGAGCACGACCGGTCGGGTTGCACGCCCCGGTTTTACCGCATATTTGCTAACTTTTCCTAATTCCAGCAAAAAGGCGTGGTGAATAGGAGACGCAGTGTTCGTCGTTTCTGAAGCTGCCCGGAATAAGCCCAGCTCAATCTGAGCCACGCGACATATCGGAAACGCCGAATAGCGGCGGTGGCACTTCGTTGGCGTGTTAATAACGGGCTGCCCGTCACCGCTCATCGCTTGACGGGATTCTGGAGTCGCTCGGTTTTTCTCGCCGTGCGTCCTCGCTCACCGGAGTGAGATACGCGAATCTTCATCGACCACCCTGCCCCCACGCGTACGGCGGAAACACGTGGCTTTCAGAATTTCTTCACAGAGCTTTTGAACGACGTCACTACAGCAAGCATCCTGGCCGCAGCCCGGGTCAACCAGATAAAGCGCACCGTCAAGCCAATCGAAGACAGCGCGTCTGCCCCCGATTACTGGCTCGCACCCGGCGCGATACCCGCTTTTTTCTGAGCGTCTTGGATGTCTTGCGGATAATGGGTATCGTTGCCTCTGCCAGGGTTGTAGCCCGCGTCTTCGAGCTTCTTCAACTCCGCATTTTTCTTCGCGCGTGCCTGTTTCCGAGCTGCCTTCTTTTCTGCTTTCGTGGTAGGCGCGGCATTTGTCACGTCGGTGGCGGTCGAACCGGCGTCCTGAGCATAAGATAAAGATGCGCCGGAAACGCCCGGAACTAGCACAATCAACGACAGGCCGATACTCTTGAGCTTTGCTTTCATGTCGACTCCTATGATAGTTCCAGTGACATCGTCCGACTACTTACAGTATGGTCAAGCGCTTTAGGAAACTCAGTCGATTCTATTGATCAGTGAAACTCGGTTAAGGAGAAACCCAGCGCATCGCCGCAGCGCGCTTGCCGCCTGATCATTGTATGAGAGTTCCAGGCAGCGATGCTCCGCGGCTAGTATAGCTTTCCCCGCGTCTCTGCGGAACGCGGGCGTGGGGGAGTTATGGATGGTAAAACTAAGGGAATCGAACAGCGAGTGCTTGTGTGGAGTGTTTTATGTTCGAAGCAGCGAAGGTCGGTGCATCGCCGCAACGATTGGCCAACCTGGAAGCGGCGATCGATTACATCGCCGGCACGCCGACACACGCTGGCGAAGTCCGACCGTGGATCCGGAACGTCGAAACCAAGGCGTTCGTAAACATCGGCGGCAGAGTGAAACCCCGAAACGGGGTGCCGCGACGATCCCGCCGTGGCTGGAGCAATGCGCCAGGGGCCAGAAGATCGGCTACGCGCAGGCTTGGACGGGCCTAGCGGAGTACTACGGCGTCGACGGCTCAGCCGACTATGATCCGGAACGATGTGCGGAGCGACCCCAGCGGGTCGCTTGCCCGCGGGGGTCGAGGTTAAAAATTTGAGGACGATCGGGCGCCGCTTACTCGGTCACCTTCACGTTCTGCCACCAGCGAACGCCTGAAGGCAGGTCTCTGATAAACGCGAAGGCACTAGCCTGTTCTCCAGTGAGCTCGATCACACCGCCCTGCAAGATCGCCATCTGCAAGTAGACGAGGTTGGCGAGCGCCAATTCGCCGCGCTCCTCAGCGATGCCGGTCAGCGTCTCGACGGCATCAAGCAACTCAGCGTGGAACTGTTTGGTGTCAGCTGCGAGGCGCAGCGACACATCCGCGTTCCTAATCGCGCCCAATACCGCATCACATTGAGCTTGCGGGTCGTCGGGCCCGTACTGCTCGTGCTTGATCCAGCTTCGGATCACCATGTCATTGAGTACGTCGTCGACGAAATCGGTGCAGGAATAAGTC
>NZ_FCOL02000149.1 GCF_001544515.1 Caballeronia terrestris
CCGAGATCGATATACGACAGGATCTTTTCGAGTTGCTCCTGCGATGCCTGCGCACCGATCATCGTCTTCGAGTCGAGCGGATGCCCCTGGTTGATCGCCGCGACGCGCTTCAACGCCCGTTCCATGAATCGGTCGTAAATCTTCTCTTCGACCAGCACGCGCGACGGACACGTGCACACCTCGCCCTGATTCAGCGCGAACATCGCGAAGCCTTCGAGCGCCTTGTCGAAGAAGCTGTCGTCTTCGTTCATCACGTCGGCGAAGAAGATATTCGGGCTTTTGCCGCCCAATTCGAGCGTCACCGGAATCAGGTTCTGGCTTGCGTACTGCATGATGAGGCGACCGGTCGTCGTCTCACCGGTGAACGCGATCTTCGCGATGCGCTTGTTCGACGCCAGCGGCTTGCCTGCTTCCAGCCCGAAGCCGTTCACCACGTTCAGCACGCCCGGCGGCAACAAATCCTGGATCAGTTCGATCAGCACCAACAGCGAGGCGGGCGTCTGCTCGGCGGGTTTCAGCACCACGCAGTTGCCTGCGGCGAGCGCCGGAGCGAGTTTCCACGTCGCCATCAGGATCGGGAAATTCCAGGGAATGATCTGCCCGACCACGCCCAGCGGTTCATGGAAGTGATACGCGACGGTGTCCTCGTCAATCTGTGAAAGCGAGCCTTCCTGCGCACGCGCACAGCTTGCGAAGTAGCGGAAGTGATCGACGGCGAGCGGGATGTCGGCGGCCATCGTCTCGCGCAGCGGCTTGCCGTTGTCGATGCTTTCAGCCACCGCGATGCGCGCGAGGTTCGCCTCGATGCGATCGGCGATCTTGTTGAGGATGTTCGCGCGATCCGTCGACGAGGTCTTGCCCCACGATGTCTTCGCCTTGTGCGCGGCATCGAGAGCAAGTTCGATATCGGCTTCGCGCGAACGCGGAATCGACGTGAACGGTTCGCCCGTGATCGGCGAGATGTTGTCGAAGTATTCGCCGCCTAGCGGCGCAACCCACTTGCCGCCGATGAAATTGCCGTACTGCTTCTTGAAAGGGAATTCGGTGTTCAGGAACTGCATCTCGGCGTGATTCATGTGTGCTCCTCGCATATCGTTTGAATGACCGACGCGGCTTTGCTTACCGCACCGGTCATTGCTGCTTGCGAGTTCCGTGCCATCGGCTTCAGCTCAACGCCGGCGCGGCTTGGGCGCTTTTCCGTCGCGCGAGCACACTGTCTCACTCCGACACAGCCGCCTGGGAGTGTCCCGAAATGGAACAGTCTCAGGACTTGTTCAACAGTTCGATCATCGCGATCGCCGCCGTCGGATTGAGCGCCTTGAAGCCGCTGATCACGTAGAGGAAGACATCGCGCGGCGTTTCCTTCGCGGGCGGCTTCGCAACCGTCTCGATCCCCGCCGGTGCACCGCCCGACGACCACGTGCGCGCGCGCTCGATCCAGGCATCGAGCTGCTTCTTCGCGTAACCCAGGCGCTGCCCTTCTTCCGTGCCCATGATGCGCGCGTAGACGAACGGCGCGGTCGGGTCCGCGATCTGCGGATACTTCGAATCCCCCGCGATCACGATCGCCACGCCGTACTTGCGGGCGAGCGCGACGAACGCCTCGTCGCGGAAACTCTCGTGCCGCACCTCGACCGCATGACGGATCGCGCGCCCCTCGACGCTCGTCGGCAGCAGCTTCAGGAAGCCTTCGAAATCGTCGGCATCGAATTGCTTGGTCGGGGCGAACTGCCAGTTGACGGGGCCTAGCTTGTCCTTGAGTTCCAGCACGCCGCTCGCAAAGAAGCGGTCGATGGAATCGCCGGCTTCGGAGAGCACGCGCCGATTCGTCGCGTAGCGCGGCGCCTTCAGCGAGAACACGAAATCGTCGGGCGTCTCGTCGTGCCATTTCACGAATGTCGCAGGCTTTTGCGAACCGTAGAACGTGCCGTTGATTTCGATTGTCGTCAGTTGGCGGCTCGCGTATTCGAGTTCTTTCTTTTGCGCGAGCCCTTCCGGATAAAACGCACCGCCGCGCCACGGCTCGAACGTCCAGCCGCCGACGCCGATCCGGATTGCTGCCGTCTTGTTCTTGCGGGTTGCCATCGAAGGACCTCATCTATTTTCGGGTCGCGTACCAGTTTAGCGAATTGCGGCACGGGCGCTCGTGTGAGGCATTGTGCAAGGTTCGGTCCTGGATCGCGGCCCGACTCGCGGGCCTGATCCGCAGGACGAAACGTTCTAGCGCCCCGGCGCGGCAGGCGATACGGTCGATAAAAATCTTGGCTCGCAAGACGGAATGACTAAACTGTAGATCAGACCAATCCGACCCCATCCTGCGCCGATGAGCACGCCATGAAACGTCCGAGCCGCCGTTTAGCCGTGCGGGAAAGCCGTTCGTGATGCGCGCGGTCGCGCTTTTCGTCGTGCTTCTCGCCGCCGCGCTGCCCGCGCACGCCATCACGATATGGATCATCGCGGGTCCGACCGATCCCACGGCCGCCGGGATCGCGAAAAAGGCCGGGCCGCTCTACCGCGCCGTGCCGGACGGTTTCGTCATCCAGACCGCCGATTGCGGCGACAACCAGAACGTCTTCATGTGGATCGGCGCGACGGCCAACGCCGACAAGCCCGCCCTCGCCGCGCGCCTGCGCATCCGCCAGGCCGTGCCCGACGCATACATGCGCGCTTGCAAGGTGCGCCCCGGTTCGCTGCTGGCGCTGCGCACGAGCGTCGTCGACCGTTCGATCGGGCTTCTGCCCGACAATGCGCGCAACTGGGAACCCGGCGATCGCCTGTCGCTCCTGCGCCCGCTGCCCGATGGCCGGAGCCTGATCATCGTGCGCTACTTCGCCAACGATTCCGCCGATCCATTCGGTGGCAAGCGCGAGCGCGTCGTGTTCGTGAACCGCTCCGGCAAGCGCGTCGTGCTGGACAACGACTGCGTCGAACCCTCCGATGCGGTGACGCAGCACGGATACGTCGCGTTCGAATGCGTGCGGGGGCTTGCGTCGGACAACGTCGTACACGGCGTACCCGTATTCGACGACGCCGGCACGAAGCTCTTCGAAGCGCGCCGCTGCCGCGACCCGAAGTTCACGGGCGAACGCGTACTCACATGCGACGACGAGCAGGTCGGCGCGGACGGCAAGCTGGAGTTCAGAAAACGCCGCATCGCGGTGGAAAGCGGCAACGATCTGAGGTAGCCGATTGTTTCATTTTTCGTGACAAAAACGGTCAATGAGACGAATACGCGAACTTCGTATAATCGATTGATCAGCGTCCCGGGGCGGTTCATCTTCCTCGCCACGCTTTCACGCTTCACGTCGCGCGGAGGTCGTCACATGAATCTCGAACGCTTTAAAGCAGGCGCGGATCCGGAACGGCGCAACAAGGTGCGGGTGGCGCTCGCCGCCGTCGGCACGCTGGCGGCGGTGTTCGGCATAGGCATCGCGGTGAACGGGCTGCTCGAATTCAACCGGCAAAAGGTGATCGTCGGCGTGTGCGTGATCGTCTTCTCGACGGTCCTCTACGTCGCGATGCTCTGGCGGGCGCGCTAGTTTTTCTATCACGTTGTGAGCGATCGATGCGCCGGCGTCAGCACGCCTGATCCTCATCCATTCATGACGAAAGTGCCCTGATTCAGGCGCTTTTCGTATCAATATGCGTTGCGCTCGGGCGTCGGCATCAGGGTCTTTCCTGCCCTCCGCATGCCGAACCGAGGCGCGACTTTATGTCACAATGCAATATATCTCAAAATTCTGAGCGGCGTAGCTGCGTCGGCTCGACTCAACTTATCGATGCGCTCCGTCCTCGTCCGCTGGCTCGCCAGCTTCGCTCCCGCGCCGGTCTCCGTCAGATGGTCCGAACGTTTTCGCTCGTGCCTCGGGGCGTTGATAGGCATCGCGTTCACCGGCGGGACGATGCACCTGCTGCTCGGCCCCGCAGCGAACATCCCGCTGCTCGTCGCGCCGATGGGCGCCTCCGCCGTTCTCCTCTTCGCCGTGCCCGCGAGCCCGCTCGCACAGCCGTGGTCGATCATCGGCGGAAACCTCGTCTCGGCGACCGTCGGTGTCGCGTGCGCGACCTGGATCGCCGATCCCGTCGATGCCGCCGCGCTCGCCATCGCCCTCGCGATCTGCGCGATGTTCGCGTGTCGCTGCGTGCATCCGCCGTCGGGCGCAGTGGCGCTCACCGCCGTGCTCGGCGGGCCGTCGATCCATGCGCTCGGTTTCGGCTTCGTATTCGAGCCGGTCATGGTGCAATCGGTCGCGCTGCTGTCGGCGGCGATCGTGTTTCATGCGCTGACGGGGCATCGCTATCCGCACGTCGCGGGACAAGTTGCGGGCAAGAGCGGCGCGCCGGCGAATACCGGGAACCCCGGCTTCACGCGCGCCGATCTCGAACTCGTGCTCGCGCGGCGCAGTGAAATGCTCGACATCGATCCGGCCGATTTTGAATCGGTCGTGAACGAAGCGCAGTTGCAGGCGTACATCCGCAGCTTCGGCGAGCTGACCTGCACGGACATCATGTCCCGGCCGGTGGCATCGATTTTCGCGACGACGACCGCCGCCACCGCCGCCGATCTCTTGAGCCGCCGCGCGGTGAAGGCTTTGCCAGTGGCCGATGCGGAAGGTCACGTGATCGGCATCGTGACGCGGGCGGACCTCGCGGGCGATGCGTCCGCTGGCCCGCTCGGCACGCTGCTGCGGGCGCCGGCCCGCTGGCTCGCTGGCGACGATGGCTCGCCACCGCTCGTCGGCGCGCTGATGACGACCGACGTCTGCACGGTCAGCAGCGCGACGCCGATCGCCGAACTCGTGCCGCTTTTCGCGAACTACGGCCATCACCACATTCCGGTGATCGACAAGGATCGGCGGCTCGTCGGGATGATCACGCAAGCGGACCTGATCGCGGGCCTGTACCGGCAGACGCAGGCGCAACGGCTGCACGCCGCCGCCTGAACCGGCATCGCCAAAAGTAGTGCTGTCGCGCCGATTTATATCATTTTATGATACATTTTCGATCTTGCTTATTTTCGGGGCGTCAACATGAAAGAGCTCGTTCGCGGATCGACCCGCAACCTCACGAAGAAAGATTTCGAGCAACTGTCCGAGTTTCGCTACCAGATGCGGCGCTTCGAGCGTTTCTCCGAGAACGCCGCGCAGGGCGAAGGCATCACGCCGCTGCAATATCTGCTGCTGCTGCATATTCGCGGCTATCCCGGCCGCGACTGGGCGACCATCGGCGAACTGGCCGAGCGGTTGCAGTCGCAGCATCACGGCGTCGTCGCGCTGGTGACGCGCTGCGAAGCGCTCGATCTCGTGCGGCGCCAGGTCAGCGAAACGGATCGGCGGCAAGTAGAGGTGCATCTGCAGAAAGCCGGCGAACAGGTGCTCGCGCGGCTCGCGCAACTGCATCGCGCGGAACTGAAATCGCTGCAAGGCGCCTTCCGCGTGCCTCAAATCGACTACTGAACCGCCATGAGCCTTCATTCGACCCAGCGCGACTTCGCCGCGAACGCCCGGCTGCCCGGCATTTCCGCGCTCGCCGCCGTGATCGGCGCCGTCGCCACGCTCGCCGCGTTCGTGCTGCTCTCCCTCATCCATCTGTTCACCAACCTCTTTTTCTTCGGCAGCTTTTCGTTCGCGGACCGCTCGCCCGCTGACAACACGCTCGGACTCTGGGTGATCGTCGTGCCGGTTATCGGCGGGCTCATCGTCGGGCTGATGGCGCGCTTCGGTTCCGAGAAGATTCGCGGCCACGGTATCCCCGAAGCGATCGAGGCGATCTTGTTCGGCAAAAGCCGCATGTCGCCGAAAGTCGCGGTGCTGAAACCGCTGTCGTCGGGGATTGTGATCGGCAGCGGCGGGCCGTTCGGTGCCGAAGGCCCGATCATCATGACGGGCGGCGCGCTCGGCTCGCTGATCGCGCAATGCGTGAAGGTCACCGCCGCGGAGCGCAAGACGCTGCTCGTCGCCGGAGCGGCCGCGGGCATGACGGCCGTGTTCGGCACGCCCGTCGCCGCCGTGCTGCT
>NZ_FCOL02000150.1 GCF_001544515.1 Caballeronia terrestris
AAAAATAGTTTCAAGGCATTGAAAAATAAGGAATATTTTTGGGGTGCGCTGCGTTATACCAATAAGCAGCGCAGATCGCATGATGGCTGCGGGCCAACAGCCGGCGTCCACCTGTTGGCAACATCACGACACGTCCGTCACAGCGTCCATGATCGCAAACGAGATTTGCGAAAGCCGCTATCGAAGGCTAGTATCGAACGTGGACATGTAGTTTGTTACGACAAGTGAATTGTCGGTCTATTTGGAGCGTCGAGTCGCACAAATGACAAGCTTTGCAGAAGCGATTCGTACATTCCACAGCGACAGCCAGTCGCGCGACGCTTTTTATGCAGGCATCGATAGCGCACTGGCGGCGAACCGCGTCCCGCGCGCCACCCTCTTCGCGATCCTCGACGAAGAGCACGCCGCGACGCCGCTCCCGCACGACGTCTATGCGGCCGTGAAGCGCCGCATCGAGAACACGCCGCACCCCGATCCCCTCGACACTTCCGACGAAACCCGCGTGCAGACGACCCCCTCGGGCGGTTCGTCGCGCCAGTCGGCGTCGCAGGGCGCGTTCGGCAACGGCCAGGTGGTCGCGGAACTGGATCAGGTGAAGGGCGTCGGCGATACGCTCAACGCGCGCTTCGTGCTCGAGGAATGCCTGGGCGTCGGCGGGATGGGCACGGTGTACAAGGCGCTCGACCTGCGCAAGCTCGAAGCGTCGGACCGGCGGCCCTACGTCGCGATCAAGGTGCTGAACCTGCAGTTTCGCGGCAACCCGAAGTCGCTGATCGCGCTGCAGCGCGAGGCGCGCAAGGCGCAGACGCTCGCGCACCGGAACATCGTCACCGTGTACGACTTCGACCGCGACGGCTCGGTCGTCTATTTGACGATGGAGTATCTGTCCGGCCAGCCGCTGTCGCGCATGCTTCGCAACCCGAATTTCAAGGGCATGCCGTTTTCCGAGGCGTTCCCGATCTTCAAGGGCATGGCGAACGCGCTCGCGTATGCGCACGAGCGCGGCTTCGTCCACTGCGATTTCAAGCCGGCGAACGTATTCCTCACCGATACCGCCGAAGTCAAGGTGATCGATTTCGGCATCGCACGCGTGTTCCAGCGGCCTGAGGAGGAGACCGAGGCGACCATCTTCGATCCCGGCAGCCTCGGCGCGCTTACGCCCGCGTACGCGAGCCCGGAGATGCTGGAGCACCTGGAGCCCGATCCGCGCGACGACGTCTACGCTCTCGGCTGCATCACCTACGAATTGCTGACCGGAAAGCATCCGTTCGACCGCGTGCCGGCGTTGCAGGCGCGCAGCGCGAACATGAAACCCGCGCGCCCCGACGATCTCGGCAACAAGCAATGGCGGGCGTTGAAGGCGGCACTGTCGTTCGACCGCGAGGCGCGCACGCTGACCGTCGCGCAGTTTCTCGACGAGTTGAGCGAGGAGCGGCCGGCGACGTCGACGGGATCGAAGGGCCTGCCGGCGAAGGCGCTGATCGGCGGGGCGGCGATTGTGGCGGCCATTTTGGCGGCTGCGGGCTATTACTTTTACGATCAGTCGAAGAGCAACGAGGAAGCTCCGAAGGAAACGGATGTCGCGGGGACCGTCATTGCACCCGCAACGGCGCCGACGCCGCCCGCCCAGCAAGCCGCGCCGCCTTCCGCGCCCGCGGTCGTGGCGGCGCCCGCTGCGCCTCCCGCACTCACGCTTGACGCTGTGAACCCAGTGCTCGCAGGCGTGCCGTGCTCGGCGCTCGTCGCGTCCGTCCACGACAGAACCGTCGATGTGCAGGGCTTCGTGTCGGAGCAATACGGCACGACGCGTCTGAAGCAGGTCTTGGCCGCCGTGCCAGGCGCCTCGACGGTCAACCTCGGCGTGACGCAGGTCGCCGACAGCAAATGCGACGTGCTGAAAGTCTTCGGCCCGTACTGGAGCGCGAATCATCAGACGGGCCGGCCTGCCTCGCTGCGCACGCGTGCAGCCGGCGCGAAACTGACCGAAGGCCAGCCGCTCATCCTCGACGTGATGACGCCCGGCTACGACTCCTATGTGAAC
Source organism: Caballeronia terrestris (assembly GCF_001544515.1). Classification (GTDB taxonomy): domain Bacteria; phylum Pseudomonadota; class Gammaproteobacteria; order Burkholderiales; family Burkholderiaceae; genus Caballeronia; species Caballeronia terrestris. Next base: position 2,042 of record NZ_FCOL02000150.1, read on the forward strand.
GTCGATTATTTCCAGCTCGACGGCACCGTGGTGCATCTCGTGCCGAACGAGCGCGCGAAAGACAATCAGGCGCCGCCGCACTACACGGCGACGATCGGCACGATGGGCGACTGGGTGGTCGGCGCGCCGTTCGGGTCGGAGCTGGTCGTGCTGGTGACGACGCCCGCGCCGCTCTTCGACACGCTGCGCCCCGGCAGCGAGCCGAAAGCCGACTATCTGCGCGCCGTCGAGAGCCGCATGACGCAACTCGCGGGGAAGTACGGCCGCGATCACGTAGCCGTCGATATCGTGCAGATCAGCACGCAGGCGCGCAAGAAGTGAGCGCGTAGCCGCTGTCTATGTGCGCACCGTCTCGTCGAGATCCGCATGATGCAGCTTGCGGGAAAGTACGCCCGCGACCACGTAGCCGTCGAAATCGTGCAGATCAGCAGGCAAGAAATGAGCGAAGCGCCGTCTCGGCGGCTATTTCATATCGCGCGCGACGCGGAAACCGTTCTGCGACTGCCGCACGCTTGCGCTGTACTTGAAGCGCGTCGCGGACTGCATGTATGCCGCGCCCTCGCGCCACGAGCCGCCGCGGATCACGCGCACGGAGCACGCGGGGTCGTCCCAGACGCGGCCGTCGGCGGGGGCGTTCTTGTAGGAGCTGTGCCAGCAGTCGGCGACCCACTCCCAGACGCTGCCGTTCATGTCGAAGAGGCCGTACGGATTCGCCATGAACGAGCCGACGTTGGCGGGACCGTCGGCGGACCACGGGTCGCCGCAGTCCTTGCAGTTCGCGGTGCCTTTTTTCATCGCGTCGCCCCACCAGTGGACGGTGGACGTGCCGCCGCGCGCCGCGTATTCCCACTCGGCCTCGGTCGGCAGCCGGTACGCCTTGCCGCCTACTTTTGCGAGCCATTTCACGTAGACCTGGGCGTCGTCCCAACTGACGTTGCGCATCGGCGCATTGTTGGCCGCATTGCCGTCGATGGCGATGCGCGTGCACGCGCCCGCGTCGACGCACGCGTTCCATTGCTCGACGGTAACCTCGTATTTGCCGATCGCGAACGGCTGGCCGATCGACACGCGATGCGGCGGCTTCTCGGCGGGATCGTCGGAATTACTGCCCATCGTGAAGCTGCCAGGTGACAGCGGGACCAGCACGGGGCACGTCGGGCAATCCTTGATCTCGCCGCCGCTAGCGGCCTTTGCGGCAGTGGAGGGGGCGGGGGTTGCGGGGGCTTTGGCAGCTTCGACGGGCGGTGCCGCCGCCTTGGGTTTTTGCGCGGGCGCTGGAGTGGGCGCAGGTGCAGGCGCTGCAGGCGGCGTACGCGCAACAGGCGCCTCCGATTTTGCCCCGCCGGCGCGCAGCCGCTCGATGCGAGCTTTCGCGAGCCCTGCGAACCGGCCGTTCGGGTAAGCCTTCAGATAGGCTTCGTAATCGGCTGGATAGGTGCTGTCCTTGATCGAATCCCAGAAGGTCAGCTCATATTGTTCAGTGCTGTCCTTCGGCAGGATGCCGCGCGTGCGCACCGTCGACGGTTTCACTTCCTGCAACGACGCGACATCGATTCGCTCGCGCGCAACGCCGAGGTTCACGCGCTGCGTGAGCGTCGATGCAACCCACGGCATCTGACGCCCGCCTGTGGCGCGCGCTACCGTCGATGCCACCGCGCCGAACATCGTCGCGACATCGTCATTGCCCAGCGCCCAGGCGCCGAGCAGCGCGGCCGTGTAGACGCCGTGATCGTCGCCATCGATGGCGAGCGAACCGGGCGCCGTCGCGTACGCGACCAGCGTGTTCGGGGGCAGCGCGAGCGGACGCATGGCAGCCGCGCCGAACAGATCATTCAGACATGTATCGAGGATGACGAGATTGGTTCTCGCGCGGCCTTGGCCCGAGCGCGCCATCTCATCGAGCACGCCTTGCAGCGCGATGCCCTTCGTGACGAGACGCGCGGGCGAACCGCTGTCGGCATCGACGGGGATCAGCAAGGTGTCGCGCGAAGTCCGGATGCCGTGGCCCGCGAAGTAGAGCACGCCCGTGCCGCCCGCCGCGAGCCGGCGATCGAAGTCGGCGAGGGCGTCTTTCATCTGCGCTTCGGTCAGGTTCGCACGGCTGATCACGTCGAAGCCGAGCGAGGCGAGCGCGGTGCCCATGCGGCGGGCATCGTCGACGGGGCTCATGAGCGGATGATCGCCATAGTCCGCATTGCCGATCACGAGCGCGACGCGTTCAGTGGCGGACGAGGGCTCGGGCGCGGGTTTGGGCGCGATCGGCGCCGCTTGCGCGGCCTGGACGCCGATCGCGCCGAATATGCATACGATCAAAAGTTTTCGCCACATATTCACACCCTGTCTATCCGGCATGGAAGATTTTGGCCGACGACGCGCCCGATGGTCACGCATGTCATGCTCCGGCGCGTGCCGCCGGTTGCGGAACTGGCATCGACAACGATAGCACGCTGATTGGCCGTGCTAAGTCCCTTTGTGCAGGGATTCCTTATGGGGGATTCCATGACATCCGGCGCCTGCAACGCAGGTCGAGTACTCGCAGTTCGCGCATCCACGTATCTTTTTGACGACTTCCGTTCTAAGCTAAAAGACGACACCCCGGACGAACCGAACGAAGGCGAGGGCGGTGAACACCGCGCGCCGGCACCGATCGTTTTCCGACCTTGCGGGAGGCTGCGTAAAGATGCTGAGAAGAACAATACTTGGCGCGCTGGCTTCGATCGCGGCTCTCGCCGCGGACTCGTCGTTTCCTGCGCCGAAACCGCGCACCCCTTCGCCGGCCAATGCCGAGGCGTACATCATCTGGCCGCCGGACGGCGCCGTCCTCTCGGGCGGCAAGCTCTGGGTCCGCATGGGGCTGCGCAACATGGGTGTGTGTCCGAAGGGCATCGACCTGCCGAACGTCGGGCATCACCACCTGCTGATCGATACCGACCTGCCGCCGCTGGATCAGGAGATTCCCTCCGATCGCAATCATCTGCACTACGGTGCGGGCGAGACCGACGCGCGGATCGAATTGCCGCCCGGCAAACATACGCTGCAACTGCTGATGGGCGACCTGAACCACGTGCCGCACGACCCGCCCGTGTATTCGAAGAAGATCACGATCACGATGCGATGACACCGGCACCGCGCATCCGGGCCGAACCCAGCGGAGGGCACACGCCATGAACAAGCTATTCGCCGCCGCCGCGCTCGCGGCTTCGCTTTACTGTGGCGTCGCGGCAGCCGGCTCGACACCCGCGCCGCCGAACGCGTACGCCTACATCGGCTATCCGAACGACGGCCAGGTGGTGCCGGCCGGGCGTCCGTTCAAGGTGTGGTTCGGGCTGCGCTACATGGGTGTCGCGCCGCGCGGCGTGCAGTATCCGAACACGGGGCATCACCATCTGCTGATCGACACGGACCTGCCGCCGATGGACAAGGAGATTCCCTCCGACCGCAATCATCTGCACTACGGCGCGGGAGAAACGGAGACGCTGCTCGAATTGCCGCCCGGCAAGCACACGCTGCAACTGCTGATGGGCGACGACAAGCACATCCCGCACAACCCGCCGGTCTATTCGAAGAAGATCACCATCATCGTCAAGTAGCGGGCGTTTTACAGGCGCTTCGCTTTCCATTCCGGGACATCGATCGACGATGCTTCCGCGATTCCGTTTGCTCTCGAATCTCCTCCTGATCATGTGTCGCTGCCGGTCCGACACTTCCGGGCGAATCTGTTGGGTTTCAGCGATCAGCGCTCGTGCGCATGAGGTCAGCTAGCACTCAGTCGTTATTCGATAAATTCCTTTATTTTCAAAGACTTGAAAACTATTTTC
>NZ_FCOL02000151.1 GCF_001544515.1 Caballeronia terrestris
ATGTTGCGTTCCGCGACCCCCGCCACGATTCCACACATATTCGTCCTCCGACGATGGTTTGGTCCGCTTCGCGAATCAGCACTGCTGGCAACATCGCGTGGACTTTTTTAAAGCATGACGTGTTGCGCGAAAGCAGTCCGTTGCTTTGCGCATACTTTTGATATTCGAGGTATCCGGATGAAAATCGTCCGGTTTTAAGCAGTACTCGCGCGCTCAAATCAATCCGCTTCCCCAAGCAGTTGATCGGCGCTGCGGCTCAAGAGCTGCATCATCGCGGCCTTCGCGGCATCCGCATCGCTCGCTTCGATCGCGCGCACGACGTTGCCGTAGTCCACGAGATCCGAATCTTGTGCGAGCGTCCGCATGCGCGAGATCGGCCGCATCGCCCTCAACCCCATTCGCACGACGCTGCCCATCTGCCGGAGCAACTCGTCGTCACTTGCATCGACGATCGCCGCCTGCAGTGCGTCTTCGGCGGCTTGCTGAACGGCGATCTCGGCGCCCGCGTGTACGAGACTCTGATACGCGGCAGTGATCGCGATGCGCTGATGCCGGTTCGCGCGCGTCGCCGCAAGCGCGGCGGCACGCGGATCGACGAGTTTGCGGAAATCGATCAGACCGCGCAGATATTCAGGATCCGGTGTGGCGCGCAGGCGCCACTCGGCCACTTCGTGATCGATGATCAGCCAGTCTTTCGCGGGCTTGATGCGAGTGCCCGTCTTGGACCTGACATCGAGCATCCGTCGCGAGATCAGGACGCTGAGCGCTTCGCGCATGATGGCGCGGCTGACACCGATCTTCTTCGACAGGATGACCTGCGGAGGAAGCACGCTGCCTTCGTAGTCGCCATTAATAATGCCTGTCGCCAGTTGGTTGACCACTCGCTTGACGAGGGATGCTTCGTATCCGTGGGTCATTTTTGTTCTCATGGTATCGCCCGGCGCGCCAGCCTGTTTGCCGCTTCTCGTGCGGCTTATTGTTAGTGTTTTTCAGGCTGGCGCGATGATGGTCTCCTGCATGTCCCCATGCGCCGGTCGTGCTGCCCAGCAACCGGGGCGCGTCCACTCGCAGTTCTTGTGAATGACGGTCGTTACTTAGCGATAAAGCGTCTCCCCATGTTCCGCCGATGTCTTGCGCGCGCTGTGAAGCTCCATGCGCAAGGCCGGCTTTAATCGGGTCTCCGGCACGGTAAATAAGACTTGCTTGGCCATGCTCTCATGTAACGATATGTTGCATGGGGTCGCGCTTGCTTAACGTACGTCCTCACACACTGATTGCCTATTGGACTGTAGAACAACAATGCCGATGCTTGTGCGCCCTTGCATGTGGGACGCGTGCTTGGGACATGTGGGAAAAGGAGTCGAACGGATCGACGGTGACCCGTGATCGTTGCCGGCTTGATGTCAGACCGATGACGCTCCGCTTAGAAACCGAAAGAAGCCAAGCCGGGCGCCGCATGACTGCGGCGCCCTCGATTCAGTCAATGACGCGGCCGCTCCGCGCCGCGCGGAGCGACGACCGGCGCTTTGGGCGTGATCATCAGCCAGCGCGGCGACCTAAAGTGCACGATCGCCACGTAAAGCCGCACGTAGACCATGACAAACGCGACGGTCGCCGCCGCAAGCGCGACGGGCGTATCCCAGAAGAACGTGGCGGGCGCGATGCCGACCAAGCTCAGCACCCACAGATAAACCGAGGTGTACGAGTTACGCAGCGCGCGCTGGCGCAGGTTGTTTGTGTCGAGACCTTTGCGCACGACACGCCGGTACACGAGCGTATGCAGGTGAAGCCCGTCGGGCTGGCCCGCCGGACGGCCGCGCACGATCTTTCGGCGATAAATCGAGAACAGCGTCTCGAAGACCGGATAGACCGCGACGGCCATCGCGTACCACGCGGACACGCCTGGGTTGCGCACGATCAAGAGGACCAGCAGCTCCGCCATGATGAAGCCGACGAAGTAAGCGCCGCCGTCACCGAGGAAGATCGAAGGCACCGGAAAATTCCACAGCACGAAGCCGCCGATTGCGCCAATCATCGTCAGCGCGATGCTCATCACAAGGTAGTCGTTAACGCTATGAGCCACGTATCCGATCGACGCGAAAATCAAAATCGTCGTCACCGACGCAAGTCCGTTGAAGCCGTCGATGATGTTGACCGCGTTCGTCAGACCCGCGACACCAAGCATCGTAAAGGCGATCCCGATCGGCATGATGCGCAACCACTGATCGACGAGCGGGAGGTCGACGCGCGTAAGCGTCGCATGCATCACGAGGCAAGCGGCGAGCGCCGAAGCCAGCGCGCAAAGGAGGCGCACGCTCGGGCTCACGCGCTTGGTCATGTCCTCGATCACGCCACCTGCGAATGCCGGCACGGCGCACAGGAGGAGCAGCAGCTGGCCTATCCCGGAATCGGTCGCCCAAAGCGGCTGCGCGACCAGCGTGACGGCCGTGGCGCAGGCGATGCCCACCCCGCCGATCCGGGGCACTGCGTAGGCGTGGTTCTTCTGGATGCCGCGCAGGTCGTGGTCCATCGAAAGCGATCCGTGCAAACCGGAACTTCGAACGATAAAGAAGATGACCAGGAATGAGACTACAAAGCCAAGCGCAAGATTCAGCATCTCTGTGCGACTCCAAAAATTAACGGAGGAATTCTTATATTTCTTGTCGCTTGAGCTAATCTGTAGGACAAGGTTGGTGAATGCACACCGTCTCGCATTTGGGGTCTAGCCTCTATGGCATTCCCAACAGAAGCTCGGCGGGATTGTTTTATAAGCCGACAAATCAGCGTAAATGCTGAGGACGGTATGACAATTTTTTCATTAGGCATAACGGCAATGGTTTAGGGCCATCAGTAATCCCCGCTTGAGAGAAGGGAAAATAACTGGCGTGTATATGAAAAGACAATTGCGCATGTTGAATCCGTTTTGAAAGGACGCGAGCACGCGGCGGCTTGACGAAGGCCGCGCCGATTAACTCGCGTTCAAGGCTGTTGCGGAGGATAGCCACGCCGTCATGCTGTGCGCATGACAGCGGCGTAGTCGCTCAGTGAAAAGACACCCTCTTAGAGAAAGTACGAGTAGATGCCCATTTGATAGTTCTTGACGACGTCGTACATGACAAGGGCCACGATCAGCCCGACCATCCACAGGACCAGCGAATTCTTTAGTCGAACCTCCGGCACCATGACGGCGAGCAGCAGCGGCCCGTAGTAGACGATTCGCTGCGTCCCAAACGGATACACGAAGAACGAGATGATCAGGAACATGATCAGCCCGATATGCATGATCGCGATCTTCTGAACGACCAGTTCGCGCGTCGTGTCCTCGAGATTCTTCCGGCGAAGCATCAGCACGAGCGCCGGCACGACTAGGTACAGGAGCAGCGATATCAGGAAGTTCACCGTGAACTCTTCCTGCTGCGTGTACGCCTCGAGCCGGCGGCCGCCGAACGTGTTGAACAGCCAGGCCGACGCCAGCGACATCGCGAACGCCGCACCAACCACGCTCACGATCGCAAGCGTCCTGCTGCGTTTCATGAGAACGTGCGCGAGAATTAGGAAGAGCGCCGGATACGCGAACGTCGTATGGACGATGCTGGCGAGCACGGCGCCCCGGATCGGCTGCTGCCGGCACATCGCGAAATACATGGCGATCGACAGCGCGAACCCCTGGCGGATCTGGAACAGCCCGACTGTCACGAGACCGGTGGGAATGAGCACCCAGAGAAGCAGGCCGAGGAGCGGTCGGCGCGTGCGGCTCAGCGCAAGCGCCATGAGCACGTTCAGCGTGATCACCGTGATGCGCACGCCCATCTCGGGCGAGACGCCCAGCGAATTGATGCCCAGCACCCAAAGCCGCCAGCCGAGCTCGTCCGTGATCGTTTTCACGATGAACAGGACAATCGAGCGGTTACTCGACCAGAGATGCATGATCCAGAGGGGATCAGCTTCCCGGAAGTACGCAACGTAATTGTCCTGGTCGAGCAGCCGGCTCCGATCGCCTAATGCGAGCATGCAGAGCATGAACGCCACCACCGCCAGGAAGCCCAGCGTGGAGGGTCGCAACCATTTGAAGGCCGTGGGGACCTGGTTCGAGTTGAGTTGTTGGGCCACTTTCATATCTCTCGTCCGTCAGCTTCCCAGTCTTTTGCAAACCGGTGGAGTTTGTCCATTTTTATGCCGCTCAAGCGTGCTCTTGGTAATCGCCCTTCTCAGGACCGGGCGCGGTAATCGGCGATGAAACTGGCATCGCACTCGCATCACATTACGCCCCCGAACGCTATCAGTTTTTCGATTTGTCCTACGAGCGGCACGGCACACAAGTTTCGAGTACGGCCCGGGATCCGTGATCGATCTACCTCATTTGTATAACCAGAAAATCGCGTCCACGATGTGTGTTGGATGCCGAACGGTAAAGCGCCTCTCCAATCACTTAGCCTTCCACTGGTCTTATCGTCCTATCGATTCAAATTAGAACGAGCGCGATAGGAGAACGAAGGCTAATCAGATTTCCGCTACTGCTTTATCCAATCGAAAGAATAGAAAGCGGGTTTCACATCACCGGATGCACGCGCTGTGCGAACACAATGAAGATCGTCCATATAATCTCCGGCCTCGGTGTGGGCGGTGCAGAAACGCTGCTGCTGAACCTCGCTTTGGAGTCGCGCACCGCGGGCGACAAGCACGTCGTCATTTCGCTGTCGCCGCTGGATGTCATGGCGGAGCGTCTGCGCGCCGCGGGTGTCGAGGTCAAATTTCTCGGAATGCGGCCAGGTGCGCCGAATCCGCTGCTTCTGGTCAAGCTCGCGAGGTGGATCGTCGAGACGCGCCCGGATGTCGTTCAGACGTGGATGTATCACGGCGATATTTTCGGCGGCGTCGCGGCGCTGCTGGCGCGGCTGATGTTCCGGGTCCGCGGGACGCGTCAGAAGTTCGCGCTCGTCTGGGGCATTCACCGAACTGAAGTGCCCACGCCCAAGGTCGGGCGCTTTCTGCATTCACTTGCGCGAATCGGCGCATTGACTTCCAACCAAATGCCGGACTCGGTCATTTGCTGCGCCAACGCGTCGTACAAGGCTCACGTCGCGTACGGTTACGCTCCTGCCAGGATGCGCGTGATCCATAACGGTTTCGACGTTCATAAGTTCGTGCCGGATGCGGCTGCCCGGGCCGCGCTTCTCGACGCGCTCGATTTGCCTTCCCGCTCGATCCTGGTCGGCATCGTCGGGCGCTCCAATCCTGCCAAGGATTATGACAACTTTTTGCGTGCGGCCGCGCTGCTTCGTCAGCGTGTGTCGGACTGTCGTTTCGTGATGGTCGGCAAGGATGTCGACGCGAGCAACACGACGCTCGCACGCAGGATGAGCGAGCTCGGCCTGACGGGCGTGTGTCACATGCTCGGTGCCCGCAGCGACTTACACCGACTCATGCCGGCGTTCGACATCCTGTGCCTCTCGTCGCGGACGGAAGGCTTGCCGACGGTCGTCGGCGAAGCGATGGCCTGCGGCGTGCCGTGCGTGGTGACGGATGTCGGCGATACCGGCCAGCTTGTCGGCGATACCGGTCTGGTGGTGCCGCCGCGAGATCCCGTCAAGCTGGCGCACGCGCTGGAAGAAATGGCGACGTTGAGTCTCGAGCAGCGCAAGAAGCTGGGCAACCTTGCGCGCGAGCGGATCGTCGAATCGTTTTCGATCTCGGTGTGCTGGCAGAAGTATCGCGAGATGTACGCAACCTTGCTGCGCGCGAAAGGCGTGTCGCGTTGAGCGTCACGTCATCAAGCTAGACATCATGTATGGACCTGCCGCACCTCAAGGTACGCGGATTAAGCTTGAGGTAGGTTACGCCGCGGCTCAGAG
>NZ_FCOL02000152.1 GCF_001544515.1 Caballeronia terrestris
GCGCCTGCCCGCGCGTAGGCATAGATGCCGTTATCGAGTTCGGGCTTGCGCATCGCCAGCGTCTGGTAGACGAAGGCGAGCATCAGCATGCCGATGCCGGTGATCAGCCAACCGATGACCACAGCACCCGCTCCCGCCCCGGCAGCCATGTTCTGCGGTAACGAGAACACACCGCTGCCGATCATTGATCCAACCACGAGCGCGATGAGCAAACCTAGCTTCAGTCGCTTCGGAATGGCAGCGACAGCCCCGGGGCGTGCGGCCGGGATCGGCGTGGCCGGCAGATGATCGGCGAAATGTTTCATGGCGAGGCTCCATCACCTGGCAATGATTGCATTTAGTCATGCATGAGCACGGGCTTTCTTGACGTGGATCAGCTTTCCCTGCGACGACGGTTTACTGATGCGGTCCAGACGTCACGACCCGCACTGAGCATGTGTCGTCTCGTTGACCGAGATCAATCCTGTGGGGGTGTCCTGTTGTCAAACTTGTAGTGGCCCAGTGCTCGCCTGATTCGTATGGAGGTACATGATGTCCAAGTCGTCGCTTCGCAGCGTGACCGCCGTAGCGTTGTTCACCATATCCGCCACGGGCGCGGCCGCCGGCGCAAGCCCGCCCGTGCGGGCGCCGGACGGTCAGCCTCCCATGATGGGAACCCTTCTCAGCAACGAGGAGCGTGCAGACTTCTGCACGCAGATGCAAAGCGCAGCGACGCCCGAGGAACGTCGGGCTGTCTCGCGGCGCATGCATCAACTGGTAGCCGAGCGCTCGCGCGAGCAGGGTGTCGCGCTACCCGGCACGATCGGGGAAGCAGGCGCTATGATGGGGTCTGGCGCTGGCGCGCCCGGCCCGCATATGCAAGGGATGATGGGCATGGGTTGTGGGCCTGCAGCATCGAGAGCGGGAACGGGCGATAAGCCGCCGCCAGGCAATGTCGCGATCCGGAAGTACGACGGCATCCCGTATGTGACCGGAGGCGTGGGGGAAGACGAGGCCACCGCATTCAAGCGGCTCGCGTCTTCCTACAACACGCGAGCGACGTTCGTGTCAAACATCGGCGAGTATCTTTCGGGCGTCACCGTGCAGCTGCGCCGCGCGGACGGGACGCTCGTGTTCTCCGCCACCTCGGACGGTCCCTATCTTTTCGCTCGGCTTCCGCAAGGCCGGTACCGGCTGAACGCGACGTCCGATGGCGTATCGCAGGAGCGCTCCATCGACGTGCCCAAGAGCGGTGGCGTCAGCATGACGCTTACGTGGCCGACGGCATCCCGATCCTGATTCGACGCGCCGGCGAAAGCGCTCGGTGCATGAGGCGAGACGACATGGCGTTAGAGCCAATCTGCCAGGGCTGGCCTGCGTCTTCGAGCGCGCATTGCTGGTCGGGCTACAGCAGGAGAAGCGAAGATGAAGGATGCTTTTGAACGCCGCGCGCTTTTGCTTCATCTTGGAGACGCATTGGAGACTGTGCGCTACGTCGCCGGTTGCGGACAGGACCTCCGACTCGTACACGACCTCATAGTCGACGACGAGGCACTTCGCCGGTTCCCGTTACTCGGTCAGGTATCGACGCGGATGACGGCGCGTGAGTTTGTCCGAAATGCGGCGAACGCTTACTGTTCGTGGCCGCGTCGGTTGCTCGAGGCGACGCTGAACCGCACTGCGCTTGAGCGCACCGTACACGATAGTCTGTTTTCAACGAACTCCGTCGGCTGGCACGCTTACGTGGCGATGCTCAGGAAGGACGTTCCCTGGTTTGGCATCGACGTGCGGCGAATTATCGACGCCGAGGTAACCGAAGAAAATGCCAGCGATGAATCCGCAACGATCGAAATGCCAGCCGGCGACATGCAGACCGTATCGCCCGACGAACCATCGGATGAGAGCGATATCGAACGTTATCAAAACGAAAAGTCTTCCGCATCCCGTGAGAGCGTCGAGAGCGGTCGCCGTTCGGATTCGAATTGGCCGTGGAACGGCGACATTTAACGATGCGCGTTGCTTCACTCGTCCGGGTAACGCAGGTAAGGCGCCCGAAGCCGCGCAAATCGCTCGATCCGATCTGCTTCGATGACGTCGAGTGCTTCAAGGCTTGCACCATCGCGCACGGCTTCCCACACAGCCTGCGAACCTACCGACTCGCGCGTGGCAGCAAGATCAAATTCTTGCGGGTAGAGCGCGTGCAGCGTGGCAAGCAACGCCACGCCGACACGGCCCGGCGGACGAGACCGGTCGTGCGCGACGATGGCGACACCATGACACGGCATGCCGCGATAAGCAGACTCCGTAGGCAGGAAGTCGATTGGTCCGAATTGGACGCCGAGGTCGAGCGCGTTGAGCGCCCGCACAAGGCGCATGGCATCGATCCAGGGCGCGCCGATCCATTCGAACGGGTGCGGCGTGCCGCGTCCGACGCTCACGTTGGCTCCCTCGAGCAATGCGACATCCGGATAGAGGTTCAATTGTGAAGGCGTGCGCAGGTTCGGCGATAGCGGGACCCAGCCGAGCCCCGTATCGGCCATACGCATCGAGCGTCGATAGTTGCGCATCGGTATGACCCGCAAATCGGCTTCAATGTGTCGCTCGCGGTTGAACAATGACGCCAGCTCGCCAACGGTTAAGCCAGGCATGAGCGGTAACGGGAAATAGCCGGTGAACGATTCATGTCCGGCATCGAGCATCGGTCCGCCGAAGGTGTCGCCGCCGAGCGGGTCCGGGCGATCAAGCACAAACAGCGGAATATGGCGGTGCGCCGCGGCCTCAAGCGCATAGCCGAGCGTGGTTTCGTAGGTGAAGAAGCGCACGCCCGCATCCTGAATGTCGAACACAAGCGCGTCGAGGCCCTTAAGAGCGGCATCCGCAAACCGGCGCCCGCCTGTATAGAGACTGTGGACGACGAGGCCTGTCGCGGGGTCGCGTGCATCGTCGATTCGCTCGTCGCGATCCGTGCCGAGTCCATGCTCCGGTGCAAACAGCGTCGCCAGCGTGACGCCCGGTGCCTGCGCGAGCACGTCGATCGTGCGCCTGCCTCGTGAATCAAAACCGCTATGATTCGTGACGAGGCCTATTCTTAAGCCCGCGAGTGGAGCGAACAGGTCGTCCTCCAGGACGTCGATGCCGGTTCTGACCGGACCCTTCGAGACAGGCAGGGCGGATGCCGCATCGATGGCGGAGGCGGCCCACGGCAGCAGTCGGGCGAGTTCGTGGGCGGAGAGCGGTGGCTCGCGGCTTGCCAGCAGTGCGACGACTTGTTCGCGCAGGGGTCGGGCGTCGCCCCGGTCATCCGGATGCACACGATTCGTGAGAATCACGAGGAACTTCCGCGACGCGAAATCAATCCAGATTGCCGTGCCTGTATAGCCGGTGTGGCCGATCGATCCGACAGCGGGTAGTCGGCCACGATTCGAGGCCAGCGGAGCGTAGAGTTCCCATCCAAGAGCGCGCATCGGTGACGCGGAGGCGAGAGCTGCAGACGTTGCAGGCATTGCGAGCGCAGTGACGCTCGACGGTTGCAAGATTCGCAACTCGCCTGCACGGCCTGCGTTCAGAATCATCTGTGCAAATTGGGCGAGATCGCGAGCGGTCGAGAACACGCCTGCATGGCCCGATACGCCGCCCATGCGCGCCGCTGTCGGATCGTGAACGCGGCCGCGGCGCATACCGAACCGATCGGGCGTTGTTGCCGCGCTTCGCGAGGCGCGGGCGCGGTCCGGGAGGAAGCCGGTATCACGCATGCCAAGAGGAGCGAAGATGTAGGCGCGGCAGTAGGTGTCGAGCGAACGATGAGTGACGCGTTCGACGAGTACGCCGAGCACCACGAAGTTGAGGTCACTGTAGATTACGCGGGTGCCGGGCTCCGCTTGCAGTTGCTCCGCCAATACCTCGCGTAACACGTCTGCGCGTGTGTGTGCAGCAGATAACGAGGGCAAATCTGGGCGCAGACCCGAGGTATGTGAAAGCAATTGACGCAGCGTGACGTCCTGCTTTCCGTTTGCAGCGAACTCGGGCCAGTATCGTGCCACTGGCGCATCGAGCTGCAGGCGCCCCTCCTCGACGAGCTGCATAACTGCCGTCGTCGTGGCGACCGGTTTCGTGAGCGAGGCGAGATCGAATACGGTATCGAGCGTCATCGGCTCGGGCCGGGGCGAGACGACACGCATCCCGAACGCTCTCGCATACGAAACCCCGTGTGCATCGCCGACCATAACGACTGCGCCCGGAATCCGTCCGGCGTCGATCTGTGCGATCACAATACGTTCGAGTTGTGCGCGGGCCGAGTCGTCCAAACCGCTACCGGCAGCGGCACGCGTGGCGAACACAAGCGCGCAGACGAAAGCGCCGCGTATCAGCTGGCGTGTCAGCCGGCGTATCAGCGCGGCAGGTCGGCGGCATCGTAGCGATTGCGCGGGTTCCATAGCATCCATCCGTCGGTCGCCGCTGCGTCCGCGGCTTCGGTCTGCTTGTGAATCGCGTCGGCGCCGAACTCGCGATGGTCGAATGCGTAGTCACGAAACGCCTGCAGCCATGGACGGAATCGCACGCCGGGAAGTCCAGTTCGCTGCATGGCTTCGGCGAGGGACCGACGCACGATCTGCCCGGGGTCCGCGACGGGATTGGTGCAGCCCGGCAGACCCCATGTGAAGCCCGAGGGATAGAGCATCGGGGAGATGTAGTCGAGCGCCGTTCCGAGCGTGCCGATCTCCTGGCCGATCGCAGTATCGTCGAGATTCCAGCAGACGTACCCGAAGATGTCGGCGGACACGAACACGTTGTACGGTGCGAGGCGCGCCCGCGCCGCCTTCAGGAAGCCGACGATGGCCGCGGTGCGGTTGCCGCGCGTGTTCGGCAGCGCGAAGTGCACGCCGCTTGCATCGGGAAAGCGGACGTAGTCGAACTGGATCTCGTCGAAGCCCAATCGTGCCGCCTCCTCGGCGACATCGAGGTTGTGCTGCCAGACCTCATGCGAAAACGGGTCGACCCATTGCAGGTTTTCGCGATCGCGCCACGGATTGCCATTCCCATCGCGAACCGCCCAGCCAGGATGCGCGGCGGCCAGCGGGTCGTCCTTGAACACCACGATGTGCGCGATCAGGTAGAGGTTCTTGCGGTGCAACTCGGCAAGCAATGAGCCGAAGTCTTTGGAGACTGGCGCCCGTTCGGTGATCTGCGCGATTGCTCCGATCGCTTCGCGTGCGTGGCTCGGATAGGGAGTCAGGCCGCGATCGCCCTTCACGTCGATGACGAGCGCATTGATGGCCGTATTGTCGGTCAAGCTGACAGCGGCGGTGCGCAGCGTCGCGCTGTTCACGCCATATACCGACAGGTACACGGCCTTCGGCCGAAAGGGCGTCAGCACGATGGTCACCGGCTCGTCACCCGAAACCGCCGTTTGTGCGCGGAGGTATCCCGCGGCTCGGGCGGCAACGCTCGAGCCAGCATGATCGATCGCAAATCGTCCGTCCTGATCGCTGAGAACTGTTTCCGTCGCCGTTGTGACGATGGCTCCGGCAACCGGAGCAAGGGTGCTTTGGTCCATCACAACACCGGTCACCGCTGCCGCCATTCTGCTGACCAGCAAGGCCGATACGAAGACGAGTCCGAAGATCAATGCACGCACCGACACTGCGCGCGCGCTCATGGTCGGCCACCGGAGGCGGGGACCGTCTGTTGCTCGCTTTCGCCGAGCAACCGCGCGAAGGCGCTCGTGCCATGACCTTCGACGATCAGGAAGCGAGGCATCGCGAGCAGCGGCGAATCTCTTTCGACTGGACGCGCGTCCAGTGTAAAGC
>NZ_FCOL02000153.1 GCF_001544515.1 Caballeronia terrestris
CAGGTACGGCGACATCGACGGTGTATGAATCGCGCCAGTGGGTGCACAGGTGATGATGACTTTGCGTTTCGTTGCCATATAAACCTCGTGATCAATGCATTCAAATGCGTTCAAAGCACTTCGACGTTGCCGCAGACCGAGATCGCCTGCCCTGAGATGCCGCTGCCGCCCGGCGAACACAGAAAGAGTGCGGTGGCCGCGACTTCCTCGGGGGTTGTCATCCGGCGCAGTGAAATCTTCTCGAGATACTGTTTCTCCATCTCGTCATAGGAGATGCCGAGTTGGCGCGCGCGCGCCTCGATCACACGCTCGATCCGAGGGCCTTTAACGATGCCAGGCTGGATGGCGTTCACACGGATGCCGACAGGTCCGAGTTCGATAGCAAGACTTTTAGTCAGCCCGACGACCGCCCACTTCGTCGCGGAGTACGGTGTTCGATAGGCGTAGCCCAGACGCCCGGCAACTGAGGACAGGCCGATGATTGCGCCGCCGTTGGGCGCACTGCGCAGGAGCGGCACCGCGCGGCGGGCGAAATAGAATTGCGCGTTCAAGTTCACGTCAATGGTTTGCTTCCACTCGCTCATATCGAGCTCGTCGATGCCGCCCGTGGGACCCGCGATACCTGCGTTGTTGATCAGCACATCGAGGCCGCCAAGTCGATTCTGTACATCGGCGAAGACGCGTTCGACCGCGGCCGCGTCCGATACGTCAGCGAGCGTCGTGGTGATAGCGTTTGATTCCACGCGGCCCTCGGCTTCGAGCAGCGCGTCGATCGCCTGCTGGCTCGCGTCACAGACATGAACGCGCGAGCCGGCATCGACGAACGCGCGTGCAATTACGAGCCCGATGCCGGACGCACCGCCTGTTACGAGCACACGTAGGCCCACGTTTGGCTTCAACATCTGTAGAACAGTCATGTTTTGTCTCCCTTTTGTTTCACGGAGGTATTTGCCACGGTTTACATGCGGGCATCAAACCGAGCGGCTGGGCGACGTGATCGTCTCCCACAAGGGCAATTGCTTGTCCTCATTCTGTCGAAATTTGTGATTTGTGATCACCAAAAAACGTCAGATTTTCGCGGTTCAAGCCATCGGCCGTACGCTTGTCATACGAAACACAAAGACCTGCGGGTTTTTTGAGATTAGTGACTTGTGATCACAAAGCAGATTCAGTTTGTATCTGGGGCGGGGACGAGTCAACCGGTTTTTGATTGGGACAAACGCTAAGTCGGTTTCTCTTAAAGCGCCGCTTAGAAGCGCGCCGCGGGCAGTTGACTGTTTGATTTCTAATGGTCATGCGCCACGTAGGCATCCGGCCGAAAGCGCGGTGCCCTTCCTCGCGGTCACAACGGACACGGCCTTCTCGTCCCGCGAGGACCGCGGAGGTGACTCTCACGCGTGCGCGCCGAGTGCAACTTTAGGCCGTTTCAGTCTGCGCCGCGTTTGCGGCTTCTCTGCTTAACAATCGCGCCTTGACATCGTCCGCAGCGTCGCCCAGATCGCGCTCGATGCCAGCTCTCGCGGCCTCGCCGTCGCCACGTTTCAACGCATCGAAAATCTGCCGGTGTGCTTCCATGGAATGCGCAATGTGGGCAAGGTCCGGCGCGACCAGATTCAAGAACGGACCGATACGCATCCAAAGATTCTGGACCGTTCCCATCATCACCTCGCTGCACCCGTGAGAGTAGATTGCCTGATGGAACTCAAAATTGCCGCGGAGATAGCCCGCGACATCACCCGCCTTAGCGCGCCCATCCATCCTGTCGAATACCCGCTGCAGAGCGCTGAGATCTGCCTTTGTCATCCGGGTCGCCGCCCGCTTTGCGATACACCCCTCGAGCGCGATTCGACCGTCGCGCAGTTCGTCGAGAATCTCAAGCGTCATTGGGGGCACCATCAACCCTCGGCCGGGTCCGTCAATCAGGGCCCCTTCTGCCTGCAAGCGCGTTAGTGCCCCACGAACGGGCATTGTCGAGGAGCCCACCGCCTCTGCGACACCGCGAAGGGTCAACGTCTGGCCTGGCGCGAACCGGCCCGTCATGATCGCCTCGCGCAATTGAAGATACACGCGCTCAGCCATGGTCTCGCGTGGAACGAGTTCAAGAGCTGGTAAGTCCTGCGACCCCGAACGAGCGGCTGCCATGATTGCCTCCATCAGGCGAAGTGATTTGTGATCATGATACGCACAACTGCGGCCGGTGCAAGCTGACCTGACTTTTCCGCCGAACGAGGGTTTACCTGATCGCCATCTTGCTTGACGACTCCATTCCACTCGCATAACCTGATTTTGTGATCACACATCACTAATCAAATGACGTTCGCCGCCCGAGCGCACCGCCGAAAGATTGCCGTTTCGGGGTGTCATGGCTGCAACAACGCCGTTGGGTACCCAGAAACCGTAGCTGGAGACTTTTATGCAATCTGACAAAGCCGGTTCTTTAACCGCCTCACCTGAAGATCGTTCGTCCCTAAATAGGCGGATCTTCCGGAAACTGATGCCGCTGCTTATTCTCGTGTACACGATCAGCTTCCTTGATCGCACGAATATCGCGCTGGCAAAGCACTCAATGAGTATTGATCTCGGACTTTCCGCGGCTACATATGGGCTGGGAGCTGGACTGTTTTTTCTTTCGTACGCTTCACTCGAGATCCCGAGCAACTTGTTGATGCACCGAGTCGGCGCACGTTTCTGGATCACGCGCATCATGGTCACGTGGGGCGTGTTGTCCACCGCGATGGCCTTCGTGCAGGGGGAAACGTCGTTCTACGTGTTGCGTCTTTTGCTTGGGGCAGCCGAAGCTGGTTTCTTCCCGGGCGTCATCCTGTACCTAACCTACTGGTTTGACCGCAAGGATTGCGCGCGCGCAACCGGCTACTTCTTGTTGGGCGTTTGCATTGCGAATGTCATCGGGGGACCCATCGGTGGTGCCCTGCTTGAACTTGATGGCGCGTTTGGAATGCATGGCTGGCAATGGTTGTTCTTCCTGGAAGGGTTGCCTGCGATTGTGCTCGCTTACGTTGTGTGGAAAAAGCTTCCGGACCGGCCGAGCGCCGCACCGTGGCTGTCGAAGCAAGAGGCAACTGACCTTGAACATCGACTCTCGGAACGGGAACACAACGCCGCCCACAATTTCAAGGATTGCCTCCGCGACAAGCAGGTTTGGCTCGCAATCTTTGTCTACTTCTGCCATCAAATCACGATCTACGCGGTCATCTTTTTCTTGCCCGGCATCATTGGAGCCTCTGGCCACTTCTCCCCGTTCCTCATTGGAGTGCTTTCGGCCGCGCCATGGCTTGCAGCGTCGATCGGTGCGGCAACGCTGCCGGGTCTGGCTAAGACTTCCGCTCAAAGCCGCGCTCTGCTTGTCGTCGGGTTCCTCATCATGGCCTCTGGCCTCGTGGTGGCCGTATATGCGCCTCCCGCACTTGCTTTGCTCGCGATGTGTGTAGCAGCGCTGATGTTCTTCGGCGTACAGTCCGTGCTCTTTAGCTTCCCCAGCTCACGCCTGAGCGGGACTGCCCTGGCTGGAGGTTTGGGGCTGTTGAACTCCTGCGGCGTCCTTGGCGGGTTTGTTGGACCTACCGTGATGGGCATCGTCGAGCAAACGACCGGCAAAGCCATAAACGGACTGCTGCTTATGGCAGGCGTGATCGTACTTGCGGCGGTTTGTGCCGTTCGTCTTCGCCACGGCTCTGAACGTCATCCCCGTGACGCAGTGCAAGAGCAACACCCCGCAGTACCTGTGGCCGCAGACCCGCAGTAAGCGACGGCGCATGGGCGTTCCTGCACGATAGGTCGCCATATCACGCTTACCGTTGTCTGAGAGCAGGCTGCAGCCCCACATACACGAGACAGAAAATGACTTCGACCGCTTTAACCATCAAGTTGAACGAAAACGACGATGTCGCGATCGCGCGTAGCGCACTCACAGCTGGAACCGTAGTTCATGAGTTGGGAGGGTTAGTCGTTCGCGACAACATTCCTGCCGCTCACAAAGTTGCTTTGCGCGCCATCGAAGCTGGCGGCGCCGTGCGCCGATACGGGCAAATCATCGGGTTCGCTACCAAAGCGATTGCGCCAGGCGATCATGTTCACGTCCAAAACATGGCCATGGGCGACTTCGCCCGAGACTATGCGTTCGGAACCGATGTGAAGCCCACCGAACCTGCCGCCTTACCGCTTGCTTTTCAAGGGCTTCGTCGGCCCGATGGGCGAGTCGCGACACGTAACTACATTGGCGTGATTAGTACCGTCAATTGCTCAGCAACGGTGACAAAGCTGGTCACGCAGCATTTCTCGGCGCCCGGGGCGCTCGACGCGTACCCAAATGTCGATGGCATTGTTCCGATCACCCACAGCTTCGGGTGCTGCATCGATCACAACGGCGAAGGTATTCAGCAATTGCGCCGCACCATTGGCGGCTATGCGAAGCATCCGAATTTTGCGGGCGTTCTTATCATTGGGCTCGGCTGCGAGGCGAACCAGATGGGTGCGATGTTCGTCGCCGAAGGTGTGCAGCCCGGTCCGCTCATGGTGCCGCTCGTGATGCAAGAGCAAGGCGGTACCCAGAAGACCGTCGATGCTGCGATTGCCGCCGTCCAAAAAATGCTCCCAGTCGCGAACGAGGCAACGCGAGAGCCCTTGCCCATCTCCCATCTGAGCATCGCGCTGCAATGTGGAGGATCTGACGGGTATTCGGGGATTACCGCGAATCCTGCACTCGGTGCTGCAGTCGATTTGCTGGTACAGCATGGTGGCACCGCCATTCTCACCGAAACCCCGGAAATTTATGGCGCAGAGCATCTTTTAACCCGACGCGCAATTCGTCCTGAAGTCGGGGAAAAGATTGTTGAGCGAATCCATTGGTGGGAGCAGTACGCGGAAAGAGAGAAAGGCAGCATCGATAACAATCCGACGCCTGGCAACAAGGCGGGTGGGCTGACCACCATCCTTGAGAAGTCGTTGGGTGCGGTGGCGAAGAGTGGCTCATCCCCTCTCATGGGTGTCTATCGCTATGCCGAGCCAGTCGACGTCAAAGGCCTGGTCTTCATGGACGCGCCAGGATACGACCCGATGGGCGCGACCGGCCAGATCGCGAGCGGGGCAAATCTGGTGGTCTTTACGACCGGACGTGGATCCTGTTTTGGCGCCAAGCCGGCACCTTCGATCAAGGTCGCCACGAACACCAGCATGTACAAGCGAATGGCCGATGACATGGACATCAACTGCGGCGAGATCATGGATGGCACGGCGACGGTCGAACAAAAAGGAGAGGAAATCTTCAAGATGATCATTGAGGTCGCGTCTGGCAAGGAGAGCAAAAGCGAAGCGTTGGGCGTCGGTAACGAGGAATTCGTACCCTGGATGATCGGGGCGCAGATGTAAGAAGCGAAGTAATCCTGACGGCGAGTTTCCTCGGTGCGGTCGCCGGCCCATTTGCGTCGCGCGATTCAGCTCAGGACCGTCGATGTACTCGAGAATGTAAAAATCCAGAGGTTTAATATGGCAACGAAACGCAAAGTCATCATCACCTGTGCGCCCACTGGCGCGATTCATACACCGTCGATGTCGCCGTACCTC
>NZ_FCOL02000154.1 GCF_001544515.1 Caballeronia terrestris
ATCTCCGCCTATGCCTATGTAACGCCGACGTCAACCTGACGCCGCCAGATTTGTGCGGATCTCCAGCACCATCGACACTGGCTAGTTAGCTTTGTCAAATCGAGCACTTCTGGCAAGAAATCGAAGTCCCGCTCTGCAAACTTGGCCATCACATCGCGAGCCAGTCGCCACTGATCACCGTGGTCGAGCGACTCTCGGGCGAAATCTAGTCGGCGCTCCTTGCTGAATCCGAGCAAGTAATTCTCGCCGAGATTGAACGCAATGAACTCGAGCAAGTGATCAACATTGAACTGCTGTATCGAACTTTCTGGCGCCTCGGAGTCGTCGGACTCATCGTCCGGTCGGAACGGATAAAAAGGGTGGAGATCGAACTCGGTATACAGTGAAGCCCTGCACGGCGACGAGGCGACAGCAGCGAGAACGTCTCGAAGGGCCGTGGGGTCATTGTGGTGAATCGCCGTCGTGATCATGTCTCCGATCAGCGCCTTGAACATCAAGGTATTGAGACCTCCGGTATGGACTAGCGCCTGACCCAGAAATCGGACTATGGCGTCTACTACGCGACGCGTATTGAACTTGCCGTCGCAGTAGGAGAGAACCCATAAGCATTCACCGATGTTCTCAGTGACTTGAGAGGCATTCAAGAGCTCAGGCCATTGATCGATGGCATCTATCAAGTTTCTGTAAATGCCGCTCTGGACAAAGAATGGATCCTTCGCACAGGGGTAGTCTGCGAGGTAGTGCTCAATGAGATCTAGATCCGCAGACGTCGCGAACTCCGCGTAGTGCATCAAAGTTTCGGACCGGGCCGCATTGCGCAAATCAACAGAACTCGTAAGATTCCTGCTTCGTGATTTGATGAATTGCGGTGTGCTCGCGAGAAGTGCCTCCACATTGAACCGATTACCTTGGAACACGGGTCCGTACTCTGGACGGAAACTGGCGCAGTCGACTACCGATTCGGCGATCATGAAGCTGATTGAATGGAGGTGCGAGTACGGCTTGCCGTTGTTGCCTGTGAGCGGTTGATCCCACGCGGGAAAGGCCGACAGGATCTGATTGCCTCGTACCTGAACGCGGATCCGCATTGCCGTGAAAAGGTCGTTCAATGCGGCGTAACCGTAAAGGACGCCATCAGGTTTCTCGGGCCTGATGGCGTCGGACAGTTCACGGTCAAGATTTGTCAGTGCTTCACCGATCGCGTCAATGATGTTGTCCTCCGTGTACGTCACGGGGAAAAGCGTCTTCCAAAGATAGCCCGACTTGTAGTAGTTGTCCGGCTGCTGCGTGATTGCGGCGGCAGTTTTGGTGAACATGCACCTAGGAATTCTGAGCGTGATGACGCCATTTTGGAGCTCCCGCGCGAACCACCAAGCTTCGTTGATCCCCAGCCGAAATTCCATCAGGTGCACAACGTTGGGGTGCAACGCCAGAAATTGCTTCCACCCATCGTACGTGTGCAGGCCGCCTGACAGCACTGTCTCTTGGCTTTTGCCCGTCGGAGTGGTGACAGGACGAATTGCCGTGTTACCTGAGATGATGTGAACCAGCGATTCTCTGCTGAGTTCGTACTGGCCTGCGTTGCCTAGCTGCAGCGGGAAATTTTTCGACATCGCTCCTTACTACTCCCTTCGTGCTCGGATCTATTCCTAAAATTTTCTAGTTCTGCCGAATCGCAGCTCGCCTATTTAGAGCATGTCAGATCGATCATCAAGCCGTGGTTCGTGCTCGGTGGACTCGCGGGGCTCGCAGCCTTGTCACATACTCACTCTTTAACCCTGAGAGTCCTGTAGTTTACATACTTAAGGACACGATGGCCGCTATGCAACTGGGTCGCGTGATTGGACGCTCGACGATGATCGCTATCAGGCGGTTCAGATTCTAGAGTTAAACGACTGCAATGGGTTGATGCGCGGCCTTTGTCCGGGGTTTCTCCTGTCGCATCGTGAACAACCGGTTTCTGGCCCGCTTCGGACATCTGCGGCACCGGTAGAAAATGGCCGCGAAGACCGAACAAATTGCCGGTCGAATCATGAGTCGAATGTCCGCCCTACTGGCTATCAGCCGTCCAAATCAGAGGTCGTCGAACGGCAGGGTTGGGTCGTCTGCTGCCACCCGCCCGTTGGGCGCTGCGAGATGCACTGCCGTTTGAGGCGGGCGACGAGCTGACGTTGGAGTCATTCAAGCCCGGGCGACCTAACTTCAAAGGAAGAAGGCTTGTTACGCTCAGGTTGGGCACCGCGGGCACGCTGAAAGTCATTTACTCTCGATGCCCGCGCCGCGATGTAGCTCACGCGAGGGAGGAGGGCTTACGTCGCACCTTATGCCACGCGAAACTGACCAACAGCGCTTGCCAGTTCGTTGGCCTGGGTTTGCAATGCCGAAGCTGCGGCCGCCGACTCTTCTACCAGCGCCGCGTTCTGCTGCACCATCTCGTCGAGCTGCGCAACGGCACGGTTGATTTCCTGGATGCCGCGCGTCTGTTCGTCAGCCGCGTTGGTGATCTCGCCGATGATCGTGGTGACGCTAGATACTCGGCCGACGATGTCGTTCATCGTCTCGCCCGCTTGCTGTACCAGCGACGCTCCGGCTGAGACGCTCGTCACGCTCGAGTCGATCAGTCCTTTGATTTCCTTGGCTGCCTGCGCGCTGCGCTGAGCCAGCGTACGCACCTCACCAGCCACGACGGCGAATCCGCGGCCATCCTCGCCCGCGCGTGCCGCCTCGACCGCAGCGTTGAGCGCAAGAATATTGGTCTGGAACGCAATCCCCTCGATGACGCCAATAATGTCGCTGATTTTCCCGGATGAGCCTTCGATTTCCCGCATCGTTGAGACGACGTCCGAAACGACGGAGCCGCCACGGGATGCTGCGCTCGCTGCGGTCGTCGCCGTCTGGTCGGCTTGGCGAGCTGCGCTGGCTGACTGCGTCACCGTGGACGTGATTTCTTCCATTGAAGCGGCTGTCTCCTGCAAGCTTGCTGCAGCCGATTCGGTCCGACGCGACAAATCGTGATTCCCCGAGGCGATCTCGTTGGCGGCATGGCGAACGGCTTCACTGGTGTCGCGGATCTGCACCATGACACTGTTGATCTTGCCGACGAACGCATTGAAAGAGCGAGCGATCTGCGCGACCTCATCATCGCCCGTCGCGGGCAAGCGCTGCGTGAGATCTCCGCTGCCCGAGCCGATGCCCTCCATAGCGTCTCGCACCTTTGCGAGTCCTCTGAAGGCCGCGCCAGTGACGGCACCAATGATGGCGGCCGCGATCGCAGCGAGCACGGCAAGGGAGGCGATCGATGCAGTGAGCAGCGAACGCATACCGGTCGTCGCTTCCGACTTGTCGAGCGCAACGAGAGTCAGCCAGTTCGTTCCTGACACCGCGCGAGCACGCACCAGCTTCGTAGCACCTCCGACGGTCGCCTCAATGGCGGTCGATTGTTGATCGGAAGCTGCCTTGATTGCGTCCGCCGTGAGTTCGTTGGCGACATCCGTCAGGGGTTTGAGCGTCAGCTTCGCATCAGCGGCCGCAACGATATGGCCACTGTTGTCGACCAGCATGCCGAAGCTTGCGGGCGTCGGGTGGATCGACTTAATGTTCGCGACGACGCTATCCATCGCGACGTCGCCTGATACGACGCCTTTCACTGCGCCATCGCGGATGATTGGCGCAGCAAAGGCGACCACGAGCTTACCGGTGCCGACGTCTACGTAGGGCGGCGTCACCACCGGCTTACCGGCCTCTACCGCCTGTTTGTACCAAGGTCGTCCTGTTGGATCGTAATCGGAAGGAATGCCGGTCGGATCCGAAAACTTCGCTGTTTTGTCGGCGTAGCCGACATAGACATTCGTGAAGCCGCCTGCGGATGCCACTTGTTTGAGAAAGGGTACAGGATCAGAAGTCAGCGCGGCGTCTTCGACCGAGACGATCATCTGCGTTTTCGATGTGACCCATTCCTCGATACCCGCCTCGTGGCCGGTAAGGACCGCCGTGAGGCTGGTTTCGATGGAATCGCTGTTGTAGCGATGAGCAACGCTGTAATTGACGCCCGTATTGACGGCAAGACCGCCAACGACAATAGCGAGAGAAGCGGCAAGGACGCGACTGCGAATCGAAGAAAACATGTGAGCCGTGGAAAGATCTGGAATGGCTCAGTTAACGGCACGCCGGGCGCGCTCTTGACCCTACGCGGGTCGAGAACCGCAAGGCGCGAAAAATCCTGCACGCCGCTGCGGCCCTATGATGGCTGGCATCATTTGCGTCGGCAACGCTCAGTGCGACTTAATCTTGCCATCAGCGATGGCCTTCGCGAGTTCGTCGGCAAGAGCCGCTTGCACCGACGCATGCTTTTCTCGCACGGCCTCGGCGTCCTTCGTAAGTTCGGGAAGGTCATGGACCAGAGATGCGATCTCTGCATCCCGTGCGGCGGCCAACTCCTCCAGATTCTCAGGCCGCAATGCGCGTTCAAGGAGTCCTGCGTCAATGCCGAAATGCTTGCTGATAGCGTCGCAAGCATGTACGAGCGCGAACGACACTTGCTTTTCCTCGTCCAAGCCTTTGCTCTTAGGGCAGAAATAGCCGGCGTACAAAACGTCGCCGACTATCTCCGTTGCCACCCAGTCTATGAGGTCCTCTTCGAAAGCTCGCGTGTCGGTGCTGGCTGATGCAAACATGCGCAGCGCGTCCGCCTTCGATACCTCTCGCGAATAGATCTCGACGCGGCCACCGCCGGCCACAGCGTCGACCCAAACCAGGGCGCTACCGGCGTTCGACACGTTTGCCCCCTCTCGTCGGGATCAAAAAAGTTCCTTTTGGGCGAGCGCAAGACCTATCGCTTCATTTTGTTCCGCCGTCAAGTTTCTGGCTTCGACGCGCTCTCGCTGATGATAGATCATCGTTCCGTACACGTCCGCCAGCATCCTTGCTCGCGGGCAGACAGCAAAGTCATCCGTCGCCGCCTGCCGCGATCGCCAGTAGTTGATGGCGTTCTCTATATCAGTGATCGAGTACTCGTTCATGCTGCTAGCTGCCGTTGCTCTGTCAGGTGACGGATGATATTACTCTTCGTCGCGTTTTGTCTGCTATGCGTCGACGAGCGCCATTTTTCTGATGA
Source organism: Caballeronia terrestris (assembly GCF_001544515.1). Lineage (GTDB taxonomy): Bacteria > Pseudomonadota > Gammaproteobacteria > Burkholderiales > Burkholderiaceae > Caballeronia > Caballeronia terrestris. The sequence goes on from NZ_FCOL02000154.1 coordinate 5,114, forward strand.
GTGGCGGCAACGGCTCGACGCCGCCGGCGTCGCCCAATGCTCACTAGGCCGTGAGCGTTGGGTGGGCAACGTGCTAGTGCTTTACTTCGCCTTCCAATTCGTGGGCCAGTTCCTCAGCCAACGCCGCCTGCACGGCGCGGTGCCGTTCACCAGCTGCTTCGGCGCTAGCCATGATCTCCGGACGGTTCTTGCAGAACGCGGCGAGTTCGGCCTCTTTCACAGAGGTAAGCGCGGCTATGTTCGCGGGTTCCAACGCGCGCTCCAGCGTTTCCGCTTCGATGCCAAAATGCTCGCTGATAGCAGCGACTGCATGCGAGATTGGAAATGATACATCCTCGTGGGCGTCTTTATCGCCGTCAACGAAAAAATAGCCAGCGCAAAGCAGGTCGCCTTTGACCTCGGCTGCGAGACGCGAGGCAAGATCGTCCTCGATTGCTCGCCGGTCGTTGCTCGCGGAGTCGAACATGCGCAGCGCCTCTTCCTTTGTCGCTTCGCGCGAGTAAATTTCAACGCGGCCACCTCCGGCGCGTTCTAGACATCATGTATGGACCTGCCGCACCTCAAGGTACGCGGATTAAGCTTGAGGTAGGTTACGCCGCGGCTCAGAG
>NZ_FCOL02000155.1 GCF_001544515.1 Caballeronia terrestris
AAAGCACACCGGCTCCTCAAGCGCTGGCCGCCTGACTATGCCGACCGCCCCGCGTACACCACTCTTGACGATTTCTCAATAAGCATAGTTGGAAGCAGCAGCGCATGGTTTCAGCGGCACGGACCCGCGCCGAAACCGGACAGATAGAACGCAAGACGCATGGAGAAGTCACTAGTCTTGCGAGACATTGCGGCGTCTCATTATTGTCCATGCAGATCATCGACTGGTCGACGGTGGACGTATAAACCAGAAGTCATGAGACGGTTCTTTCGCCAGCGAGTAGCTTCTATTCGGGGTGCCCTTGCAATGCGCAGAGGAATCGCTCTTGCATGCGGTAGAATGAGTCGCGATTCTGCAGGACTTGACATGACCGCCGATCAATCAGGCATGCTCCTGAAGTGCACGATATGGACCAAACGGAAGCGCGTCGGGCCCCGCGTTCCGCGCGTTCTGGTGGTCGATGATTATGCAGACACCGCTGACGCGATCAGCATGGTACTCGCGCTCGACGGTTTCGACGCTCAGGTCGCCTATCGCGGGAACGCGGCCGTTGACGCGGTCGCACGCTGGCAGCCGCAGGTCGTATTACTCGACATCTGTATGCCAGATATGTCTGGGCTAGAGGTCGCTGTAAGGCTTCGAGAGATCGAAAGCACGTCAGAGACGGTGCTCATCGCACATTCGGCATTGGCGACTGAGGCCGATCTGGCCCGCGCAAAGGGGTCCGGTTTCGATGCATTCTGCGCAAAGCCGACAGATGCCATGAAGTTAGGCCCACTTCTTCGCCATTTCACCGTGCTCGTGGAGCCGTAAGTTCCCCGAGCGACAGGCATGGGAACTTTTTATCGCGGCGTCCGCCGCCGTTCGGTCATGAGGCGCAGGCCGATCAGAAGCCCCCCGTCCTCCTCCACATAGCGAAGCACCCGATACACACCTGCGGTGTGCTGTTTCGACTTAAGTCTAGAGCGATGAGATGGAGCCACCGTGCAGAATGCCGCGGACAGCGCCGTTGATCACACTTCAATAATCAAAGCTGAAAAAGATCGTGTGCCGCTCTTCGGCGGCAAGCGTTTGTTTGTTTTCGGGCTCGCGAGCGCGCTGCGCGTACGCTAAAGCGAGCCAACGGAAATACTAATGAACACGTCGCGGGTAGTGGCTTGCGCATGACGATCGGACCGCACTACGGCTTGTCAAAAAGGCGCACTTTCCCTACCCGCAGAGCTCTTGATGAATCAAACATCAACGCCGCCTCGTCTATAATCCAAGCACAATAGTCTCTTAGCGCAGGAAGCCTACTTCATGAATCAATCGCGCGGGCGATACTTGGGGTCTCAACGCAGCGGTCAGCGCCAACCGAGCCACGTCAGAAAATTGCCGTCCAACCGACAGGGCCAATCAAATGTGAAAGGATCTCCTGCGCGAGACCTGACTCAGACCGCTTCCATTTTCAAGACGCGATCGTTCCAATTACTAGTCGATGCGGTGGGCGCGGAAAATATCGCGTTAGGGCTTGATTCAAACCTGACGCGAGTGGCCGAACTGATAAAGGGCGAGCGGTTCACGCCCGAAACGGCCTTTCACATGGAAACCACGCTGGGCTTGCCCCACGGCTTCTTTGACCAGCCCAATCCTGTTCTCGCGGCTGAGACCATCGCTCGTTTGAAATTGCCACTAGACTTTGTTCAAACGGACGTCGAACCAGAAGTAGCGTCCGAAACAATAGAGCCGGCTCCCGCACCCAAAGTCAGCCAGCAGCCATTTCTTAAGAATCGTGTATTGGAGGAACCGGAAATGCCAAAGAAAGCGACTGGCGGATCGCCAACGCTCGTCCAGAGCCGTAGAAGTGCGGCGGTGCAGCTTGTCGCTCTTGCCCCTGTAAAAGACTCACCAGCGAAATCCAAGACCCCTGCAAAAACGAACCAACGGCCGCCGCTGGCGGTAAATGACGGCGCGAATGTTCAAACTATCCGCCGCGCCAACCTCCACGTGCTCACGACCCGAAATGGATCGAAGGTGAAACTTGGCGCGCTCATGGGGCTTACCGGTTCCAACATGGCCCATCGGCTACACGGCAAGAAACGCATGGACGATGCCGAAGCGGATCGTTTCACAGAGCGCCTAGCTTTGCCAACCGGCTGGTTGGATACACCACGTTCGGAAGGAGACATCCCCGAGTCGGTGTCCCGTTTGCTTCTTCCTGCTCCCCGCGGTCAGTCATCTGTCAAGCCACAACAGCCGCCTACGGGCCCAACAAATGAGCACGTGCTAGCGAAGTCGACCGGTGCGAGGGCGCGCGCTCGGGCGGGTGCGACGTCCGATGCCGAAAGCCCACCCGTTCCAGCGAGTGCTTCGCCTGCAAAAGAGGCGACTGTTGTCAGCCTGCAAGAGCATATAAACGCCCCCTCCGCTGAGCTTGCCAGTCCCGCAACTGGGAAGAAGAATGACGCAGCGCTCGAGCAGATCTCGGCTGCTGCAGTCCCGCAGTTACCCTCAATGCCGCCGGGCCGGTTCACTTCCGTGACGAGCTTGGAAAATCTCGAAGGTATCGAACCGATAGCGGAGGCGCTGATCAAGACGCTGGCAGGCAAAGCACGCACGGGCCGATTGGATGAGTTGAAAGCGCTGGAGCTGTTGCAGCAAGCGGTATTGCTGTGAGCCGAGGGTCGGATGTAAAAGCACCGCGGCTCGCAACGGCCGCGCGAAATCAGGCTTGCACCAATCTGACGTCAGGCGCTCACGAGAAAATCGTCCCGATTTTTGTCGACGATCCAGTGCGGCGCCCGTCCCCGACCGCTCCATGTGGCACCGCTTCGCAAATCGCGATACTTTGGCACAGCGGCGGTCGTAACTCTCTGGCTTTCAATCTCCCGACCCATCAGATCCGCGAGGCTGATTTGATATTCACGCATCTTGCGTACGATTCCGGCGAGGACCACTTCTGATTCACGCTGGCGTGTCGCAGTCACCTGCTGCTGAAGAGCTTGATGCTGTGCGAGCAGTTCTTTAAGGCTAGCTTGTTTAATTTCCATTCAGGGAGATTTGCTCTTTGCTGTTAATTCAAGATGTGGCGCACATGGTGGCAACTAATGAGTGGCGACGGGTAATCTGAATGTATTGTCTGGCCACCGCAACTTGCCGAAACGTGAATCCGGCAAACGGTGGCGTCTCGCGGTCCGCTACGAGACCGATAGGCTGTGTCCTATGTGCTTCTGCTGCGACGGAGCGCAGGCGAGGTGATTTCACGACACGCTAGTGATGGGCCGTCGGCTCGACCCGCGAGGCCACCTACATGTGAAGGCAGAGAGTAGTGCCTCTTGGAGGCGGCGAGATGAACAGCGGCCACCACTTTACGTCGGACCACCTGCGAGCAGATCCGCCGACCGTACAGGCTCAAAGCGGTTGAATGTTGGCCGCTTGCTTGCCTTTCGGGCCTTGCTTTACTTCAAAGCTGACCTTCTGGTTCTCCTGCAGCGACTTGAAACCGTCCGCCTTTACTTCAGAAAAGTGCGCAAACAAATCTTCACCGCCCTCATCCGGCGTGATGAAGCCAAAACCTTTTGCGTCGTTGAACCACTTTACGGTACCGGTTGCCATCTGCTGATTTTCCTAGGGGTCCCGCGTTATGAGTCGTCACGCGCATATTGAATTCGACGCGCGACCTCATCCTTATAGCATGCGAAAATCCCTCCGACTACCCGGATCTGCCCTTGATGCCGCATCTTCTGGACCCTCCCTTCAGGCAGCCAGGTTCACCTTTGAGAATCCAACGACTGTTTGCACGTCGGAACCACCGTCCGAGTGCCCGCGCGACGGCGGCGGTCAATGACGCCTCGTGGCCGACGGCTGCCGATGGGTGCTGGCTCCGCAAAGCCGCCCTTCACCGAGATGTGGCGATCATCTTTTGGCAGCTTTCGGCGAGCATCGTGAACCGCGGCTCGCGGCCATGAAGCATCATTCGTCCGTACCGTCGCACGGAATTCAGACGTCGTTTCCACCGATGAAGCGGCAATTCATCGCGGTTATAAGGGTTGCTTGATCGGCCAGGCCGTATTCGTGGGCGCGTGCCCCTCTCTCTTCGCGAACTTCCCGCTATGGAGATTGTCGAGCACAGCCACCCCCGCGATAGTCACAGGCCGGAAAGAAAAGAGCGAGATGTAGAATGTCGTTTCATCGCCTATAGCCGTGCCGATCTCTCCTCCTAATTCCTTGCGAATGTTGGCCCCCTTGTCCGATGACGAAATGGACGAGCTCGATCAGTTTCTGATGTCCGATGCGACGTCTGACGAAACGATGATGCTCGACATGCTGGACGGATACCTGACCGCCGTTGTGATCGGGCCGAGGAACTTGCAGCCCAGTGAATGGTTACCCGGTGTATGGGGGCCGGAAGTGGAGGACGCGCCGCAGTTCGACACGACGGAGCAGGCACAGCACATCTTGGATCTGATCTTGCGGCATTACAATGGAATCATCTGGATCCTGCAAGGCGATGCGGATGCGTTCGAACCGTTGTTCGATACGGTCACCTACCCCGACGACCCGCGGGAGTATATTGAGGCCGAACCCTGGGCACACGGATTTATGCAGGGCGTTGCGCTATGCCAGCAGGACTGGCAGCCGTTGTTCGACGAAACACAAGGCCGCGAGTTGCTTCGTCCCTTACATTTGCTCGGTGCGGAGGAAGTTATATCCGAGGAGGAAGCATTGACTCGCTGGCCGGATCAACGAGAAAAACTGGCCAAACAGATCCCGATGAATATCTCAGCGATCTACCGTTATTGGCTCCCTTACCGGGAAGCCGTTCACGAGCGGGACCTCGGCACGACGATTCGACGCGTCGCGCCGAAGGTCGGTCGCAACGATCCATGTCCTTGTGGCAGCGGGAAGAAGTTCAAGAGATGCTGCGGAGCTGCGGCGACACTACATTAAGCCAGACGAACGACTCTGGCCGGTCTCGCCAAGGACGCGCAGGCTCGTTCAAGAGCACGAATTGGTTTCCGCAGACTAAAAGTTGCCACAGTTGTGGCATCGGACACAGTTGTGGCATCGGGTTCAACGTCGGGAGGAGGGGCGACTGCTGGCCGACGCGGGCGATCAACGGCCGACCACGTCGGCCGTTCAATGTCAGACGGGGTTCGGCCAACTGCGGACGTCAACTGAGGACTTGCGCGGCCGATCGAGTCATACGCCCGCGGCCTTTACCGGACGTTCGGCAAGCGACCGCCTCTCGATGCCCCGCTTTCGCGAACCGGCCGCCATCGTTGTCGAGCAGGATTCCCCCGGCCACGCCGCGTTAATCGCTCTCTAACAGCAACGCGGCAAAACCCTTGAAGGCGAGTCACAAACAGACAATCAGAAAACCGCTCCATGTTATTGCTTGGCTGCCTACGAGAACTCGTCCTATTGGTTGGGAAGTGTGACTCAAAACCTGGACAAGTCCTCGTCGCGACGGGCTTACGCACATCGGCATTCAGGCCGTTGCGCTCCGCAGAGTGGCTCGCAGCATACAAAAGACTACGCGATCAAAATGACCTAGTAAATAAAATGTAAGGTATGGCTCAATAAGTGCTGGACATAGATTTCAGGCGCGGGTATCGGGTACCGACCCCCTGGACTTGGCGTTGCAATCTAGCCCTTGATCCTGCTCGACATGCTTTAACGCGAGAAGGAAACTCGATGACCACCAGTGGACATCGTGCTTGC
>NZ_FCOL02000156.1 GCF_001544515.1 Caballeronia terrestris
GCAAGTTGAATGGTATCAACCCGCGCGCCTACCTGGAATATGTCCTTACGCACATCGCCGATCACCAGGCCAATCGCTTCGACGAACTGTTGCCCTGGAACGCATGCGCCTGAGCTTGTCGATCTGCGCTTTCAGGCGTTCGATTTGCTGGTCGACGTGAGACGCATACGTTGTACCTTGCAAGCGAGCCGTTTAGTCTTGCCTTGCCGAAGGTCGCGTGCTGCCACTCGCAAAGCTCCTGCGAACGCACGACGCGATCGGCAGGCGGCCAGGAGCAGTCATTTGCCTATTGCGCAGAGCCGTCATCCGAACGGCTTGTTCGCTCCCTAACCAGCCAGATAGCCTTCGAATGTAATCCGGCCGAACCAACCACCAACCACTCTAAGCTAGAGTGCAGGGCCGACGCTCTTGGAGCGAGTTACGCGTTGTGCCAAACGTAACAATGGCGAGTAGCCATACCCGTCGGCACGCTGAACCACTTTACAATAACGATGATTTATACCCTGGACAACACCGTTTTGGGTTTTGATATTGAAATTGCCGCTGGCCCGGACCGCGACGCGGCCAACATAAATGCCTATCATCTTGCCTTTTGAAACATCGGCGCGGACTCGGTCACCGGTTTGGAAACCGTATATCCGCTTCTTTCTTATCAGGTAAGACCTTGGGAAGCCTTCTGCGGTCAAACGAGTGCGCTGATAGCTCCCGCGGCCACTGCATTTCACCTCGACCGTGGGACGCTGCCAATCCATGACGACGCTCACGTCGCCGACACAGACTGCATCCAATGCGTAGGTTTTTGGAATTCCAAAGCGCGCGCGATTCCATTTCGTTCGACCGCCGGTAGATGTCTCCACTACGAGGCGAGCCGAGCGCAGTTCTGTGACCAATGCCGCGCGAGTGCTGCTGACGGACGCCGATTCTTTCAGCGGGACCTTGGCTCTGCCAAGGATCCGATTGCACCGGATTCCGTCCACCACAAACTCTTTGATGTCGCGCTCACCTTTACGAAAATGGCACGGTCCACAGCATATCGTTAGATTTGTGAGGTGGTCGGAGCCTCCGCGCGCACGGGAAATGATGTGCCCAACGTGCAGCGGCACGCCTTCCTTATCGCAGTAAGCACACCGGTGCCACCACTTCTTGAGAAGGTATTCGCGGATCTCATAATCGACGCGTTCATACTTGCGATGCTCATAACCAGCGACTTCTGCGCTGCGCATCGCCTGCAAATCATACCGCTCGAACTCGACCGACGTCGCCGAAATAGGGGTCCAGCGCTTTATCCGTCGCACCCAGCTCATCGTTGTGTCGACACGATGCTGAAGGCTTGGAGCCAGCCAGGCGTCACGCCGCGCGCGGTTTAGAAAGCGCGGGGCGCGGTAGCGCAAGTTAGCACTACGACGGCGGTGCCGGAAGTTGCGGCGCGTGACGAGTGCCTCGCTAATTTGCCGCCCGCGGTGCATTAACGAGAAAAGGTTGAGGACAGCAATACCTGAATTAAATTCCCGTACGAGTGCTACTCCGGTTACCTTGCTTCCCGGGTCGACCTTTACGCGGAGCGACTGGAACGCACTTTCTTCTGCAAGACGGTCCGTCAGTCGGATCACGAACGGCAGAACCCGGTGTACGCGCGCGCGGCCGCGTTTAAGCAGCAATCGCGCTCGTTTTTCGCTGCATGGCATCAACGGGCTGCCGCGCTTGTCCAGTACAAAAGCCGCCATGTCTTTCCTTGTCTCTTACGAGACCTTGTGACGGAAGCCTTCCGGCTTCGCTCCCCTCGCTCACGTTGTACGGCGGCGCACCCTCGCGACCCGTTTCGTGCTTACCCGAAGCGTGTCTGCAGTCGCAGGTTCCAGAGTCCGGAACTGAGGAAGCATCCCGGAGTAGGTCTTTAACCTCCGCACAACGGAGCCCCTTGGGGCTAGAGCTGGTCAACCTCAGGCCATGAGGCCTCGTCCGAATGAACGGGGTGGCTGACCTTCCAGACTTCCTAAGTGCTGCGCTTGGCACAGCTCGGTTAATCGCGGGTGACGGCACCATGCGGTGTAAATCATCCATGCCTGCAAGCGTCCGACTCGCTAATGCGCAAACAAAGATAGACATCGCAACGCAGTTTGTAAAGAGCGTACGCGTGCGCGGTCTGACCAACGATCGGCCGCGGAAAATTTTGTACAATTGGATGCCTGCAGTCTGACGGAATATCACCACTCGCGTCCCGCCGATGTGCCTTTGACGAGGCAGCAGGCGGGGAACCCGGCTGCTGACAGCCGTGGGTTTTGCTTACTCGCTTGACACGAACCTGCTAATGGGTGTCATCCCATACCGTTGCTATTACCTCCTTCGTCGCACGCCGGCGGCGCACGGCGGCTTTTTCGGCAACCGAGTCGAGCGGATACGCTCAAGCCCAGAAGCGCTCCGGCGAGCCACTGGGCGCGTCATGTGCGAGCCTTGGCGACGCATCCCCTGCTAAGCGACGAGCCTGTCGACGGACCGATGTGTCTTGTTAGCGCCCAGAGCCGCACCGCGGTGCAGGCTGTCACGAGGAACCTCGATGACCCCCTCATGCGCGATCTCCTGCCGGTCACATATCGAAGCCTTGCCCGTAGCCCTTTCAGCGGCGCGGGCGAGGCGCGCCCCGCGTCTGCCCTTCATCACGCGAAGCGGCTCAACCACGGACCGAGCGACGCTGAATCGAGGCCCGCAAGCGCTATCGAGCCTGCAGCACAACGCCCGCTCAAGACGTGCGGCAGCGCGCTGTCATAAAAAAAGAATCGGGCCGCTAAATTATCAACGCCATACAATGGGCAAGCGTTAGTTTACTGGGTCATTCCAAAGCGAGTAGTCTTTTTATCTTTTTACTGTAATGGAAAAAAGCAAAGCTTTCTGTTCCGCCAAGGGTGCCCAAGTCGGTTGGGGTAGCGCCATTAAATGTGGCGTGGTGAACGAGTTTCATCACGCTCTCCGATAGCCGGAAGACCCCCAAGCGAGGCTGCAACGACGACGATATCCCGCCCGATAGACGTTCTTTGCATGCAGCTACATCCATGCATATTTAGCAGCAAGCCTCGAGCCTAGCAGTCGAAAAATGCATTGTGCCGGGCGGACACTGCTCTTAAGATGAACGGGTGAGCGCCCTGAAGAGCGCCTGATGGTCGAACGGCATCTGGACGCCCGGGTGTTGGCGGTATGGAACGTCTAGGGCGTCGATGCCATACCCGGTTGCAAATACAAACGCGATGCGACGAGATGCGAGCGCATCGGCCACTGGATACGACTTTTCGCCGTTCAGATTGACATCGAGGATTGCAGCGTCGACGTGTTGTTTGTCTCCCTCTAACACTGCCACCGACTCCTTTGGCGTCGCGATAAGTCCGACGTCTGCGCCAGCCTATTCGAGCACCGTTGAAAGCGCGAGGGCGACCAGAAAGTCGTCTTCTACAATCATGATAGTACGGCCTTCCAATTCCCTCGTCGCGTGTGCCATTTTTCGTCTTGCTAGTTCCTGCTGCCATAGCAGCTTCCTGATGGCAGGGGTATCTCAATATGGCACGAAACGCCGTCGGAATTGAACGTCGATTCAGTTCGCGCCTGCAGCGTGAACTTCAGCGCTTCCTCAATCAATTGCCGACCGAAGCCGATCTCGTGGTATCTGGCGTCGTGCCTACTGCGGTCTCGAGCCACTTGATCGCCAGGCGCGCGGCTCCGTGCGTCTCTGCTTCAACGCTCCAACTCACCTCAGTCTGGGCATTTCGGTCCTTCAGCGGGAGGCGCCCAAGGTGGCCCCGGGCATGTCGCAACGCAGCTCAGTAGCGTCGCGCAAGGCGCTTACGTCGCCATCTGCCCCCAGCTATTAGGATTTCCCCTGGCCGTTCGACATTTAGCCGCGACGGTACTGAACAAAGTTCGTTACCGCTCTGTATGCTCGTAACGATCAAGTCGGCGCAGCAGTTCATCAATGGCACTGCACTGCTGCGGAAGAAGATCAAACGCGCTGACTATGCCAAGCAAACGCTCTCGCCAGTAAAGGCGCGGTAGAACCGGCTGTCGGAAACGCGAATCGAACTCCCGTTCGATCGCCAATCGGATATGTGCAATGTCTGCATCGATCAGGAGCAGGTCGTACGCGCACAGATGTGGAAATGCTGTCGCCATTGCTCCTCGCTTCTAGTCTGTGCTCACCCGCGCCATTCAGAACGGGCGTCCGCAAACGGCGTGTACCGGCTCCGGTTGTTTGGACACGCTTTTGCAGCTTAGGCGGCCAATTTCAGCAGCCTTTCCTGACGGGCTCCGAGGGGTGATTTGAAGCCCAGCTTTTCAAGGCGCCAGTCGCGATTGTATCGATCCCTGAACGCGATAGCGGCGGCACGAACGTCCTCCAGGTTTTTGAAGATGCGCCCCTGAATCGCCTGTTCCTTCATGGTCCGGTTGAACCGCTCGGCGACGCCGTCGGTCTGCGGCTCGGCGACGAAGGCGTAGCTCGGCGTGATGCCACAGAACCTGATCTGGTCGCGGAAGTCGTCCGAGGTATATCACGAACCGTGATCATGCGCAGCGACAGCCCGCGTCCCGAGTCGGCGACTACCGAGCCAAACTCGCCCAGCGTCCCTTGGGAGATCGGCTCGAGGGCAGCGAAGCGGTCACCAATTTCGCGGCATGGATGCCGGTGCACATGCCATCGCAGTGATCGACGCTCGAGAATATCCACACCATGCCGTCGTCCACGGTCGCGATGCGCACGCCGTCGGTTCCCCACATCTCATTCGGGCGATCAGTCGTGATCCGGCCGTCGTGAAGGCTAGGTTCGCCCCGCGCCTGACGGTGCGGCGAGAGCAACCGGTGCTCGCGCATCCGCAGCACGCGGGTCCGGGAGACACGGATGTCATGCACGATGCGCAGCCGCGCCCAGACCTTGCGGTGCCCCTCGCCGCTGAAGGGCGAAGCCGCGAGATAGTCGCGGATGGCCTTCAGCAGCTCGGCATCGGGCATCTTCGGCTTTGGCCCACGCCTGCGCTGAACCATCGGCGTCACGTTGGTTGCTTGCTCTGGCAAGAACGGCATAGATCGTCGAACGCGATAATTCGAGCACCCGGCAAACCCGTTGCAATCCAAAGGGCTTGCCCGCGCTGACGGAGATCTCGTGGCTCAGGTCGACGATCTCCGACCGGTCAAGGGCGACGGGCCTGCAGTTCACGTTCTCTGCGCAGGATCGCGTTTTCCATGGACAGCTCACCAACGCGTCGCACGGCGTCATTGAGCCGCGCCTCCAGCGGATCGCTGGTCCGCGTCTTCAGGCCGGCCTCCACGCCGGCCAGTGCCAGCTCACGCCATTGCTCGAGCGCGGCGATCGTCACGCCGACTTCGCGGGAGACGGCGTCGACGGGTTCGCCGCGCAACAACCGAAGGACCACGCTACGTTTGCGGCCTGTCGACCAGCGTTTAACTTCGGCGGCGCCAGAGGCGCTACGCGCTCCTTCCAGCGCCTCTGGCGCAACCGCATTCGTATCAGCTTTCTTCAACATCAAACACTCCAGTCTGGATCACACGTTTTACCCCATGCATGGACGCCCCCGGCTTGCCAAGCTCTCATTTGTAACGGAGGGCAGGTAATGATTGCGGCCATGCATCCGG
>NZ_FCOL02000157.1 GCF_001544515.1 Caballeronia terrestris
GATAGCGCTTGAGCACGAGTGCGCCGCAACCCTCGCTGCGCACGTAGCCGTTCGCCGACGCGTCGAACGTCTTGCATTGTCCGTCGGGCGACAGCATGCCGGCCTTGATGAGCCCTTCGTCCCATTCGCTCGCCAAAAGGACGTTGACCGCCCCTACGATGGCCGTGCGGCATTCGGAATCCCGCAGACTGCGGCAAGCGAGGTGGACCGCGGTAAGCGCCGACGAGCAGGCGGTGTCCACGACGAAGGATGGCCCGCGCAAATCCAGCTGATACGCGATGCGGTTGGCGATGACCGCCAGCATCGATCCTTGACTGCTGTAGGCATCGAGCTCGGCATGCGTCAGTTGCAGCAAGCCGTAGTCGAAGGCCGACGCGCCGAAGAACACGCCCGTGTCGGTGCCGGCGATGGCATCGGGCTTGATGCCCGCGTCCTCGAGCGCATGCCATGCGACCTGCATTGCAATGCGTTGCTGGGGGTCCATGCAGGCTGCTTCGCGATTCGTGATCGAGAAGAACGCGTTGTCGAACTCGATCAGGTCGTCGAGAAATCCGCCATGGCGCACCGTGCCGTCGTCACGCCGGCGCGCGGTGATGCCACTGCGGCCTTCCGAGAGCAACGCCCAGTAGGCGGCGAGACTGTCCGCACCCGGAAAGCGGCACGCCATGCCGACGACCACCACGGAATCCGGGTCGCAGGACGCCGGGTCAGCAGATTTCGCTCGCCAGCCGTCGCCCTCGATCCTGCGGCTCAGGTGACGAGCAAGTTGCCGGATGCTGGGATGGTCATAGAAGTCGGTGGGAGAAACCTCGACCTTGAACCGGCTCGCGAGCTCGGTCGCCAGGCTGGCCGCATCGATCGAGCCCAGCCCGTACTCCGAGAACGGGCGATCGGCGCGCACGCTCTGCTGCGATACCTGAGAGATTTCCGCAGCCCGACGCGTCAGGAATGCTTCCACCTCGGCTGCGCTCGACGGGCACGCAGCCATCGGCGACTGGACCGACGCCTTGGCGTCGGGATCGATTTCCCACTTCGCGACGACCCGCAAGCCGCCCTCGAGAAACGCCCGCTTCGACTGGCTGCGCTGGATCTTGCCGCTCGACGTCTTGGCCGTGGTGCCGGGCTGTATCAACACCATCGCGAACACCGGCAGGTCGAACGCGGCGCCCACTGCGCGGCGGATGGCGCCGAACATCTCGTCGTACGGTCCGCCCCGGTGGGCACGCGTGAGTTCCTGAACGACAACGATCCGCTCCTCGCCATCGAGCGTGACCGGGAAAACGGCGCAACCGCCTGGTGCAAAGCCAGGGTGAGCGCGCCCGATCTCACGCTCGGCGTCCTGCGGGTAGTAGTTGTCCCCATGCACGATGATGAGATCCTTGATTCGGCCAGTTGTGAAGAGGTCGCCTTCGTTGACGAATCCCAAGTCCCCGGTTCGAAGGAACTGCTGGCCGCTTCGATCGCCCGCCATGGTCGCGCCCATCGTCTGGGCGGTTTCGTCGGGCCTGTTCCAATAGCCGCTGGAAATGCTCCCGCTGTGGATCCAGATCTCCCCGACCTCGTCCGGGGCGCATTCGGTCAGGCGAGCGGGATCGACGATCTTCACCGTGGTGCCGTTTAGCGCCTTGCCGCAGGCCACCATGTCGGCTGTCGGCTCGCCCGCCTTGGCGAGCCGGACTTCATTGCACAACAGCGCTTTGGCCGACAGCGACAGCGCGCGAACGGGCTCGTCCCAGGTCTGGCATGTGACGAAGCACGTCGCCTCGGCCAGGCCATACCCCGCAGTCATTGCGTCGGGCGGAAAGCCATAGCTGCCGAACTTCCCGTTGAACTTGCTCACGGTTTCGACGCTGACCGGTTCGGCAGCATTGAGTGCCATGCGCCAGGACGACAGGTCCAGGCCTTCGCAGTCATGTTCGGAGATCTTTTGACAGCAGTGCCCGTACATGAAGTTGGGGCCCATGCTGTGCGTGCCCTTGAAATCCGAGATCGCCTTCAGCCAGCGCAGCGGCGTCTGGGCGACGGCGACACCGGGCAGCAGGCACGCCGATATCGACCGGTACATCGGGAACAGAATCCCGTAGAGAAGGCCAAGATCATGGAAATGCGGCACCCAGGAGATGATTCGGCTGGCGTCGTCATGGCCCAGCCCGTGGTCCCACTGAATCAGATTGTGCAGAATGTTCTGGTGGGACAGCATTACGCCCTTGGGCATGCCAGTCGAACCCGAGGTGTACTGGAGCACCGCGATTGCAGTCGGCGAAGGCATGTCGATGGCGCGGTCGGGAAAGGCGTCCCACCCTTCGAATGTGTCGACCTCCAGCCACGCCAGATCGCTCCATTTCGGGTTTTGCTCGACGAAGGCGCCCGCATTGCCGATGGTCTTGCCTACGCCGAGCACGATCGACGGCTGACAATCGTCCATGAGAACCGACAGGCGCTTGGCCTTGTTCGTATCGCCCGTCAACGGGACAGGCGCCACGGGGACCGTCGTTACGTTCGCAATGAGGCACGCGAGAAAGGCCTCAACGAATTCCAGACCGGTGGGAAAAACCAGCAGAGCGCGCTTGCCCGACATGCCTTGCTGCTTCAGCCATTCAGCCAGTCCTTTAGCGCGTTGAAGCAGTTCGTAATGCGTCAACGTACGGTCCACAATCTCGCCATCACGCAAGTACATGTAGGAAGCGGACGTGTCCGGTGTCGTATTGTCGATGAAAACTTCGAGCAAGGTGCGTCTGGTCATGACTTCTCTCCATACTTCAGCAATACATGCAAGCGGCGTTTAACAGCTGCAATCGGCCCTTTGCCTTCGGGCCGAAATCCTGGGCTTGCCGCCGCGGACCGGCGACATTGATCAACTCATTGCCTGGCATCGCCTATCGAGACTCTGCTAACCATGCTTTTATCCGACAAGACCAAGGTAGTGATACTAAATACTCTGTATCGTCAACTTTCATCGCCTGATAGAGTCACTTGGCAATTAGCCAAGGCACAGCGCCGAGAGATCATCGAATCGCTTTCAATCGATTTCGGCCACGACGCCATCTAAAGGACGACTTGCTTGCAACCGGCGTGGTCGAACGAACCCGTCCGGGCGCATCCCATCTAGCTGCTCTTTGAGGTCATGCGCTTGCTGTGCCGCCGGACGCTCACACTCAACTCCGAGATAATTTCCGACGCCACTTTTATGATCTGGCTCTGACTGAATCCCGCTATTGTCATTTCTCGATAAAACGACCTGGCGACAATTCTCGCCATCTCATGCGGGCATTCGCCCAAACCACCCATTTTGGCGATGCTGGCTATTTCCTTTTGCCAGGGCGAAACATAAACAGACTGTGTCTCTGATTCCGAATGCCGGCTGTCTGCGCGATGCAAGCAGCTTGTCAAAGTGGCGACAATTTCGAGTAACTGTTCGTCTTCTTTATTGACGTGCGGTTTGCGGGTTGCTCTTTCTACCTTCATCGCGCCCGGCTTACTGCCTTCAACCGACATGGGCGAAAGACTGGTGAGACTCTCCGGTAAAAGACCAGGACTATTCGATTCCCCGACGCTGCTCCCATTACCGGCACCTCCGCGTTGTTCCATCGCTCTAATTCCAAAGCGTAGCTTTTCCATCATGCATGCACTTTCACAAGTCGAATTCAGTCCGGTAATTGCGCGCCCTCTGAATGAGGTCATGTTTGACAAACTCCTAAATTTCGGTGCGCGCCTTTTAGGACGAGCCTGCGCTAACGCGCAACCGGATTGCTTCGCGAGACTAGCCGGCGACATGCCAAGCGCCGATGGTATCGAGCTCGTCTCTCAACTTGAGCTACCACCGTTTTGATGGACAACGCTAAAAAAATGAACACAAAGCTATAAGACACTCTCCCTAACATTAGGAACACTATCTACGATCCAGGAGCACAGGATCGCGTTAAGGCCATGTGAGTGTCTTTCTCTGAACTTGAGAACATCATCGAATTACCGGGTAAAACCGTATGTGCGCCGTCCAACGTGCGAGGGCCTTTTCTACAGAGCATAAACTTTGGAATCCGTATTTATATAACCGACATCCGTGACGTCAGCATTTAGTCGGATAATCCTATATAAAGTGCTTGAAATTCTCGGCGCCCGACATTGGCGAATAAAACGGGTAACTAAACTGCGAATGTCGATCCAAAAAAAATTAAAATCTGTTCTGTGTCAGTGTGGCGGTCCATCTCGTAGTACCTATGCGAAAGATGTGCCAGGAGGCGCTCCCTCGGCAAACATATCGTCATCGCCTGAAGCGCCGATAGTTCCGTCCGCTTTCCCTGCGGACCGAGTGCCGCCCGAAGGCTTCCACGGCGCGGCTTCGCGAGATAGCTTCCATTCTCCGCACCATCGAGAGGTCGCTGTCCTGCGCGATAGCTGCGCACGAGAGATTGCATGTGAACTGCATCGGACGTCGATGTGTTGGCGACCTGCGAACAAATAGCTTGCCGTGTGTTGGATGCGGACAGGTACTTGAGGGCGAGACTCGGGGCAATCGTGCTTTCGGGCGGTGTCCGGCGCTTCGCTCTTAGGCACCGCAATGAACGGAAGGCTCGCGGCGCGGCATCTGCTGGATGCGCTCGACGGCAAACGGCCTCAACGCGAATATGAAGTGCGTGGTCTTGCAGGTGCGCGCGACAGGTTGGTGCGCGTCGCGCTGATTCAGGTTTGCGTAGATCGCGCCTCCGGTCTTGGCAACGCGAGTTGCGGCGCCTTCGGAACGCGATACAACTCAAGCGCCGCCCCGCCCCCAAGTCGAGCCAAGTATGCACCCGTACTCGCGCTGCTGACTTCCCACGGCATATCCGCGTACGTCGCACCGATCCGCATGTCAGGCAGGATTTCTGTCCAGTGATTCTCGTCGCGCCTTGCGAACAAAGAGCCCGTGCCCTGTGCGCTGACGAGCTGCTGAACGGGCCAGTCCGCAAACAGCTTGCCCCTGTCGATGCGCCCGCGCTCGTTCAATTTGTGCATTCGCAATCCACGATGACTCGCCGTCACGAAAGTTGCGCCAGCGAAGCCGACCGCGTGCACGTTCTCCATCGGCAAACGAGCGACTTCGCCGCCATGGTCGTTGCATACCAGAACAAAGTCGGGCTGAAGCAGAATGATCCATCCGCCGCCTGTTGCGGCATCCAGAACCGCGGTTCTCGCACGGCCTTCATGCGGCATGCCCGCACCCTTTGCATCATTCGCGTCGAGTCGCGAAACGCCCGCCGGACCCCACGCCCACAGCCCTTGCCGTGTCGATATGACGCCGCGCGCGCCCGGAGTTGTCCAGATCCGTTCGACGCGCGGCGAACCGCTGCGCGATGCGTCGACGAGCAAACATGAATCGTCCATCAAAACCGCGAAACGGTCATTGGGGGACCGCGAGAACGCTTCGTGCCCGTTGCGGCAAAACGATCGACGCCAAAGGGTCCAGCGCCTGCCGGG
>NZ_FCOL02000158.1 GCF_001544515.1 Caballeronia terrestris
GGTGTTACTTGGGCTGTGCTTGTTGGCACAACACTTGACTCAACCTGGTGTGCGCTACTCCCTTCGGGAGCGGGGTCCTGGTAAATGCTGAAGCATTAACCATGACCGCGAAACACACTGGTTATAGGATCAAGCCTTACGGGCAATTAGTATCAGTTAGCTTAATGCATTACTGCACTTCCACACCTGACCTATCAACGTCCTGGTCTAGAACGACCCTTCAAGGGGATCAAGTCCCCGGGGATATCTCATCTTAAGGCGAGTTTCCCGCTTAGATGCTTTCAGCGGTTATCTCTTCCGAACATAGCTACCCGGCGATGCCACTGGCGTGACAACCGGTACACCAGAGGTTCGTCCACTCCGGTCCTCTCGTACTAGGAGCAGCCCCCTTCAAATATCCAACGCCCACGGCAGATAGGGACCAAACTGTCTCACGACGTTTTAAACCCAGCTCACGTACCTCTTTAAATGGCGAACAGCCATACCCTTGGGACCGGCTACAGCCCCAGGATGAGATGAGCCGACATCGAGGTGCCAAACACCGCCGTCGATATGAACTCTTGGGCGGTATCAGCCTGTTATCCCCAGAGTACCTTTTATCCGTTGAGCGATGGCCCTTCCATACAGAACCACCGGATCACTATGACCTGCTTTCGCACCTGCTCGACTTGTCGGTCTCGCAGTTAAGCACGCTTATGCCATTGCACTATCAGCACGATTTCCGACCGTACCTAGCGTACCTTCGTACTCCTCCGTTACACTTTGGGAGGAGACCGCCCCAGTCAAACTGCCTACCATGCACTGTCCCCGACCCGGATCACGGGCCAAGGTTAGAACCTCAAACAAACCAGGGTGGTATTTCAAGGACGGCTCCACCGAAACTAGCGTTCCGGCTTCATAGCCTCCCACCTATCCTACACAGATCGGTTCAAAGTCCAATGCAAAGCTACAGTAAAGGTTCATGGGGTCTTTCCGTCTAGCCGCGGGGAGATTGCATCATCACAAACACTTCAACTTCGCTGAGTCTCGGGAGGAGACAGTGTGGCCATCGTTACGCCATTCGTGCAGGTCGGAACTTACCCGACAAGGAATTTCGCTACCTTAGGACCGTTATAGTTACGGCCGCCGTTTACCGGGACTTCAATCAAGAGCTTGCACCCCATCATTTAATCTTCCGGCACCGGGCAGGCGTCACACCCTATACGTCCACTTTCGTGTTTGCAGAGTGCTGTGTTTTTATTAAACAGTCGCAGCCACCAGTTTATTGCAACCCTCTCACCCTTCTGGCGCAGGCCAGTCAAGCTACAAGGGCGTACCTTATCCCGAAGTTACGGTACCAATTTGCCGAGTTCCTTCTCCCGAGTTCTCTCAAGCGCCTTAGAATACTCATCTCGCCCACCTGTGTCGGTTTGCGGTACGGTCTTGTTAGACTGAAGCTTAGAGGCTTTTCTTGGAACCACTTCCGATTGCTTCGCGACCTAAGTCGCTCGCCTCACACCCTTGAATTCCGCGCCCGGATTTGCCTAAGCGCCTTCTCCAATGCAAGGACCGGGACTTCCAACACCCGGACAACCTTCCGCGATCCGTCCCCCCATCGCATCTAACAATGGTGCAGGAATATTAACCTGCTTCCCATCAGCTACGCATTTCTGCCTCGCCTTAGGGGCCGACTCACCCTACGCCGATGAACGTTGCGTAGGAAACCTTGGGCTTACGGCGAGGGGGCTTTTCACCCCCTTTATCGCTACTCATGTCAGCATTCGCACTTCCGATACCTCCAGCGCACTTTTCAATGCACCTTCGCAGGCTTACGGAACGCTCTCCTACCATGCACATAAATGTGCATCCGCAGCTTCGGTGACTGGCTTGAGCCCCGTTACATCTTCCGCGCAGGACGACTCGATCAGTGAGCTATTACGCTTTCTTTAAAGGATGGCTGCTTCTAAGCCAACCTCCTGACTGTTTTAGCCTTCCCACTTCGTTTCCCACTTAGCCAATCTTAGGGACCTTAGCTGGCGGTCTGGGTTGTTTCCCTCTTGACACCGGACGTTAGCACCCGATGTCTGTCTCCCGTGATTGCACTCTTCGGTATTCGGAGTTTGCTATGGCGTAGTAATCCGCAATGGACCCCACAACCATGACAGTGCTCTACCCCCGAAGGTGATACACGAGGCACTACCTAAATAGTTTTCGGAGAGAACCAGCTATTTCCAAGTTTGTTTAGCCTTTCACCCCTATCCACAGCTCATCCCCTAACTTTTCAACGTTAGTGGGTTCGGTCCTCCAGTACGTGTTACCGCACCTTCAACCTGGCCATGGATAGATCACTTGGTTTCGGGTCTACGCCCAGCAACTGAACGCCCTATTCGGACTCGCTTTCGCTACGCCTGCCTTAATCAGTTAAGCTTGCTACTGAACGTAAGTCGCTGACCCATTATACAAAAGGTACGCCGTCACCCGTTTCCAGGCTCCGACTGTTTGTATGCATGCGGTTTCAGGATCTATTTCACTCCCCTCCCGGGGTTCTTTTCGCCTTTCCCTCACGGTACTGGTTCACTATCGGTCGATCACGAGTATTTAGCCTTGGAGGATGGTCCCCCCATCTTCAGACAGGATTTCACGTGTCCCGCCCTACTTGTCGTACACCTAGTTCTTCCATACTGTTTTCGCTTACAGGGCTATCACCTGCTATGGCCGCACTTTCCAGAGCGTTCAGCTAACAATACAGATAAAGAGTACAGGCTGATCCCATTTCGCTCGCCACTACTCTGGGAATCTCGGTTGATTTCTTTTCCTGCGGTTACTTAGATGTTTCAGTTCACCGCGTTCGCTTCTCGTAGCCTATGTATTCAGCTACGGATGACCCATACGGGCCGGGTTTCCCCATTCGGACATCTTCGGATCAAAGCTCGTTTGCCAGCTCCCCGAAGCTTTTCGCAGGCTACCGCGTCCTTCATCGCCTGTGATCGCCAAGGCATCCACCACATGCACTTGTTCGCTTGACCCTATAACGAGTGTGTCTCTGTCGATCAGAGTTAGCGCTTTAGCGCTTACTCTGATCCCACCCCCGAAGGGGAGGGCCGCTGTGTTACCACCGCGGCACATCGACATCTCGCCATAGGTTGAGTATTCGCGTTGTGCCGTATTCCAAAGCGATCTTTCGATCACCTTTTCATACTTGATACAATCACAACCCTGACTACCCTACTCACACCCATCTCTAAGTGCTTTCGAATAATCTCTTTACTACTTCTTCCAGATTGTTAAAGAACGTTCAGCCGATATCTACACCTACCAATATCGCTCTGACTGGCTCAATCGCCAATGGATACACGACTCTGTTACCAGAACCTTATCCATTGAAGATTGGTGGAGGATGACGGGATCGAACCGACGACCCCCTGCTTGCAAAGCAGGTGCTCTCCCAGCTGAGCTAATCCCCCGGGTGCCATGCTAAAAGGTTTGTCTACCGTCGGTCTTCGCACGCACTTGGGTGGTGGGTCTGGTTGGATTCGAACCAACGACCCCCGCCTTATCAAGACGGTGCTCTAACCGACTGAGCTACAGACCCTTAGCCTGTCTTCTTACAGCCGATAAGCGTGAGCGCTCAACTTGAACACTTGAGCTCGAGAAAGGAGGTGATCCAGCCGCACCTTCCGATACGGCTACCTTGTTACGACTTCACCCCAGTCATGAATCCTACCGTGGTGACCGTCCTCCTTGCGGTTAGACTAGCCACTTCTGGTAAAACCCACTCCCATGGTGTGACGGGCGGTGTGTACAAGACCCGGGAACGTATTCACCGCGGCATGCTGATCCGCGATTACTAGCGATTCCAGCTTCACGCAGTCGAGTTGCAGACTGCGATCCGGACTACGATCGGTTTTCTGGGATTGGCTCCACCTCGCGGCTTAGCGACCCTCTGTTCCGACCATTGTATGACGTGTGAAGCCCTACCCATAAGGGCCATGAGGACTTGACGTCATCCCCACCTTCCTCCGGTTTGTCACCGGCAGTCTCCTTAGAGTGCTCTTGCGTAGCAACTAAGGACAAGGGTTGCGCTCGTTGCGGGACTTAACCCAACATCTCACGACACGAGCTGACGACAGCCATGCAGCACCTGTGCGCCGGTTCTCTTTCGAGCACCCCCACCTTTCAGCAGGGTTCCGACCATGTCAAGGGTAGGTAAGGTTTTTCGCGTTGCATCGAATTAATCCACATCATCCACCGCTTGTGCGGGTCCCCGTCAATTCCTTTGAGTTTTAATCTTGCGACCGTACTCCCCAGGCGGTCAACTTCACGCGTTAGCTACGTTACTAAGGAAATGAATCCCCAACAACTAGTTGACATCGTTTAGGGCGTGGACTACCAGGGTATCTAATCCTGTTTGCTCCCCACGCTTTCGTGCATGAGCGTCAGTATTGGCCCAGGGGGCTGCCTTCGCCATCGGTATTCCTCCACATCTCTACGCATTTCACTGCTACACGTGGAATTCTACCCCCCTCTGCCATACTCTAGCTTGCCAGTCACAAATGCAGTTCCCAGGTTAAGCCCGGGGATTTCACATCTGTCTTAACAAACCGCCTGCGCACGCTTTACGCCCAGTAATTCCGATTAACGCTCGCACCCTACGTATTACCGCGGCTGCTGGCACGTAGTTAGCCGGTGCTTATTCTTCCGGTACCGTCATCCCCTCAAGGTATTAGCTCGAAGGTTTTCTTTCCGGACAAAAGTGCTTTACAACCCGAAGGCCTTCTTCACACACGCGGCATTGCTGGATCAGGGTTTCCCCCATTGTCCAAAATTCCCCACTGCTGCCTCCCGTAGGAGTCTGGGCCGTGTCTCAGTCCCAGTGTGGCTGGTCGTCCTCTCAGACCAGCTACAGATCGTCGCCTTGGTAGGCCTTTACCCCACCAACTAGCTAATCTGCCATCGGCCGCCCCTATAGCGCGAGGTCCGAAGATCCCCCGCTTTCTCCCTTAGGTCGTATGCGGTATTAATCCGGCTTTCGCCGGGCTATCCCCCACTACAGGACACGTTCCGATGTATTACTCACCCGTTCGCCACTCGCCACCAGGGTTGCCCCCGTGCTGCCGTTCGACTTGCATGTGTAAGGCATGCCGCCAGCGTTCAATCTGAGCCAGGATCAAACTCTTCAGTTCAATGCCTGTTACTGTTTTCTATTCTTGCGAATAGGTCGCTCACTCAACGTACTGACAAGTTCTGCTTATCTTTCCATCTCTGGAAAGACACTCAAAACCTACCTTAATACTAGTGTGAGACTTGATACTTTCGCTTCATGCTCCAGCCCGAAGACCAGAACAGCGTCGCCATCAAGCGCCCACACTTATCGGCTGTTAGTTTTTAAAGAACATTCGCACGAACCGGCGCCCACACCTTCAGTCGCCTACAGCACTCAACTTCAGCGCTTCGTT
>NZ_FCOL02000159.1 GCF_001544515.1 Caballeronia terrestris
GCAGATTGTTGATCTGCATGGTGCGGAACTTGACCAACTGCTGACGCATGCGGTGCAGTGCGAGCATCGCCTGTTGCCATAGACCGTCAACTGCACGTGATTCACTCGGTAACATACAACTTGTCAGTGTCACCCACCCATTCCATCCTCTGCGCGGACAGGAGTTCGTGCTTCTGGAGCGTCGCAGCACTTGGGGCGAAGAGCGCGTGTACTTCCACGATGATGCAGGCAGGCTGAGACGTCTCCCTGCTTCGTGGACAAGCGTCGCGGCGCCCAATGCATTCGAAGTCCTCTCCGCTGGGCGATCCGCATTCCGGGTCGAAGATCTATTGCATCTGGTTGGGCTCATCGCCCGACACCGGGAAGCCAGCGGTACAGCCGGCAGCAAATCGGGCAGACTCAAGACGTCAAAGAAATGATGCCGCTTGTGTAAACTTAAATAAGCCCATATCACTCTGGTGACGATGAAACTTGATGCTCGATCGGACTCGTTTTAATCGCTTCGCAACGCTTAAAGCCTTTTTATTTGGTGGTGAAAGTCACCAAGAAGATCAAAACTGCCCTTGATATTTCCTACGATGAGGCATAATTTATATTACATGAGCCGAGCGCGGAAACCCGACCCGAAACTGACTGCCCTCCAGGAGAGCGGCACCCTCAATCCGCATGCGCAGGATGTTCGTGATGAGGCGTTCATTGCCGGTGACTTCTTCGATGCCCGAGACCTGGTGCAGGTACGCTACGAAATGCTTCGCCGCGTGCGTACGGAAGGGCAAACCATCGCGGAGGTGGCCGCACGATTTGGCATCTCGCGGCCGACGTTCTACAAGGTGCAGGCCGACTTTGATCGTGAGGGGTTGGCGGGGCTTCTGCCGGATAAGCGTGGGCCTCGTGGTGCCCACAAGCTCACTGCGGAGGTGCTGCACTTCATCGAAGAGGCGCGCGCCGCAGAGGGCGGCCTGAGCACGAACGAGTTGCTCGACCGCATAGCAGCGAAGTTTGGTTTGAATGTGCATCGGCGCACCGTGGAGCGTGCGCTGCGTCGAGAGCCGAAAAAAAAACGCCAGTGATTTCCCGGCGCGCATAACGTCAGACCCGGATGCACTGGTCGAGGGCTACGAAGCCTTGCGCATCGATATGGTCGAGAAACGCGGATGCTGCCCGTCGGGGCGCGGACGCACGCTCCTGATGCGCAAGGGCATGGCGGCGTGGATGGCAGGCATGCGTGAGATCGCCCCATGCACACCGACTGCACGCGTCACAACTCACGATACAGGCCCGAGCGCGGGCATCCGGCAGGATCTGATCGATATCCTGACATCGATGGTGCTTGCGAACGCACTGGAGGAGACGGCATGACTGCCAGTACACCCGAAAAGATACAAGCCAGGCATCTCTCGAGAAACGCCTACCTGTATGTACGGCAGTCGACCCTGCGGCAGGTGTTCGAAAACACGGAGAGTACCCAGCGCCAGTATGCGCTGCGCGAGCGTGCCGTCTCCCTCGGGTGGAGAATTGACCAGGTGTTCGTGATTGATTCCGATCTCGGGCAATCCGGCGCGTGTGCAGTCGATCGCGAGGGCTTCCAGCGGCTGGTAACCGAGGTAAGCATGGGCAAGGCTGGAATCGTGATGGGCCTGGAGGTTTCGCGCCTGGCACGCAACTCGTCGGACTGGCACCGGCTGTTGGAAATCTGTGCGTTGACCGATACCCTTCTGCTCGACGGAGATGGCGTATATGATCCTGCGCACTTTAACGACCGCCTCGTTCTGGGCTTGAAGGGAACGATGAGCGAAGCGGAGTTGCATGTTCTGCGGTCAAGGTTACGTGGAGGCATTCTTAACAAGGCTCGACGTGGTGAGCTTGAAATACGTTTTCCCATCGGCTTTGTCTACGATGGCGAAGGGCGCGTAAGCCTGGATCCCGATCAGCGCATTCAGGAAAGTATCCGCGAGTTCTTCCTCACGTTTCGTCGCACCGCTTCGGCTATGGCTACTGTAAAGGCCTTTCGTCGAGCGGGGCTGAAGTTTCCGCGCCGGATCTATCGGGGCCCGCACAAAGGCGACGTCCAGTGGGACGAGCTCGATCACTCGCGTGCGCTTTGGATCCTTCACCATCCTCTACACCGGAGCATTCTGCTTTGGACGCACACGCACGCGCAAGCTTCCCGACGGCCATCAGGTATCGCAGACTTTACCCGTGGACGAATGGACCGCCCTCATTCGTGACGCGCACCAAGGTTACATCACGTGGGAACAGTTCGAGCAACACGTACAGATCCTCCACGACAATGCTCAGGCCCACGGTTGTGAGCGCGACCTCGGCGCCCCTCGCGAAGGGCCGGCGCTGCTGCAGGGACTGGCGATATGCGGGCGTTGCGGTGAGCGGATGACGATCCGTTACCATGTCCACGACACGCAGCGCGTGCCCGACTACATGTGCCAACGCCGCAGCATCAACGAAGGTGTAGGGCGACCATGCCAGCAAATCAACGGTGCTGAACTCGATCAGGCAATCGGCAGGCTTCTGGTGGAAACTGTTACACCCGTGACGCTTCAGGTCGCGCTCGCGGTGCAGAAGGAGCTCGAGGATCGATCAGGAGAGTTCGACCGGTTGCGACGGCAAGAGATCGAGCGGGCAAGTTATGAGGTCGATCTGGCCCGTCGTCGTTACATGCGTGTCGATCCCGATAACCGTCTCGTAGCCGATTCGCTGGAAGCCGAGTGGAACCTGGCACTACGAGCGCTTGCGGCTGCCCAGGAGCGCTATGAGAAACAATGCGAGACAAGAAGCGGCCAGCTCAATAAAAAGCAGCGCGAGAGCATCATGGCGCTAGCACAGGACTTTCCGCGCCTGTGGAACGATCCCCAGACTCCCGAGCGTGAGAAAAAGCGTATGGCCCGTTTGCTGATCGCCGACGTGACGCTGCTGAAGGACACCGAGATCATCGCACGGGTGCGCTTCAAGGGTGGCGCAACCCGTGTACTGCGTCTGTCTTTACCCAAACCGTCGTGGCAGTTGAGACAGACTCCGACAGCGGTCGTTGCCGAGATCGATCGTTTGCTGGAAGGACACACTGACCACGAAACCGCGGAATTACTTAATGCGAGTGGTATGCGCTCTGGCGAGGGTTTGCCGTTCAGGAGACTGATGGTACGCCGGATCCGTATCGATTACGGGTTGAAAACGCAATATGAGCGCCTGCGGGCGCGCGGACTGTTGAGCGCCACGGAGATAGCAAAGTATCTCAAGGTATGCACGGCCACCATTGCCGACTGGCGACGGGCGGGGCTGCTCAAAGCATACCAATATAACGATAACGGCCAGTATCTCTACGAGCGCCCTGGTGTCGACGCTCCCAGGAGGTTCGCGCACAAGAACAAAGCTCGCCGCGAGGCGGCTGTAGACGTAACTACCCCCTGGCATGACTGATGAGGTGCAATATGCGACGAACTCCTTCTCATTCCCCCTGCACACGGCCACAGGACGGGGTTCGTAACGATGATGCGCGGCGAATGCGAGCAGCGTCGGGTTGAAGCGGATCGCGTCGCCCTGACGTTCAAGGACGGCACTTTTAAGATTGTCGTATAGGACGATACGTGGCAACCCGGACCATGCCGCCCACGCACCGGCGTGACCGGCCAGAAAGCTGTCCATGCGCGCATCGAGGAAGAAGCGCAAGTAGATCTGCCTGGACCACGATAGCACCATCACGAAGGCCATTAGTGGCCGGCGCGCGCGCCCGATCTGGAGATGATCGAAATGCGCCCAGTCACATTGGCTCTCTTCGCCTGGCAAGGTGCGAAGCCGCAGGTAAGCCTCGGTCGCCGGACGCGGACGATGGAGCGAGACCTGGTGCCTGAAGTGGTCATGGCTGCCCCGGTAGCCACGCTCATAGACCATCGCATACAGACGGCTGGCCGTGAGTGACGGAAACTTCTTCAGAGTCTCATGAATGAACGGCAGGTAGGCATCGATCTGCGAGGGCCGCAGCACCGCGCCGACTCTGGGCAGTCCGGCCTGTGCCAGTACGCGCTGGACGGTGCCACGGTGTACGTGTAGCTGGCGCGCGATGGTGCCGCAGCGCCACTTCTCGACATGGTAGTAGCGCAGGATCTGCGCCTCGAGTTCAACTCCGATGGTCATGGGTCACTTCCTGTGCAGTGAGTAGCAGTACGAATATCACGGAAGACCCGACGGCGCAGTGGCCCGAGGCGTACGAAGCCCGAACAGACGCGGTGGCAAAAGTGGCAATGCTCAGGCACAGATGGGGCGGCGGTGGGTACCGCTACTCTGTCCGCCGACGTCGTCGAAGTCGGTGCCAGTAGAGCATCGGCGGCAAGCACGGCGGAACCCTGATGCGTCACTTTATTCTGGCGACTGCGATAGCGGCGCATTCGTTCGGCATGTGCGAAGCGGCCGTGGCGACTGTGCTGATAGCGCTGGCCGGCCACGCGCATGCTGGCCTGACGTGAGGCCATCGAGCAGTCGCCGCCGCAGTAAATCTGCCCGCGGTCGCAACGGCGGCAAACGATGACCTGCGCCCGGCAGCGGGCGCACACATAGAGGCGGCCTGTGGCCGGCATCGGCAATCCCCGTCAATGCCGATGCGATATCGACAGGGCTGACGGGGGGTGCCATACTTGGCGGGCACCCGTACCCTGTCGTGCGCGTGTTGGGCTCGACACCGGAGTGAACTTGGCGGTTTGTGCCGGTGTCGGGCCTGTTTCTTCGGCGGTAGGTAAAACCTTCTTCTACCGCATCCAGACTCCTGCGTCACCCCTTCCTGAAGCGGGCCGCGCCGGGTGCGTCTGCACTCGCCCTTCGGGCTCCTTCCGACGCATCCGGTACCGCCCATCGGTACCCACACCAGTCATCACGAAGCAGTTCCGAAGATCAGACCCGCTTCACGCCTCTGATCGACGCCGCCATCTGATGTCGGATTCTGGCCGCCGTTCACAGTGACTCAGCGTAGGTCGAACAAAGCGCCGACCCCTGGCCAACATTTCTCCGACGCACAGATGAGGGGTTCGCCGCTCACACAAAACGCGACCTCGAACCGGCAGGGCTGATTGACCACCCTGCGATGATGGCCTGCCAGTCGCAGTGCACCTATTCGCGGTTTGGCCAACAGTTGTCGGCCGCGCACGCCTCGGAACTGCGTATTTCGCGGAAGCTGGACACGCGTTTCGCGTGAAGGTGGACAGGTGTTTCGCGCGAAGCTGGACAGTCG
>NZ_FCOL02000160.1 GCF_001544515.1 Caballeronia terrestris
CGGCCCGACCCATGACGCGTCGGCGATCTCGCTCCAGTGCGCCAGCAACCCGTACATCCGTAAGGCATGGGCGCGCTCGTCCAACTGCTCAGTCCTGTTTGTCAGGATCGGCCTCCGCTGCGAGCTGGTCGTAAATGTCGAGCCGGTGCGGCGTCACGCGCTTGTCCTTGTCACCCGTGTTCCGGCAGTTTGATGGCGATGGGCGGCGTGGCTCCCCCGGCAGCCCGCCGGCGCTCCAGTGTCAGGCGCCCCAGATTCTGGTGCGGCGCGGCGCCGCTCGCGAGGGTTTCCTCGATCGCGGCCTGAAGCTCGGCGGCGCCATACCAGTCGAGCAATCGCAGCAGTTGCGCGGTGATGTCGCCCAGATTGCTGCCGCGTTCGGCCGCGTGCAGCATCAGTGTCCGGGCAGCCGGTGCGGCGTGCGCGAGATGGTCCAGGCCGCGGTGGTGGCGAGCCTCACGTTTGTGCTCCACCAGCGCATCGATGTGCGCCGCGCTCGATCTGCGCGCCGCGGTTGTAACTGCGCGCATGCGCGGCGACGACATCGGCGCCATCGAGGATGCGCACCTGATGCTGGTCGACACGAACCGTGAGCGTGCGTCGCCCATGCGTGTGCGGTATCGAGTAGTCGTTCAGGTCGAAGCGCACATAGGCGTCCTGCCGGCTGTCACGGGAAGCTGCAGTCCGCACGGCTGTATTCAATGATGAGGAAGTCGTTGACGTTGTCACTCCTTCTCATTCGGAAATTGCGATCGTTGAGACGATCATTGCCATTGAGCTGGTCGATCCACAAACAGTAGCCGCGGTAATCCACGACGACCCTCGGGTTGTTCGGCATTTCCTTGTTGCTGTGAATCCGTGGAGAACTCTGCTCGTCGAGTGGCAGAGCTACGCGTGAATTGGCGATGATTCCGTTTGCTCTAGATCAACTGGGGTTCGGCGGTCTTGCATTATCTATGGTCCGTTGAGACATTCCGGTTGGAGTCGAGATGGCCTTCCTCGATAGATTATTTTCGCGTCAGCGCGCGCGCACGGGTTCAGATTTCGAAAAGAGGACCACCGATGCGGTTGCTCGAGTTCTCGCAATGAACCCGCGATTGAAGAACGCGCGTCGTTACGAAGAGAGGCTCACGCATGCGCTCACGACGGCGCTGGACTACACGGACAATCTTGTCGCCTCGTTGCCGCCGCTGCGCGATGCCAACGCCGACGCATGGTCGTCTGATCTGGCGATTCGGGCGTTCTTCGCGACACCCGACGATCTGGCTCAGGCCTTTAGTCGGTCGGAAACACTGCGTGCTTATTTCGAGAGCCGGGCCGATTTGACGGACGCGTATGCCGTCCTCGGCATGGCGATGACCGAGCGGCACGTATTGGGCGTCGCCCAGGAAGGAAACTCTGTCCGTCATGACGTGCCCCAGACTACGCTGTGCTTCAGTGACCATCGTGTCAAGATCTGCAGTGAATCAGATGCGTCATTGCATGCAGAGATTGGACGTCGAATGATCGATCAACTTACGCTGGAAGGCCTCGCGCGTCTCGCCGCCAATCAACGCGGGCTGGTGAAACAATCGCGGGCATTGATCAAGGAGCGTGTCGACCTGTTGGAAAGGCAAGGCGCGGGCATGCGTGCGGTCGTTGGCGCGCCTTTAATCACCGAATCAGCCGAGTTGGCTCGTCTTGGAATGCAGATGGAAGAGAATTCGCATGCGCTTGCCAAGCTCAGAGTGCCGGGGCAGCTAGGTGAGCTTGAACTGGAGTGTGTATGCAATGTGTTCTCGACACCATCTGACCACCTCTACGTTCAGAGCAGACGCGTGCGCCTGGACATGATGAACATAATACGGCCCGATGGAGGGGACGCGGGGCACGAGATTGAATTCCACTTCGCACGCGTTCCAGGCAATCCGGCCGTAGTGCGAGCGTTCGTGCTGGTGCGGATCCCACGGGGGGAGTTGCTACCGGCCGGACTGAACATCGATGCGGCGTTGCGGGCAATCTGAGATCATCGATAGCGGTCGTCCCCGGAAAGGCTCACAATCGAGCGCGGCTATTCGTAGAGCGCATTAATTCTGTCAATCCAGATTGGCCGCCGTACAACCGGTACCCGGTTGAATTGACGATATTGTTTCCAGTCCGAACGAAATAATGTCGTCAATTCGCATAAGTCCGCATTAAATTCGTCATTTCACGTCCTAGACTTCGAATTCCGTCCGTAAGGTGTTGATCTTATGGAAAATTCACTCGACAAGAAGCAGCCGGTGGCGCTTGTCAGACCGAGAGGCGCGCACCGTCTTGAGGTGTTCAGTCCGAAACTGGACCGGCGGCTGACGTTTTATCGGCGCTCCGCGCTTGAGCAGTGGATTCTGCTCGAAGCCGATCCTGCGGTTGGCGCTTTCTGCGAAAGGCCGGGGTTTATCCAGTACGGCGGACAGCGATATCTCGCGGAGTTCTGGGTTCGTTACGTTGATCGCGAGGAATTAGTCCTCCTTGGCGATTCGATTGTCGATATGGACGCGAGCCCTGCCGTACATCTGGCTCAGGCGGAGTTGACTGTCGGTCGGTCCTGCCGGCTGAACTCGCGGCGTCACGCATGTGGATCGACAACTGGCAGCGTATGCTGCCGTACATCGTGGCGAACCGGGGACTGGCTTCAGATGCCTTGTCGCACGCGATCGAACGCTTCCTTCGCGATCCGCAAAGACTGCTCGCAATCGAGCGGGAGTTCTCAACAGGCGATCCGATTGTCGTGCGTACGGCAGTGTTCGGGCTGCTGTACAGCGGCCGCGTGTGCGCTCAAGCTCTGAGAACCGAAGCATTGTCGCTCCTTACGGAGTTTGTCGCTGCGGAGCCAGTGCCATGAGCCGGCGCAAACCTGACTTCCAGGAACTCGACGTCACAGCCTGGCCTGATGTCGCCTACACAGAACTCGACAAGGAAGAAGTTCACGCCTTCCAGGTGCGCATGCAGGCGATCGAGCGCTACGCGCGGGGCGAGTGCGTAAAGGATATCGAGCAAGCGACCGGCGTCAACCGGCGGCAGCTCTATCGTTGGCTCGAACGGGGTTTGTCGCTCCATCCAGACGGACGCCCTTACGGATTTCGCGCACTGATCAAGCATGTGAGGATCGGTGGATATGTCCGGGTGAGTCCAGTGACGGTTCGGGGCGAACGCGGCAGTCGCGGTACGGTCGGGGCGCTGTCGCAACTTTTCGAGCGCCACCCGACGCTTGCGGCCTGGCTGCTATTGCAGGTCAGGCAGCGCCGCGTGCTGCTGCAGCAGCTCAACACCGATGGACGATTGCGGACACGTCTGCGGGGCTTGCGGTCGCTGCACGACGAATTCCTGCGACAGTGCAGGATGGTCGGGCTGACAGCGGCGGATTATCCGTTCAATACGGCCGGCCACGCGATCCGCTCGCTGTCGCAGCGCCTGAAGGCGGAGATGCTGCGCGGTTTTGGAACGGCCGCCCGCTCGGCGGGGGCCTCGCATCTGAAAGGTCTGCCGCGCACAGAGGGCACAAAGAGCCCGGCCGCGACGCGCCCGTATCAGGTAGTGGAGTTCGACGGTCACCGCCTCGACATCCGCCTGAAGGTGGTCGTTCGCGATCCACTGGGCTTCGAGCACGAGTTCGAGATGGAGCGGGTGTGGCTCCTCGTGATCATCGACGTGTGCACGCGTGCCGTGCTGGGTTTCCACATCGTGCTGGCCAGCGAGTATTGCCGCTACGACGTGATCAAGACCATCGAAAAAGCGCTGGAACCCCATCGCCCCAAGGCATTCAACATAGCCGGGCTCGGCTACGGACCGCAGGATGGGCGAACGAAACGTTGACGGCACTGTGCGAATTCATCGGCTGCTGTGTCGACGCCGGTCCGCGCTACAGTCCCGACGAGCGTCCCTACATCGAGCGCTTCTTCGGCACGATCGCGAGCCGCCTGTCGTCGCGCCTGCCAGGCTACACCGGTTCGCATCCACGCGATCTGCGCCGCGCTCTTTCCGACCCGAAAGACAACCTGCGCCTGTACGTGTCTCTCGACGAACTTGAAGAACTTGTCGAGTATGCGATTGCTGCCTACAACGGCACACCACACAGCGGCCTAAATAATGCCACTCCTCTTGAGGCGATTGAATATTTCGTGCGCGGCAAGCAAACGCTGGTGACGTGGCTTGCCGAACAGCGCCGTCGCACGCTGTGCCTGATGCAGTCGGCACGGCGCTGTCGGGTTCGCGCCTATCTCGAGCAGGGCGTGCGCCCGCACATCAAGCTTCATGGCGTGCGCTATACCAACGGCGTGCTGGCGACCAGCGCTCACCTGATCGGCAGGAATCTGCTCGTGTATATGAATGCCGATGACCTGCGCTGCGTGCGGGCGTTTCTACCGGATGGCACCGAACTGGGCGTGCTCGAAGCGCAGGGCGCGTGGCGGGTGGTGCCGCACAACCTCAAGCTGCGTCAGGAGATCCGCAAGGGAAAAGGCAAACGTCGCAATCACGTCGGGGCCGACGTCAATCCAATCGAAGCGTACGTGCGGGAGAAGCTGGCACAGGCGAAGACGACGCGCAAGGCCGCGACCCAACTCGCTCAAGCGATGCGGTTGCTCGCGACGGCGCCCACCGTGCGCACCCCGGCCGGACCGCCGCGAACGGTCGAGCCCGGTGCCGCGCCAGTGTCGACGGTCGCGCAATCGCCCGCGACGTCACCTGTCAATGAGGCGGATCTCGCGCCGCGTGCACCCGTGCGGCCGAAGAAACTCTCCATTGGTACCGGGCAGGTTTTCTAACCCTGTCATTTGCTTGGGAGGTGTCATGTCGCCCCAGTTACTGCGTCCGATTGATCGTAAGCGATAGTTTTAGCACACCGAACAGGGAATCACTTGCAAGCGAAGGGCAAGCATGGCTGCGTCTAGCGGTCTTGATGGCTTGCGCGCCAACGCGATGATCGGAGCGTGTCCGCTGCGTCAGCTGACGCTTGTCTCGGCCTGCCGCTTGGCGTAGTTGAACGGCAGCAGGTCGCGAATGTCAGCGTCCGGGGGCCGCTGCGGTAACTCGGTTAGCACGTGCAGCAGCCAGGCATGCGGTTCGACGCCGCAGGCTCGGCACGTGAGCATCAGACTGTAGACGATCGCGCTTGCTTTCGCACCGGCTTCCGTATCGCTGAACAGCCACGATTTTCTCGCGGTGGCAAACGGCCTGATGTCGCGCTCGATGACATT
>NZ_FCOL02000161.1 GCF_001544515.1 Caballeronia terrestris
TGAGGCTGGCATAAGAAGCTGTCGCTTTTCGAAATCGACGACTGTGGCTTTTCAACGATGCGCTCATGCTGCGTTGCAGGTCATTAAGGCCAACGGCTCAAATCGACCCACTCCCGCCGTTGGACGCCCTAGCCGGTGAAGGGCGGTTTCCATGCGCACAACGGTCACTCGTGCGATTGAAGGGTGGAAATATCCATTGACGCTGTGAACTGCCGACGTCGCGCTCCGACAGCTCGGCGCGAATGTCCGCTTCCCTTATGCCCAACGGTACGTTGGCCTCGATGGAGTACCGACAGCGCGACCGTGGGAGGTCGCCATCCCCCAAAACATTTTCAGGATGAACTCCACTGCGTTACATTTAAGCGGGTTGGAACCGCGCGCGCTCGGGGGCTGCCTTCTATCGCGTCAACATCGCTCACGCTATGGCGCCTGGCATTTATCGGGTACCTTGGCGCAGGCGACGAGTGCGAGTTCCACCTATGAAACATAATAACGTAGTCGCATAAAACGTCTGTTCGCCAGACTCGACTTGGGGAAGCCGGGCCTATCTCGGATCGCGAGCGCAATCGACGTTCTCTGATTCAAGCGCGGGAGGAACATTGAACGGCGGGCTATTGAAGGTTACATGCGCTGTCGTCGTTTCCACCGTTATCGGGTGGATTCTCTATATTGGTCGGCCCGTACTGGTTCCGATAGCGTTCGGCGTGATCGCCACCTATGTCGTCCTCGGCATTGCGAACCTGTTCCAGCGGGTTCCATACATCGGCTCTAAGCTTCCGGTAGGCATCCGTTGTGCGATAGCAATCGCTCTCATGGTGGTTGCGATCTATGTGTCCATTGGCCTGCTCATATCTGACAGGGACCCCCTGCTCGCACTCGCCCCGAAGTATCAGGCAACTCTGCTTGCGTTGGTCGGTAAAATCGCTGCGGTCTTGCAGGCACAAACCGAACCGACCTGGGAGTCCATTCGACGTGACATGCTCGCCAGAGTCAATCTCCAGAGCATCGTCACGGCTGCGTTAGCGTCCCTATCGGGCTTGATCGTGACGATCTTCGTTGTGGCGCTCTACACCGCATTTCTCCTCGCCGAACATGCGCGATTTCGCAGGAGACTGGCGCAGATAGCGGACAACCCAGCGGCGATGCACGTCGTGGCCGTCGTAAATGAGATAAACGCTAAGATCGGTATGTATCTCGCGCTCAAGGCGCTGCTCGGCGTAATCGTCGGTCTCCTCAGTTGGGTTTGCATGCGCGTCGTCGGGCTCGAACTGGCCGAATTGTGGGCCGTTCTGATTGCGATTCTCAATTTCGTCCCTTACATTGGGTCGGTGGTTGCAGTGGCCTTTCCAACCCTCATCGCCGCCCTTCAATTCGGACAATGGAACGAGGTCTTACTCGTGTTCGCCTCGCTTTCGGTACTCAACTTCGTTGTCGGAAATCTGGTTGACCCCTATCTGATGGGTGAATCGTTGAACCTCAGTCCCATTTTGATCCTCGTGAGCGTGGCGATCTGGTCCTCGATCTGGGGAGTGGCCGGTGCGTTCTTGGCCGTTCCTATTACGGTTAGTCTCGTGATCGGCTTCTCGTCATTCGAGTCGACGCGTCCCCTTGCCATGCTATTAACGAGCAAGGATTGAGTTTTTGGGCCTTGGCCTGATCAGCTGGCTGGCGTGGCTTTCTGGATGGTGCGATGGCTACAGCCGTCGTCCAGTCGAGAAGGGCAACTTCGGGCGTTGAAGTCTCTCATCGTTAACGATCCGTACCCTGTTCATCACCCGCGAGCAACCGTCGCTAGCGCAGACAGAACGACTAGCAAGATTGGCTTTCTTGGCTCCGATCGACTATAAAAGTAAGAATTGGCATCACTTCCGCGCCCCATCAGCATCAACTCCGCCATCTAGTCTCACTTCACGCTTCGTGCTTCGTTTTAATAAAGCGCACAGCAGCTCGACTCCGCTTCGGCCAACAGCAAACGAAGGAGATCAGTCGTGAAGAAATCGATAGTATGCAAGGTTGGCATCGCTTTCATCGCAGTGATGTTGGGAGCATGTGCGTCATCATCACATACAGGTACAGATACGACGCAGAATTCGGGCTTCCTGCGGGACTATTCAAATCTGCCACCCGGTCGAAGCCTTCGGACATGGGTGAGCCCCAAGCTTACGCCAGCCAACTACAACGCGATACTGCTCGATCCGCTCGTTTTCTATCCAGAGCCACGGCCTAGCGAGCAAGTGAGCGCGGCGACGCTACAACAAATTCTGGCCTATGCCAACGACGCACTGAGACGGTCACTGAGCCAGCGATTTAGGGTGGTCGATCGTCCCGGGCCTGGAGTGCTGCGCATTCGCGCAGCGTTTACGAGCGTCGCCACGCAAGAAGAGGGCCTCAAACCTTACCAGTATGTGCCGATGGCCTTTGTCGCCACGATGGCCACGAGGGCCGCGACCGGTACGCCGCAGCAGGCGTTCGTCGTGATCGAAGTGGAGGGAACGGATAGCGTTACGGGTGAGTTGCTAGGTCAGAGGGTGCGGGTCGGTACAGGCGAGCGCCTCGCCAAGGTTGCCGGTCAAGAGGTGGTCACGCTAGACACGGTGAAACCACTACTAGACGAGCTCGCAAGCGCTGCTTTTCCCGAACTGTCGCAATTCGTTAAACCGAAGTGAGAACAACTATCACTATAAAAGCAAGGGCCGCCGAAAGCGATTCAGAAAGCTCCCCGGACTGGCGTCGCGTGAGACGCCGACTGCCCAGTGAGGAGACGATTTCGTGTGCCCGGCGTCCACGATCTGAAGTCGAAGCGGCGCCATGAGGGCGGCTGCCCCAGCAACGCTGGATCGATAGCGTGCCGGACACGCAACCTACGCACGTTTGCTTTTACGCCGGTTGCCTTTTGCGGGCCAAGCGACCAGAGTGGAACAACGCCGTCACTGCTTCATAGAACCTATTGATCGGCAGCGGCCTGTGAATCCCTTCTCTCGCCGGCGTACGGAAGCGTTTCCCGCGGCGGATGGGGCCGATTAACTCGGCAGAGAATGCGTGCCATTTTTGCAAAATGCGAAGCGCGACCCTGTCGGCGGCATCAATCAGGCCAGATCGCGCGGTGGGTGCGTCACGCAACGGCTTGCGTTGCCCTGCTCTGGTCTGTGCTGATCTCGGCGCAGGAGATGGAGCCGCGCGCCTATTCGGCGGTGCCAGTCGGGACGAACTTCGTGGTGGCAAACTACGCTCGATCGACAGGTGGCGTCTCGCTCGATCCCACGCTACCGATTACCGATGTAAACGCCAAAATCAACACGTTCCTGCTCGGCTACTCCCACAGCTTCGGAATCGCGGGACACGTCGCCAGCATCGCCGCGGCAGTACCGTACAGCAACGCAGACATCACTGGCAATGTCCAAGGTGTGCCGGGGAACGCGTGGCGATCGGGACTGGGCGACGCAAACTTCAGGGTTGTGGTGAACCTGCTGGGCGGTCCTGCGCTTACGCCGGAAGAATTCGCGCGGCGTCCCCCCACCACCACGCTGGGCGCCAGTCTGACCGTTATCGCACCGACAGGCCAGTACGTGCCGTCCCGCGTGATCAACGTGGGATCGAATCGTTGGTCCTTCAAACCAGAATTGGGCCTCTCTCATCCATTCGGCGACTGGTTCGTGGAAGGTTCGGCCGGCGTATGGTTGTTCACCGACAACGATGATTTTTTCGGAGGCCATCAGCGCAGCCAGGCGCCAATGCCCGTTTTTCAGTGGCATGGCGGCTATACGTGGCGGCCTGGATTGTGGCTCGCGGCGGACATGACGTACTTCGCGGGCGGTCGAACGAGCATCAACGGTGTAGAGGACCAAGACCTCCAACGCAGCCTGCGGTACGGCCTCACGTTGTCGGTTCCGCTTGCTGCGCAATGGTCTGCGAAGCTGGCATGGTCGAGCGGTCTGATAACACGCGTCGGGGGTAATTTCCAGACCGTCTCTCTTTCACTGCAATACCGCTGGTTCAATCATTGAGAGTGCTTATAGGCTGTCTGACGCGTTCTGGGCGGCCGGATACCACTTGCTGCCACCGGCACGCGACGAGAAAGAACGGAGGCAAACATGCGTCACCTTTTCATTTTCTTCATTGTCTTTGTGTGCGCATCCGGCAGCGTGGTGATTGGCTCATATCTGCGCAACGTGCTACCCGAACACCACCTGAGTGAAGAATCGGCCGGCAGCGTAAAACTCGCAATCGGGCTGATCGCGACCATGGCCGCATTGGTACTTGGGCTGCTGATCTCGTCAGCGAAGGGCTCGTTTGATTCGGTCAGCAGTGTGCTGCTCGACACTGCCGCCCATGTCGTTCGTCTTGACCGCACGCTGGCCAAGTACGGACCGGAAACGCAACCAATCCGTGAAGCGCTCAGGCAAAGCTATGCGGCGGCGGTCGAGACACTCGCTTCCGATGATCCTTCCCGACTGGCGAGAACGGATGACCCAGAAGCTGCCCGCCGTGTAGAAGACGTCCGGCGGCTGGTAGAGGGGCTTGCGCCGCGGGACGATGTGCAACGTGAGCTCAAAACGCGTGCGCTCCTGCTTGTTGATGAAGTGTTCGCTACGCGCTGGCTGGCGATTCTGAAGGAAAAAGTTCCCCTTCCCATGCCGCTCCTCGTAGCCCTGGTGTTATGGCTGGTCGCAATTTTTGCGACGTTCGGTTTGTACGCCCCTCGCAACGGCACGACCATCGCGGTGTTGCTCGTGTGTGCCTTGTCGTCATCCGGGGCGATATTTCTGATCCTCGAACTGAACTCGCCGCTTGATGGGGTCGTGCGCGTTTCGCTCACCCCTCTGCGGGAAGCACTCGCCGTTCTCGGAAAGTAGTGCCAGTCGCAGAGATCGAGCAGTCCCGCCTGTTCCCCATCTTGAATGCCTGGGCAACGGCGCTACGCGCAGCGAACATCGTTGAAGCGGGGACACGAGCTTTTACGAGCGGCAACGTCGGGGCGATGATTTGAAGCGTAAGGCCGGCGTGCAAATGTCCCTTACAAGTGCAAAGCTGCCGTCCGAATGTCTGCGTAACAGCGTGACCCAACGACTGAAGCTGGCCGGCTTTCGCCGTCCATAGAATCATTTTCGCGTTTTGCTCAGCAGGTGCCCCTGACCGAGGTCCGCAACGACTTT
>NZ_FCOL02000162.1 GCF_001544515.1 Caballeronia terrestris
GCATCTAAGCTTGCGCGTATCGAGTACCCGCTCGACTGAGGTCGCCACATCCACTGCTGGATTGAGCGTGACCGTTACAATATCTGTCATCGTTGTCTCCGCCTCGGACGGGTACATGGCCGTACCCCATCTGCGTCGCCGAAATGGGCGACGTCACCTCAGTGATCTTCGAAAATCCTTCTTCGCGACGCCGTCACGGCAACGTGTATCGTGCTGGCCCTTACCCGGCTGTCCCACGGTACTGGATGCACTGATTGGCGTTCGCGCGGCGCCCTCGATTGACCTCAGGCACGGTCCGCCTTGCCGCCCATCGTCGCTGCCTGCTCGGCTACCGCGACCCGTCGCTTGACCGCGATGAAACTGTCCGGACTCACCGACATGGAATCGATGCCGCACTCAACAAGGAATTCGGCAAATTCTGGATGGTCGCTTGGCGCCTGACCGCACAAGCCGACCTTCGCACCGTCCTTATGCGCCTGCTCAATGACGCTTTGAATCATCCATTTAACCGCGTCGTCCTGTTCGTCGAACAGTTCGGCCAAATCTGCCGAGTCGCGATCCACACCGAGGGTTAGTTGGGTCAGGTCATTGCTGCCGATCGAAAAGCCATCGAAGCGTTGCGCGAAGGCCTTCGCCAGAATCACGTTCGACGGAATCTCGCACATGACGTAGATTTCAAGGCCCGACTCGCCCCGCCGGATACCATTTTCGGCCATCACCTCGAGCACCCGGTCGGCTTCCTTCGTCGAACGGCAGAACGGAATCATGACAATCACGTTCCTGAAACCCATCTCGTCGCGCAGGCGACGAATCGCCCGGCATTCGAGCGCAAAACCTTCGCGATACCGCGGCGAGTAATACCGTGAGGCGCCGCGGAAGCCAAGCATGGGGTTTTCCTCCTTCGGCTCAAATTCGGCCCCGCCGATCAGGTTCGCGTACTCGTTGGTCTTGAAGTCACTCATGCGCACAATGACTGGATGTGGAAATTGCACAGCAGCGATGCGCCCCAATCCTCGCGCTAGCCGATCTACGAAGTACTCGGTCCGGTCGCCGTAACCTGCCGTCAACTCCGCAATGGTCCGTTTCGCCTCCGCGTCCTTGAGAGCTTCGTAGCGGACGAGGGCCATCGGATGGATTTTGATATGGTTACTGACCACAAATTCCATCCGAGCCAGTCCGACGCCGTCGGCTGGGATCCGCCACCAGCGAAATGCTGCAGCCGGATTGGCAAGAGTCAACATGAGCTTGACGTGCGTCGCCGGGATACTCTCGAAATCGATCTCCTCGACTTCGTAGTCGGCGGTGCCTTCATAGACGAATCCGTCGCGGCCTTCCGCACAGGACACGGTCACCTCCTGCTCGTCGTGCAATATGTGAGTCGCATTGCCTGCTCCCACGATGGCCGGAAGGCCGAGTTCGCGACTCACAATGGCCGCGTGCGACGTACGCCCCCCGGAGTCGGTGACAATGGCAGAGGCACGTCTCATCACGGGCAACCAGTCCGGATCGGTCGTCCGAGTCACAAGAATGCCGCCGTCGACGAAGCGCGCCATTTCACGCGGACTGTCAATGACACAGACCGTGCCAGTTGCTACCGCTTCGCCGATGCTCACGCCGGAAACGAGCTTGCGGCCCGCCTTCTTGATGCGATAGGTCTTCACCGCACTGGCTTCGCGTCTCGACTGGACAGTCTCAGGCCGAGCCTGAACGATGAACATTTCATTGGTCTCGCCGTCTTTCGCCCATTCGATGTCCATCGGCTGGCCATAATGTTCCTCTATCACACACGCCCAACGCGACAACGCAAGGATTTCCTCGTCGCTCAAGACAAGAGCTGCGCGCTCCGCCTTCGACGTCGGAACATTCTTCGTTGGTCGCGCAATGTCCCTCGTGTAGATCAGCTTGCGGTCCTTCTCGCCTCGCTTCTTCCCGATAATCGGCGAGAATGACGCGTCCGAAAGAAGCGGCTTGAACACTTCATACTCGTCAGGATCAACAGAACCCTGGACCACGTTTTCGCCCAGCCCCCAAGCGGCGTTGATGAGTACCACCTTGTCGAAACCGGTCTCTGTATCTATTGAAAACATTACACCCGCACCGCTCAGGTCCGACCGCACCATGCGTTGCACACCCACCGACAGCGCGACTTTGAGATGATCGAAGCCCTTTACCTGCCGATAGCTGATCGCTCGGTCGGTAAAGAGCGACGCGTAGCACCGGCGGCAGGCATCGAGCAAAGCACGCTCGCCCCTGATGTTGAGATAGGTCTCCTGTTGTCCGGCGAAGCTCGCGTCGGGCAGGTCTTCGGCCGTCGCGCTTGATCGAACTGCGACATCGACGTCCGCCTTCCCGGTCCGGCGGTTCAATTCATCGTACGCGAGCCGAATCGACTGAGCCGTCTCCTCCGGCCATTCGCCCCGAAGGATCGCGCGACGAATGGCTTCGCCGGCTTCGGCCAGAGACCGCCGACCATCCCCAAGTTCTTTAAGCACCGAGGACATCGTGTCGCGCAATTCATTTGCGTCGAGGAAACGCCAATACGCGCCGGCCGTGACGGCAAACCCAGGCGGAACCTTCACGCCCCTGGCGCCGGTTGGCGACCATCTCGCCCAACGAGGCGTTCTTTCCACCGACAAGCGCGACGTCCGTGCGCCGAAGGTCCTCGAACCATACAAGCTGCGATGTGTCGTTGGTCATGTGTGGCTCCTTCGCCAGTCAAATAGGGATTCGCAAGG
The DNA here is from genome assembly GCF_001544515.1 of Caballeronia terrestris. Classification (GTDB taxonomy): domain Bacteria; phylum Pseudomonadota; class Gammaproteobacteria; order Burkholderiales; family Burkholderiaceae; genus Caballeronia; species Caballeronia terrestris. Next base: position 2,736 of record NZ_FCOL02000162.1, read on the forward strand.
CTGTCGATTGTCGCGTTTCTCGTCGCAAGCACTTCCGAGGAGGACTGTCGGCGGCTGGTTAACGTCCGCTAGTCATTTCGCCGGCCCGGCTGAACGGGCCACGACGATTAGAGGTTGCGTCCGGCAACGATCAAATTCTGATTTCTTCGTTCGATGCTGGTCATGCTCCACTAATTGTATTTTTGGGACCATGTAGGCTCGTCATACATACCCTCACGAGCCGGTCCCGTCGGGATCGCTCAAATGCTGATATAGCCTTGGAACGTCCAGGGAAGCTTTAATTGAGACGGGGAAGTAGCAGTCTCCTTACTGTCAATGCTCGAGCCAGCAAACCCCGGACTGCCCTCCGCCGAAAAAATTGGCGTGAACGCCAACGTATCGTTAATCCTGATCAGAAAATCTGAGTTGAAGCGCGACGGCGGATAGATTGAAACGTCAGTGAAGAATTGCGAGACATACTCATCAGGGGCTGCCCCGAACGCAAACGTCTTTACCGGTTCAACCGCGTCGTAGTGGGCGGGCAGCTCATATTGGCGATCCCCCTGTTTGACGACTAGTGCGGGAACGTAGACAAGGTTGCACTCCCGTATGAGACAGGTGGTACGCCGGTCGAGCGATCGGCCCGTCGGGCCCGAGCGCGAGCGGTGGGTGAGCCCATAGAGCAAGGTTCAAGGGACTCGTTCGTTGCGCGAAGTACTCTGCCATCCAGTTCATTCCAACCTCCACTAAACCTAAGATGTGCAACATGCCGAGCGGCCGATCGTGAACAACCGAACCGCATCCCATTCCATCGCCATCACCTCGACGGAAGTCACACGCATCCAGACATTCCGTTCGTTCCCGATGCTGGATCATGTGGCATACGGCCGCTCGGAAAACGGTCGGCATCCTAGCGGGAGCGCACCCCCTTTGCTATCGCGTCGGCCGCCTTCATTCGCAAAGCGTGTTCGCTCCACCCTTGTAAGGCTATGCACTAAACTTTTTGGCATGTTGACTTGAGTCAATCCGAGGGCGGTACCCCGGGTCTGGCTCCCTGATACAGCGGGAAGACGCTCCTATCGGCACGCGACGCCGCACTCGTGCGCGTCCATGCCGGCGTACGTATCGGGTTTCTCTCGCACCAGCAGCCGATCGAAAGGCCTCGTCGAAATCAATTCGGTCACGGCGAGGCGCTCGAAGCCCCCTCGGAACGTCCTCGCAGTTCGGAACCAACGATTCCCTGACTGCAGGTTGCTTCGAGCAAGGTGTTCGAGGAGCTGTGCGCCACCTGTAAATGGCAGCCTTGACACCTGCGTCGATGCTCGGTCTCATGGCGGTGGGCCAACCTTTGACGGTCTACCTCAAGCGTCGCGCATCAGACGATTTCGAATTTGTTCTTCTTGACGGCTCCGACACTTGACCTGAATCAAGGGAGCAGACCTGTGCGCGACCACACAATGCCGAGAACGTGGCTTTCTTGGAGTGTCATCGTGAATCGCCCAAACATGAGGCATCTGCTCCACGTGCTTGGCATCGTTACAACGCTGCTCGGTGGAGTTGGCTGCGCGTTCGCCGAGGGCGAACCCACGGCTCTCTTAGACCGGTATCGCTGCATGTTTTGCCACACCGTCGATACCCCGTTTCGCGCCCCCTCCTTTCGAGAGATCGCCGCGCACTACCACCGCGTGCCCGATGCCAGCGCCATGCTCGAAGGCAAGCTGCGACTGGGAGGCCGGGCGCACTGGGGAGACATGGCGATGCCGTCGGCCGCGGGACGCGGCGCCGGTGCACTCTCGCGCGAAGACGCACATGTTCTCGTTCAGTGGGTACTTCGCCAGTGAGAAAAGGCTCGCGAGCCCGTGGACTGATGCAAGCATGCGAACGCCGACCGCGTCCAAACAGCGGGTCGACAATCGCGTATCCACGGCTAATTGCGATGGAATGGCGACCCTCGGCGCCATGTGGACATCAGGACATTTTCGGAGCAAGCGTTATATGACTCAGGCTCAGATTCGTATGTTTGTCAGCGTGTTGGCTGCGCTCACGACCCTAACCTATAGCTTGAGCGCGAGACCCGCGATGCCGGAACAGGAAGGCGCCGACCGGAACGTGGCCGACGTATCGGCGCTCAATCTTCCGAACGATCAGACTTCTTCCGACGGCGTTACGACGCCCGCGCAGGGACAACCCGTGGCGCAGGTTCCCACCGACCCCTTCGTGCAACGGCGCAATGCGAACGCCCGGGCGAACGCCGAATATCGCGCATCGAAGAAAGCCTCCAAACAGCAGATGGAGGCTGTCGTCGACGATGCGAAGGCCCTCTACGAAGAAGAAGTCGCCAACGCGAAGATCAACCGCAAGGCCGACAGGAACGCTGCCATGAACGAGTTGAAGGCGTCCGAACC
>NZ_FCOL02000163.1 GCF_001544515.1 Caballeronia terrestris
ATGCGCGCTCGCATTAAGCATTTCCGTTTGCTTTCGAACCAGCGCCTGCATTCCTTCATACGCGAGCGTGTTGGCCTCCGCGAGAGCTTCGACGTCCTTGCGCCGCGCTTCCAGCAACGACGTCATATCGACGCCGGGAAATTTGAAGCTCGCCAGCGTCTTGCTGAAATCAGTGATCTGGGGAAAAGGTGTTGCCATGATGACTCTCCTTTCGACATGTTCCTGAACAACCAGTAGCGTGGCTACCTTCCGGCATCGTCCACTACAGGGTGACCGCGTGCCGGCTGAACCTCTGCGCCTCGCCGATCGGAAACACGGTCCGTTCATATACTTCGTTGATGACATCGGCGGCAGACAGATAGAACGCGAGCACGGCTGTGAGCAGACCTCCGTATCCGCCCGCCATGCGCAGCGCTACCGAGCCCGTCCATTCGCCACCAGCGAGCAGGAGGAACGTGATCCACAATGCGAGGAAGATGAACTGCAGTGCACGCGGCGAGCGGAACGTGGCGAGCCACATGTAGAAGGTGAAGACGCCCCAGAGGAACAGGTACCAGCCGACGAAGGCGGGAGGCACCTTGCCATGAAAGAACACGATGAAGAGTGCAAGCGACCACCAGAACGCGCCATAGCTCAGGAACGCCGTCGCGCCGAACGTGTTGCCTCGCGGCAATTCCATCACCCCTGCGATCGCTTGCGCCGTGCCGCCATACGCGAGCGCGCAGGCCAGCACGAGTCCCATGGAATCGCCCGAGAACCAGCCTGCGTTGATCATGCTCAACAGCCAGGTGGTGAGCGCGAATCCCGCGAGCCCCAGCGGCGCCGGGTTCGCCAGCTTCATTTGATTCGATGCGGTGCTCATATTCTGCTCCTGAAGTACTGGTACCACGAGAACGCTCCCGCGCTCAACGAAGCTGGTTCAGAATGGCGGGGTTTTCCAGCGTCGACACGTCCTGTGTGATCTCCTCGCCCGCTGCAAGCGAGCGCAGCAAGCGGCGCATGATCTTGCCCGAGCGGGTCTTCGGCAGGTTCTCGCCGAAACGGATTTCCTTGGGCTTCGCGATCGGCCCAATTTCCTTGCCGACCCATGCGCGCAATTCGTTCGCGATTTTTTCCGCTGCGTCGCCTTCGGGACGCGGGCCTTTGAGCACCACGAACGCCACGACCACTTCCCCGGTTGTCTCGTCCGGACGCCCGACGACGGCGGCTTCGGCAACCATCGCGTTGGCGACCAGCGCAGATTCGATCTCCATCGTACCGAGCCGGTGGCCGGAGACATTCAACACGTCGTCGATGCGTCCGGTGATCGTAAAGTAACCGGTCTCCTTGTCGCGGATCGCGCCGTCGCCAGCGAGGTACAGCTTGCCGCCGAGATCTTCGGGGAAATAGCCCTTTTTAAAGCGCCCCGGGTCGCCCCACACCGTGCGTAGCATCGAAGGCCAAGGGCGCTTGATGACCAGAATCCCGCCCTGCCCGTTCGGCACGTCGTGGCCAGTTTCGTCGACGACGGCGGCCAGGATGCCCGGCAGTGGCAGCGTGCACGAACCAGGCACGAGCGACGTCGCGCCCGGCAGCGGCGTGATCATGTGGCCACCGGTTTCGGTCTGCCACCATGTATCGATGACCGGGCAGCGCCCGCCGCCGACGTTCTCGTGGTACCACATCCAAGCGGCTGGATTGATCGGCTCACCGACTGTCCCGATGATGCGCAGCGTCGACAGATCGAAGTTCTTCGGATGAACCAGCGGATCGGCGTCCGACACCTTGATCAACGAGCGAATCGCCGTCGGTGCGGTGTAGAAGGTTGTGACCTTGTGGCGCGCGATCATGTCCCAGAAGCGGCCTGCGTTCGGAAAGGTCGGCACGCCTTCGAAAACGACCTGCGTCGCGCCAATGGCCGTCGGGCCATAGGCGATGTAGCTGTGCCCCGTGATCCAGCCGATGTCCGCCGTACACCAGAATACGTCCGAAGGCTTCCAGTCGAAGGTCCACTTCATCGTCTGCGCGGCCCAGAGTAGAAAGCCGCCGGTGCTGTGCTGCACGCCCTTTGGCGTGCCGGTCGAACCGGACGTGTACAGGATGAAGAGCGGATGCTCTGCCCCGACCCATTCAGGCTCGCAGGTGTCGGCCTCGCAATCGGTGATTTCATGCAGCCACAGGTCCCGCTCCGGATTCCACCGGACTTTGCCTCCGGTGCGTTTGTAGACGATCACGCTGGAAACGGCTTCGCAACCGCCTGCGGCGAGCGCTTCGTCGGCGATGCTCTTCAGCGGCAGGGCCTTGCCGCCGCGCATCTGTTCGTCGCAGGTAATCAGCACCGTTGCGCCGACGTCGACCATCCGCTCGTTCAGCGACTTCGACGAGAAGCCCCCAAACACAACCGAATGCGTGGCTCCGATACGCGCGCAGGCCTGCATCGCGACAATACCTTCGATCGACATCGGCATGTAGATCACGACGCGATCGCTCTTCTTCACGCCGCGCCTTTTTAGCGCGTTTGCGCAACGGCATACACGTTGGAGCAGGTCGCGGTAGGTGACATGGGTGACCGTGCCGTCGTCCGCCTCGAAGATCACCGCCACCCGTTCGCCGTTGCCAGCCTCGACGTGACGGTCGAGGCAGTTGTACGACGCGTTCAGCTCGCCGTCTTCGAACCATGTGTAGAACGGTGCATTCGTCTCGTCGAGCGTCGTCGAGAACGGCTTCCTCCAGGTCAGCGTCTCGCGTGCGAGGCGCGCCCAAAAGCCTTCATAGTCGCGCCCGGCTTCGGCGACCAGCGACCAGTAAGCGTTCATTCCCGAGATCTCCGCCCGTGCAGCGAGATCAGTGGGCAGGGCAAAGACGAGTCCGTCGTGGACAGTCGGTTCAATGAGTGACATTTTGCACTCCGGTTTCGCGAGCGCAAGGACCCGGATATCCGGTTCCTCGCCACCGATCGCTATGAAAGTGGGTTCACACAGGCCGTCGTTCAGCTATCGATCGCCTCGCGGACTGCCGGCTCGAGCTCCCGCCAACGAACTAGTCGTGGCGGGTGGAGCGCTGCCATGCAACGCCATTGACTCGCCGCCACGAACACAGCGGCGGGAAATAAGATGATCTGATGGGAGGCATCGTAGCCGCGTCCTGCCTGAACGGCGGCTGTTGATGCAAGCGATCGACGATGATCACGTTGCGCGACGCCGTCTCGGGAACCCTTCCATGGGGACGAGTGGCATCCATGACTACAGTGCGCGCGCGTCGGGGTGAAAGTCGGTACGGTAGCGTACGGGTTTGAGTTTACAAACAAGTCCGCTTCCACCATCGGTGCTGACAAATGCACGTGAAAGCCGCTTCGAGACCCTGCTTCGCCTCGGCAACCGACCGCAAAGCTCGCGCCCAGACAACTCTGAGGATGATTGTTCGTTACGGACAGCGACTCTTCCGAGGGCATCGTTTAGCGAAGGACCTTTGTTAGGGCGAACGCGGCTGAACGCTCGACAAGCAGGGTGCCCCGGTCCGATTTTTTCGAAGGCGCATAAATAAACTAGTTTCCGTCTTTCAACAAGGAGTAGCCTCAACGAACAGACTGCGGCTCTGAGAAGGCAAAAACGCCAAATAACAGCTGCGGCGTTTGATTCCTGATCGGGCGACAGCTCCTTCATAAAACAAAGCCCACTCCCACACTCCTTGCGGCTAAACCCTGCAACGGAACACCGCTACTTTGCGGCGTTCCTCGCCGGGGGCCGCAATGCAACTGACCTTAATCCGAAGGCAATACCATGTTAGTCAGCAAGAGGATGAAACCCGCCATATTCCTGGAGCCTGATGAGACGTTGGCAGCAGCCGCGCGCAAGCTCCGGAAAGACAACATTGGTTGTCTACCGGTATGCCAGGATGGCCGGCTTCTCGGAATAATTACCGACCGCGATATCGCAATGCGCGGCGTTGCGGAGGGTCGAGACGCAAATAACATGCGTGTTCGCGAAGCCATGTCGGTGGACGCGATTTGCTGCTCGAAGGACGACTCGATCGAAACGGCGGCCGCGGTCATGCGGGACGCTCATGTACAACGGCTTGCGGTCGTCGACGATGACGGGCATCTAGTCGGCGTCATTTCGATAACGGACCTGGAAGGCGGTGGCTCTGAACGGCGTCCCTTCGAAGTCATCTTTTACAAAGAGATTCTCGACCATGCCGGGCTTCCGCACCACAGCGAGCTCTTGTGTGTCTCGGTCGCTCAGGGAACGAAGCACGAAGCAGTCGCTTCGGCTATTGTTCAGTTTGAAGAGACCAAGCGGGTCGCGAATTGGACCACGATCGCCGACGGCTATGATGTATTGAGCATCCACGTCGACGAGAATGGCGAGAGCGTCGAAGCGTTGGAGCACACCTTCGAGAGGGACGCCCGGATTCGACCTCGTGCGCGAATCCTTTGGGAGCAAGCCGGTAACCCAGAAAGACAGGATGCGAAATTTTGGGACCAGGCGGCACGCGAAGTGGACGATGCAGATCGGTCCGCGAAATGAAGCAAGCCAAAGTGGCGACGCAGGACGCCGGTCGGTGAGCGTCGCCGGGTTGAACTCGACGGCCCATGACAAGACCAAGACGGGGACCCAGCTGTTGTGCGGAACAGCGACACTCGGCAACTGCGCCGGCGTGTTACTCCCATAAAGTACAACAATCAGTGAGGTACGAGAAGCGCTTCGAGTCTCGCCACAGTGGTGCATGTCTGGGGGCGCATCGATTTTTTTGATCGGGATTCTTTAGTGGGATTTTGGGTCTTTGCGGTACAAAACCTGCTCGGTGAGCATCTCCGAGATCGGATCTGCAGTAGACCCCGCGCGCCGCTTGCTCAAAACTAAGCAACGGCGCGTTGCGCCAAGTGTCCCGCCCCCATCCGGAAGCACCGAACTATAATTTCTGAGTCCCCGGGCTCCACGTTGAATCGGCTTTTGCCACGCCATAGGGCAGCACTGCAAGGCGCGGCATCTGGTCATCATCGAGGAGATCGGGCGAGTTGCGGCCGTGCTGGCGAGCGAGGCCGATATGACACCCACAGGCTCGACCATTTATGCCGATGCCAACTTTCACGTGGTGGCACAACGCCCATG
>NZ_FCOL02000164.1 GCF_001544515.1 Caballeronia terrestris
TTCGAAGCACGTTGAGCTCGAACTCGCTGATGCTGCCCTTCATGCCGAGCAATAACCGGTCGTTCGGCCGGCAAGGATCGTATACGCCATCAAGGTCGATCACTCTCGCTTCGACGAGACCGCACAGTTCGAGCAGATGGTGCCAGTCGCGCCCGTTACGGGCAAGACGTGACGCATCCAGGCAAAGGACAGCCCCGACTTCACCGGCACAAAGCAATGCCACGAGGCGCTCAAAGCCTGGCCGAGCCACCGCTCCACTCGCCGATCGGCCCAGGTCGTCGTCGATGACCTCGATCTCGCTAAACCCGCGACGCTTGGCTTCGTCCACGAGTTCGTACTGGCGACGCTTGCTCTCCAGGTTCACCTGGACCTGAGCCTGCGTCGACTGCCGAACATAAACTACCGCCTTGCGCTTGAGAAGGGGCGCCGGCAGACGATCAGCGTTCGTCATCGTCACACTCCTTCGCGGTGGTGGCGCCCGCGGCTTGTATCAGCAGGCTCGCAAGACGCGTGATCGCCCTTGCGCGCTGCTCCGCGTTCATTCCCTGAAGTTCGGCGTTGTCGAACCTCATGCTCATCTGGCGCGGCGTCACCACTGGCGATTGCGTTCGTGCTGGAACGCTCTTTGGCAGCTTGTCCATTGCGTTTCTCCCGGACGATGTTGAAACCGTCCGAAGAGTGTGCGCGCAAGCGCCGATCAACAAGCAGCCGATGCAGGCCGCATAACGCCGCGACGGTGACTCTCGGCTCGCCAAGCTCCATGGCTGAACACACGGCACGATCCAGCATCCATGCCGCCATCACCCTGACTATCCCGGGGCCGGCTTCAACATGAACCACGCGACCACCGCTGCGTTCCTCGACGTCTCGAACCTTGACGCGGCGACCATATAGCGGATGCCAACGGTAATGGACTTCAATTTCCTGCCCGATATGGGCAGAATGAGCACGAGCTTGCCCTGGGAAGGGCGAATTGGACCTTCGCGGGCTCGCCACGTGGCGCCCGAGCCGCTGCTACGATGTACTCCCTTCTCGGCACGGCTCGTCTGAACGGCTTTGAGCCGTATGCGTGGCTCAAGGATACGCTCGAGAAGCTGCCGTCGTATCCTGTCAACCGCGTGCACGAACTGCTGCCGCTCGCCCGTTAAACGTCTTCACATTATGGACATTCTCGACACGCTTCGGCGGGCGCCCAGCGCCGAGTTGTATCGTCTTTACCTGGCCATCGGCAAAATGCTCGATGACCCCCGACGCATCCTCGAAGTGCGTCAGCGTCTGCACCTTGGCATGGCCGTCAGTTATATCGGCGACAATCCGTTGGGGCCAGTTTCTCAAGGCACCGTCATCGAGCTCCGCCATACGCAAGCGATCGTTCAGGACAGCCTGAGCCGGCGCCACTGGGCGATTCCGTACGCGGCGATCGTTCCCGACAGCGCCGCCCCGATTCATCCTGAACCGGCGCCGCCGCCGCGCGCAAAACGCGAAGAGTTCTTCATCGGCGACACAGTCGGGTTCACCGACAAACACCTGAACGAACGCGTTGGCACCATCGTCAGACTGAATTCGAAGACTGCGTCGATCGCCGTGACAGACTCGGAAGGACACTGGCGCGTTTCCTTTGGCCTGCTGCGCCATATCGTCGACCTGTAGTCCCAACCGACGAGATTATCAAACGACATCATGGCCAAGACAAAACTCAACGCGGAACGTGAACATCGCATCGAGATGGAAGTCGTCGTCGACGCTTATACCGAGGAAGAGTGTGCGATGTCGTGGTACTGCTATCGACTCCTCGCCACTGACCAGGGACGAACACGTCTGCGTCACCGGACTCGCTCATGAAGACCTGTGTCGGGTTGGAATCTTCGTCTGGGTTCGGTGGAAAGAACGCGACGTGGTGGCGCCCCTGGCTCAAATCGCTCCGTTGAGCGGCGACAAGCCGACTCGAGTCGCGGTCGCGGACTGGCACTATTGGCATGAGCAAGGCCGCTCATTCTGAGATCCAGAGGGCCGTCTTCCCTACATCGTCTCGTCCCGATCTGACGCAGAAAAGCTCGTCGCGCACCATCTTGTGACGGGTTACGCTGACGCATACGCTGCAACCAGACGGTGTTGTGCGCGACTCCTGGCTATCTGGCACGGAACGGTACACCGACGCTTCCAGACGACCTACACCGGCATAACTGCCTGCGTTACCTGCATCCTGACGGGGACACCCTACTGGCATTTTGTGCTCGACGACGTCCGCCGCTCAGTGCTCCCCAAAGGGAACCTGCAGGCAGATCACAACGAACTGCTTCTCCAAGCAACCTGCGCGGGCGGAGGCATCTGTGACTTCGAGGTATGGCTCATCCGCGAGCACGTTCGACGCGGCGAGCTAGTAGTGGTGTTGCCTGACTACCGGCTGGTCAACCGTCTGACAGGCGAACGCATCTATATGGCGTACCTACCAAGCCGCCGGTTCTCTGCCAAAGTCAAAGCTCTCCGGGATTTCATTGCAGGGCGGCTCAACGGCATTGGTGAATTGCCTGTGCGATCGGGCTGATGGCTCGATCGCCGGTTCTATATCGCTTCATCAGTAGCGGGCTGAAAACTCAAGAGGCCCTGGCTTCATAGGATCTGATATTCGCGGGTTGGCTACCGCATTACAGAGGTCTACATGAACGCCTCCGTTTGCGATGGGTTTTCGCGTGTGTTGAGCGATAGGATAGGTTGCAGCTCTACATTCGGTCTTCTTGCAGCCTGCTTCGCTGCTGGCCCCAATGAAATCCGCTGACTCGCGCCTCATTCCCTCATCCCGTCCCCGAGCTCTAGACTCTCTCTGTAATCCAGGCTTTGCGAGTTCCGGTCCGACCTGTTATGTCATCACACTCGATTGCCGCCGCAACCTTTGGACGCGAAGTCATCGTCCTGTGCGTTCGTTGGTACCCGCGTTACAAACTCCGAGAGTGGCGCCATCGCGATCGTCCGGAATCACTTTGTCGGTCCTGGCCCATTGCGCGAGTCGTGAGTGACCGGCTTCGGGACCAATCGGCAGTAGAGGCCAATGGGAGAATCCGGCGCGGCGGGATCGCAATCACCCTTCTTCGAGAATGACGCTGCGGGTCTGCACACGACACATTTCGCTTTCGCCCACGGCTTCTTCTGACACCACGCTGATGACGGCGGAACTCGCGAGCATCGTCGAGTCGCTCCACGCCAAACGAACAGCCTGCGAAGCGATGCGAGGCCGCCTGATCGGAGGTCAACATTGCGGATGACGATCGGGGCCCCTTGTTAATCGATCCCCCGCCGAACCCCAGCGCCGACTACGGCAACTTACATGCCGCCAAAAGGTTTTTGCACGGTCAGCTTGTTGGTGACTGAGGTTACTCCGGGAACGCCCTTCGCGATTTCCGCGACCTTGCCCACCTGAGACGCGTCCGTGACCGTGCCACTGAGCGTCACAGCGCCGTCTTTCGCGATTACGCTGATATTTCCTGCACTGATCTCCTTGTTCTTCGCGATGGCGTTATAAACCTGCCGGCGAAGGGCACGATTCGCCTTCCTTCCAGTGGCCGGTGCCGCCGAACCCGACGCGGCCATCGTGGATGAGCCCGGCGCACTGGCCGTTTCGCTAATCTGGGACCATGCCGTCATGGAGGTAGCAACAACTACGGCTCCGACGGCCAGCCTAAATGTCGTCATGCTCTTCATTGAATACTCCGGGTGCTTGCTGTAGGTTGCGAAATCAGAAGGTATGTCGGATGCCGGCCATCGCCGCCGTAGTCGACTTGCCCGGCGCGACGGGAGCTCCATAGATGACCGTCTGGTTCATGGTGCCATCGTTGTTGACATAGCCGACTTGCGCGTATGCCTTGGTCCTCTGGGACAGGTTGTATTCGGCACCCACTGCGACTTCGCTCGAATGATTCGCCGAATGATTCCGGTCCTTCAGGTAGTAGAAGCCGGACGTGACCTTGAATCGCGCATTGAACTGGTAGCCAATGCCACCCGATGCCATTTCGAAGTCCGCGGTGTTGCTATTCGCCGGGTTCTTGCCGATGCCGTACGAGGCTGAGATTGAGAACCCGCTGATCGTGTACATCGCACCGAGATAATAGAAGCGATTGTTGGCCAGACCCGTCGCGGGCACAGCCGGCGCTGCCGGATACGTGAGCGGAAACGGATTGGTGTCATGCCCGTTGTAGTACACGGCGGCCAGATTCAGACCGTAGTTCGAATACTTGAGCACCGCCGACTCGCGCGTGCCGCCTTGGAACTGGCCGGCAACACCGCCCGGCGCGTACTCGAGCGCGAGCGAGGCGCCATAGAATTTCGGCGAATTGTAGACCAGCGCATTGCTGTCATACAGGGCGCCGATCGGGGCGTTAGTGCTGGTGCCGGGCCAGCCGGCCGCCTGATTGATACCCAGCCATGCAGTTAGGATACTGCCAAAATACTGTGCGCCACGGACATCGGTTTCCGACATCGCGTAGATCATCGGGATGATCTGCCGGCCGGCGTCGATCGAGTCAAACGGGCCGGACGCTCCGATCGTGGCGAACTGATTGAAGATCGCGGTCGTACCCGGTGTATCGGACAGGCCAAACCTGCCGTTCGCGGTGTTAAATACGCCCTGCAGCTTGAAGTTGATCTTGTAGCCTCCGCCGATGTCTTCGCTTCCCTTCAGGCCCCAATAGCTGGCATAGATACCACCGTCCTTGAGTTGATAGACATGGCCCAGGTCGGGCGCGTGGGGCTGGAACGTTGCCGCCGAGGTGCTTTGATACAGGAGTCCGGTGTCAAGTACGCCGTAGAGCGTAACCGACGATTGGGCATGGGCGGTCGTGGCGAACATCACCAGCGCCGCAGTACTGGTCGACTTTAACTTGAATCGCATTCTGTCTCCTCCGGTCTTGGGGCCGCTGGGTTTCACCCGGCGGCTTATTGGTTGTTGCTTGTATGAAAATGCGCTGCTGTTGCGTCGGCGCGTCAGGCCGACAGGTAGTAATCCGCGTACTGCTCCCGCAATCTGTGCTTGAGC
>NZ_FCOL02000165.1 GCF_001544515.1 Caballeronia terrestris
TTCTTGACCGTCTCGGGCGTCGCGGCGACGCGCGCCTCGTTCGCCCGCGTTTCAGCAGGCACTCCGATGTGCATCTTGATTCACCTCTGTGTAAGTCTGGGACAGCGCTGTCGTGGTATAGGGCTGCCCCGGCTCCTATTTGGCGGGCCCCTACAATCTGTAAATCCGCTCTGCATTGTCGTGAAACAGCGCTCGACGCTCAGCGTCCGAGAAGTCGAGCGTGATGGCTTTGAACGCATTGAAGACTTCGTCGTAACTGCTAAACAGCTTGTCGACTGGAAAGTTACTCGCGAACATGCAACGCTCTGTGCCAAACGCATCGATGGCAGCAAGAACGAACGGGCGGATGCTGTCGGTCGTCCACTTCCAGTCGCCCATGCCGAGCCCCGATATCTTGCAAAACACGTTTGGTGCAGACGCGAGCAATTTCATGTTTGCTCGCCAGGCAGCGATGTCGTCAGCGTCTCGATCGACCGGCATGCCCGTATGGTTGAGCACCATCGGCGTGTCGGAAAACTTCTTTGCAAGCGCGAGCGCCTCGGCCATCTGCGTGTAGTAAAGCTGCAGATCGAAAGAGAGATCAAAGCGCTTGAGCAGCGCATAGCCGCGCTGCCACTGCGCATCGCTCATCAAATGCGGATGCTCGATGAATGTCTTGACCGGATCGCGATGGTAGTTGAGGCACTGGCGGATCCCGCGAACGTTCGGAAAAGCGCAGTGCTCTTCGATCGTCTGCTGGACGTTCGGTGAAGCAAGGTCCGCGAACGCCACGATGCCGTGCGGATAGCCATGCTGGTCTGCCACGCTTTGCAGCCAGCGAGTCTCCGCGACCGGGTCGTTATGGTCGTACTCCACCTGCAGGTGAACCGTCTTGACGACATTTTGATTCTTGATGTCTTCGCGAAAATCGTCGATCAGATAGTCGCGACGGATCGCCGAGTAGTCGCCAAAGACTCGCTCGAGCATTTTGTCTTGCAACCACGGATAGCGTCCGGTTTTCAGATCGTACAGGTGATGATGGGGATCGATGATAGGCAGGTTGTCCACGTTGTCTCCTGATCGGTTCGTCATGTTCGTTAGCAAGGACAGTCGGCGGGAAGCGTGCTTCCGACCGACGTTCACCTGGATGCGAGTGCTTCAGTATTTCCCTGCCGACGGCGGATAAACTCGCTTGACCACCTTCTGCGCATCAGGCTGGTCGATGGTCTCCTTGGTCACCAGCGGCTCTTTCAACGCGAGTTGCTGCGTTGTCGGCTTGCCAGTCAGAGCGTTCGACACCTGAGTCGTCGCATCGATGCCCTGCCCTACCGCTTCCTGCAGGAACAATCCTTGAATCGCGCCATCGCGCAGCAGCTTGATCGTGGTCGGGCTGCCGTCTGCTGTCACGACCGCGACCTTGCCTGTCATGCCCCGTGTTTGCAATGCCTTGGCGGCGCCCGTGCCGGCCTCGTCATACATGCCATACAACGCGCGAATGTCGGGATGCGCGGTGAGGATGTCGTTCGCTTGAGCAACGGCTTCCGATACCGTGAGTCCATGCGTCTCGAGCATCTGCGTCAGATCGCAGCCATCGGCCTTGAACGATTCCTTCGCCCCCGTCAGATACTTCTGCGCGTTCTCGCGATCCTGCGGTAGGGAGAGCATGCCGATCTTATTGCTGCCACGCTCCTTCGCGAGCTTGCACACATACGAGCCTTGCGCCTTTCCGGTTTCATAGTTGTTCGCCGTGACCGCGGACGTGTAGTCGGTCTGTCCCGGTTGCGGACCGATTCCGGCGAAAGCGATCGGAACTTGCTTCTCCTTCAACACGCGCAGAACCTGCGGTGTGCTTGTGGAACTCACGGGGCCCATCACTATTGCGCTGACGCCGCGTGTGAGCGCGGTGCGAACATTGTCCATTTGCTTGGCGGGCGAGTTCTCGGAAGTCAGCTCGATGTAATTCATACCAAGCTCCTTGGCTCTTTCCTTCACGCCGTAGCCCACCCACTGCCAGTAGGAAATGTCGAGCGACGGTGCGATGTAAGCGACGGTCTTGGCATCCGCCGCTTTCGCAGAGTTAGCCGCCAGCGACAGGCCGAACGCGATGGAAGCGAATGCAATGGCGCGCACGGGATGCCGCATCGATTGAGCAATGCTGTTCAACATGAAATGTCTCCGTTTATGTAGTGTCCGGCTCTAGCGCCGGGCTTTGGTCACGCGGTCGATCAGCACCGCAATGAGGATGACGACACCCGTGACGGTGCCTTGCCAGAAACTATTAACGCCGATGAGGTTCGCGCCGTTCTGAATGATGGTGATCATTAACGCGCCGAGCAGCGCGCCGATCGCCGACCCTGTGCCGCCAAAAAGACTGGCGCCGCCGATGACGACCGCCGCAATTGCCTGGAGCATGAGGCTCGATCCTGCCGTCGCTTCGGAATTCCCGATGTACGAGACACTGACCAGCCCGGAAAACGATGCAAGCAGACCAGACAGGACATACGCCGACATGCGCACGCGATTGACGGGAATTCCGATCACACGCGCCGACGAGCTGCTGCTGCCGATCGCGTAGAGCCAGCGACCGGCCACGAGCTTGCGAAGGCAGACTTCGATGACGATCAGCAACACGGCACACCAAAGCACGTAGTTGGGCACGCCTGGGATGAGCGTTCCCGCGTCGAGCAGCCAGAAGTTCGGATCGGAGATCGGCAGCGAATGGCCGTCGGTCACGATGAACGAGAGGCTTCCGGCGATCGCATAAGTGCTCAACGTCACGACGAACGGCGCCAGGCCGATGTAGGTCACCAGCGCTCCGTTGACGGCACCGATCAACAGCCCGATAGACAAGCCAGCCGCACAGCTGACGAACGCACCGAAGCCGTGTGCCATAGCCAGGCCCGTGACCATGCCCGTCAATGAAAAAACGGAGCCTACGGAAAGATCGATGCCACCGGTAATGACGACAAGCAATACGCCGAACGCCATGATGACGAGGGGCGCGGACGCTTGCGCGACGTTAGACACGTTACCGACCGATAGCGCTGCTGGCACGATGAAGCCGACAGCCAGTTCCATCACGATGATGGCAATCGCGATAGCGATCTCGGTTCGGTAAAGACTCAGCAAACGACTGCGGCCGCGTGGGCGTGATGCATCTGCGACTGGTTGAATGACCGTCTTCATGTTCGTCTCCGTTAAGTAATCGAGCCGGCGTCTCATGCACCGCTTTCAAATAGCGTTTTTTGCTGCCACTAGGTCTTAGGCCGCCATGCCGGTTGCATGCGCGAGTTCCGCCTCGTTGATCTGGGTATCTTTCAAGATTGACGTTGGCCGACCGTCCGGATCGAACGCGAGCACGGTGTCACACAACTCGGCCAGCTCAACGTATTCGGTCGACCACCAGACGATAATTGCGCCTTGCGCCGCCATCTCGCGAATCAGTGTGTAGATTTCCCGCTTCGTGCCGATGTCGACACCACGCGTCGGCTCTTCCAGCACCAGTACCGTTGGTTTTAATTTGAGCCAGCGCGCGATCAGCAGCTTCTGTTGCGTTCCGCCGCTGATAGTTGCGGGCAAGTCCCAAAGCGAGCCCGCACGGATGCTGAGCGCATGGAGCAGGTCGCGGCCATCGGTCACTTCCGTGTCGCGCACGGTGCGTTTGCGTCCGATTACGCGTGCCGACGCGGCGAGGTTGTCGACGATCGGGAGGTTCGCAAGAATCCCCTTGTTAGCGCGGTCTCCCGAGACGAATCCGATGCCATCGCGCGCAGCGGCAGAGGGCCGCCGATAAGCGACCGCCATTCCATTGCGCGCGATGGACCACTCGTTCGTCGACGAGACGCCGGTGAGGGCGTCCATCAACGCTTCCGGCCCGGCAGGCGGCCCGGCAAGCCCAAGAAGGGTGCCTGCCCCGATTTCGAGATCGATTCCCTCCGTTTGCATGCGTAACGTGTTGGGCGTGCCAGCGTGGGTGCCGGTGCTGCCATTTCGCCTTCGTTGGTCTCGCGGTGGCTCTTTCGTTATGTCCACGGCGGCCTGACCCATCTGGTCGACGATTTCAGCGTCGGTGATCGACGTCAGCGCCACCCGATCGACGGCGGTCTGACCGTTTCGAATGATTGTGCAGACGTCGGCAATTTGACGGATTTCTCGCATCCGATGCGAAACGAACAACACTGCGAGCCCCTTGTCGACCGCAAGCCGTCTAAGAACGGCAAAAAGCCGCTCCGTCTCGCCAGCAGTCAGGTTCGCGGTCGGCTCGTCGAGCAGAAGTAGAGACGCCCCTGAGTCCAGCGCACGAGCGATCTCGACCAGTTGCCGTTCATGCAGACTCAGATCCGCCACGAGCCGGTCGACGGCGGCATGCGCGAACGCAGGGTCGATTAGCGAAAGGGCATCGACGGCTATGCGGCGTGCCTCGCCCCCGTTGAACTGGCTCCATGCGCGATGACGCCGTGGCAGCGCGATGTTCTCAGCGACCGTCAGATGCGGCAGCAGCGCGAGCTCCTGGCTGACGACCGCGATTGAGTTCTCGTCGGGCGTCTCAGCGCCTCCCGACGATGCACGGTTCTGTGCGAACTCGAGACTTCCCCCGTCGCGTTCGATCTGTCCAGAGATAATCTTGATGAGGGTAGATTTGCCGGCCCCGTTTCCGCCGAGAAAAGCATGCACCTCTCCTGCGGCGACCGACAGATCGAAGCCTTTGAGGACACTCGTTGGGCCGTAACTCTTTACGATCCCGCGCGCGGCCATCAGGTAGGGCAGTTTGTTCACAGGTACTCCTTCGTTCTTTCGGTTTTCAAGGTCCTTCAGCACAAAACGGATCGCTTAGATAGATTTACCCATTGTCTCCTTCCGTATTCCTAATTGAATGCGATTGAGGACGAACGCTGTTAGAGATTGCACCTGAAATCGCCTGTCTTTGATGAGCGGTGCGTCAACGAACCGGACGCACCGTCCTCCACT
>NZ_FCOL02000166.1 GCF_001544515.1 Caballeronia terrestris
GTCACGAAGAACGCGCCCGCGATCGGCGCGTTGTACGCCGACGTGATCCCCGCCGCCGCGCCGCACGCGACGAGCAGACGCAGGCGCGGCGGATCGAAGTGAATCCATCGGCCGATGAGCGAGGAGACGAGCGCGGCGAGTTGAACCATCGACCCTTCACGGCCGATGGAACCGCCGCTGGTGATCGTGAGCAGCGACGACGCGCCGCGCCACGCGCTTTGCCAGACCGGCACGACGCCATCGCCGATGGTGACCGCTTCCATGTAGTCGGTGCTCGACTGCCTCGTCTTGCGCCGGTTGGCGATGATCAGACAACCGCCCGCGACCAGCCCTCCTGCCGCTGGCAAGAGGATGCGTATGTACCACGGCAGGCTTTCGGCGAGCGCGACCAGGCCTTCCGTATGGTCGCCGAGCAGCGCCTGCGTCAACCGGATACCTTCCCGAAACAATGCTGTCGCGCACGCGCCCGCGACGCCGACCGCGACCGCCCAGACGAGCATCATGTGAGAGTCAGAAAAGCGGAAAAGCTGCTGAGCGTGACCGCGAAGTTTAAGCCAGAAAATGAGCACTATTGTTTTTGTTAAGGCGAGCGGGTCTTACGGATGGTAACGTCGTCCGTGCGACGTAATGGCGCGTTTCAGACTTCTACTTGCGCCAATGTCGAGGAATCTAACAAGTTAAGGTCAACGGTCGAAAGAGCCGCTACTACATTAAGCAAACCTGTGAACCGGCGCGGGATTCAGGACGCCGTCGACGTGTCTTGACCCCGCCCGCAGGACGGCCGCGAGCGCCGTTGGTTCTTCTGGTTTGCCATTTCCACGGTGGACCAGGAAGACTACTAGCGCCGCGTGACCTCGGCGCGCACGTGTTTCAGACTCATTCGAGCGAACGGATTATTGCTTCTCCGTCGCGAGTTCTGCCTTGCCGGTGTTATGCGCGGACGTCACCCGCTTTCCCGGCAAAGTAAGCGTGACAACAGCGCAGATGACCGTGCAGGCGGCGAGAAAAGCGAACGCGCCATCGTAGGAGCCATGACGTGCCACGATTAGGAACCCCATCACAGCCGGTGATGCGACGCCCGCAAGCTGACTTCCCAGATTGACTATGCCCGATGCCATGCCCATGTCTTTCGCCTCGATCAGTTTCAACGGAAAAGCCCAGAGCGCAATGAAGGATATCTTCATGCTGAAGGAGAGAATGAGCTGGCAGGCAACCACCACCGGCAGGGTCGGCGCGCTCAGCATCACAAATAAACTCAAGCCCGCAAGCGTAACGCTCAGGAACAACAGGTACTTTTCGCGTCCAGCGAACAGCTTGTCGGCCAGCCAGCCGCCTGAAAGCATGCCCACCACACCTGCGACGCCTGGCAACGCGGAAACGATGCCCACATGGGCCAAGTCGAGCTTCTGAACCTTCAGCATGTAGGAGGGCAGCCAGGACAGGAAGCCCCAGATGAGAATGTTGACGCCGAAGTTGATGACTGAAATCTTCCAGATATTGCTGTCCTTGATGAGTTCCCTGAAGGGAAGCGGCGGCTCGTGATGACCGCTGGCCGTCGAGACGTTACTGGGTGCGGGATGGGACTGGCGCGTTCCGAAGAAGTACAAAAGAAATGCGAGCACGCCGAAGACCGACGAACAGATAAACATTCCGCGCCAGCCCGTATGTGCAATCAGCGGAACAGCGATGAGCGGCGCGACCACGAGGCTGAGCGGGTTCGTTGCGAGCATGAACGACTGTACCCGCGCCCGCTCATGCTTCGCATAGCCTTCGGCCACCGCCTTGTATGCGGCAGATGGGAAGCTTCCTTCAAAGATACCGAAGAGGAATCGAATCACGAACAGTGCGACCAGCGACCACGCCAGTCCGCTTGCTGCAGTGAAGATTGCAAACATGAACACGGCGAAGAGAATGGTCTTGCGGGTTCCAATCTTGTCGGCAACCCACCCGCCCGGAATTTGGATGACGGCGTAGCCAACGAAGAAAACGCTGAGAAGCAGGCCCAGCCCCGACTCGTCAATCTTGAATTCGGCGCCGATATAGGGAAGCGCCAGGTTGATCAGGAATCGCTCAAGATAACTTGCGAACCAGCACGCGAACAGAACCGACGCGAACTGGAATTTCTGATTCGAAACGTTCATACGTTCCTCATTTCTCTGGCTCGGAGGCAGGCTGCGAGCTTCTTGCAGCCGAAAGAGTGCCTGTCGCGAGCTCATGTCTCCCCGATATGGGTAGTGCACCGCGCGTGCCCTTTTGGACCGGTTGTCTATGCTTTTTTCCTGCGACGCCCGCGCGCGCGGTGGCTTTCTCGCTCCAGATCCGCGTTAGTCGAACACGACAGGCGCGCCCGGCGGGGGGCTGAAGCCTAGATCGCCTCGTGCGATCACCGCTTCGCGACCCCCGTTCAGCGAAAGCAACTCGGACTGGCGCTCGCGCACCATGCGATCGACGTCCTCCGGGTCGCAGATCTTGAGCAGCCGCTCATGACAGTCGCTTAGGACGCTCGCGTAGTCCGGGTCCGTCCCGAGGTCGTGGAGTTCTTCCGGGTCCGCTTTGAGGTCGAACAGTTGCGCGGGATAGTCGACGTAGTAGATGTATTTGTACTGGTTGTGACGGATCATGAATGCGCCCGTTGCTGACCCCATGCCGTGGTATTCGGTCAACACGTTGCGGTCGGGTTTGGCGCCGTCGGCGATGTCGTCAAGCGAAACGCCGGGGAAGCCTTCCGTGAGCGCGGGATCCGTCTCACCGACCGAGCGCAGAATGAACGGATACGTATCGACATGGCTCACCGGGGTATCCACGACCTTGCCCGGCTCGATGCCGGGGCCCGCGACGATCAAAGGCACGCCCGATGCCTCTTCGAACAAGGTCGACTTGCCCCACATGCCGCGCGAGCCGAGATTGTCGCCATGGTCGCTCGTGTACATCACCCGCGTGCTGTCGGCAAGGCCTGCGCCCTGCAGCGCGTTGAGCACGTGACCGATGTTTTCATCAAGGAAGGAACACAGGCCGTAGTAGCCGGCAAGCGCTCTTTTGAGCTTCTCGTCGTCGAAATGATCGTCATA
The DNA here is from genome assembly GCF_001544515.1 of Caballeronia terrestris. Classification (GTDB taxonomy): domain Bacteria; phylum Pseudomonadota; class Gammaproteobacteria; order Burkholderiales; family Burkholderiaceae; genus Caballeronia; species Caballeronia terrestris. Next base: position 3,069 of record NZ_FCOL02000166.1, read on the forward strand.
GTTGAAGCTGCTGCGGTAGTCGATCTGATAGGGATGCGTGGGCCGCTCCTCCTTCCGATACAGCTTCGGAAGCGGCAGGTCCTGATTGTAGTACTTGTAAAAGTGCTGGGGCGGCGCCGTCAGCGGGAAATGCGGCGCGACAAAAGAAACGAACAGGACCCACGGCTTGTCCGGCTGCTTTTTCGCCATTTCATGCAGCCAAGTTTGTGCGCGCGCCGCGATGTCGCGGTCGTAGAACGTGTACTGGCTCTCGCCGGGGCCGGCCATATTGGCCATCTTGTAGGCGCCCTTGCGGACCGGCAAGTCGCTGCGGACCAGGCCCATCAGATCGCCTTTGCCCTCGATGATGTGCATGGGAATGACTTCTTCCGTGAAACCATGGTCTTCGCCTGTCAGCTTGAAGTGCAGTTTGCCGATCGATGTGACGTTGTGGCCGCGCTCGCGCAGCTTGTGATGCCAACTCGGCACTTCGCCGTCGTAGGCGTCGGCGTTGTCGGCGTAGCCGATCTGGTGAATGTACTTGCCAACCGCGAACGACGCGCGCGACGGAATGCAGACCGGGCTCGTGCAATACGCTGAACTGAAACGCGTGCCGCGCGCGGCGAGCGCATCAAGATTCGAGGTCTCGACAATCTTGTTTCCCGCGCAGCCAAGCATTTTCGGATTGTGCTCGTCGGACATGATGATGAGCAGGTTTTGCGAATCTTTCATAATTCCTCCAACTATGTAGGACTATAGTTTTCGCGTCGCAAATTTTTTTGGGGCGATGCTCTGCCCCCAAAAAGTTCAGCGCGAAGTGTGACCCATTCTCGGTAACTGGTCGGGCACGCTGAGCACCCGGTTCGTCGCCGGAATGGAGAATTCCTGGTAGTACACGCATGCGGTCGCGCCCATCATGGCCGCTGCGCGCATAAACAGACCCGCCTCGCCGGCCTTCGTAGCGGTGGCTTGTGCCGTGACGGCATCGAACTTGATCACGTTGATATCGTGCGTGATGCGAGTGATTGGCACGCTCAGCTCGTTGGCGATGAGCGTCTTGAAGTTCAGGCCGTCCAGGGAGCGCAACGACGCCTTCGAGAGGCGCGGCAGGATTCGACTATCCATATAGAACCGAACGAGCACATCGAACTCGCCGTTCACATTGATCGTTCGTGTGATCAGCATGAGATGCTCGTTGACATTGGGAAAATAGCGCGTCCACGCGCCCTTGCCGCTCACTCGCTCCCGGCTCACCACCTTCGAGTAGACAGGGAGGAAGCTCTCGCCGTCGTCTGCGAAGAAACGGCAGTGCCACGGGTCCTCCATGCGCAGATCGTTTTTCGCCACGAAGCTGCCGAGCCCGTGCAGCCGCACCACCACGCCCTGATCGACCAACATGCGCAGCGCCCGCTGCACGGTCCCGAGGCTGAACGGAGTCATTTCCGCAAGCTCTTCCTCCGTCGGGAGCCTGTCGCCCGCCTTCCAGTGCCCCGCGGTAATCGCCTGAAGCAATACCGAGCACAGGCGCATGTACTTCGGCGCCCCGCTCCGGTCCGGCCGCGCAAGGGCCGCGAAGACATCGGTGGTGTTTGCAACTGTGGACATATAGTTGGGCTAGAAACATAGAGCTATATAGTTCTATAGCACAGTACGCCGCTCTCGGCGGTTACGCAATAGCGCGCCCGGCAGGGAGCTATCGTTGAATCTGGTGTATGCGGCGTAGGGAAGCAGGAGAAGGCGGTGGCGATTGAAGGAGAATGTTGCTTA
>NZ_FCOL02000167.1 GCF_001544515.1 Caballeronia terrestris
TCCTCGAACTCGCACGTACTCGCGACGTCGAGAATGTCGTACCCGCGATAGTGCAAGTCGTTACCCGTCTTGCCGACGGTACACAGCGCGGTGTTCCCCGCCGTCACCCCCGACAGCGCGACGGATTTCTTCGGCTTGAATGCGCCCGCGGCGGCCGGCGCTTCACTCGTTACGGTATCGCTCATCGCCCCAAGTCTCCCTTGTTCTGATTGAACAGCGCGTCGAGCTTCTGCTCGTATTCGTGATAGCCGATGCTCTCGTAAAGCTCGTTACGCGTTTGCATCGTATCGACGACGGCCTTCTGCGTGCCGTCGCGGCGAATCGTCTGATAGACGTTCTGCGCGGCCTTGTTCATCGCGCGAAACGCCGACAGCGGATAAAGCACGATCGATACATCCACGCCGCGCAGCTCATCGACGGTAAAAAGCGGTGTCGAACCGAACTCCGTGATGTTCGCGAGCACCGGCACCTTCACGGCGTCGACGAATTGCTTGTACATGCCGAACTCGGTCATCGCTTCGGGGAAAATCATGTCGGCGCCGGCCTCGACGCACGCCTGCGCGCGCTCGATCGCCGCCTGCAAGCCCTCGACCGCCAGCGCATCCGTGCGCGCCATCACGACGAAGTTCGCGTCGGTGCGAGCATCGACGGCCGCCTTCACGCGATCGACCATCTCCTGCTGCGACACGATCGCCTTGCCCGGCCGATGCCCGCAGCGTTTCGCGCCGACCTGATCCTCGATGTGCATCGCGCCCGCGCCCGCCTTGATCAGCGACTTCACCGTGCGCGCGATGTTGAACGCGCTCGGCCCGAAACCGGTATCGACGTCGACGAGGAGCGGCAGATCGCAGACATCGGTGATGCGGCGCACGTCGGTAAGGACGTCGTCGAGCGTCGAGATGCCCAAGTCCGGCAGGCCGAGCGAGCCCGCCGCGACGCCGCCGCCCGACAGGTAGATCGCCTTGAACCCGGCGTGCTTCGCGAGCAGCGCGTGATTGGCGTTGATCGCGCCGACGAGCTGCAGCGGCTTCTCGGCGGCGACGGCGGCGCGAAATGCGGCGCCCGCGGAAGTGATCGTCATGTTCAGCTTCCTTTCGTGATGGGTTCGGGGCCGAAGAGCGCGGCCGCGCCTTCCGGCAAAACCTGGCCCGTCGCCTGCGCGCGTCGCAGCACCGACCAGTAGTATCGATAGCTCGCGCGATCGTGCAGCGTGTCGCGGTGACGCGTCGGCCCCCATTGCGCCGCCTGCGCCGCGAGCAGGATCTCGGCGGCGATATCGATTTCGTCGGCGCGCGGCGCAAAAGCGGCGACGATCGGCTGGATCTGGTCTGGATGAATGCTCCACATCCGCGTATAGCCGAATTCGTTGCGCGCGCGCCCCGCGTCGCTCGCGACGACGCTCATGTCGCGCACTTCCGTCGACACATTGTGCGACGCCACCTTGCCGTGCGCGTGGCACGCGGCCGCGATCTCCAGCTTCGCGCGCCGCACGAGCGGGTGATCGAACTGGCCGGGCGAGCGCATCGCGGTATCGGGGATCGCGCCGTTGTGCGCGGACACGAAGTCCATCAGGCCGAAACTCAACGCTTCGACGCCCGGCAGCGCGGCGAGTTCGAACACTTCCGCGAGCGCGCCGTGCGTTTCGATCAGCAGATGGCAGGGAATGGGCTGCGCGATGCCGAATTCGCAGCGCGTGGCTTCGACGAACGCGACCATTTCGGCGGCATCGTAGACGCCGCGGATTTTCGGAAGCGTGATGTAGGCGGCTGCGCGGCGGCCCTGGCGCAAGATGATGCGCACGTCATCGCGCCAGGCGCGGTTCTGGAAATCGTGGATGCGCACGCCGACGCGCCCGAAGCGGTCGGCCTCGCCGCCGATGAACGACGCTACGAGTTCCGCATGCGACGCTTCCTGGCCGACTTGCGCGCCGTCTTCGCAATCGAGCGTGATGTCGAAGACCGGCCCGAGCTGCGCCTGGATGCCAAGCGACTTCCTGATCAGCTTTTCGCTGCCGGCATAGTGATCGCACGGCGGCAAAACCGCAGGTTGCACTTCGCCGTCAAACAGCACTTCGGCGGGGGTGAGAGCGCGCATCGTCGGCGTCGGGTCGAGTTGGGGGATGAAAGGAACCGATTCGAACGCGCTCGGCGTCAAGCCAAACGCGCTCGGATCGGCCGCGAACGCTTTTTTCAGGCGTTCGCGATCCATGCAGGACCGCTTCGATCAAGCGGCCCTGCGGCGAACTTTACTTGCCGAGCAGATGCGCGACACCATCGCGCTCTTCGAGTAGTTCGTTCAGCGTGCCGTCCATCTTTTCACGCGAGAACGCATCGATTTCCAGGCCTTCGACGCGCTTGTACTCGCCGTTCTCGCACGTCACCGGCACGCCGTAGAGGATGTCTTCGGGGATGCCGTACGAGCCGTCCGACGGAATGCCCATCGTGACCCACTTGCCGTTCGTGCCGAGCACCCAGTCACGCACGTGGTCGATCGCCGCGTTCGCCGCCGATGCCGCCGACGACAGCCCGCGCGCCTCGATGATCGCCGCGCCGCGCTTGCCGACGGTCGGGATGAACGTGTTGCGGTTCCATTCGTCGTCGCTGATCAGCTTCGTGAGCGACTCGCCGCCAGCGGTGGCGAAGCGGAAGTCGGGGTACATCGTCGGCGAGTGGTTGCCCCACACAGCGAGTTTTTCGATCGATGCGACCGGCTTGCCCGACTTCGCGGCCAGTTGCGACAGCGCGCGGTTGTGGTCGAGGCGCAGCATGGCGGTGAAGTTCTTCTTCGGCAGGTCCGGCGCCGACTTCATCGCGATGTACGCGTTCGTGTTCGCCGGGTTGCCGACGACCAGCACCTTCACGTCGCGGCTCGCGACGTCGTTCAGCGCCTTGCCCTGAACCGTGAAGATTTCCGCGTTGGCCGAGAGCAGGTCCTTGCGCTCCATGCCCTTCGAGCGGGGACGCGCACCGACGAGCAGCGCGACGTCGGCGTCCTTGAACGCGACTTTCGGGTCGTCCGTGGTGACGACGCTGTCCAGCAGCGGGAAGGCGCAGTCTTCCAGTTCCATCACGACGCCCTTCAGGGCGTTCTGCGCTTGCGGCAGGTCGAGCAGTTGAAGGATCACCGGCTGGTCTTTGCCGAGCAGATCGCCATTGGCGATGCGGAACAGCAGCGAGTAGCCGATTTGACCTGCGGCGCCGGTGACGGCAACGCGCTTTGCGGACTTAGCCATTGAGAACTCTCCTGGACGGTGCGTGAGACGCTAGGGAAAACGCCATTTTATGCGCGTTACGCGAAGCGTTGATGAAGCATGTCAGCCATGCTGTCCGGGATCACGCGCAAAACGCCGTGGAATCACGCTTGGTCGCGCGAGAGCGGGCGTTCTGCATGAAGCGCGGCGGCGCGGCTGCCATGCCAAGATTCTTCTACGAGCGTGGGGCTGCGCGGGGCGGCGGCGCCGGGTCTCGTCGCACAAGAGGCGTTTCGAGAAGGCGCGGGACGTTGCAAGGCGGTACACAGGCAGCGGCGGGCGAATCGAAAGCCGTTCGGCGTGAGGCGATAAAGCGGCGGGGGTGTGCCAGATTGCGTGAGGCATTGACCGAAAACTGTTCGATGCGCACCGGATCAATGACCCGCAAACCCTTGCTCGACAACGAGTGTAGGATTCACCGGACGTAAAGTCAACAGTATCTTATGTCTTATATAAGACATAGGAATCGTCGGGAAATGTGTGGACGCCACGCGGGCCTTTATGATGAAATGCGCGCATGAATTCGAACCCGGCGACGACGACCCCCACAAACGGCGCTGGTGCGACGGAAGTTGCACCAGCTTCGTCGCCGACGTTCAGCCCGCTCTATCAGCAAATCAAGGCGCTCATCACGCAAGGGCTCGAATCGGGTGAATGGAAGCCCGGCGAGATCATCCCGAGCGAAGTCGAACTCGCGGCCCGCTACAAAGTAAGCCAAGGCACGGTGCGCAAGGCGATCGACGAACTCGCCGCCGACAATTTGCTCGTGCGCCGTCAGGGCAAGGGCACGTTCGTTGCGACGCACAACGAAGACCGCGTGCAGTTCCGCTTCCTGCGCCTTCTCCCCGACGACGGCGACGCCCATCCCCACGTCAGCCGTCTGCTCGAATGCCGGCGCCTGCGGGCGCCCGCCGAGATCGCGCGCCAGCTCGACCTGAAGCCTGCCGACCCCGTCGTTCTTATCAGGCGCTTGTTGCAATTCGATGGCGAAACGACTGTCTTCGATGAAATCTGGCTGCCGGGCGCCGTGTTTCGCGGCTTGACGGCCGAGCGTCTCGCCGACTACAAGGGCCCGCTTTACGCGATGTTCGAGACCGAGTTTGGTACGCGCATGATTCGTGCGTCCGAGAAGATTCGCGCGGTCGCAGCCGATGCGCCGGTCGCCGAATTGTTGAAGGTGACCGTCGGTTTTCCGCTGCTGTCCGTCGAACGAGTGTCCTATACGTACGGCGACCGACCGGTCGAAGTGCGTCGCGGCTGGTATGTCACGACCGGCTACTACTATCAGAACGACTTGAGTTGAAAGAGATGATGAACGGACGGCGCACCGGACCGCAACCGATGCGCAAGTCCCTCGAGAGTCGCCTTTCTATCGCGAGTTGCAAAGGCATTTTCTGCGGCGTTTCGCTGCAGCGCGAGATGAAAAGGCGCTAAAATCGCGGATTAGTGTGATAACAATGTTGGGGTCTAGCATGGCTGAAGCCGTAAAAAAACCAAGGCCCGAGTTCCGTAACATCGGGATCGGTCAACTCGCGAAGTATCGCTTGCCG
>NZ_FCOL02000168.1 GCF_001544515.1 Caballeronia terrestris
TCGTCGGCACGTTCAATGAGCATGTGATCGAGGCTGCGTCCCACTGCGCCGCGTCGCGTTCAACCGAATGTCTGCTGATCGGCGGTCGCGGGGCCCCATTCGCCGCCGAGCGCGAACTGACGATTGGCTGGGCCGCACCGATGGTCGCCCACGCCGACGAAGTCCCGGCGCTCGCCGATCGCATCATCGGGGTCCTTTACGAGCGTCTGAACGCGGGACAGGCGACGCAGGCGATGGTGCTGCACGCAGTACCCAATCCGTCAGAGACGATCGAGGTCGTGCAGCGTGTGCTGTGGCCGTTCGACTTCAGGCGCTTCAGGCAACCGGTTCATGCCAATCCGCCGCTCGTCACGCTGCCGCCACGACGACTGCTGGCCTTGCTCGCCGAGGAATACATCTACGCGCAGTTGTGCGAGGCCATCATGCTGTCCTTCGCCGCGGAGAACGAGGCGCGCATGCACGCGATGATCGCAGCGCGCACCAACGTTCATAACACGCTCGATGGGCTGATCGGAGATTCTCGCCGTCTAAGGCAGGAGGAGATTACTTCGGAGATCGTGGAACTGTCGTCGGTCGGCCTTGCAGCCGGGGCGGTCCGGCGCAAGCGAAAGCCGGGAGCGGAGACCGGCCGATCCTTCACAAAGTAGATCGCCGGTCTCGCTGCGGTGCTCGTGGGCGGTCGTGCTCGATCCGGTGACACGTCTCTTGTCGGGGCTGAGCGCAACAATCCAGACAAACTGAACGCTGTCGCCGGCGGCAATGGTATTCGACTCCGCGTCAAGCACCGTATAAATCGTCAGAGCCGCCGCTCTTGCGAATGCCCGCACGCGAAGCGTGTCATGCGCTCGGCCGAGTACTGCCGGCGTTGCGTTGCAGTCGTGCTTATACCAATCCGACTCTGGTCTCGAGCCTCAGAGTCGTTCGAACACCGCGGCGATCCCTTGGCCGCCGCCGATGCACATCGTCACAAGCGCGTAGCGGCCGCCGATGCGCTGCAATTCGTAGACCGCCTTGGTGGCGAGAAAGGCACCTGAGCAGCCGATCGGATGACCCAGCGCAATCGCACCGCCGTTCGGGTTGGTCTTTTCCATGTCGAGTTCGAGCGCGCGCGCCACCGCGATGGCCTGCGCCGCGAACGCCTCGTTGCTCTCGATCACGTCCATTTGGTCAAGCGTAAGCCCGCCCTTCTTGAGCGCCAGCTTTGTCGCGGGAATCGGGCCTTCACCCATGATTTCGTTGGGCACACCGGCTACCGCGTAGGAGACCAGTCGTGCGATCGGCTTGTAGCCGGCCGCTGCTGCCACTGCTGAGTCGGCCAGCACGAAGAAGGCCGCGCCGTCGTTTATGCCTGAAGCGTTGCCGGCGGTCACCGAGCCGTCCTTCTTGAACGCCGGCTTCATCTTGGCTAGCGTCTCCATTGTCCTGTTTGGCTTCACGTGTTCATCGGTGTCGAATATCACCTCGCCCTTTTTCGTCTGCTTGACGATCGGAACGATTTGCGATTTGAAGCGTCCTTCGGCGATCGCCCGCGCTGCTCGACGATGCGATTCCACGGCCAGCGCATCCTGCTGCTCGCGCGTGATGCCCCATTTCGCGACCAGATTCTCGGCCGTGATTCCCATGTGACCTACACCGAACGGGTCGGTCAACGTGGCGACCATGGTGTCGATCAGCTTGGTGTCGCCCATGCGTGCGCCGCCGCGCATCGTGGTGGATAGATAGCCGCCGCGGCTCATCACCTCGACCCCGCCGCCGACGCCATAGTCGCAGTCGCCGAGCAAAATATTCTGAGCCGTCGTCACAATGCCCTGAAGGCCCGACGAGCATAGGCGATTCACCGACATCGCCACTGAATCCATAGGCAGCCCTGCCTGAATGGCCGCAACGCGCGCCACGTAGGCGAAGCGGCTATCCGTGGGGATCGTGTTGCCTACCGTTACATAATTGATCGCTGTCGGGTCAACGCCGGAGCGCGTGACCGCCTCCTTCATCACGGTGCCGGCCAGTTCCGCCGGTTCAATGTCCGCGAGAGACCCGCCAAACGTTCCGATCGCCGACCGGGCTGCGCCTAGAACCACTACGTCACGCATGCTCATGATTACTCTCCTTGCGATTTGAATTGTCAAAGCCTGGTGCCTTTGGCTCGCAAAATAGACGAAGCGGATCAGGATTAGTAAGCGCTATCGGGAGGGGCAATGCGGATTACTGTCCAGGCATCACATCGCCCGGCGGCTTCTTCACGGTGTTCTTTACGATACGCCTCTACGCGCGTGGACGCGGTACGATAGCGTACAGAACGCGCGCCAACAAAAATCCTGTGTGCATTGCAATGCATTTTCAACTCTTTCACCTTTTATTCGGCATTTTGACGGATGGCCGACATAAACCCGACGGCGGGCACCTGAGGATCGGACTCGTTGGGGTGGACGCAAGGGGTGACGTCAGCAGCGTCCATTGAAACCGTGGTCATTGCACGGTGACATTTGTAGCACCTTCCACAGTAGTCGAGAGGCCGTATGTTACCCGCTTACATATCCCATCCCGATTGCGTCAAACATGAAATGGGAGGCATGCACCCCGAGTCGCCAGACCGTATCGGGGCCATCCACGATATGTTGTTGATCAAGGGGCTGCTCGATTGCATGCAAACTTACGAAGCGCCGCTGGCAACGGAACAACAGCTTGCCCAGGCGCATTCGATGTCGTACATCCATTCCATCGCAAGCATGGCGCCGACAGAGGGTTACGCGCACGTCGATCCCGACACCAATATGAATCCCTACACCTATCAGGCGGCATTGCGTGCTGCCGGGGCAGCGGTACTGGCGACCGACCTGGTGATCGCGGGCAAAGCCTGCCCGGCTTTTTGCAACGTGCGGCCGCCGGGACATCACGCGGAATATGCAGCCGCAGGAGGATTCTGTTTTTTCAACAACGTCGCGGTAGGCATCCGGCATGCGCTGAACGTGCATGGGCTCACGCGCGTGGCACTGGTCGATTTCGACGTTCATCACGGCAACGGCAGCGAAGATATCTTTCACGCCGACGAACGCGTATTGATGTGCTCGATCTTTGAGGACAAAGTTTACCCGTTCTCCGGCAATCAGCCACGCGGCCGGAATATGGTGAACGTGCCCCTGCCAAGCCGTTCCGGAGGTGACGCGTTCCGGGCTGCGGTGACCGACAAGTGGCTTCCGGCTCTGGAGGCATTCAAGCCAGAGATGATTTTCATCTCCGCTGGTTTCGACGGCCATCGCGAAGATGACATGGGCAACCTCGGCCTGGTCGAGGCGGACTATGCCTGGGTCACGCAGCGAATAATCGGAGTCGCGCGGCACTACGCCGACGGGCGCATCGTGTCCTGTCTGGAAGGCGGCTATGATCTGTCATCGCTGGCACGCAGCGTTGCGGCACACGTGAAAGCGCTCATTGGTGTGGATTGCTGACGCGCCTGCTGTTGATCAACGGAAAACAGCGTCTGTACCGGATTATTCGCAGCGGTCGGAACACGGTCGTCCGGCGCACAATCAGATTACGTATCCGCTGAATCGCGCCCTTTCTCCCGAGCTTGCTCTTCTTGCCAAAGCCTATGGACAAGCACTACCTGACGCCCCTGTTCTCGCCTGGCTCGATCGTGGTCTTTGCAGGCAAAGCCGATGATCCTGATGGTCAGAGCAATCACGGTCGCAGCATAAGCGTCCAGATACGGGAGAGCGGTTTTGCCGGACCGGTGACTTTTCTCGACGTGGGCATGAGTGGCACGCTCGGTGATCTGGCGCACCTGCGCGTCGATCTGGCGGTCATCGCACTGCCTGACGACCGGCTGCTTTCCGCACTCGAAGTCGCCGGACGTATTCAGTGTCGGGCCGCAGTCATCGTTTCATCCGGTATCGATCAGGCGCATGCCAAGGACCTGCACGCCATCGCGCGCAAACATGGTATCCATCTGCTGGGGCCAAACTGCCTTGGCTATCAGCGTCCCCGTCTGAAGCTCAACGTCAGCGTGGCCGGGTCGCTGGCGCGCCAGGGGTCGCTGGCGTTGATATCGCAATCCGGCGCCCTGACCACCTCGATACTCGACTGGGCCAGCAAGAATGCGGTGGGGTTTTCGACGGTCGTGTCGCTGGGGCCGCATACCGGAGTCGACCTCGCACAGACGCTGGATTTCCTCGCAACCGATCCCGCGACCGAAAGCATTGTCATCTACATGGAAGGCATTACCAATGCTCGCTGCTTCATCAGCGCCTTGCGGGCGGCCGCCAACACCAAGCCGGTAGTGGTGCTCAAGGCGGGCCGCAAAGCAGCCGGATCGCAGGCAGCGCTCACCCATTCCGGCAACATCGTAGGCAGTGACGAAGTGTTCGACGCAGCCCTGCGCCGGGCCGGTGCAGTACGGGTCAAATCATTCGCCCAGTTGTTTTCCGCAGCCAAATGCTTGGCCTCGCGCTATCGGCCGGTCGGTTCACGTCTGGCGGTCGTGACCAACGGCGGCGGACCCGGCGTACTGGCCGTTGACTGGCTTACTGATCTGGGCCTGGAACTGGCGCGCCTTTCACCGGGCGCCGTGACGGAATTGGCTCCACAGTTACCGAAACTGGCGACGCTGACGCACCTGATCGATCTCTCGGAAGAGGCCAATCCGCAGCATTACCGCGCGGCCATAGCGGCCTGTTCCAGCGATGCCGAAGTTGACGGCATACTTGTCATCTACTCTCCCAAGCTGGATCTCGACCCGACCGAGGTGGCAAAAGCGCTGACCCTAGTGAATGCCGGCCTGGGCAAACC
>NZ_FCOL02000169.1 GCF_001544515.1 Caballeronia terrestris
CGCGAATATGACGCTGGACGGACTGGAGGCGGCAGTAGATGCAAGCGTGGGACCGACGGAACGCGCACGCCGAAAGTGCTCGCGCTGGCGAACATCTACATGAGTCGATCACGGCTGATGGCACAGGTACGTCCATAAATTACCAAGCGGGACGAGAAAGGCTAAAAGCGAGCCTCTAAAGGCCAAAAAACCGACGCGAGCGCGTCGCCATTCTCGCATCGTGGAATCAGCAACGACGATCCCGTGAAAACCCCCGCTTCTTCAGCACAGCCCTAGTTTGTGAAAATGGTAAACACTGAAGTTTCCATCGGATTGGGGTCTGTCTTAACACTGATCAAACCGAACCCTTTCCGTTGGGGCTACGCTTCACAGAGATTCCAGCAAGGTGCTAACGCGCGCGGAGGAATTCGGAAGCTTCCGCGTGTGTTTCAAAGACGTGCGCCGCAGCGTGGCGAGAAAACAGCGCCTCGCCCAGCTTCATGCGCATAAAGGCACTCGTGGTGTATCGCGTCGTTGTCGTGTAGTGCTTGGCCTGAAGTTCGGCCACCATTTCGAAGTACGCGTCAGCCATTGACTCGTCGAGCCGAAAGCCGTCGTAGTTGACGATCAGCGCCACCCGCCGTCCGACCTTGATACAAAGCGCATCAAACACGCGCCGCACGCACTCGATGTCATCGTCACTGCGGATCGCCATCCCCTCGAAGTTTGCAAAAAGAATGTTGCGTTCCTCGTCATAGCTGAGGCGATCGCTTAGTTGCAGATCCTCCAGCACGGCGCCCAGTCCCATCGGTTTGGACCGATAGATGCGCGGGTCCATCAGCGTCACTTCGCCGATGATGGGGCGAAATGCCATGTGCGCGAGCACATCACGCTCGATGTCGATGCCAGGTGCGACTTCAATCAGTTGCAAGCCGTCCGGTTGAAGCTTGAACACGCATCGCTCGGTGACGTAGTGCACTGACTGCCCCTTCGCCGCTGCGAGCGGGCCGCTAAAGGTAATTTGCTCAACCGCTTCGACGAACTTGCGGGTTTTACCTTCGGTCACGATTCGCATCTGACCGCCTTCGATGCACGTGCTCATTCCGCCAGCGGTGAACGTCCCGGCGAACACGAGCCGGCGGGCGTTCTGGCTGATGTTGATGAAGCCGCCCGAGCCCGCGAGACGCGAACCGAATCGGCTGACGTTGACGTTGCCTACGCGGTCGATCTCGGCCATCCCAAGACACGCGAGGTCGAGGCCACCACCATCGTAAAAGTCGAACTGCTGGTTCTGATGCAATAGCGCCTGCGTATTGATGCCAGCGCCGAAGTCGAGACCGCCTTGCGGCATGCCGCCGATCACGCCGGGTTCGGCGGTCAAGGTCAGATGTTCGAGTACGCGTTCCTCGGCAGCGACGGCGGCCACCGCCTCGGGCATGCCGATTCCCAGGTTGATCACCCCGCCGAGCGGCAGCTCGAAAGCGCAACGCCTGGCGATCAGCTTTCTCTCGTCGAGCGCCAAGGCCGGGATCTTGTTCACCGGAACGCGAATCTCGCCGGAGAACGCCGCGTTGTAGTCTGTGCCGTAGGTTTGCTTGTGTGCACCTGGCGGAGCGACCACCACGCAATCGACCAGGACGCCGGGAACGACCACGTTTCGGGCATCGAGTGTGCCGCTTGATGCGATCCGTTCGACCTGAACGATGACCAGTCCGTTGGCATTTCTTGCAGCCATTGCGGCAGCCTGCGCGTCGAGCATCAGCGCCTCACGCTCCATCGTGATGTTACCCTCGGCGTCGGCGGTGGTGCCGCGAATCAACGCGACGTTGATCGGAAACGCCTTGTAGAAAAGCCACTCTTCGCCGTCGATCTCCATCACCCGCACTAGGTCTTCCGTTGTTCGTGCGTTGATCTTCCCGCCGTTTTGCCTGGGGTCGACGAAAGTGCCGAGTCCCACCTTGGTGAGTGTGCCGGCACGGTGGGCAGCGGCGTCCCGATACAGGTGTGAGATCGTGCCAAGCGGCAGGTTGTACGCCTGGATACGATTGTCCGTCGCCAGCTTCCCGAGCTTGGGTACAAGCGACCAGTGGCCGCCGATTGCGCGCTGCACCAGGCCCTCGCGCGCCAGCCGATTCAGTCCTTGTTCCTTGCCATCTCCGGGCGCCGCTGCGAAGACGAGCGTGAGATCGCGCGGCCCGTCGGTGTCTACGAAGCGCCGCTCGAGCGCCGTAATCAGCTCCTCGGGCGTGCCGATGCCGACAAACCCTGAGCAACTCACGACATCGCCGTCGCGTATCAACGCGATAGCCTCATCGGCGGTAACGACCTTGTCTCGAATCATGGCAGTCTCAGCTTCGCTTATTGAGCGTCAGCTAGTCGGTTAAGAGGTAGTTCTTGATGACGGCGATCTGCGCCTCGTCCATCAACGCTGGCGCATGTCCACAGTCGGGAAATTCGAACGCGGTGACCCGACCGTCGCTCGCTGCCGAGCCACGTTTGAGCATCGCATCCACCGTGCTGCGCGAGAGCAAGTCGGAGTCTTCTCCGCGCAAGATCAGCACCGGGCAGTCGATCCTGTCCCAGATGTGCCACAGAATCACGTCCAGCAAGATCGGGATCGAAAAGCGCATCCCGATGCCTGGATCGAAGTGAAATCGGAAGCCACCCTTGCCGTCCGGGACGGCGCTGTGCTGCGCGAGATGACGCCAGTGCGCGTCGCTCAGCTTGCCAAACGGCGCATGGACTTCGCGCAGATGCGTTTCCACCTCGTCGACCGAGGCAAAATGCCACTGGCGCGTCAGATAGCCACCGATCCTGCGCAATGCCGCCGCTGACACGCGGGCGCCGAAGTCATTGAGCACAAGCCTTCGTACCGGCGTGCCGGGCTCCGCTGCCATCAGCATGCCGATATGGCCGCCAAGGGACGTGCCCACCCAGTCCACCTGATCGACATCGAGCCGGGCAACCAGTGTCGACATCGCACGGACATAGGCGCGGTCTGTATAGTGGGCGGGCGACGCCAGCCATTCGCTGCGGCCGCGCCCTGGAAGGTCGGGCACGATGACTCGCACGCCCTTGGCCGCAAGTGCAGCTGCGAGCATGTCGAAGTCGCGCCCGGTGCGAGACACGCCGTGAACACAGACGACGGTGTGCTCAGCTTTCGGCGACCCCCACTCGGCATAGGCGAGCTTGTGAAAGCCACCTCGGCCAATTACGGAGACCTGCTTCAGTTCGGGTTGCATCGCGTGGGGTCCGGGTCAGAGTGAGGGTCAGGCTGGCGCATCATCGCGCTCGTGCAGCCACTGGACGATGCCTTTTCCGAGCACGCCCTGCGACTTGCCACTCACGAAAACGCCGACATGCCCACCGTCGAGGCCAATCTCCTGGTAGTCGTCGCTACCGACGGCGTCTCGCAGCGCCTGAGTCGTTTTCGGCGGGATGATGTGATCGTCCTTCGCATAGACGTTCAACACCGGCATGCGTATGTCAGCGAGATCGACAGTGCGGCCACCCAGTCGGAACTCACCGCGAATTAGCTCATTGTTCTTGTGGAGGTTGATGAGTAGCTGTTTGGCGGCTTCGCCCGGATGATGCGGCCGGTCGGCCAGCCACTTCTCCATGCGCAAAAAATTCAGGAGCTTCTTTTCGTCGTCGAAGGTGTCGAGCAAACCGACGCTGTACTTCGACAAGGTCGCGCCTGGCGTCATCTGGGCGAAGGCGTAACTCATCAGCTCTCCCGGCAAGTTGCCGTTCGCTTCGATCAACTGGTTGATGTCGTCCTCGCTCAACCCACGCGTCCAGAGGTTGAGGAGCCCGTGATTGAGCCGGCCTTCAGCCTGATCCTGATGGAAGTCCACCGGCGTGATGGTCAGGATAAGGTTCTTGACGCGCCCCGGGTAGAGTGCGGCGTAGCACAACGAGAAGACGCCGCCTTCGCAGATGCCGAGCAGATTGATCGCGGGCAATCCGTGCTCGCGGCAGATGAACTCGACGCAGTCGTTCAGATAGACATCGACGTAATCCTCGAACGTGAGCCAGCGATCGCTGCGGGTGGGACTCCCCCAGTCGACCGCGTATACGTCGACGCCGAGCGCAAGCAGGTTGCGCAGCATCGAGCGGTCCTCCTGCAGATCGGTCATGGTGTAGCGGCCGATCTGTCCGTACGCCACGAGCACGGGTATGCCAAGCGATCGCTCTGCGGTGGGCTTATAACGGTACAGCGTCGTCTTGTCTTCGCGGAACACCACTTCCTTATCCGCGGTCGCGATCTCCACGTGCTCGTCCTTGATCCGGTCGAGCATCTGCTGTCCACGGGCGAGCTTCAGATTGAAGTCGCTGAATTCAGCGAGCGCCCGTGCGGCGGTCGATTTCTTGGCGGCGGCCATACGGTTCTCTCAGGAATGAATGGGACGGTCGGCCTTCGGGGCAACGGCGCGCGGCTGTCGCGTGGAACTAGGCGTGGCGTGTGTCTCCAGCTGAGAAGCGTTTTGTCGCTGCAGCAGTCGGATCTGCCGCCGCAACTCGGTCACGGTGCGCTGGATCTCGTCCACCTCGGTGCGCGTCGGAATGTGGTAAGCCTCACACCACGACTCAGCGAGCGCGCGTTCCCGCAACCGGTAGTCGGACGCTGCACGCAACATCCCCGTTTGAGCCTCGACGAATTCCTCTGAACGATGCGCCTCGATCAGCGTCTCGTTGGCCACCTTCAGCCACCGGTCGGTCAGGCCGCGCCACGTAGTTGGCGTGTCTGCTTTGCCAGATGACACGGTTTTCATGAAGCGCTCGAGCGC
>NZ_FCOL02000170.1 GCF_001544515.1 Caballeronia terrestris
GCATCAGCGCACAGGATGCCAAGCGCGCCGTCAAGAAGGTCATCGAGCATTACGACCCGCGGCGGCGCTTCGCGATTGGCGAGCACGTCGTGCGGCCACGGCCAGCAGAAACCTTGCGGCATGTGCGCGTCGAGCGATTGCCGGATGCATGAACGCGCTGATGAGTCTTTCATCGAGCGGCCGCTCGCCCGTTATCTTGGTTGTTACCGCCATCCACGTAACCGTGGGAG
The DNA here is from genome assembly GCF_001544515.1 of Caballeronia terrestris. GTDB lineage: Bacteria > Pseudomonadota > Gammaproteobacteria > Burkholderiales > Burkholderiaceae > Caballeronia > Caballeronia terrestris. The sequence goes on from NZ_FCOL02000170.1 coordinate 231, forward strand.
CGCTTGAAGGCATTCCAGGCATCTTTAGGACGGTGGGTACCGACTTTTTCGAACCAGTCCGCGCGCTCCTCCTCCGAGAGCGATTTCCACCAATCCATTCCTCTGCGCAAATCCTCGGTTAGCTGAAGCTCTGGCTCCATGGAATCACCACGCCTGCGAGCGCGTTTGAAGGCATCCCAGGCGTCTGCAGGACGAGTGGTGCCTACTCTGGCAAACCATTCCGCGCGGTCAGCCTTTGAGAGCGATTCCCACCACTCCGTTCCCTTGTCGATATCGTCCAGCCGGCTCTCCGAGTACATAGGCCCTCCGGGATGTGCAAAGCAAGACAGATATTTTGTCAAAAAGATTTGACAGAAAGGCTAGGGAAAATACGGGCTAGAACCTGACCGTAAACCACTGGTTTTGAACTGGCTTTGTAACTACCGGGATAGCGAATGCCACTTGCATTGCTGAGCATCTCTGCTAAAACGGTAAACGGTCTCCCTCGCGTCGCCCCGGACGTGATGGATTGCCCGCCAGGTAAGCGCTGCGCGGGCTTTCTTTTTTGGCGTTATCGATTACGAGTAACCTAGGGATGCGTCCTTCGCCGGGACGCGTTGTAGATCACAGTCCTCTTATTGCCCGCTTCGGCGGGCTTCTTTCTGTTGGCCTCCGCGCAGAGGCGTCCTTGCTCTCCGGCATACCCTCTAGTTAGCCCGCTAAGGCTTCGATGGGAGGATTGGCGGGTTAGGCCCCTGGGTTAACCCCATTTTCCTGTGGGCCGCTTTCCCTCTGTTATCCGCGCACTTCGCCCGTGATAACCGCTATCCTGAAATTGCGTCCCCTCGGGGGCGTCTTCTCAGTTTTGGCCTTGGGCCCGCTTCGGCGGGCTTCTTTTCGCCCGCTCTCTCGGTAATCCCGCGTCCGCCGTGCAAGCCCGCTACCCACCCTTGGCGTGTGGAAACGGTCGGCCATGTGGGCGAAAGCGGCAAGCGGTGCCCTGCCCTAGCGTGCCCTCACCGGACGTCACCGGCTTCGACCACGCCCTAAAACGACCTTGCTGCTGCTCGGCGCGCACGATCGGCAAAGCACGGCGAGATAGTCGATTTCTGGCGTGTCAAATTCGCCGTCTTTCCAGACGCCCTTCGATTTCAGATAGGTCAGATGGAAATGCGACATGTCCACCACGCCTTGGCATCGAGCGCAGAGCTCAATCGGTCCTATCCCCGGACGACAAATAGGAGTGTTCTCTCGTTTCATAACTTCTGGGGTGCGCGCATCCATACATGCTGATGAGCAATAGCATTCGATCGCCTCGCTCGACTCTATGTCGAAACACGGCATCCCCTCGGCGTAGTCTACCCGCTCCCATTCCCGCACAATTTCGAAAACCGGGTTGTCAAATATGGTCCTGCAGGTGACACACTGATACGTCATTGGTGTTCGGATAACAGGACCTCTCTATCGTTTAGACAGCCCGACGGCCCGCCAATAGGGGCCAAACCACCGGGCGTCATATTCCCTGCCTTTCATCGATTTGCGAATTTCCGTCACTCCTTTGACGAAACCCTCGAGCAGACGGTCGCACGGATTGTCCCCGATCAAGACAAGCCACCAGATCGTGCCAAAAATATGTTCGAGGAGTCCGAGCCGCAACCCGCTACCTCTGCTGCGAGCGTTACGCACTTGCACAAGGCCGTCTAAACCGCCTGCTGCACTGCACATAACCGTAGTCAGCTATCGATTTTTGAAAGCCCCTTTCTGCTTAACATAACGCCGGAATATCTTAGAAAGGGGCCGCATTCTGGCTTGGTGCAGTGCAATAACGAGAAATCACCAGATATCAGCCGGCCGACAGCTTGCGCAAGCGTCAATCTTCCGGCCGGCTGGTGTTACGGCTTGATCGCTTCCACCAGCGGCGAGTCGGCAGGCGAAATGACCCTGAAGCCCTCCCGGACCAGCGAGCTATGCAGCCGCGCGGGTGGCCCGTAGACGACGATCGAAATCTGTCCGCCTGGCGCGAGCACACGTTTGAACTGGCTGGCTGCGGTATCCCAGTCAATGCTGTTGGGCAACCTTTGTCCCTTGATCAGCCGCGCGCAACCGTCCGGCAAGGGAATGCTTTCGGCGCCGGTTGCAATGACCAGGTTGTCGGGCTTGAGTTCACGCAGTCTGGCGACAGACATTGTCTTTCGCCCGGGATTAATGATCACGCTGTCGGTCGCCGCCTCCAGTTCGGCACCGACTTCCAGGACGAAGCTTCCCGCCCCCGGCTGGGCGATCTGCCGCAGCACCCGTTCGAGCTTGTCGAGGTCATCCTTTGAAATCGCGCTAAGCAGTTGTTTCAGTTGCGTCGGCTCAGGGACGTAGCCCGTCAGGCGGCTCAGTCGATCGACATCGGGGCACTCCTCCAGAAGCTCACGCAACAGCTGCGGATTGCCGACGCTGTCGAGCAGCGTACCTAGGCGAGCGGCTGGTACCTTCTCAAGCAGCGCTTCCAAAGCCGTCGGATTTCCAGCTTTTTTCAATAGGTCAATCAGCAGATTCTCATCGGCGACCATCTGCCTGAGGCGGGCGAGCAGCGCGGGATCCGTCACCAAGACACGAAGGCGGATTGCGTTGAAACCCTCGGCGATCGCGGCGCCGCCCAACATCAAGGCATTGATGATCGCTTCCACCATACGGGCAACCATTTCGGACTTTTTCTCGTCGGCCTGAGCCCGTGAAACAAGTCCGGATCCGGTCAGCGGCGTCACCGAGGAAGCTTTCTCCAATGGTCCCGCTTCCCCAGCGGCTTGGCCCGCCTGGAACGCCTCGATGCCGACCGCTACCCCCGCCGCGACGAACCTGCCGATGCCGCCAGCGAAGGTTCCAAGGACGAGCGCCGTCACCTCGATTACCTTCAGCATCGCCGGAAGTTGAGCTTTGTCCGCCTTATGCTGTTCGACCAGTCTCGAAGCGCCCCAGTGTTCGAATTGTCCAGTCCACGCCCGGCCGGGGGGACGCTGCGTTCCAGACAGCACCGCTTGGTCGAGCACGCCAAGCTCCAGCAGGTTCAGCGAACCGTCCTCGATCAGGCTGCGGACATCGCCAATCCGTTTCTTCAGCGCATCCAGCTGCCTTAGCGCCTGCTCGTTGAAGTGCTCCGGCGTGACCCGCGAAAGATTGAGCAACGCCGATCCGTCGCCAATGCCAGCCTCGTAGACCTCGGGGTACTCATTGCCGATTCGTGTCAGTTCGTTTTCGGTATCGTCCCAGACCGGCTTCAGATCCTCCCATTTCGCCCTTGGCGTGCTGAACAGCGTGCGTCCGAATCGCGGGCGCCGGGCCGGATTGAACTTCACCGCAGCATCGCCAAAGCCAAGGTTCTGTGACTCGTAGCCGACCTCAATCTGGCCGAGCCGCGCCTGCTGCTGACGCAGTTCCCAAGCATGCCACGCGATGCCCTGAACTGCGTGACGCAGGTCGGCCTGCTGGCCGATGTTCGCCGACGGGTCCCCGGTGGAGGCGAATCGCTTTTTGCGCTGCTCGACGAAATCCTCGTTTGCGTTCAGGTTCGCTTCGGCGACGGCGCGAACCGCGGCCTGGAACGCATCCTGCACATCTTTGACCGGCGCAAGAGTCATTAGCGAGGGCGAGAAATGCGTGGCGCCATCCCAGTCGTTCAGATGTGCGCTGGCGACGCCCGGCAGCCGATCGCCCATTGAAGACCATAGCGAGAAGACTTTGGCGGTGGCGTCCTGCGGCGCAACATAACCACCCGAGATGCAGATCTGCGAGAGAGCGACCTTCTCCTCGTCATTGGCTTGCGAGAGATTGTCAATATCCGCAACATCGAGAAACTGGCCGGAGTGAATCGCCTTCGCGATCTTGGCCCGCTGGTCTTCGTTTGCTGGCTGACGCTGAAGGGATCCTTGCGCGTCGCTGCTGCTTGATCGCAGCGGGTCGAGCGCAACCACCGACGGTGACAACCCGACTCGGTCGACGACCCGCCCCGTAGCAGGAAGGCTGGCAAGATCTTTCGCCGGTGCGCCGACGGCCATCGCGGCGCCCCCGAGCGAAGGACGGGCGAGTCCTGACGCCGCGTTCCCAGCGTCGGCATACCGCTCGGCACCCGCGTCAACCGCTGCGTCGGGCGGTATGCCGGTACCGCGGGGCGTGGATGCTAGGGCCTCTCTAGCGATCGGGTCCGCGCGGGATGGTGTTTGGATGCTTCGAGCCAGACGCTGCGCTGCCCGGTTGCCGTGCAGTCGCTGAACTTGCTGGAGACATGCGATATGTAATGCGGCAATGCCTCGGGGACCCGTCGGAAGGCCTACGACCGACTTCAAGTCAAGGCGCACACGTGCCGGTGCGTCAGTTCCAGGGGAGCGTGCCGCCGGCCTCTCGGACACGGCACTCTGCGCCGCCGCGGCGGACTCCCGAGTTCGGTAGAGTCGAGATGTGGGTGCGACACGTGTCGCCGTCAGCCGCGCGCTATGCGGCATGCTGTAGATGGTAAAGCT
>NZ_FCOL02000171.1 GCF_001544515.1 Caballeronia terrestris
CACGCCGTTCCACGACCGGCAATTGCGCCGCATCGTCGAGGGTGCGCTGTTCGGTGGCGCGTCCGGTGAACAGGGCACAGCGCGCGCTGGCGAGATCGAAACCGTTTTGCGGCGTGAGGGCGATCACTTCCGCGTGACGGGCAAGAAGTACTACACGACGGGCACCGCTTACGCGGATTTTGTGCGCACGAACCTCGTGAACGAAGACGGCAAAGGCGTCACCGCGGTCATCCCCGTGCGCGCCGAAGGGCTCCAAGTCCTCGACGACTGGGACGGCATGGGCCAGCGCATGACGGCGAGCGGCAGCGTGGTGTTCGATAACGTCAGGGTCGATCCGAACGAAGTGATCGAGAAGGGCTATTCGTCGCTCGTCGGGCGGCATGGCGGCGCGTATCGGCAATTGCATCTGGTGGCGGTGGCGGCGGGAATCGTGCGCAATGTCGTCTCCGATGCGCGCAAGTACGTGACGGCGCACGGCCGTCCGGTACTGCACTCCACCGCGCCGACGGCCCGCGAGGACGTGTTCATCCAGCAGGTCGTAGGCGAGCTATCCGCGCTCAGTCATACGATCGACGTGCTCGTGCGCGACAACGCGCGCGTGCTTGGCGTTTCGTCGGATGCGATCCTGGGCGGCGATCCGGCGGCGGACGAACTCGTGCTGCAAGGGGCGCTCGCGACGGCGCGCACGCAGGTCGTGGTTGGCAAGCTGGCGCTGCAGGCGGGCGAGCGTCTCTTCGACGCGGGCGGCGCATCGGCGACGTCGCGCAAGCACAATTTCGACCGGCACTGGCGCAATCTGCGCACGATCTTCAGCCATAACCCGCTGCATCACAAGGCGAAGGTCGTTGGCGACTATGTGCTCAATGGGGTGAAGACGCATCTGGTGGAAGGACGTACCTTCTAGGCGAAACCCCGCGCACGCGGCAAGGAAAACGTCCGGCGACGGAACACCCGCAGGGAGCGCCTGTTCCTGCTGCTTCGGAATTCGGGAAGCACCCCGCCCTCTCGAACACGGACGACACGTTAATCGCGTCTTCGTTGGATTCGCGTGCGTGTTGGCGCGTGTCTGAGTCGCCCCCCGCTCACCTCGCTCTGAAAATCGCTGCCGGTGAGCATTGGTTTCACGCTCAGGCGTTGGGCAGCAGCCACGTCGAACGCAGCGCCGTGGCGGCTGCGGCCGCGGCGCCTTCCTGCTGCTGGCGGGTCACCTGGTCCGCTCTGCTTCTGTGCTGCGCTTGAGCGCGCCGACAAATTCAAGCGAGTATCTTCGTCCGCCTTCAGTTCGTAGACAAAGCCAACACACCGATCATGAGCGCGGCCAGAGGCCCAACGCTCAAGATCGTGTTGCGCGGCATCTTGCCTTTGATGAGTCCTGCTTGCTAGGCGCTGGGCTTGGCCGTCTCACAGTGTTTCGTCACGATCAGAACACCCCGAATACGCGACGACGTCCTCGCCTCACCGTCACGTCGTCCTTCCGAGCTGGCAGCACCACATCATCGGCGAGACGCCGCAGTAAGCCCTCTAGATGGCTAAAAGAGTGCTGTACCCCCGCGACGCTTATACGCCGACCCGGAATGCAACTTGTCGAGCGTTGGCGAATTCGTGGGCCTCATGCACTGTGCAAGGCCACGGTCGAAGCGAGAGCGGTTGTACCGGGCCTCGGAGAGAGGCATTTCAAGCCCGGCTCATCAAAGTTCGAAAGCGGTACTGAAAAGAAAATAAAGCGAGCAAACAGCCCGCGTGCTTCCCGACAGCAGCCACCGGCCGCGGACTGTGAATGACAAGACTGTCGATAGCCGCCGGCAAGGAAGCCCGGTCTAGATCAGCAGCCAGCAGTCGTTCCGGGCCTTCAGCCTCATCCGTGGCAGCGCCACACATCGACATCAGGCGCGATGTCGATGGACGACGATTTCGTTGCCAGGGTTTGCACGTCAATCCCTCGTCAAACCCTGAAGGCCGTCCGAACAAATGCAGGGGCTGTGTCTCATTGGCCCCTCCCCTTACCAGACCGTGTTTTGTTGAATACGTATCCCGAAAAACTATCTCGCAGGTCCGGATACTTCTCGATCATGGCTTCGGCGAGATCGGTCGATGGACCGATGCCCAGCCTGCGGAGCGTGAGCTTTCCGCCCGGGCTCGACTTGTAGGTACGCCTCCAATCTTCGCGTTGCTTCGGCGTCGCGGCCAGATACACTTCCCAGCCACGACGAACTTCGTCGACGATACGGTTCTGGGCATGGACATCCTGGGCCGCGATCTGCAACGCCATGCGGGTCTCGGCCTGCGCCTTCGCTTCGGCCTCCCGCTGGTCGGTAAAGGCCAACCCTTGCTGGACTTGCACCATCTGACGCTCAGCATCCGAGACGATCCAGCCTTCCTTCAACGCCTTCATGAAAAAGCCCGCTGGGCTCTTTGACACCTTTCCCAGTTTCAGACTAAAACGTGTACGCTCGACCGCCTGCTCCAAGCGCTCGTCGGAGTAGGTATCCCTGTCGGAGGCGATCTGATTGAACTGTGCGCTGGACAGGCCGATCTCCCGCTTCAAGGTCTGATAGAGCGCCTGTGCCTGTTCGTGCGAATGGAGCAAGCGCTCAGCCATCTCCTTGCGCTCGACGCGAAACCGCATGCGTCCGATTTTGCGGGAGCCAGGTTCGTTTCGCGTCTCGTACGATAGCGACAGGTCGGACACGTCGTTGATCTGGTCCACGGCGGGGGCGAGCCAGTCTCGTTTGAAGTACTTGAACTCCAGCGCCTTCGCGCCCATCGATCCTTGCCACTCCCGGAGTTCGTCGAGCGTGAACCAGTCGGTCACGCCCTCGCTCGCATAGGGAAGGAGGTGGTCGTACATCACGCGCGCGTAGCTAAGGGTAAAGAGCGATGTTATGCGCAGGCTCAGCCAATGTGATTTCCCAGGGCCGCGAATGATCCCGATGACGTCGGGTGGTACTCGGAATTGGAAACGCCCACCTACGTAAGAGATGCGCCCGATCAGTTGAACTGATCCGAATGGCTTGGAGCCGTCCGCCTCGGGCTCTGCTGTAGCTTGAATGAGCGCTCTTTGCGCCTCTGTAATGACCTGTTCCAAGTGGGCGTTGTTCCGACTCGAATATCGCATGAGCCACTTGAAGTAATCTAGCTCGACGTCGTACAGGTCGAGAACCTTTTCTTCCTGCGCGACAATAAAGTAGGCTGCGTCGATAAGGCGACGCGCCGCCACGCCAAGGTCGACGATGCGAATCAAGACGTTCTTGCGCGCGAAACCGATGTCGGTTCGGGCAGCTTCGACGGGGAGGCCTTCAGCGCTCGCGTCATCGAATAGGGCCAGCGCCAATTGCCTGGACGTGGCGACCTGCCCTGCTCTCGTCATCCTGCCTCCTTGACCCGCTGCAGCTTATTTTGATGAGAACGTACGGTACCCACCGCAAAGTGAGCTGTCAACACAGATCACCTCACCTTAGGCGGGCGTCAGCACACAATACCTCACCATAGGCGCCCTCCAATCACAGTTTCCCTCACCTTTCGTGCCCAAATACCTCACTTCCAGCGCCAAATCACCTCACTTCCGCGTGGTAAACACATCACCTTTCTTCTCAATCAACATCACCTCCAACACAGAACACCTCACTTCTCAGCGATAAGTATCTGATTCTTATAACAACATCGCTGCACTGTTAGTGGTGTGTTGGTTCTTTTTATTAAATAACGAACAACGGCTTGGTAGTCCATCCCGCGTTTTAAACATTCGGCTTGGCGGTCCGGCAGTGACATTGTTCGCCCTTAGATCCGTCCCGTAGCTGACGTTTGCGCGAATTCAACCGCCACAGCGGTCAATATAGAGCAGCGAAGATCGTTCGCACACGCTATCTATGGTGAGGTCTTTTGTGATGAAAGGTCGGAATTGGAGGGCGTTCGAGCCGCTTGCTTGCTTCGAACGTCCTGCCGAACTCACATTTGGCAACACGAATATCGAAGCAAGTGTTTGATTCAAAACGATTTATTAGCAATTGAGATGCGCGCACTATCCGCGCGCGATTTCCGGTGGCCATTCTTTGGCTGGCCGAGTATTCTACGGTTTGGCGCATAGTCGCACCAAAACCGTTGAAACAACGCTGAGTGTCGAGAAATTTCCTCACCGTGCATACATAAAGGAAAACGCGAATGAACTTAAGTGAACTCCCAGGGATTAATCGAAGGGTGAAACTCTCAAACCTGGGAGAGTTCGCCGAACGCTTGTCGGTCATGACAAACGAACTTCGCGACCAGATCCTCGCACCGAGGCCCAGGAAGAATGCACCCGTCTTTACGATAGGTGAGCTATCGGAAATGTGTGGACTAGACCGTCAAAAAATAAACTATTTGGCAACAAAGGAAGGCAGCGAGTTGCCACCAGGCGAAGCGCACGGGACTGGGCGCGCACGAATTTTTTCTTTGAAGGACGCGCGAGCGTGGGTACAGCAAGTATCCGACATTTACCAGACTCCGCTCGTCACCGGCACGCGGGAGCATCGGGGTCGAGTTTTGATAACAGCCAACTTTAAAGGCGGTTCGTGCAAGACGACAACGTCGATGTGTATTGGCCAGGGCTTGAGCCTGCGT
>NZ_FCOL02000172.1 GCF_001544515.1 Caballeronia terrestris
CTCAAGGGCAGGCTGCAAGGCGGGATCAAGAACAAGGCACGCCGGGGCGAACTGGAAGTGCCTTTGCCTATCGGGCTTGTGTATCACCCGAATGGTTCAGTCGCACTCGATCCTGATCAACAGGTCCGGGGCGCGCTGCAGCTGCTATTCGACACGTTTCGGCAAGCTGCGTCAGCTACCGCCACGGTCAAGCGATTTCACCAGGAGGGTTGGCTGTTTCCGCGTCGTATCCGCCGGGGGATTGGCAAGGGAGATCTGATTTGGGGGCCGTTGGAGCACTGCCGCGTCATCCAGATACTGCACAACCCCCGTTATGCTGGCGCCTTCGTATATGGCCGCACACGTGGAGCGTAATCGTCCGGGAGGTAAATCCACGGCGCTAAAGGTTGACCGAGGGAATTGGCAGGTGTTAATTCAGAATGCCCATCCAGGCTTTATTGATTGGGACGAGTTCGAACGCAACCAGGCGACGCTTAAGCAGAATCTAACCGGATTCGGTCGTGATCGACGGGGCAGCATGCCACGCGAGGGAGTGGGTCTTCTGCAGGGGCGTGTCGTGTGCGGAGTGTGTGGCGCACGCATGCGCGTACGGTATCAGGTCGTCGGCAATAAGCTTGAGCCGTACTATATGTGCACCGAGAATCCGGTGCGTCGTGCCGGCAAACCCTGTCAGTCTGTTCGCGGAAGCGCTATCGATAGCGCGATAGGCTCACTGCTTCTGGATAGCGTCGCGCCGGCTGTACTCGAAGTCGCACTAGCGGTCGAAGACGAGATATCGGGGCGCGTCAAACAGGCCGCGGCTCAGCGTCAGAATCAACTGGTCCGAGCGCGCTATGATGCCGAGCTTGCGCGTCGTCGATATATGAGCGTCGATCCGACCAATCGGCTGGTCGCAGACACGTTGGAAGCGGACTGGAACGAACGTCTGCGCGTACTGGATTCATTGCAGCAAGAGAACGAACGACTTCAGAATGCCGATCACAAGCTTTTAAGCAGCGACGCGCGGACCCAGATTCGGGCGCTCGCCGAGGACTTCCCTCGCGTTTGGAATGACCAACGAGTCGTGCCGGTTGAGCGCAAGCGCATGGTCGCCTTGCTCATTGAGGACGTAACCTTGGTCAAGTCCGAACGCGTTGCGATCCACGTACGCTTTCGTGGCGGGCGAACGACCTCGCTGGAGATCGACAAGCCCAAACCCATCGCCCTGATTCGCAAGACTTTGCCGGAAGTCGTTGCGAAGGTCGACGAACTCCTCGAAACCGGCTCGGATCGGCAAGTCGCCGAACAGCTTAATGCGCTCGGTTATACAAACTGGAAAGGTGAAACGTTCACGCACAAGAAGGTCTTTATCGTCCGCACCGCCTACCGGCTCAAGAGCCGGTTTGAACGCCTGCGCGAACGCGGCATGGTGACAGCCAACGAGCTGGCCGCACAACTCGGGGTCTGCCCGACTAGCATCTACCTGTGGGCCCAGCGCGGGCTGTTGCGTCAACATCGCTACGGTAACCTGCATCGCTGCCTTTATGAGCCCATCGGCGACGTCGTTTTGGTCAAAGGGCAAGGCGGACGCTACACTTCGACACAACCAACGTTTATCGCTGTTCCATCAACCACACAAGGTGCAGTATGAAGCCTACGCCTTATCACGGGGCTTTTTACTCCGGGCTGGGATGACTGCCACAGAATAATGTGAGGCCATTTCTCCGTATGTTCGATTGATAATGGGATCGTAAAAGCTCGGCTTGTGCACACCCGATTTAAGGTTGTCGGGCGTGACGATCTCAGGACAACCGCCCATAAATTCGAATGCTCGAACGTGAGAACCAATCCAATCAGAACTTTGCTGAGTCCAGGTTGCTTCTGCATACGTATAGTTCGAGGCTCCCAGAACAGCCACGAACAACTCTGCCTCCCGGATTTCGCCCGTATCCGCGTTGACGATCGCAACCTTGTCGCCTGAGTAGTCGACGAACAGCTTCTCGCCCGGAGCATGCGTCTGCCGTAAGGTTAGCGGAAGTGCATTCGCCCATTCGCTGTATCGTGTGCAAAACGTATGCGTCAGCGCATCCCGTCTTGAATACAAGCGCGCGTGGTGCGAACGTCTTGCCATCGTGACGGCGGAGCATTTCGATGGTCGACCCAACCGAAGAGACTGCGGGACCGAGGGCAGCGCGACGTTCTCGGCAAGGCGAGGCATTCTGGCGGGAGATGGTCATGGCGTGGAAACGAAGCGGAGTTGGCGCACGACGTTTCTGCCGAGAGCAAGGGCTTGCAGTCAGTACCTTCGGCTTGTGGCGCAAGAAGCTCGCGGGCGAGACAACTGCCCGGACGAACCCGCTCGCCGTGACCCCGGATGCGACGTTTGTTGTTGCCCGTGCAGATGGTGAGCCAGAGCCGGTCGTGACGCAGCCGTCGACGACGGCAGATACGTCGTCGTCACGTGATCGCGTGACCTTGTCACTCGCCGGTGTTCGCATCGAACTGACCGGCGCGCATGCCGAGCGCATCGTGCGCTTCGTGCTCGGGCAGTTGGGCGGTGCACGGTGCTGATCGCGGCCGACGTTCGAGCCTACATCTGCCGTGAGCCGGTCGACATGCGCAAATCGATCGACACACTGTCCTATCTGGTCGAACCGCTGCTGGCCCAGAAGCCTGCCTCGGGCAATTTGTTCGTGTTCGTGGGTCGGGACCGCACGAAGGTCAAGTGCTTATATTGGGATCGCACCGGCTTCGCACTTTGGTACAAGCGGCTTGAACACGGACATTTCCCATCACCGGCGTCGCTCGCACAACGCGGCTTCACGCTCGCCGAGCTCAATGCGTGGCTCGAAGGCATCGAGATCCCGGCGCGCGAACCGCACCGCGTGGTCGCGGTGACGCGCGTCAGTTGATTAGCTTGCACCTCGCGCAGATTCGACGCTCACGAGTCTTGTAAACGACGCGCGAGTTGGGCATCATGATCGACATGTCGCCCGCCGCCATCACTGTCGCGGATCTGCCGATCGAGCCCGAGGCGCTGCAGGCATTCGCGCTCGAACAGAATCGGCTCGCGTGGGTGCTATGGGAGCAACTCGAAAGCCTGCAGCACCAGATTGCCCAGTTGAACCGTGCACACTTCGGCGTCAGTTCCGAGCGGTTGGCAGGCCAGGCGGAATTGTTCGATGCCGCCTCAGATCTACCGGTGCCACCCGAACCCGCCAAGGTTCAGGTTGAGGGCCACACCCGCAAGGGCCGTCCTGCTTTGTCGAAGGATCTGCCCCGCACGCGCGTCGAATACGACCTGAGCGACGAACAGAAGGCCGCATTCGATACGCTCGAGCGCATCGGCGACGAGCGGCGAGACGCTGCACTACGAGCCGTCCAGGCTCACCGTCATCGAGCACGTTCGCTTCAAGTACGCGGCGAAGAAAGATGGCGATTCGACCATTGTGACCGCCAGCGCCCGGCCTTCGCCTTTGCCGAAGAGCAACGCGAGCGCGAGCCTGCTGGCAAACATCCTGGTCAACACCTATGTCGATCATCTGCCATTAAACCGGCAGGAGATGCGCTACGCGCGCCGTCACGTGCATCTTCCTCGGGCAACGCTGTGCGAATGGAAGCTCGCGGCGGCCGAGTTGCTCGAAGTGCTGCTGCCACCACTGCGGGTTCACCAGTTGCAGGCGCCCCGCATGCACGTGGACGACACCACGCTACAGCTGCTTGAGAAGGGTCGCAAGGCAACACGAACGGCGCGATTATGGGGCTATCTCGGCGCCGGACAACGCGAGGAGAATGGCGTCTGGGTCGATCATCCGCCGGCGGTCGTGTTCGAATTCGCCAAATCGCGCTCGGGCTCGCATCCGCTGAAGTACCTGCAGACGTACAAAGGCTATCTGCAGGCGGACGCGTACAGTGGCCATGGCGCCCTCTACGAAACCGGCGACATCGTCGAGGTTGGGTGTTGGGCCCATTGCCGCCGACGCTTCTTCGAAATCGCAAGACACAAAGCACACCGGGGCTCGCCGCGCGCGCGCTGCAATGGATCGCCCAGTTGTATGCGATCGAATCGCGAATTCGCGAGCACACGCCGGATCTCAAATATGCGGCACGGCAAACCGAGGCGCTTCCGCTGCTCATGCGATTTCGGCAGTGGCTGGAGGGCAACGTCATCGGCTTACCGACTCAGGCGCCGCTGGCGAAGGCCTTCGGATACGCGTTACGTCACTGGCAGGCGCTCGTTCGTTACACCGAGAGCGGCATCCTGCTGCCGGACAACAATGCGCTGGAACGACAGATTCGCCCGATTGCGACGGGGCGTTCATTGTGCACCTCCTTCTGAATCCTCGATAAACATTGGGAGTTGGCCTTCGATGGCGCTGCGACAC
>NZ_FCOL02000173.1 GCF_001544515.1 Caballeronia terrestris
GATCTGGCGAGGTTTGCGAAGACTCATCGATATTCAACTCGGCTTTGAACTCGCCAAAAATTGTGGGTAATCGAAAGGGATGCGGGTGCTCTTGAAGGCGGCGCTGGTCATCGTCATCGTATTGCCTGACACGACACATTACCTTGCGCAGGGCACCACGTCCGCGGCATCGTGGACGGGCACGTGGTCGATGGCGCCCTCCATCACCAACGATTCCGGCTTCAACAACCAGACGGTGCGGCAGATCGTGCGCACGAGCATCGGCGGGACGTCGGCGCGGATCCGCGTGTCGAACCTTTACGGCACCACGCCCCTCGTGATCGGCAATGCGCGCGTCGCTCGACGCGCCCAAGGTCAGCAAACGGTAACTGGCAGCGACCGCGCCGTCACGTTCGGCGGGCAGTCTAACGTGACGATCGCCGCGGGCGCGTCGGTCGTGAGCGATCCGGTCGCTTTCCAGGTCCCTACCCTCTCCGACGTCGCTATAAGCCTCTATTTTCCCTCGCAGACCCCCGCGCGGTCTACCGGGCACGTCGACGGCTTGCAGGACGTCTACGTCGCTTCTGGGGACGTTAGCGCCGATCCCGCCTTCGCCGGCGGGGTCACGAATGCCGCGGGCGGCCAGTCGTACTACTTCCTCACGAACCTCGACGTATTGAACGATGCCGCGACGGGCTCGGTCGTCGCGTTCGGCGCCTCGATCACGGACGGCTTCAGGTCGACCGCCAACAGCAACCTGCGCTGGCCCAATCGCCTCGCGGTGCGGCTGCAACAGGTCGGCATGACCGTAGGCGTGCTGAACAAGGGCATCAGCGGCAACAACTTCTTCACCGATAGTTCCGGACAGGCCGGCCTCACGCGCTTCGATCGCGACGCCCTCCAGCAATCGGGCGCGAAGTGGGTGATCATCTCCGACGACGCGATCAACAACCTGAACACCGACAACCCTTCGGCGGCGCCGCAGCTGATCAGCGCATTGCAGCAGCTGATTGCGCAGGCTCATCGCGTCAACATCAAGGTGATCTGCTCGACGCTCACACCGTTCAGCGCAACCGGCGATATCGAAGCGGCGCGCCAGCAAATGAACGCATTCGTCCTGAGTTCGGCGAGCGGCTGCGACGCGGTGCTGGATCAGGCGCAGGCGGTGAGCGATCCAGCCAATCCCGCCGCCTTGCTGCCGGCCTACGACAGCGGCGATAACCTGCATCCGAACGATGCGGGCTTGCAAGCGATCGCCAATGCGCTGGATCTCGATGCGCTCGCGGCCCTGCCGCCGATCCGGGCGCCGTCAGCGTGCGGCCAATTGGCACCGGGCCAGGGTCTCGCGCGTGGCCAGAAGCTGTCATCGTGCGACAACCGCTTCAATCTCAACATGCAAGCCGATGGCGAGCTGACGGTGACGCTGTCGGGCGCGACGCTATGGTCGGCCGGCACGAGCGGGGCGGCGGCAGTCGAAGTGCGGATGCAGGAAAACGGCAACCTCGTCACCTTCGATGCCAACGGGACGCCCGTCTGGGAAAGCGGCCCGCCGGACAATTGGGACGCCTATACGCACATGCAAAACGACGGGAATCTCGTCATCTATACGCGCAGCGGCGCGGTATGGGCGTATCGATAGGAACGATTCGACGCGTCTCGGTGTCCCGCTATCGCCTCGTGGGCACGAGGCGACTCACTTCCGCGACCATGTCAGACGATCTGTTCATGCAGTCTTCGCGCGGCGGCATTGTTCTTCCGTATCTTCTTTTTGTCGGACTTGAAGAAGAGGATATCCAGCGCTGCCAGCAACGAGAATGCGACCACGCGACCAAACAATCGTCCCGATGTGCTTAAAATTGTCATATGCCCTCCGACAGTTAAGGTCGTTCTGATGCCGACACTCGTCGCGCTTTCTGGCCGTTCTCAATGTTGACTTCGGGTTCGGTGCAGCAGTCGTTGATGGATGGCGATGACGCGCTCGCGCTCGGCAAACACACAGGCCCAGCCAGTTCAAATCTCCTTCTCCAATAACGCTATGACGGTATCACAGGTTCGATTGCGCCGAGAAAACGTGGTGCCGTTGTGAACGGACAAATTGGAGACCGACTCTCTTCGCTGAGGGTCCGGCATTGCTTTAGTATCGGGTTTCTAGCGACGGCTCGAACTATCGGGTTTCCAGCGACGTTCATCGATCGAGCAAGGGCACTATCGGGTTTCTAGCGATACTTCTCTTGATTAAGAAAGATTAAAAAAGATTAGCGTCGGTGAAGTTTTGGTTTAAGTCATTGATTTTTTTACTGAATCTATGATCTTTCGATCGCTAGTTACCCGATACCATCGTCGCTGAGAACCCGATGCTACGTCGCTGGAAACCCGTCTTCGTTCGTTGAAAACCCGAACGCCGCCTATCGCTGGAAACCCGATAGTTATCCACAGCGACATCGACGCGCCGGGAACAAATCGAATTTTGACCATCGCTGGAAACCCGATACGAGACGCTTGATCGAGCCCTGAAGATTCATATACTGAGGCGCATGACAAATCCCGTTGAACTCGCGAAAAAAATGGCCGAAAGAGCAATGACGAACACCGTCAAAGGCCGAGCATCTGTATCGGCTGCTGCGACGCTCACGCAAATCCCGTTATGGCCACCGAACGTTCGCGGCATGCCGAACTCACTGGCTCGGTCTGCACTTTTCAACGTGAACAAGGCATCGGCCCCGCGAGAGCACTATCGAGGCAAGGAAATCGCGAGCGTTGACGGGACCACCATCACGCTCAAAGGCGAAGAATTGCGGCAGGATGACGCCGACGTCTTTCTTGAAATTCTGCATCTTGCACGCGACACGCAATTGTCTGAGCGGGTTGAATTCACGGGCTATGCAATGTTGAAGCTGCTTGGATGGGACACTTCGAGCAAGGGTTACGCACGCCTCGTGACGACAATCGAGAGACTGCAGCAAAGCACTGTCAACGTGAAATTCGATGGAAATAAGAAAGGCTTCCAAGGGCAGTTGGTTCGGAAGTTTCTGTGGAGAGATGGCGCGGAAACAGGAACGGACGGCAAGACACGCTGGACCGCCTACATCGAACCTGAGATCGCGTCGTTGTTTAGCCACGACGATTACACGCGCCTAGCCCGGGAGCAGCGACAGCGCCTCAAATCCGAGCTTTCGAAGTGGTTGCATAGCTACTATCACACACACGCAGTGCCGTTTTCACACAAGGTCGCATTTATTCACCAACAGTGCGGATCGCAGACCAAAGCGCTTTCTCATTTCCGCGTGAACCTGAAAAAGGCGCTCGAAGAGCTTGTTCGACTCGGATTTCTCGTCTCTTGGCGCATTGACGCGACTGATCTTGTGCACGTTGTTCGAGTCGGCGCGCGTCGCGTCGCCAATTAATCTCGCCCCCTCTTAGTATCACTTCTGCGCCGGGGTGTGTCAGACGTCTGCGGCGACGCTTTGTGACCGACTCATGCATCGCTCAGGAGCAGCATCCAAAGGCTCGCTTCCAGCCGACACGAGGCACTCATGCCTTGATACGTGCCGCAATCGTCGCGCGTAGCCAGGCCGTGTAGGCCGTACGCTCGAGCACATCCTTGAATGTCCCCGTTTCGTTCTGGTATGAGATGCCTTTTCCGCCATCGGCAAGGTACTTGGCCGCCAGTTTTCTCCGCTCTGCAATCGAAAGTGCCTTGATCGCCGCCGAAGTTTCGCGAGCTCGAGCATCGGCCGCAGCTTCCACCGTCTTCTTTTTTTCTTCCTGGGACTTGGCCGCAGCTATCTTTTCTTCCTGCAATCGCTCCAGTGGACTGATCTCGAGGTTATTACCATTTTCGAAAATGCTGCGCGCATACCCCCCTGGGCTTCCGCTAATTTGATTCTTTCGAGCTTTTTCTTCGACGTAAATCGCTGTCTGAAGCGCTCTGGCGGGTTCCTGCTGTATCCAGGTGATGGCCAATCGATCACCTATGCCGAGCGCCGTGAGCCGTCTGAACGAGTCGGATGCACGAATCTTGTCCTGATCGTCTTCATCGCCGCCGTCATACACGGACTTCTGCGGATTCTCAGCGACGAGGAAGCGGATCTCGGCCACTCGACGCGCCTCGCGCTTGTACTCGGGCGTAACGAGGATGTTCGAAACCAGATTGACTTCTTTGACAGCTTTCTTGATCACTTCGCTGGAGAAGTGCTTGAATTCGTCATACATGCTGGCGTCGGCGCCCAGGAGACGTCTCCACGTTTCGACGGAAATCCAGCCCGTAGAGCCTGTGCGCTTGAATCTGAGACAGTTTTCATAAAGCGCGAGGGCATAGCCTCCGCTGAATTGCCGCTGGACGTTGATGTTGATCAGTGTGTAGA
>NZ_FCOL02000174.1 GCF_001544515.1 Caballeronia terrestris
ATTCCGTAATCCGGCAGCGCAACCGCCAGATCGGACAGGTTCAAATTGCCCCTTGACCTTTAGAAGGGCGTCCAGGGATGGCACTTTGACACGCGCGCGGGCGGGGAGGTAATGCGCTTGCGGCGCATCGGCCGCAATGAACTGGCCGTCATTCAGACAATGCTCGTGATCTACGATGCGCAGCGTGAGTATGCGCAGACGAATCACGACGGCGAGGGTGTGCTTGCCTATGCATCAAGGATGGTGAGCTCGCCGGGCAAACACGACGGTCTGTACTGGCCTACCGGACAGGATGACAACCCGAGTCCGCTTGGCGAGGCGTTCGTTAGTGCGAGCTCGCGCAATGCGCAGAATGCCGGCTACTATGGGTACCACTACAAGCTGCTCGAGTCACAAGGGCCACACGCGCCTGGCGGTGCCTACGATTACGTCGTTCGAGGCAAGCTTTTCGGCGGATTTGCCGTCATCGCGTGGCCGGTGAAGTACGGAGACACCGGAATTAAGAGTTTCATGGTGAGCCATGCGGGACAGGTCTATGAGCGAGACTTGGGGCCACAGGGCGCAGCGAAGGCGGAGGTCACGAAGTCGTTTGACCCAGGACCGGGCTGGACCAAGGCGCCCGATCGCGACGGCTATTAAACACCCTGACGTCGGTCGGAACCCGTGGACGCCAACGGGTTAAGCAGCGATCTTGTCAAGTAGAACGCCTGCGTACATCGCGAGCCAGCCTCTTGTCCGCTGGCGTGGCCTTTCCGGAACTTGCAGCGGGACTCGACGCCGTCGGCATAGCGTTGCTGGCTTGCGCGTAGACGTTCGACGTCAGCGTCACGCATCCCGCGACGACGAGCAAATTCACGACGTTGCATGCTTTCATGATTGCCTCTCTTGTTCGGCGTGGCAGATCGTGAGTCAAAGATAGCCAACATTCCGCTTCTAAAAAGCTGCTTGCGCGGTGAAGGAAAACCCGTATCAAGACGCGCGCCTGCTGACGGGCCGATCATCCGAATGGGTAGCCGTATGCATTAGGTTGGCTGTCGGACGAGCCCCACTAGGCCGCCGCCCGCCACGAATACAGCGAGCACGCCGATAACCGGCAGCCACGCCGGCCGGCTCTGCATGCGCTTGATCTCGTCGAGCTGGCGATCGATGATGCGCTGCATGCGGGCGAGTTCGCCGTTACTGTCCATATGCCTCCTCGAGCGGATGCTCGGCGAGAGAGGTGCGCAGTGCGTCATTCATGCGCGTCTGCCAGCCCTCGCCGCTCGCGCGAAACGCGGCGAGGATGTCGGCGTCGTAGCGCACGCTGACCTGCTCTTTTGGGCTTTCCTTCGGCGGCCGGCTCATACGTTTTTGCGTAACGAACTCGGGGAAAGGGCGGGCGTTATTTCTTTTGCCGTCCACTCCGGGTTGTCCGGATCCACAGCAATGCCGCGCTGGATCGCTGCCTCTTCCTCCGGAGTGTTTCGGGTTAATCTAACTTTGCTCATATGCGTCCATTTCGCTATCGCTTGTGGCGCGACAATCCGGATGAGAGACGCGCGACAATCAAGTTGAGAATGTCGCGGCAGAAATGATGATGCCGATGTTGATTGACACTGGCAAGCGTTTATTGATTGACGCGGGCGAGCGGGTGTCGCGCGACAATCAAGCTGAAGCGGTCAGTCGATGAGGATTGCTGTGTAATGATGATGCCGCAGTTAGTCTGGCTGCGCGACAATCAGGATGAGAACGTGGTGGCGTGGAAGGTGATTCCTGGATTGATTGACGCCGGCTCGCTTTGCCTGCGAGCCGCGCGTCAATCAGGATGAGAACAGCGGGTCATTCGGTCATTCGGTCATTCGGTGAGGTCGATGCCGTGCTGATCCTCCTGTATCGGTGGCACGCCAACGTTCTTTGGTGTCGCTCTACTGGCCGGGCGTCCCGGTCCCTGCTGCTTGCGCTGCAGGGCAGTACGGCGACGGTAGCTTTCGACGTTCAGCTCAAAGATGGTCGAGTGGTGGACCAGCCGGTCGACGGCGGCCACCGTCATGGCCCGGTCGGGGAAAACCTTGTCCCATTCGCCGAACGGCTGGTTGGCCGTTATGCAAAGGGAACGGTGCTCATACCTGGCGCTGATGAGCTCGAACAGCACCGACGTCTCTGCCTGATCCTTGCTGACATATGCGAAATCGTCCAGGATGACCAGGTCGAAGCGATCCAGCCGGTTGATGGCGGACTCCAGCGCGAGCTCGCGGCGCGCGACCTGCAACCGTTGCACGAGGTCGGTAGTGCGAGCGAAGAAGACCTTCCAGCCCTTCTCCAGCAGGCTCAGTCCGATCGCCGACGACAAGTGCGATTTGCCCCCTCCGCTAGGCCCTAGAAGAATCAGGTTGGTGCCGTTACGCAACCAGCCGTCGCCCGCGCAAAGCGCCGAGACGTGCGCGCGCGACACCATTGGCACCGCGTCAAAATCGAAGTTCTCCAGTGTCTTGCCCGGCAGCAGCTTTGCGTCCCTGAGGTGACGTTCGACTCGGCGTCGATCGCGCTCGGCGATCTCGTGTTCGGCCAGCGCCATCAGCAGGCGCGCTGCCGGCCAGCCTTCCGTGTCGGAGCGCTCGGCAAAGCTGGACCAGATCTGCTTGATGGCGGGCAGCCGCAAATCGTTGAGCAGCAGCGACAGGCGGGTGGCGTCGATGTCGAGGCTCATGCCGTCACCTCCGTTGCCATATCGTCAAGCAGGGCTTCGTAGTCGCTCAGCGGTGCTAGCTGGACGTTCACCTCCGGCATGCTGTTCGTGCGCTTCGCTTCGAAACGCGAACACAGTGCGTCCAGGTCGGGTAACTGCCCATCGTCCAAACACTGCTGCAGCGCCTGGGCCAGTTGCGCTTCGCAGTTGTGCTCGTGGGCCAGGCTGAGCAGTTCAACCATGGTCCTGCATGCCTGGCGCTGCGGTAGCTGCTCAAGCAGGCGATCGAAGGTCAGTCGATACGCCTCGCGCGGAAAGATCTGATCGCGGTAGACCAGATTGAGCAGCGCCATGGGCTTGCGGCGCAGCGCGTGGATGACGTGCCGGTAGTTGATGACGTGGCCGTGCTTGCCATTGGGGCCCGCGCGGCCGCGCTGCAGTGTCATCAGGGCCGTGCCGCCCAGAAACAGTTCCAGCCGGTCGTCGTACAGCCGTACGCGCAGGTGATGGCCGATCAACCGTGACGGGACGGTATAGAACACCTTGCGCAGGACAAAGCCGCAGGTGGTCGTGACGTACACGCGCGTTTCCTCGTAGTCGCACGTACGCTGGACCGGAAGCGGCTGAAGCAGTGCCCGCTCGAGCTCAATGCGTTTGCCATTACGCGCGTTGATTCGACCGACGATCTCGTCGATGAAGCAGCGATAGGAACCGAGATTGTCGAAGTCGCGACTGCCGCGCAGAAGCAACGCATCACGCACTGCGCTCTTGAGGTGGCCATGAGGGCTCTCGATGGAGCCGTTCTCGTGGGCAACGCCACGGTTGTTGCGTGTGGGCTGCATGCCGTAGTGGGCGCACAGTGCATCGTAACGCGTGGTCAGATCCTTGCGCGCGTCGGCATCGAGATTGCGGAACGCCGCCGACAGGCTGTCGCTGCGATGCTCGCGCGGCGCGCCCCCGAGTGCCCAGATGGCGTTCTGCAGCCCTTCAGCCAGCGCGACATAGCTCTCGCCGCCGAGAATGACGTGAGCGTGCTCAAAGCCTGAGCAGGCCAGCCGGAAGTGATAAAGGCGGTGGTCAAGCGCGGCACCCGCCACGGTGACGCCCAGGCTGTCCATCTCGGTGAAGTCGGACAACCCGAGGCGACCGGGTTCGTGTACCTGACGGAATATAACGTCATGCTCCTCGCCATGGAGTGCGCGCCAGTCGCGGATACGGCGCTCCAGTGTGCGGCGCACGTTGCCCGGGAGGTCGGGATGGCGCCGAAGCATCTCGTCCAGTACGGCTATAGGCCGGATGCCGGGAGCGGACTGGAGCAGCGGCACGATCTCGGTGTCAAAGATTGCCGCCAGGGGATCGGGACGGCGACGCGCACGTGGTGCCTTCTTCTGCGATGGCAGTCGCCGGTCCTGATCGATGCGATAACCCGTGGCGGCGCTGAACCCGGCGCGCGCAGCCGCTTGAGCTGGTCCTTCCTTGAGTCTGTACTTCATGTAGAGCCTCATCTGATGGTCGTTGATGTGTCGGCCGGGCAACTCAGCCTCCCTTCGCTACATGGAAGAGCTGTTCATACCCGATTTACCGCGACCACCGATAAGGCACCCCGGCAGCGGGGCGGACTCCTCGGCGCAGCGTTGCGGCAACGGTTCCGGG
>NZ_FCOL02000175.1 GCF_001544515.1 Caballeronia terrestris
GGCAAGCACAGGAAATTCGTTGCTCCGATCCCCGGCCAGCGCGGCCAACTTCGTGATTGCCGCGCTCGGCGCCGAGCGCTTCCTTGAATGGGTTATCCGGCCCGAAGTCCCAGTCAATCTGCACGCTTCCACTCCAACGGGTTCGCGCGGCATGCGATTCTTTTCCTCAGAACCATCCAGCAGCGATCTGCCCTATCCCCAGCCGCGCGTCCGAAAGATCTGGACTGCCGCGACGGGTGAACAGCCGCTCTCGCTCACGGGCTCGGCGAAGTCGGGGATCCCCAACGACGACGACGGCGGCATTCGCGTCCTGCTATATTGGAGCGTCGCTGCCAACGCCCTACTTCTGGCGTGGCTGGTCTTCATGATCATCCGCGGGCGAGCCGAGACCTTCCGGATCATGCGCACGTCCGACGCGCAATCGACACTCGATGCCGCGCGGCTGAGCGGGATCATTCGCTCGTCGATGGAGGCGATCGTCACGATCGATGAAACGCAACGGATTGTGATCTTCAATCCAATGGCTGAGCGGCTCTTCCGGTGCCCGGCGGCGGACGCCATCGGTGAACCTCTGTCGCGCTTCATTCCCGAGCGGTTTCGCGCAGATCACGACCGCCATGTCCGGCAGTTCGGCGTGACCGGGGGCTCCGACCGGCAAATGGGCAAACAGCGTGTGCTCTTCGGCCTTCGCGCAGACGGCGAGGAGTTTCCCATCGAAGCGGCGATTCCCAGATCGACGATAGCGGCGGCAAGCTCTACACAGTCATGCTGCACGATGTGACCGAGCGAGTGAACGCCGATGCGGCGCTCAGGCAGTCGCGCGAGGAATTGCGCGAACTGTCTGCGAACCTGCAGAACGTGCGCGAAGAGGAAAAGACGCGCGTCGCCCGCGAGCTCCACGACGATATTGGCCAGCAACTGACAGCGCTGAAGATGGATCTGTCGGCCATTGAAGCCTCACTCGATGCGCAGGCCGCCATCGGACCACAGACCATCGATCAGTTGCGCGGCATGCGCCGGCTCGTCGACACGACGGTTCCGTCGCTGCGGCGCATTGCCGCCGATCAGCGCCCGGTGATGCTCGACGATCTCGGATTGCTCCCCGCGATCGACTGGCTTGCCAACGACTTCACGAATCGCTATGGCGTCGAAGTGGAACGTCACATCGAGACGTCCAACATTGAATTCAGTGGCCGGGCCGCCACCGCCGTATTTCGGATCGTGCAGGAAGCCTTGACTAACGTCGCACTTCATGCGGAGGCGACACGGGTCATGCTGACGCTTCGCACCGACGTTGAGCATTGCATGCTGCGCATCGCCGACGACGGGCGTGGCACCACTTCCCCACTGATGCCGCTCGGGAAGTCGTTTGGCTTGCTCGGCATCCGTGAGCGCGCATACGTGCTCGGCGGCTCGGTTTCGTTCGACACACCGGGCAGAGGTGGCTTTGCCGTGTCGGTCTCGTTTCCCCTGGAAGCCGTGCAACAAGAGGAGTCGCACTCATGACGACGAAAGTGCTGATTGCGGACGACCATGCGCTCGTGCGGGACGGCTTGCGCCATATATTGACCAACGCGGTCGGATTCGAAGTCGCGGGCGAAGCGAGCGACGGAGTAAGCACGATCGCACTCGCGCGTTCGACCGAGGCTCAGGTGCTCGTCCTGGATCTTTCGATGCCAGGGCGCAGCGGCGTCGAACTGATCAAGCAGATCAAGGAGGAAAAGCCCGCCTTGCGCATTCTCGTGCTCACCATGCACGCGGAGCAGCAATATGCAGCGCGAGTCTTCAAGGCCGGCGCGTCGGGCTAACCGACGAAGGAAAGTGCAAGCGCGGAACTGGTCGCCGGCGTGTCCAAGGTGGCGGCAGGCGGCGTCTACGTGAGCCTCGCGATGGCCGAACGCTTCGCGCAAAGCCTCAATGAGCCCATCGAAGCACTGCCTCATCAGCGACTGTCGGACCGCGAATTCGAGGTGCTGCGCCGCATTTGCGCCGGTGAGACCGTCACTGAAATCGGCGAGGCCCTGTGCGTAAGCTCAAAAACCATCAGTACCTACAAGGCACGCATTCTCGAAAAGATGCAGATGCCGCACGAGGCAGCGCTCGTGCGCTACGCCGTACGCCGTACGCCGTACGCCGTACGCCGTACGCCGTACGCCACAAATTATTCGACGATAACGACGAAGCCTGATCTCCTCCCGCTGTCAGGAGTTCCCTACACGGCCTTCCGAAAGACCTACCTGAAGTTCAACCCTCGCCGATTTTATTTTGAGACAGCGCGTCCAATAATGGGTTGCATGAACCCGATCTGTTGCGCACACAAGCTCAAAATATTCCTGGTGGATGATTCCGGAATCGTGCGTCAGCGTCTCGCATCGATGCTCGTGCAGGTCGGGAGCGTCGAGGTGGTTGGCATGGCGGACGACCCTGAAACGGCGCTCGAAAGCCTCGTAGCGACGCACGCCAATGTGCTCATTCTCGACCCGCATTTGACGGCCGGCAGCGGTCTGAACATGATCGGCGCTGTGAAATGCAAGCACCTTCCGGTCGTCATGATCGTGCTCACCAACCACTCGAACGCGGCGTTCAGAACCGCCTGTCTGTCGGCGGGCGCCGACTACTTCTTTGACAAGACAACGGAATATGAACAGACGCGCGCCGTCATCGAAAGCCTCGCGCGGCACGCCTCACTATCCCGAACGCAATTCGACTGACAGGAGATGAGCATGTATGCCGTGAGCGAAAGCAGGACTGTCGCGACGCCCGCCCCACCCGCACCCGCGCCGCGCCGCACGTTTCAGATCGCCGAACCGGGTTCGAGACGCAATTGCGCAAGGTGCTCGACGTGTTCGATGCAGCGAATCTGCATGCCAGCGGGACTTTCGGCTACCGAGTACGAGCGTCTCGACTCGATCATTTGCTCGACTCGTATCATCCGGCGCGGCGAAGCGCTTTACCGCGCTGGCGATGCGTTCCAGAACGTCTATGCGGTACGCACCGGCTGCTTCAAGACCGTGGTCATGCACCGAGATGGTCTTGAACAGGTGACCGGTTTTCACCTTGCGGGCGACGCGCTCGGCCTCGACGGCGTATCGTCGGACCATCACGGTTGCGATGCCATTGCGCTCGAAGACAGCATCGTCTGCATCATTCCGTTCGACCTGCTCGAGTTGCTGTGCCGCGAGGTCAAGGCGATTCAGCATCACGTTCACCGTCTGATGAGCAGGAGATCGTGCGGGAATCCGCCCTGATGATGTTGCTCGGGACGATGACCGCCGAGCAACGCGTCGCCGCGTTCCTGCTCAAC
The DNA here is from genome assembly GCF_001544515.1 of Caballeronia terrestris. Taxonomy (GTDB): domain Bacteria; phylum Pseudomonadota; class Gammaproteobacteria; order Burkholderiales; family Burkholderiaceae; genus Caballeronia; species Caballeronia terrestris. The sequence continues at coordinate 3,305 of NZ_FCOL02000175.1, forward strand.
CTCTCCACACGACTGAAAGCACGCGGCTACTCCTCTGCCGAATTCGTGCTGCGCATGACGCGTGAGGAAATTGGCAGCTATCTCGGGTTGAAGCTCGAAACGGTCAGCCGGATGTTCTCGAAGCTGCAAAAAGCGGGCGTTGTCGATGCGCGGAGCAAGGATATCCGCATTCTCGATCAGGCCGGGCTGGAGAGAGTGTAGTCCCGTTCGAGAACACATGGGAAGGGCGGTGCGTGCGCAACGGCCGCCCCTTCGCCCCGACCGCCCCAACTTGATCTCTGTCAATCGGCGAAGGAAGTCCTCGGCCACGATGAGACGTCAAGTCGCTCATGCAGAGGTAGAAGCAAAATGCATCCGACCATCAGCAGTACCGCCTGGGAAATCAACCCAAGCCGACTACCGCCGCTCGCTGGCGTTGAGGCGAAATTGCGGTTTGCCCTACAGTATGCGGTGCCCGCACCGTCGCGTCACAATTCGCAGCCGTGGCACTTCATCGTCGACGGCGACAGCGTCATGCTTTGCGCCGACCGCACGCGCGCACTCCCCATCGTCGATCCATTCGATCGTGAGCTGATCATCAGTTGCGGGGCGGTGCTTTTCAATCTGCAAGTAGCGCTTCAGCAGTTCGGCCTCGGCTACTCAATCAGGCTATTTCCCGTGGAGGCCGACCCGGATGCACTCGCGCACGTGCGCGTACTGCCCGACGGTCCGCGCGACGCGAGCATCGTCGCGCTGTTCGAAGCGATTACGCGGCGTGTGACAACGCGCGAATCGTTCCTTGACGAAGCAGTGCCTCTCGACGTGCAGGCACAACTCGTTCAGGCCGCAGCGGCCGAAGGCGTTGATGCGGTGTGCATTGAATCGACTCTTGCGCGGGAGCGGCTCGCCGAACTGATTGCCGAGGCCGATCACATCCAGTTTCGCGATCCGCGCTTCAGGCGCGAACTCGCAAGCTGGATTCATCCCAGTCGACATGACGACGGCATGCCCGCCTACGCGGGCGGCGCAAGCG
>NZ_FCOL02000176.1 GCF_001544515.1 Caballeronia terrestris
ACGATCCGCTCGCCATGCCGCTTTGCGCAGAGCGTTTCGACGGCCTCGCCGATGCGTTCATCGGTGTCGCCGAATTCGATCCCTTGCGGGACCACGGCAGAGCGTACGCCGCCGCCCTGCGCGCCGCTGGCGGCCGCGTGACCGATCATTTCGGCGCAGGCCTGGTGCATGCCGCCTTGCGCGCGAAGGGCTGCTCGCAGGTTGAAGCGTTTTACGACGCGCTTTGCCGATTCCTGCGCGATTACTGAGCGGCCAGTTGAGTGGCGACTGAGCGCAACCAGCGGGCAAAACCCAAATACGTCATGACGTTTTTGACCAGGGCACGTACACGCGAGCGCTCGGCTACACGCCGCTCGTCCGCATGCGGAGGCCTGATATGACGAACTGCATAACAGGCTAATTTCACTAAGAAGCGGCTCACCCCGCGCAGCATGGAGACCAGTGCGCTGCATCTGGATCTCATTGGCAATATGAAGCGGTTGAACTCGCTCTGCTGCTCGACGGCGTATCCGGTGCTGGAAGCGGCTGGTGCGTTGCACGAGACGCGCCTGCGCAAGCGTTCTCTGGACACATTGCACGTCAAGGAGTGATGCTGGTCGCGCAAGCATCGGGTTCCCCACTTTCTTGTTCAGCGGGCGGGCAGTGCGCATCGTCATCTGACTTGCAGTCCGTCACCAGACTGTCGATTTCGACCATCGCACGGGCGATCCCGGCTCCCGCGCGACCGAAGGTGCCCGCACCGTGCTGCTGGTCGCTTCTTGCCATGTAAGAATGCTCAATCGCGGTGAGAAGCACTCCAGTGCCGCTGACCCGACGCCACTCAGCTTGCATCCGTCCTAACGCGAAGCCGTCCCTTTTTGGCAGCTTGCAAATCTGGAGATTTGAATTTAGCCTGCATCGGCAATCGGCGGATCTCTTCAACGCACTACCTTCCTTTCGGGAACAGCGATGACGATGAAGCGTGTCTGGGCGGGCCGTGTCCTCTCGATCTCAGCAGCGGCAGGACTGGCCGGCGGCGGCATCAACCCCGCATCGGCTGCGCCGCCCGACGCACTCGTCGCAGCCGCCAGGCAGGAAGGGCAGTTGACCACGATCGCACTGCCGCATGACTGGTGCGGATACGGTGCGCTGATCGCCGCATTCCAGAAAAAATACGGCATCCACGTCAATGAGCTCAACCCCGATGCAGGCTCGGGCGACGAGATCGAAGCGATCAAGGCAAATAAAGGCAACAAGGGACCGCAAGCGCCCGATGTGATCGATGTCGGCCTGTCGTTCGGTCCGTCCGCGAAAAAGGACGGCCTGTTGCAGCCTTACAAGGTATCGACGTGGGACGCGATCCCGACTGCTTCCAAGGATGCGGACGGCTACTGGTACGGCGACTATTACGGCGTGCTCGCGTTCGAAGTCAACGCGGACATGATCGACAAGCCGCCTGCCGATTGGGGCGATCTGCTCAAATCCGACTATCGCAATGCGGTCTCGCTTGCAGGCGACCCGCGCTCGGCCAATCAGGCCATTCAGGCCGTTTATGCGGCGGGCCTCGCGCAGAGCAAGGGCGATGCGACCAAGGCTGACCAAACGGGCCTCAAGTTCTTCGCCGATCTGAACAAAAGCGGCAACTTCGTGCCGGTGATCGGCAAGGCCGCGTCGCTCGCGCAGGGCACGACGCCCATCATCGTGCGCTGGGATTACAACGCGCTTGCCGATCGTGACACGCTCAAGGGCAATCCGAAAGTACAGGTAATCGTGCCGAAGACCGGCGTGGTAGCGGGCGTCTATGTGCAGGCGATCAGCGCCTACGCGCCCCATCCGAATGCCGCCAAGCTGTGGATGGAATTCCTTTACTCCGACGAAGGGCAGCTCGGCTGGCTTGCCGGATACTGCCATCCGATACGCTACAACGAACTCGTCGCGCAGAAAAAGGTGTCGCAGGCGCTGCTCGCGAAGCTGCCGCCTGCATCGTCCTATAGCAACGCTATCTTCCCGACGCTCGATCAGCAAAACGCCACGAAGGACGCTGTGACCAAAGGTTGGGATCAGGTCGTTGGCGCGAACGTAAAGTAGGCACGCACGAGACCACCGACGGGATGAGCGCATCTCCGCAGCCAGGCGCCTCAGGCCCGGATTTTCTGACGCCGGCCGCGCCTGCGCCGAAGTCCGGCCCCGTGCGCGCAGAGAGCGGAGCGAGTTGGCTGACCTATGTTGGCGTCGTACCGTTTTTCGGGTTCGCGCTGCTGTTTCTTCTATTGCCAACTGCCTTTCTGATGATCGGCGCGTTTCAGGACGCGCAGGGGCACTTCACGTTAGCGAATATTCGCGAGCTGTTTCAGCCTGCCGTGCTCGATGCCTACTGGATCAGCGTGAAGGTGAGCGTCGCATCCGCCGCTGGCGGGGCGCTGTTCGGCGCGCTGCTCGCCTGGGCCGCGGTGCACGGCCGGTTGCCCGCGTGGATACGGCCGACGCTCATGACCTTTTCAGGCGTCGCATCCAACTTCGCGGGCGTGCCGCTTGCCTTCGCCTTCATCTGCACATTGGGTCGCGTGGGCCTCGTGACGGTCCTGGCGAGGAAATACCTCGGCTTCAATCTCTATTCCACCGGGTTCAGCATTCTCAGCTTCCTCGGATTGACCATTACGTACCTGTACTTCCAGATTCCCTTGATGGTACTCATCATCACTCCGGCGCTCGATGGGCTGAAGCGCGAGTGGCGGGAAGCGTGCGACTGCCTCGGGGGTACCGCGGCGCAGTACTGGCGTTACGTCGCTTTGCCGGTCCTGTGGCCGAGCCTGCTCGGCGCCACCTTGCTGCTGTTCGCCAACGCGTTCGGCGCGGTCGCCACGGCTTACGCGTTGACTGGTAGTTCGCTCAACATCGTTCCGATCCTGCTGTACGCGCAGATTCGCGGCGACGTGCTGCATAACCAGAATCTCGGCTATGCGCTCGCGCTCGGCATGGTCGTGGTCACGGGCTTGTCGAACGGCGGCTATATCTGGTTGCGCGCGAGAGCCGAAAGGGGACGCCGATGAAAGCGCAGTCGCGCGCCGGCGCCTGGGTCGCGATGAGCATCGGCACGCTGTATTTTTTCATTCCGCTTGCCGCGACGTTCGAGTTCAGCCTGCGGATGCGGCGCGACGCGTACAGCTTCGACGCGTATCGGGTCGTCTTCGGCGATCCCCATTTTCAGGCTTCGTTCGGCTATTCGGTGCTCATGGGGTTGCTCACCGTCGTCGTCGGCGTGGTGCTCGTCGTGCCCACTGCGTATTGGGTACAACTGCGTTTGCCGAAGCTGCGGCCTGTCGTCGAGTTCATCACCTTGCTGCCGCTCGTGATACCGGCCATCGTGATTGTCTTCGGCTACCTGCGCATCTACAACAGCAGTTCGATTCTGCCGCTCACCAGCAACGAGCGCGCGACCGATCTGTTGCTCGTGTTCGGTTATGTCACGCTCTCGCTGCCTTACATGTACCGCGCCGTCGATGCAGGTATGCGCGCCGTCGACGTCCGCTCGCTGACCGAGGCCGCCGAGTGCCTCGGCGCGGGCCGGATGACGATCCTGTTTCGCGTGATCTTCCCGAACGTGCGCTCAGGGATTCTGTCGGGCGCGTTCCTGACGTTTGCCGTCGTAATCGGCGAATTCACGCTTGCGAGCCTGCTGGATCGCCCGGCGTTCGGACCGTACCTGCAACTGGTCGGCGCGAACCGTGCCTACGAGCCCTCGGCGCTGGCGATCATCGCGTTCATCGTCACGTGGGCGTCGATGGGGTTGATCCAGGTGTTCGGTTCGGCGCGCGCACTGGCCGGTCATAAAACTTGAGCCGGCGAGGCCGCGACCCATGGCATTCCTCGAGATCGACAATCTCCATAAAGCGTTCGGGCCGAATGTCGCGCTGCATCGGTTCGACATGCAGATCGAGCAAGGGGAATTCATCACGTTTCTCGGCCCCTCGGGCTGCGGAAAGACCACCGTGCTGCGCATGATCGCCGGATTCGAGACGCCCACGCGCGGCTCGATCCGCCTGGATGGGCGTGACGTCACGCATGTGCGTACGCGCGATCGCGCCGTCGGCATGGTGTTCCAGTCCTATGCGTTGTTTCCGAACATGACGGTGGCGCAGAACATCGGATTCGCGTTGAAGGTCGCAAAGCGTTCGCAGAAGGAGATGGACGCTCGCGTTGCCGAAATGCTCGAACTGATCAAGCTGCCGCATCTCGCCGAGCGTTATCCGTGGC
>NZ_FCOL02000177.1 GCF_001544515.1 Caballeronia terrestris
GGAGTTAGGGCGAGGTTATTAGGGCACCGCCGAACGAAAGAGGCGGCAACAGACAAACCGAACCTACTGCTACCGCGGCGCGCACAATCGATCTCCCTTCATTGAAGAGGAGGTTGACATGGAAACGCTTAATTCTTTCAGCGCTGGTCGGGTGCCGTGGAACAAGGGGAGGCTGACTGGCCAGAAGCCGCCGTTGAAACTGCGCGAGATCTGGGCGATTCGCACGAGACTTCAGATGTCATCCAACGTTCGCGAGTTGGCGCTGTTCAACTTGGCAATCGACAGCAAGCTTCGGGCATGCGATCTGACGCGACTGCAGGTGCAGGACATATGCATGGGAAGCCATGTGGTCTCACGAGCGACGTTCATGCAGCAAAAAACGCAACGGCCGGTGCAGTTCGAAATCACAGAGCAGACTCGGCAGAGTGTCGCAGCCTGGATTTCGGCGCGGGGGCTGAAGGCAGCCGACTATTTGTTCCCGAGTCGGCTGCATGCGTCAGCGCACGTGTCGACACGCCAGTACGCTCGCATCGTTCATCGTTGGATCGCTTCGATTGGATTGGATGACGCGGCGTACGGCACTCACACGATGCGCCGCACGAAGGCATCGCTGATCTATCGGCGCACCAAGAATCTGCGCGCAGTTCAATTGCTCTTAGGCCATACGAAACTTGAAAGTACAGTGCGTTACCTCGGGATCGAGGTAGACGACGCGCTCGAGATGGCGGAGCAAACCGAAGTTTGATAGGTCATGGCCGGCGAGCGGGCGCTTGCCGGCCAGGAAAAGTCACTCGTCGCGACTATGGTTTGGACATTGGTGCGACTGCTTCGCTCTGTCAACGGCCATTCGACGATCGATAATGCACGTCGCGTCTCGGCCTAAACCGATCTTGAACGATCGACGCCCAAGCGCCCGGCTGACGTTCCAGATAGGTCAATTGTCCCGCGGCCCGAGTCGAACGGCAGCTACCAAGCGCATGCATGGATCGTCGAAAGACATTGCCACGCACACACAGAACCAATGGCGCGTATGTGCGATGACGCACGATACATAATAGGAACGCCCTGGGGAAAACATCCGTGCTTTTACTTCGCCAATCGCCTACCTTTTCAGCATCACGTGCTATGTGTCGGACTGCTGGAAGCGTTTGAGTCAGGAAACGCGATTTGAGAACGTGAGTCACTGACCGTCAGATTTCCTAGGCGACCGTCCATGCGCGCTGAACTCATTTTTCGTCGTTATTAAACAATGACGGAGAAATGCGCAGCACTTAGCTAAGCGCGTTGTGATTGCCGGTAAATGACGCTTCATGCTGACATGCTGACATGCCGACATGCCGACATGCCGACATGCCGACATGCCGACATGCCGACATGCCGACATGCCGACATGTCGGCTTTCACGTCGCTATCGTTCGCGCGGCTATGTAAAAGAAAAGTGCATTTGCCGATGCTGGCCAGACCGATTGCTGTTTTCGTTAGACGAGGCTAGGCATCGATGGCACGGAGCCATTTCCAACGAGAGAGAGGTCGTCATGCCAGACGCTGAACGCAAGGACACAGGTCCCAGGGTACTTCTGATTGGCGACCTTGCATCTCACACGATGCTCATCCGGGAACAAAGTGAGGACAGGGCCGACGCCATTTCAGACCCGCCGTATAAAGTATATCGCCGCGAGCCCAACGAGCCGCTCCTTCCAGTGATGATCCAAAAGGCGTTATTAGAGGGGCAGGACATCGCGGAGGGCGACATCAAGATCATTCCCGACTTCGATCAGGATGCGTATAAGTCGTTGGGGGGCACCTGTGGCGAATTGATCAGTGCACTTGATCTTTTTCCCGAGAGTTCGGCCGGCAAACGCGATAAAACGAGGTTGCGCGTGAAGTGCGAGTATCTCGCGTCGCCCGAAAAGATCGTGTCGACGACTAGCCAAGAAATGGGGCAGTACGCTGCCATTCTGTCGAACGCCGTCGCGACAGTGTCCGCAGGACCAAAAGATTGCGTGATGGTGCTCTACGACCAGAACGCTTTTACTCGACGCGTCATTTTGCACGCGGAGGAGACGTCGAGTGAATGGGTCAACCTTCGTAAGCTCGTCAACGCGGCGACGCACGGACTCGTCGTCGCAATCAACGGAGACCTCGTTCAGGAGGGCTGGCTCAACAAGCTGAAGCTCCTGATTCTGCCTAACGCGGCACAGTCGGGCGCGAGACCTCCAAACGTTCTCGTTCTAATCACGGCGGACTGTCTACGTAAGGCTGGTCTGAATATCACGAAATACGGGGCACTAGAAAATACGATCAAAGACATTTTCGCTTCTGCGAAGTTGTCGCCGTTAAAGGAACTACTTGAACTGGCCGGTCATGTTGTGATCGTTTTTCGCGAAACTGGGAGCCTGTATATCGATCAGTCGGGTGAAACGACCCGGGCATCTCTTCACTTCTGCCCAAACTTTGACCGCATAGCACAATCAGACTCCGTCAACTATGGGGACGTTCCCGGAAAGTTTTCAGTTTTCCTGACTGCCGTGGTCAAGGAGTTGTATCGTGCGGCGCGTTTCCATGGAACCGTTGATGGGCGCTGGAATATCCCAGATGCGCTAAGGCTTGGCGCCATTGGTTTCAACCAGCTATTCGCTCGAGGATTGCGCCAGAAGGCGGGCGATGCACCGTTTAAGGCGATTGAAAATGCTTTGAGCGCTGACGAATGCTTGAACATGTGTAAAGCGTCGCGCAACACCGAGAAGCGCGAATACCTCATGTGCTCTCTGCACTTAGATCCCAAGGACCTGCCAGGTTGGGACCGGACAACGACGTTTCTTACTGACACCAAGGATGTTGTGCTCGCGCGACTGCGCGCGATCGTCGAGCGCGGGATGGATGCCACGCTAGTTGATCCGGATGTGATGTCGAGTGAGCCAAAATCGCGAGAGCCAGGAGAATTTCGGCCTTGGTTTCCCAAGAGTTACATTACCCTGCCGTATGCTGCTTTCAACAACCTTCGGTTGGTCAATGCCAAAGAGATCGGGAATCATCATAGTCTGGCAAAAATTATCAAGAAATACATCGAGACCGACGAGTGGGGCACGCCACTATCGATTGCCGTTTTTGGCAGTCCGGGGTCAGGGAAGTCCTTTGGGGTCAAGCAGATTCTGGAAAGCGTCGATCCTGGCCGCAAGACTGAGCCATTGACGTTCAATCTTGCGCAATTCAGTACAGTTGATCAACTCACCGACGCGTTTCACCGTATCCAGGACCGAGCGCTTTCAAGCAAAGAGGTGCCTCTCGCGATCTTCGATGAGTTCGATGCCTCTTTCGAGACATGGCGAGGTTGGTTGAAGTATTTTCTCGCACCGATGCAAGATGGTCTGTTCAGAGGCAAAAACGGCGACTATCGAGTGGGGCGTTCAATATTTCTTTTCTCGGGTGGCACGGCAAACTCCTACGAGGAATTCGCGCGCCCGCTCGAAAAGTTAAGGTATAAACTCGCCGTGACTCCCGATGTTCCGACCAGGTTAGATCAGGTCAATTCGCCGGAGTTACGTGGAAAATCAAGGAACAATGTCGTGGTGACTCCCGGCGCAACCCAAGAGCGAGATTACGATGATTCGCCTGAGGCCACAGTGGTTCGTTCGTCGAAACTGGGGGATTTTGCAAGTCGGCTTCGGGGCTACCTTGATATTTCTGATATCAACGAAGGCCGAGACAAGAATGGCGTGCCATTGGCGCTGACCAACGCGACCAGGTTGCGGCGTGCAGTGATTTTGCGCTCTCTGCTTGACCAACAGGCCAAAGCCATCTTCGTTTCATACTCGAACGGCGTACAGCGTGCTCGTATTCATCCGACCGTCATCGACGAATTTCTTAACCAGAAAGAATATTTGCACGGCGTGCGTTCGATGGAAGCCATTATCCAGATGAGCAGGTGGGTCGACGGGCAGTTCGTCCCCGCTTCACTTCCGTCGCGCGAACAAATGGCTGTGCACGTGTTTTCCCCTTTCTTCCAACACGAAAATAAGGCAAACGGTGGACCTGGGTAAAGCACATGTTGCAGGCTGAATGGTCGATAAGTTGACGACTGGGTTGTTGTCCGTTGTATTCCAGGAGCTGTCATTGCAGTTGTAGCAGTTCGAACGACGGTTCAGGGTCGATTTGAGCCATCGGCCTTAATGACCCGCAACGCAGCATGAGCGCATCGTTGAAAAGCCACAGTCGTCGATT
>NZ_FCOL02000178.1 GCF_001544515.1 Caballeronia terrestris
TTCACCTGCTGAGGTCGGTCGTCGAAACGCTGGGGCCACGCGCCACGCTGCATGTGGTGGACGACGCAGATCATTCGCTCCACGTGCGCGCATCCTCCGGCCGGAGCGACGCGAAGGTCGTGCTCGAACTAGCACGGACGATGTCGGCGTGGTTCTTCGCTGAAGGAGAGTTCGTGCGCGTTACCTGAGCAAGCGCAGGAATGCTTGTAGTAGGGTCGGGACGGCGAGCCGGCGAACTCGCCGTGCTGGACTCGCCCGCTCAATCCCTTCGCTATCCGCAGATGGTCTGTCGCATAGCCACGATAAGCGACGCCTGTCGCGTCGGCGACGTTCTCCCAGTGCCGAGTGAATGAATTAATCAAGGCGTTTCGCCATGAGGCCTTCCAGGTCGTGCGCTTTCGCCTTGATCCAAATTCCTCCCTTTTGCCGCGCGCAAAAAAATCCCAGCACACATTGGGTGCTGGGGTAAGCCACCGGAACTAGCCGATGGCGGAGGTACAAAAAACAAACTGGCCGTCCGTCGGTCCCGACAGCGGCCAGCTTCTTGTGCGTAGGGCCGAAGCCCTATCGGCGTTCTTCGGTTTAATGAGCGCGGTAGACCGGCGTCACGTCATTGTTGCCAGTGTGTGCGGGGCGATAGCTGCCCGAGGCCGACGAGCCGTCAGCGACACCGCCATAGCTTTGGCCGTTCTGCGCTGCTACCTTGGCTTCAGCAGTTTGAATCTCTGCCGGATAGGTCGTGCGGTCCATGCTCGGGTTGTAGCCGGCGCGTTCGAGTTGAACGAGCTCCGCCTTCACTTCGGCACGTGTCACCGATTGGTTCGACTGTGCGAACGACGAAACTGTCGGGATAGCGAGAGCAGCGGCGACGATGATGGATGCGAGTTTCATGATGCTTTCCTCCGAATCTTTGCTTTTCGCAAACAGCCCTGTTTGCGTTTCAGTGATTCGAGTGTAGGCAATCGGTCATATAAGGGTAACTACTAATATGGCAACGGATTATTGTCGGTTTCGCAATAAAAGGCCGACGCTCGGCAGTAGTTGGCGCGCAGATTCGCGTTGCTCGTCGTCGTCCATACGCGCCCGCAGGCCGGGAAAGTACACATCACACCGCTTGTTGTGTGCAGACGCGCGTCCCTTCGCGGACCGTTCGCGAGTTTTTACCAACGTCTATCAAGGAACTGATATGCAATGGGAATTAATGGACTCCGTGAAGATTGCCGGATCTTCAGCGTTCGTCGGCTCTGTTGTCGGCCCGATCATCAGCGGTCTATTTGGGCGGAACAAGGACAAGGGCGAGCAGAAGCGTGAGCAATTTGCTTCTGGTTTGGCTGCCGTCGAAGCGCTCGAAGATTTCGTGCGTGCTTGCGTGCGAATGATAAGAAACCGCCCGAACCATTGCCACGGACGGCAAGTTGTGGCTGTATGCCCATCAGGGGCAGCGGAAAGAGGAGGCAGGGCGTTTGGCAGAAAGTGGGGGCGAGGTCGGTGAGTCCGATGATGTCGAGCGCATCGACACCACAACGCCGCCGGACGCCTTGCTGCTCGACTTGGTCAAAGGCGTGGTCGAGATTCGCGACCCGCTGTGACGGTGCTAGGGTAGAGCGCACAGCGCGAATGCGGCGATTCGGCCCACATGGCGGCCGCCGCCGGGCTGTCTAAACCAATCGAGAGGTTTTGTGATCCCGACACCGATGACTTACCAGTGCGTCACATGCGGGACGGTTTTTGACAATCCTGTTTTCGAAATTGTGCGTGGGTGGGAGCGAGTGGACTACTCGGAGGGCCTGCCGTGCGTCGACATACTGTCGAGCGACGGATTGGAGTGCTACTGCTCACGAGCATGTATGGATGCGCGCACCTTGGAAGTCATGAAACGAGAGAACACTCCTATTCGCCGCCCGGGGATAGGACCGATTGAGCTTTGCGCTCGATGCCAAGGCGTGGTCGACATGTCGCATTTCCATCTGACCTATCTGAAATCGGAGGGCGTCTGGAACGACGGCGACTTTGACACGCCAGAAATCGACTATCTCGCCGTGCTTTGCCGATCGTGCGCGCCGCGCACCAGCGGCAAGGTTATCAAGGGGGCGGCCGAGGCCGGTGACGTCCGGTGATGGCGCGTTAGGGCAGGGCACGCAGTCCGCCCGACGCTTTCGCCCACATGCAGGCCGTCGGGCTGCCTAAACGTCCGTGTTTTTCCGTTCGATCGATGAACGACTCTCATCCGTGGTGATATCCGGCAATCGCTCGATGCGCACATGCCGCAGGGTTTCTGCTGGCCGTGGCCGCACGACGTGCTCGCCAACCACGAAGCGCCGCCGCGGGCCGTGATGCTCGATGACCATCCTCACGCCGCGCTCGGCATCCTGCGCGCTGATACCGAGCGGTAACACGAGCGCCGCGTCGACTGGCAGGCCAAGCAACTGCGTGAAAAGATCATAAGGCGTTGGCATCGCGGGCATCGGCTCGTTCTGGATTGAGTCATCCGGTCGACCAGCGCTCATTCCTGCGACGCGGCTTTTTTCCACACGGCGGGGTGGGTAGCGGGCTTGTGCACGGGCGGACGCAGGATACCGCGGGGGCTAAAGTCAAGGGTCTTCGAGCCGTTAACACTTACGATGTCTCGATTCGAGGATTCATCGCTCTCTTTATGCCGCCTTCGGGCGGCTTTTTTCTTTGGCAGTGACCGACGAAAAGAAGCCCGCCGAAGCGGGCACCAAGGCCAAAACTGAGAAGACGCCCCCGAGGGGACGCAATTTCAGGATAGCGGTTATCACGGGCGAAGTGCGCGGATAACTAAGAGGGAAAGCGGCCCACAGGAAAATGGGGTTAACCCATGGGCCTAACCCGCCAATCCTCCCCATCGAGCAAACGCGGGCTAACTACAGGTTATGCCGGGGAGCAAGGACGCCTCTGCGCGGAGGCCAACAGAAAGAAGCCCGCCGTAGGGCAATCGGGCGGGATCAAGTTGAGACAGGAGAATCGCGCGCCCCTCGTGCTGAGCGGGAAACGCACTACCAGCATAGAGTCTATGCAGACAAAAGAAAGCCCGCCGAGACATGGAAGCAGGGCGGGCAATCCATCACGTCCGGGGTGACGCGAGGGAGACCGTTTACGGTTTTAGCAGAGATGCTCCGTAATGCAAGTCGGATTGGTTGTCCCCGTGTGCACAAGGTCCGCTGCACACAGCGATAAACCCGGCCTATGCACAGCCCCCACGGGGTTCCGGATCACACACTGGAGCCTGACGCGGCCTCCGGCCTTGCCTTAATGAGAGAAAAGGCAAGTTCAAAACTGGTGGCTTACGGTCACGGTCTATGGGGCTAGCAGCCCGTTATTTTTCCCTAAGTCTTCTATCAAATCTTTTTGACAAAATGTTGTCTTGCATTTGTACACGCGCAGGAACAGGAGGGCATATGTACTCGGAGATTCGGCTGGACGATATCCGCAGAGGGATGGAATGGTGGGAGTCGCTCTCGGAGGCTGAACGTTCGGAGTGGTTCGCCAAGGTAGGCACCACCCGTCCCGCAGACGCCTGGGATGCCTTCAAACGTTCTCGCAGGGGTGGTGATTCTATGAAGCCAGCGGTTCAGCCTACCGAGGAATTGCGCAGAGGAATGGATTGGTGGAAATCGCTCTCAGAGGATGAACGTACGGAATGGTTTGCCAAACTAGACACCCACCGTCCCAAGGACGCGTGGAGCGCCTTCAGGCGTTCCCTCACGAAGGGCGATGAGGGCGACCAAGAAGGAAGGTAACGCAACTGGAACCTGGACGGCGAAGGCTAAGGGCAAAAGAAAGCCCGCCGCAGCGCTTACCCGGCGGGCAATGCTCACGCTCACAGGAGGCGCGAGGAGACCGTTTATGGTTTTAGCAGAGATGCTCCGCAATTCAAGTGATATCCGCCATCCGGACGAAATGCCTTCAGCGCTCTCACGGTTCCGTGGAGGGCGATAACAACCAAGGAACGTCACGGGCGCGGCCGCTCGATGAAAGACTCATTGCGCTTTTCATACATCCGGCAATCGCTCGATGCGTACATACCGCAAGGTTTCTGCTGGCCGTGGCCGCACGACGTGCTCGCTAATCGCGAAGCGCCGCCGCGGGTCGTAATGCTCGATGACCTTCTTGACGGCGCGCTTGGCATCCTGTGCGCTGATGC
>NZ_FCOL02000179.1 GCF_001544515.1 Caballeronia terrestris
GGTTCAGCGTGGTTACCCGCTTGCGCGCGCCGCGTCGACGATCACTTTCCCGATGGCGCTTTACTCGCGCAAGCTGAAGGCGTTGTCCGAACTGCGGCGCGGCGCGGTCGTCGCCATTCCGGCCGATTCGGCGGGCGCCGCGCGTGCGCTGATCCTTTTGCAGAACTTCACCCTGCTGAGCTTTCGCGACGAAGCGGCCCTGCACGCCGCCCCAGCCGACATCACGAGCAACCGCCTGCGCCTGAAAATCCGGCAAGTGCCGCACTCGAAACTTGCCGACGCCTTGAGCGACGCGTCGATCGTCGTCATGGATAGTGACGACGCCACGCGCGCCGGCCTCGCACCCGCGCGCGACGGCATTGGCATGGAAGACGCGCGCTCGCCCTTTGCTGGCGTGCTCGCAGTGCGCACTGCCGACCGCGCGCAACCGTGGGTCGGCCCGCTGATCGCGGCGTATCAGTCGGACGACGTCGCGCGCTTCATTCTCGTGCGCTATCAGGATTCGGTGCGCCGGCCGTGGTGAACGCGTTTTCCTTCGCGTGTTCCGCCTGCGGCAAGTGCTGCAACAGCCCGCCCGCGATGTCGCTGCGCGAGCTTTTTCGGCATCGCGATCTGTTTGTCGGTTGCATCGCGATCGGTCGCATATCGCGGGTAAAAGCGCACGATACCCTCGCTGCCACCCTCTTCTTCCCGCTCGGCGACCGGTCGGGCGAGTTCCTTTCGATCACGGTGCAAGGGTACGACTATCCAACGGCCGGCCGCTGTCCTGCGCTCGACAGCGCGGGCTTGTGCAGCATTCACGCGACCGGCAAGCCGGACATGTGCGATGCCGTGCCACTCGATCCTCTCGTGCGCGACTCTCTTCAGCATCGCGTGCTCGCGACGCGCGCGCGTGGCGCCGGCTATATCGGCGCGGATTGCATCGTTGCGGGGACGCAGGGGGACGCGGCACTGCTGGTCGCAGAAGGAAGGATCGTCGATGCGTCCGCGCGCGCGGCCGTCGAACGACGGCGCACCGCGATCGCGACCGAGCGGGAACTATGGGGACGCGCGGTATTCGACTCGCTGCACGCCAATTCGGCACAGGGCACAGACGCTCTCGCGCGCATTCCACCAGGCGGCTATGCGACGATCTCGATCGTGCCGGCCTTGCTTGCGATTGCGGGTCTTTCCGCCGCGTGTCGCGAACTGTGCGTCGCCTATATCGCGAGCCAGATGGCGCTGATCGAGCGCAACATTGCGCAGGCGATCGCGCGGCGGCATCTGAACGACCGTCCGGTGACACAGGAACTGCGCGGTTTCCTGGCGAGCTACGTTCGAGCGAGCGAAGTCTTGATCGAGTCGCCGGCAGCGCTTCCGGTATCGTCGAACCGGCTGCGGGAGATTGCGGAAAACTACTTCTCGGGCTTATAGCGAGACTACCCCGCGTCGCTCGTTCAACACGTGGTCACGGGCCTTCAATCAAGCCGTTCTCCCTTTGCCCCAACGAGGATAAGCTTAGGCAGAATCGTTTCTTGTGACGCTCGACTTTGTCGGAAAGAATGGGAGCATCCGTCTCCGAAGCTTGCGCGCCGAGGACACCCCACGCCCTAGTTCTTCTCGAAGGTAAATCCATGTCGTCGAACGTAAAACTCGATCTCGACTCTGCCCGTCTCGCAGAACAATACGACCGGCTGGGCACGCGCCAGTTCAATCACGGTCTCGGCCTACTCGACGCGCTGGATGTGCGCGATGGCGATGCGGTGCTCGACATCGGTTGCGGCACTGGCCTGCTGACGGAAGCCGCCGCGCTGCGCGCTGGCACGAAAGGCGAAGTGCTGGGCATCGACCCATTGCCCTTGCGAGTCGAACGGGCGACGCAACGCGCGCGTGGGCGCTTCAAGGCGAGCGTCGGACGCGCCGAGGAGCTGCATGACATACCCGATGCGCACTACGACGTGGTGTACTTCAACAGCGTGATCCATTGGGTAGCGGACCAGCCGAGGGCGCTGCAGCACGCATTCCGGGTGCTCAAGCCCGGCGGCCGCGTCGGCTTCACGACCATGGCGAAGGATGTGCCACACGACCTGCATCTCGTGCTGCGCGAACTGATCGATTCCGAACCCGCCTGGCAGCACGCCAGCGTGGGTTCGCCAAACCAGTTGACGCGCGATCAGACTGCGTCGCTCCTGACCGATGCTGGCTTCGACGTGACGCTCAACGAGATCCGCGAATTCGACGACGCGTTCGCCTCCGCCGATGACGTGATCACGTTCAGCCAAGCCAGTTCGTTCGGCAATTTTCTTTCTGCGCTTCCGGATCGCGAACTGAATCGTCTGCGGGAACGTCTCGGCGATACGCTCGAGGCACGTCGTGGCCCACGAGGGATTGAACTGATCCGCCGGCTCATCTTCGCGACGGGCCGAAAACCTCTTACGGAGTGAGTCAGGCCGTCGGTACATTAATCGCACAGTGCCGATGGAAGCCCCGTATCCTGTCGATATCCCGTACTCTCGCCTCGGCTATGACCATCGCCTCTCGCCACCGATCACGCTCTATTGCAGCCGCCGCGACGCTCATTGCAGTCGCGCTCGCCGGATGCACCACACCGTCGCAGACCGTGTCGCAAGCAGCCTCATCCGCTGCCAGTGCACCGTCCCTGGATACGGCAATCAGCGGGCCGCAACGCGCCGACAAGGCCCGGGCGCGCGACGTCTACCGCCACCCGAAGGAAACGCTGCAGTTCTTCGGCCTTTCACCGACACAGACCGTACTCGAGATCGCACCGGGCGGCGGCTGGTACACGGACATTCTCGCGCCCTATCTCCGCGACGGCGGGCATCTTTACGAGGCGCAGTATCGAAGCACGCTGCCTGAGCTCGACAACGACGAGCGCGCGACCGACGCGAGCTTTCTGCGCAAGCTCGCGGCCGCACCGGACACATACGGCAAGGTCACGGTCGGCACCCTGCGCGCCGGCGAGCTCTCCGGCTTCGACACGCATGAGCGATTCGACCGGGTGCTCACGTTCCGCAACGTCCACAACTGGATCAACGACGGCCAGCTCGACGCAAACCTGCGCGCATTCCACGCCGCCCTCAAACCCCGCGGAGAACTTGGTGTCGAGGAACATCGCGCGCGGCCGGGTGCGAGTGTCCAGCAAATGATCGAGAGTGGCTATGTGACCGAAGCCTTCGTGATCGAGCACGCTCAGGCGGCGGGTTTCGTGCTGGCTGCACGCAGCGAGATCAACGCCAACCCACGCGATACGACGAACCATGCACGCGGTGTCTGGTCTCTTCCGCCGACCTACAAAGGGGGCGACGCCGATCGGGCCACTTATGCCGCGATCGGCGAATCCGACCGGATGACCCTCAGGTTCGTCAAGCCTTAGCGCATCGAGTCAATCGTCGCTTCCGGGCAGTGAGCGCGATCGCTCAGCCCCCACCTTTCCACGCAGTCAGGCGCCGCTCGACCAGCACGACTGCATGGTTGAAGACGAGGCCGAGCAGCGACAGCGTGACGATGCCCGCATACATCTTCGGAATCTCGAAGGTGAACTGCGAGTAGTTGACCAAATAGCCGAGCCCCGCCTTCGCACCGACCATTTCCGCTGCGATCAGGACCAGAATCGAATAGGCGCCGGCCACGCGAATACCGGTGAAAACGGTGGGCACGGCGGCAGGCAACACGACCTTGCGAAAAAGCTTTAGCGGCGGGAGACCCATCGACCGCGCCGAGCGGATCAGCAGCGGATCGACATTACGCACACCGCTGACCGTGTTGAGCACGACCGGCCACAGGCACGAATACACGACCATCGATATCTTGGACGTTTCCCCCATGCCGAGCACCAGAACGAACACCGGAAGCAAAGCGAGCGGCGCGGTGTTACGGAACAGTTCCAGCAGCGGATTGAGGATGTTGGCAAGCGAGCGATACCAGCCGATGAAAAGACCGAGCGGCACGCCGATCGAGATGGCGATGGCAAAGCCGATCAACGCCCGTCCTGCGCTCGCGAACAGATGAGCGGTCAGTTCGCCCGACACGGCCATCCCGATCAACGCGCGCACCACCGACGAGAAAGGCGGCAGGAACGTCGCATCGACCCAGCCGGCGCGCGGCAAGAG
>NZ_FCOL02000180.1 GCF_001544515.1 Caballeronia terrestris
CCGTTGCCAGATCCTCGAGTTGGGTTTCGAGCCGATCGATCTGCCGCTCCAACTGCTCGGATTTACGACCGAAGTGCATGCGCCTGAGCTTGTCGATCTGCGCTTTCAGGCGTTCGATTTGCTGGTCCCGTTCGACAATCTCCCGGTCGCGTTCGGCGATCTCCTGCTGCATCTTTGCGATCGATGCCTGCTGCTCGAGCACCAGGGCGTGGAGCTCGGCAACGGTGTCAGGAAGCGGCGCATGATCGGGCATGTGCCGCAGTTTACGAGCCTTCGATGCGGTTTACAACATCGACAATGCGGCCGTGCGACGGGGCTGTCGCCAATCGATGCCTTCCAGCAACATCGACAGCTGTGCCGACGTCAGAAAGATCTTGCCGCCATCCGCCTGGGGCCAAATAAACCGCCCATGCGAAAGCCGCTTCGCGAGAAGCCATAGTCCGTCATCGGTTGCCCATAGAATTTTTACGAGATCGCCGCGACGTCCCCGAAAAATGAACACGTCGCCGCCGAGCGGCAATGTGTCGCGACACATTGCCGCTCATATGTGACGGGTGCCAATATGTGGCGGCTGGGTTCGCGCGTGAGGTGCACGCCTGGCTTGGCGCCGAATCGTTCGCGATCGCCGCCACATAGGATTCAGATCCGTTCGAGCAAGCGTAACACTTCGTCCGTCGGTTTGTAACGCGGCCCTCGTTTGCCTGACACTCCGCTCTGCTCTAAACCTCGACGCATCATCTCCACGTCTGCAGCGGCGTAACGATGTGTCGTTGTGACTTGCGCATGTCCCAGCCAGGCCTGAATGGTCGGAAGGTCCACGCCAGACTGCAGAAGGCTCATTGCCAGGGAGTGTCTTAGGACGTGGGGCGACGCGTGTTTGCGGGCAAGTTCGGGCAGCCTCTCGGAAGCGATGGCCATTGCCCGCCGCACGACGTGCGTTGCGCCGAAGCGCGTGAGTCGCTCTCCTTGGGTGCCCACGAATAGTGGAACGCTGTCATGGCGGCCAATCCCTCGTTCGCGCAGAAGCGCCTCAAGCGCTTTGGTGAGGTCGTCCGCCAACGGCACCATTCGCTGCTTGCGCCCTTTGCCCCGCAGAAGAACCTGTCGTGGACGATCGAGCTGCAGGTCAGAAGCGTCGACGTCGAGGGCCTCCGAGACACGCGCTCCGGTACGAGCAAGGAAGAGCAGCAAAGCGCGATCACGTCGACCGCGCGGTGTCTGTTGATCCGGCGCATCGATGAGAGCGGCAAGTTCGCGTCGCGACAGATAACAGGTCACACCCGTGTCCGATCGTTTGATTGGGATGGCGAGCACCCGTTGCGCTAGTCCAATCGACGCTGGATCGTTCACTGCTACGTGATGGAAGAATGATCGGATCGCGGTCAGGCGCACGTTGCGCGTCTGGACGCAGTTACCGCGCTCTTGCTCGAGATGATCGAGGAAGTCGAGGACGATGTCGCGATTGAGATCCGACAGGGTTAGCTGATACGGCTTGCGTCCAGTGCGTTTGCAAGCGAACAGGATGAGAAGGCGTAGAGCGTCGCGGTAGCTGGCGATAGTCGACGCGCTGGCGTTCCTCTGACTGGGAAGGCGATGAAGGAAGAAGGCCTCGAGTAGTCGCGCAAGTGAAGCGGGATTGCTCATGACACACCTCCCTCGCCGAAAGCACGTTGCGCCACGAGGCCGAGCAACTCTGCCGTTCCAGTGACGTAGTACGCGGTATCGCTATAGCGGACATGACCCAGGTAGGTCGCGAGCAGAGGCAGAAGCGCTTGAACATCGAGGTTCTCTCGGTGCCACGCTGCCAAACGAGCGACGACGAATCGATGCCGCAGATCGTGTGGTCTCATAGCCCTCGCAGAGTTCCCCTCGAGTCCTGCGAGCGCACAGGCCTTGTGGAAGGCGGTGTACAGCGCCGCACTGGACAGTCTGCTGCCGCGAAGGCTGACGAAGAAGGCCTGACACCGTGATATCGGAAACGCGCTATCCCTAACGAGAGCGTAGGCGCGTAGCGCGTTAAGTGTCGTGGCGTGGACCGGAACAAGGCGGTCCTTCCGGAACTTGGTTCTGCGTACCTGGAGAACGCCTTCGACCAGATCCACGTCAGCTCGATCGAGGCGCAGCGCTTCGCCAGAGCGCAGGCCGGTACTGGCCAACAGGCCTACCAACGTCTCCAGGGTCTGCCCTCGCTGCTCGCTGTGTGGAGAAACATGCCGAGATTCCGTCATGAGCGCTGCCAGTTCCACGTCATTGAGGATTCGCGGTGGTGTGACTGCGCGAGACCGTGGCAATACATGCGGATCGAGGGTCTCCGTACGGGTGTCGTATACGGAGAGGTACTCGGCAAAGCGCCGAAGAACTGCATAACGACGGGCGCGGCAGTTGCCAGACCCGTCGGCCGACAGAGCGAATGCGATCGCCATGTCCTGCGTCAACGGACCCATAGTTTCACTGTCTTCGACGTATCGCAGGAAGACGCGCAACGTTGCTGCCTGCTTGCGGAATGCGTAGCCCAGAGACCGGCGAAGCTCGATGTAGTCCTCCAGTTTGGAGGCGAGCATTTGCGGGAAGTCGTTCATGACTTACTCCCTGGATATGGAAGTGGAACGGTAGCTAGCTGCGGCAGCGCGACTTTCACGTAGATTGCCGTCGTGTCGATGTTCCGATGGCCCAGCAGGTCGGCGACCTCCTTGATGGGGCGCTTCTGTCCGACCAACTGGGTTGCCAGACTGTGACGCAGGAGGTGGGCACCGGCTCGTGGAAATTGCAGGTCGCATCGCTCCAGCCGGCGACGGACGAGGGCGGCCAACGTGGAACTGCTGCGGAGAGGACGCGCGGGTGGCCGGTGGCAAAGGAAGACCTGCGGAGCCTGGGTCTTTGGCCTGGCGTGAAGCACGTATTCCGCAAGCGCGTCGCCCACCTCCTCCAGTAGCGGAACGACGCGGTCCCGCCGCGCCTTGGTGCGGCGTACGACCACTTCGCCGGCTCGCCAACGAATGTCCTGAAGCTCGAGCAATCGCAGTTCCCGACTACGCATCCCTGTCGTCGCGAGCAATAGCAGCACGGCGCGGTCGCGCACACCAGAAGGATCCGTGACGTCAATTGCATCGACTACTCGCCTGACCTCCTCCCACGCCAGTCGGGGCGGCAAATGTGCCATCCGCCAACATGGCACCCGTGGCACGAGTCGGGCGAGTTCCTCCTCAATGAGGCCGGCCCAACGCAAGAACCGGAGGAACGAACGAACATGCGAGACGGTAGCCGATCTCGTGTAGTCGTTGACGCTTAGCGACAGAAGGTGACTGACGAGGGCCAACACATTCTCACCCGTCATTGCGGACAGTGATCGACCAGGAACATGCTCCTTGTACCATCCGAGCATGCGGCGCGCGGCCAGTATCCTTCCTTGGCGAGTTCTGGGCTGCAGCCCGCGAACCTTGCACAAGTGCTCGTCGTAGGCGGCTAGCAGTTGCCAGTCGGGATCCGGGGTCCTGTGCTCACGCGCTACCGGGAGTCGTTCCTGTATCAGTCGAAGCACATGGCGTATCGCAGTTTGGGCTCCGACACGGACGCTCGGTGCTTCAATTGCAAGCAGATAGCGCTCGACAAGGTCCTGACCAATCGCCGCACTATCCCGAAGACCAGCCTTGCTCGCGAACTGACTAAAACGGGCGATGCGGTCGAGGTACACTCGCGCTGAGGCTCGCGCGTAGCCAATCTCCGAGAAACGGGCGGCAATGCGGTCCATCTCGCCACCTAATGCGCCGCTGCGCAGGCGTTCCAGGACGCCTGGATACTTGAAGTAAAGCTCCAGCATGACATTCTCTCCTTTGCATGATGCGCCGGAACGTCCCGGCGTCAGGAGAGAGTAAAAACTCAAATATTATGTGGCGGCAACGACGACGACACTGTAACTCGGAAACACTTATTTTATTGCATTGTACTAAACCGCTGACGCGGTAGTGGGAGGTGGGCACAGGTTTATGGCTGACGTTTCATGAAGAGGGTTGTCTGGCG
>NZ_FCOL02000181.1 GCF_001544515.1 Caballeronia terrestris
AGCAGCACGGCGGCGACAGGCGTGCCGAACACGGCCGTCATGCCCGCGGCCGCTCCGGCGACGAGCAGCGTCTTGCGTTCCGCGGCGGTCACCTTCACGCACTGCGCGATCAGCGAGCCGAGCGCGCCTCCCGTCATGATGATCGGGCCTTCGGCACCGAACGGCCCGCCGCTGCCGATCACAATCCCCGACGACAGCGGCTTCAGCACGGCGACTTTCGGCGACATGCGACTCTTGCCGAACAAAATCGCCTCGATCGCTTCGGGGATGCCGTGGCCGCGAATCTTCTCGGAGCCGAAACGCGCCATCAGTCCGACGATGAGCCCGCCGATAACTGGCACGACGATCACCCAGAGTCCGAGCGTGTTGTCAGCGGGTGAGCGGTCCGCGAACGAAAAGCTGCCGAAGAAAAACAGGTTGGTGAACAGATGGATGAGCGAGAGCAGCACGAACGCCGCGAGCGTGGCGATACCGCCGATCACGGAGGCGAGCGCGGAAATGCCGGGCAGCCGGGCATTCGCCGCGAAGTCGCGCCGGGTCGAATGAAGGTTCATGAGGCGTTGAAAACCCGTCAGAAGTCGATTTGAGGCACGCGGAAAGAGCCCTGCAGCGACTTTAGCTCCGCGCGATGAAGTTGCGCGAGCCGCGCGAGCGCCTGCTCACCCGCCTTCTGCAAATGCACTTCGACCTGCCGCCGATCCGTCTGACTGACCTGGCGCCGCACGAGATCGAGCGCTTCGCAACGCGTCACCAGCGCGACGACGCCGTGGTGGTGTGACTGCAGTCGTTCGGCCAATTCGCCGATCGTCGCCCAGTCGCGGCCGGGATAGCCGCGAATATGCAGCAGTAGCAGATACTGCAGCGGCGTAACGCCTTCCCCGTGGGCGGCCTGCTCAGAGAAGCGCTCAAAGCGCCGCATCTGGTACCGAAACGCCGAAAGTTGCTCGAAATCTTTTTTGCTTAAGTTGCGCGTCTCGCCGCGGACAAGCTCTTTCATCGTGATGTCTCAAACTCGCAAAGCGCGATTATATATCACAAAGTGATACGAACGGCCGATTCGCGACTGGCGACTCGCGACTCGCGTAGAAAGGTCGCCCTGTCTCTAGGCGGCCTGTCGCTGCGGCAATTGCGTTTGCCGATAGAGACCCGAGATCAGGTCGGCTTGTGTGATCATGCCGACCAGCCGCTCGTGCACATCGACCACCGGAATGTGATGGTGGCCGTAATTGGCGAAGAGCGGCACGAGCTCGGCGATCGGCCTCGCGCTGCCTACCGTGCAGACGTCTGTCGCCATCAATGCGCCGACGAGCCGCGGCGAACCGTCGTTGCCTGCGAACCAGCGGGCCGGGCGTCGCAACAGTGCCCCCAACGGGCTGGCGCACGCGTCGCGCGCAAGGTCCGCGCGGGTCACGATGCCGACCACATGACCTTGCGCGTCGGCCACCGGCAGAGCCTTCACGGCACGACGGCTTAACAGGTCGGAAGCCGTTGCAGCCGTTGTTGTCGCGAAGATCGATGCGACCGGGTGGGACATGATGTCCCCACAGGTCAACTCGCCGAAGCCGCGGATGTACGCTTGCAACTGCGCTTCGTTCACGACCGACTCGAAATCGGCGGGGTCGATGTCGAGCATTTCGCCGCGCCGCGCGAGCACCAGTTCCAGATCGGCGCGCGTGAAACCCGGGTTCGTGGCGAGGTTCGAGGCCTGGCTTACCGCATTGCCTTTCACGCTTTGTCCGGCGACGTGCGGATAGCGGTGGCCTGTCAGCGCATGGAACACGATTGCCGCTGCGAGCAAGGCGAACGACTGAATGAGGATCGGTTCGAACACAAAGCCGAAGCCCAACGAATGGATCGATGGACCGCCAAGGACCGCAGTGAGCGCCACCGCTCCAGACGGCGGGTGCACACACCGCAGTGTGAACATCGCGCAGATCGCCAAAGCGATAGCGAGCGCCGCCGCATCGACGGGGTCGGCGATCCAGGTCGCGCAGGCGACCCCGACCGTTGCCGACACGAGATTTCCGCCGATAATTGACCAGGGCTGCGCAAGCGGACTCGCCGGCACGGCGAAGAGCAGCACGGCAGAGGCGCCCATCGGCGCGACAAGCAACGGAATGCTCGCCGACGACCCAAGCATCAGATGCATCGTGCCGCCAGTGAAGCCGATCCCGATCAGCGCCCCGAGGCAGGAGCGAAGGCGTTCAGGCCATCTGACGGCAACTGACGACGGTGCAAAGCTGACAAGCCAGCCAACAAGTGAAGTGCGACTCAAGTTTACTCAGGCAGAAGTGCAAGCAAAGGGACCCACCTTAGGGGCAACAGCATCAGCCGGCAAAGGAACCATTAGAAATAAATATATTACAGCATGATATAAAACGCGACTCCCCGCGTCGGGAAAAGCTCAGATTAAGGCTTTGAGCCCATCTGACTACGCGCCGGACGTGCACTATATCATAGTGTGATGTAAAATGAGCGTCTGATAGGTCGATGGTGCTCTGTGTGCCCGACCAGGAATTGACAGCGAGGAGGAGTGTCATGCTGATCACCTTTCAATCGAAAGCCGCGCCGGATGTCACGATGCTCAAGGACCTGGCGGGCTATCTGCTGGGGCTCGTTGGCAAGCGATTGGACGTGCGAGGCGTCATTACGCGGGAGCAACTACCCGGTGCTATCGAGCGCCTTGAGGCCGCGATCGTCGACGATAAAAACACTGAAGAAGGAAGCGCGCCTTTACATCATACGACGCACGCTAATGCTTACGAGCATCGCGCTGGGCTCTCTCAGCGCGCCTATCCATTTCTGGACATGCTGCGCCAGGCACGCGATCAAGAGGCAGACGTCATCTGGGGACTTTGATGACGCTATACAGCACTTAAAGGAAAGATGGGGCGCTGCGGGAGGAATCTAATGTCGTCGGCCCATGGGAGCGGCCATGAAGATTTTGGCGTTTGCAATGCTTTGGGGCGTTTTCGTCGCCAGTTCGTTCGCTCAGCCGCGACTCGCGGCAACGAGCGCGGTCGCAATCGGCGGTTTTCCTGAAACGACGACCTGCGCGCAATCGACCTGCTGCAACTTTTGCGACTGTTGCCACATTGGCGCAGGCTCAGCAGTGCTGCGGGTCATCGGACCATACGGCAACGTACTGCCGGATCTTATTCATACAGGCTCTTTCACCTTGATAAGGTGGCGTAGTGGCGAGACGAGCCCGAAGGCCGGTGCACACGTTATGTTTGTCTGGCCCTCGGCCTGAATCGTCAAAAGTACTGGCGAAAGAACTGTTGCGAACTCTGCCGTGCCCGATAGGGGATAGAACCCTATATCGAAAGTGGCGTGCGGCCCGTCGCAAAGCGCCGTCCCAAAGCGCCGTCCCATGTCTAACGGAGGTCGCCGACTCCGAAAACCTCCGTGCGAATTCGCGATGCGTCGACTCCCAGAGCCCGCAATGCGTCCACCTGCGCGCGCATGAACGGCATGGGTCCGCACACGAAGTACTCCGCGTCGCGAAGCAGCACCGCTTCGCGAATCGTTGCGAGCTCAAGGCGTCCGACGAAATCGTAGTCGCTGCCCTGTACGTCGTTCGGCCCGACTTCCTCGTAAAACGTCAGTTTCGAAGCATTCGGGTGATCGGCTATGACGTCGTCGAGCCATTCTCGAAAGGCATGCACTCGTCGGTTGCGACACGCATGGAGGAAGCTGACGCGGCGGGTGGCAGAATCCATCACAATCGTGGCCAGCATCGAAACCATGGGCGTCAGGCCAACACCGCCGCTTATTAATACGACAGGCGTTCGCTTGGTACGCTCCAGGACGAAATCGCCATAGGGCGCGCTCACTTCGACATGTCCGCCAGCGTGCAATTCGTCATGTAACAGAGTGGAGACTCGGCCGGCCGGTTTTGCAGCGTCGCCCTCGCCGGCGGCCTCCCGTTTCACCGATATGCGTAGCCATTTGCCGTGCGGCGCGTCCGACAGAGTGTATTGACG
>NZ_FCOL02000182.1 GCF_001544515.1 Caballeronia terrestris
TTGACAAGTACGGCCGCGTCGACGGACTGATCAACAACGCGGGCATCACCCAGCCGTTGAAGACGATGGACATCGAAGCGGGCAATTTCGATGCGGTCATCGACGTAAACCTGCGCGGCACGCTGTATATGTCGCAAGCGGTTATTCCGCAGATGAGAGCGCAAAAAAGCGGCAGCATCGTCTGCATGTCGTCCGTTTCCGCGCAACGCGGCGGCGGCATCTTTGGCGGTCCCCACTACAGTGCCGCTAAAGCGGGCGTACTGGGGCTCGCTCGTGCGATGGCGCGGGAACTCGGGGCGGACAACATCCGCGTCAACTCGATCACACCGGGCCTGATCCAGACGGATATTACCGGCGACAAGCTCACGGCCGAGATGCGCGCCGACGTCATCAAGGGCATTCCGCTCGGCCGGCTCGGCGATGCAGCCGATGTCGCAAACGCGTGCCTATTCCTCTCGAGCGACTTATCAGTCTACCTCACCGGCATCACACTCGACGTCAACGGCGGAATGCTGATTCATTAAGAACGACATTCGCCGCAACTGCGGCGGATGAGTCACCAATGCACCCGGGACAACTCGGGGCGATCCAGCAGGAGACACTTATGAAAGCGAAGTCCACTGCGCCGTCAATGGCGGCCGATGTCACGTCTGTCGCCGATGCGGCGAGCTTTGAAGTGAAAACGTATGCGAAAGTCGGGCGGCGCCTAATACCGTTCCTGATGATCTGCTATCTGGGCGCTTATCTGGATCGCGTGAACGTAGGCTTTGCGAAACTGCAGATGCTCACCGACCTGCGATTCAGCGACACCGTCTATGGCATGGGCGCCGGGATTTTCTTCCTCGGCTATTTCATCTTTGAGGTGCCGAGCAACCTCCTCCTGCATAAACTGGGCGCACGGAATTGGCTCGCCCGCATCATGCTGACGTGGGCGGTGATTTCTGCCTGCTTCGTCTTCGTCAAGTCGCCCACCACCTTCTACATCCTTCGCTTCTTATTGGGCGTAGCAGAGGCCGGGTTCGCACCGGGTGTCATCCTTTACCTCACGTACTGGTTTCCCGCCGCACGGCGCGCGAAGGCGCTCTCACTCTTCTTCATGGCGATTCCTCTTGCGGGGATTGTCGGTGGGCCGCTGTCCGGATGGATCATGCATGCGTTTAATGGTGTGCACGGCCTCGCTGGCTGGAAGTGGCTGTTTATGCTCGAGGCGCTGCCGTCTCTCTTCCTCGGTGTTGCCATTCTCTTCTACCTCGACAACGGTATTGCGTCCGCCAAGTGGCTCACCGATGCGGAGAAAGACCTGCTCGCGCGCAACGTCGCCAGTGACAACTCGCACAAGGTCGCCCATGTGTCCATTAGGTCGTTCATTGGCGATGGCCGGCTGTGGCTGATGGCTTCGATCTACTTCTGTGTCGTGCTCGGTCAGTATGGCCTCACCTTCTGGCTGCCGACGATCATTCGCAAGTCGGGTGTCGCCGATCCGCTGTGGGTGGGCATCTTCACCGCCGTTCCGTATCTGTGCGCCATCGTCACGCTGCCGCTTGTCGGGGCAAGCGCGGACCGTCATCGCGAACGTCGCTTGCATCTGGCGATCCCGATGCTCGTAGCGGCTGCGGGTTTCGCAACGCTTCCGATGCTCGGTGGAGTCGCTGCATCGCTGGTGTGTGTGAGCGTGGCCGCCGCCGGCATCCTCGCGTCTTCCTCACAGTTCTGGTCGTTGCCGACTGCGCTCCTCGGTGGTATGTCGGCGGCAGCGGGTATTGCTGCAGTGAACTGCTTCGCCAATCTCGCAGGCTTCTTCTCGCCGGCTATCGTCGGCTGGTTGAATGACCTAACCGGTAAGTCGACGGCCGGGCTAATTTTTATCTCCGTCGCAATCGTCATCGGTGCCGGGCTTGTTTTCCTCGTGCCGGCCAAGTCCGTCAATCGCTGACACCGTCCGCTGCAAAAGACTTACTTTCAAATCAAGGAGACACCATGAACAGTCCGTCATCAGACGCGGTGACGCTCGCCGAGCGCGCCTATCGGATTCGTAGAAACGCCTTGCTGATGGGCGAAGTACAGGGGCAAGGCTATATCGGCCAGGCACTCGACATCGCCGATGTACTTGCCGTTTCCTACTTCGGCGCGATGCGCTATCAGCCAGATAACCCGGAATGGGAAGGTCGTGACCGCTTTCTCATGTCCAACGGCCACTATGCGATCGCGCTGTACGCCGTGCTGCTCGAAGCCGGCATTCTCCCCGCCGAGGAGCTGGAAACCTACGGCAGCGACGACAGCCGGTTGCCAATGTCCGGCATGGCAAGCTACACGCCCGGCATGGAGATGTCCGGGGGCTCACTGGGTCACGGTCTCACGATCGCGGTGGGACGCTGCCTTGGTCTCAAGCGCAAGGGCTCGGATGCCTTCGTCTACACGCTCTTTTCCGACGGCGAACTCGACGAGGGCGCGATCTGGGAGGGCCTCATGTCGGCCGCTCACTGGAAGCTCGACAACCTGATCGCCATGGTCGACGTCAACAACCAGCAAGCCGATGGTCCCTCATCGCAAATCATGGCGTTCGAACCGCTCGTCGAGAAGCTCGAAGCGTTCGGCTGGTACGTGCAACGCATCGACGGCAACGACATCAATACGGTGAAGACAGCCTTCGACAACGCGCGAAATCACCCGCAAGCGCAGCCTCGCATCATCGTGTGCGATACCCGCATGGGCTGCGGTGTGCCGTTCCTCGAAGAACGGGAGAAGAACCATTTCATCCGCGTCGATGCCCACGAGTGGCAACTGGCGCTTGCAGCACTCGAAGCAGGGAGACAAGCATGAGCGATACCACCACCAAAAAGCCGCGTCTGAAGACTTCCGCGATGATCGCCTCGATCGCCGGCGAAGGACAAGTCACGCGTTCCGCACCCTTTGGTCACGCGCTCGCCAAGCTGGCTCGGGAGAAACAGAATATTGTCGGCATGACGGCCGACCTCGGTAAATACACCGACTTGCATATCTTCGGCAAAGAGTTCCCAGAGCGTTACTACCAGATGGGAATGGCCGAGCAACTGCTGATGGGCGCGGCCGCTGGCATGGCACACGAAGGCGCTCAGCCGTTTGTCACCACCTATGCCGTGTTCGCGACCCGTCGCGCCTATGACTTCATGCACCAGGCCATCGCCGAAGACAATCTCGATGTGAAGATCATCTGCGCGCTGCCGGGACTCACGACCGGCTACGGCCCGAGCCATCAGGCGGCGGAGGATATCGCTGTTATGCGAGCGATGCCAAACATGACGGTCATTGACCCCTGCGATGCGCTCGAAACCGAGCAGATGGTGGCTGCGATTTCGGAGCACAAGGGTCCGGTGTATGCGCGCCTGCTGCGCGGTAACGTTCCTGCCGTACTCGACGAATACGACTACCAATTCGAGCTCGGCAAGGCGAAGCTTCTGCGCGACGGCGCCGAGGTGCTCATCATCTCCTCGGGCATCATGACGATGCGCGCATTAGAAGTGGCGAAGGCGCTGGAAGCGGACAACGTTGGGGTGGGCGTGCTGCACGTGCCGACCATCAAGCCGCTCGACACCGAGACGATCCTGCGGGAAGCCAAACAGACCGGCCGCCTGGTGGTGGTCGCCGAGAACCACTCGACGATCGGCGGCTTGGGGGAAGCCGTCGCAACCACGCTGCTCACGGCTGGCGTCACGCCGATGTATCGGCAAATCGCATTGCCCGATGAGTTCCTTGCTGCGGGCGCGTTACCGACCCTGCACGATCGCTACGGCATCTCGACCAATGTAATGGCCGAAACCATCAAGGGATGGCTTGGATGAGCCCGCGGGCTCCTTCGAACGCGTCGTCGCGACGGGGGGGCCGATCAAATGACGATGTGATTCGGTTTTCGATTTGCCCAGAGTGGAGGACGGTGCGTCCGGTTCGTTGACGCACCGCTCATCAAAGACAGGCGATTTCAGGTGCAATCTCTAACAGC
>NZ_FCOL02000183.1 GCF_001544515.1 Caballeronia terrestris
CGCCGAGGGGAACCGACTCGACGAAGACCGCCGCGTCCGGCTTCCACCACTTCGCGACCCGGCCGTCAAAGAAGGCGAGCAGTTCGTCCGCGGTGAGCGCGCTGCCCGACTTTTTCACGACCAGCAGCAACGGCCGTTCGTCCCACTTCGGATGCCGCGCGGCGATGCACACCGCACTCGCGACGTCCGGATGCAGGCACGCGACGTTCTCGATGTCGGCCGAACTGATCCATTCGCCGCCGACTTAATGACGTCCTTGCTGCGGTCCGTGATCTGCATGAAGCCGTCGGGATCGATCCTGGCCACGTCTCCGGTCGGAAACCAGCCGTCGCGCAACGGCGGCGCGCCGTCGCTGCCGAAATACTGCCGCGAGACCCACTGGCCGCGCACCAACAGGTCGCCGGCCGCAATGCCGTCCCACGGCAACTCCTCGCCGTCCGGGCCGACGATCTTCATGTCGATGCCGAACACGGAGCGGCCCTGCTTCGCCTGAAGCGCGTAGCGTTCTGTCGTAGACAGGGCGGACGGGGACGTCTTGAAGCTGCAGACCGTGCCGACCGGGCTCAATTCCGTCATGCCCCAGGCGTGCAGCACATCGACCTGATAGCGCTCCTGAAACCGTACGGTCATCGCCGTCGGACACGCCGCACCGCCGATCACGGTGCGCCGCATCGACGAGAAAGCGCCCTCCTGCTCAGCCACATGTGACAGCAGCCCCTGCCAGACCGTCGGCACGCCGGCGGACAGCGTGACCTGTTCGGTCTCGATCAGTTCGTAGAGCGACTTGCCGTCGAGCGCCGGACCGGGAAACACCAGCTTGGCTCCGACCATGCAGGCGATATACGGCAGCCCCCACGCGTTCACATGGAACATCGGGACCACCGGAAGGATCACGTCGCGCGCGGAACAATTCAGCGAGTCAGGCAGCGCGGCTGCGTAGGTATGCAGCAGGGTCGAGCGGTGGCTGTAGAGCACCCCCTTCGGGTTGCCGGTCGTGCCAGACGTGTAGCAGAGCGACGACGCACTGTTCTCATCCATCAGCGGCCAGTCGAACGCATCGCTGTGAAGATCGATGAGGTCTTCATAGCACACGAGCATGCTGGACAGACCATGCGCTTGCGGCATGCGCGCGCGATCGGTCATCGCGACGAAGACCTTCGGACTTTTCACGCGAGGCGCCACGCTCTCGATCAACGGCAGAAACGTCAGATCGAAGAACACGACGCGATCTTCCGCGTGCTCAATGATGTACGCCAGCTGGTCAACGTGCAGCCGGGGGTTGAGCGTATGCAATACGGACCCGGACCCCGAGACTGCGAAGTACAACTCCATGTGCCGGTAGCCATTCCACGCCAGCGTCCCTACGCGCTCGCCCGGCTCGATGCCGAGGGCCGCCAGGGCGTTTGCCATGCGGCGCGCGCGTTGCGCGAGATCCCGATACTGATACCGGTGCATGTCCCCTTCGATACGTCGCGACACGATTTCCTGGGCGCCGTGATGGCGTTCGGCGTGCATGAGCAGCGAAGCCACCAGTAGCGGTTGCTGCATCATCAGACCTTGCATCCTTGTTCTCCTGAATCGTTGTCGGGTCCCGCGCCCTCGGTCGCGTCGCCGTGGTGACTATCTGTTTTCCTGATCGCCCGTCGAGAGCAACATGGCATCCACGATTGCGCCGGGCGAATACGCCCCCGACAGCGACAACGCCGAATTGATCACGAAATGCGGCACGCCCCTTACGCTTTCAGCCTGTGGCGAACGCGGAATCACCAAACTGTCATCGCGCCGCGACGCTGCCAGATGTTCTGCGAGGCGCGCTGCGTCGAGACCGCACGCGAGACCGATCCGCTCGAGCGCGTCCGGGTTGCCAATGTCTACGCCGTCCAGGAAATAACCGGTGAATATCCGGTCGATCAGCGATGCAGGCTGAAATCCCGCGCGTGTGCTCACGGCCCAGGAAACGAGGTTGTGCGCCGCCCGTGTGTTGGGCATCACCTCGATCCTGTCGAACGCCAGCTGCACGCCCGCCGCGCCAGCGGCCTCCTGAACCTGGGCGCGCCGTGCATCGACCGCAGCTGCACTTCCCAGGCGAGCCACATAGAACGCCTGATACGGAACCCCACCGGCGGCGATGTCGGGCAACAACTGATGCGAGTGCCACTGCACCTTGACCCTGATGTCCGGGCGCAAGCTGGTGAGACGACCGATTGCGGCATCGAGATTGCGCTTGCCAATCAGGCACCACGGGCAGACGAAATCAAAGTGGACATCGACCGTCAGTGATACGTGTTTATCGACTCCAGCGACCTGCTCGGTTGGGTCGTCCATGTCACAGAAGCTCACGGATCAAGGTCTCCGCCTGCGGCCACTCGCCATAGCCGGCCACCGGGTTCAGGTGTCCAACCTCGCCGAGATCGACGAGACGACTGCCCCAGTCCGCGGCCATTGCCGCTACGCGATCAAACGCTGCCAGCGGATCGTTGCGGCTGGCTCCGACAATGCTCGGAAACGGCAACGGCTTACGCGGGGTTGGCAGCCATCCGTTTTGTTCGAGCGCATCGCGCGCCGGGTAACCGGCAGGCATGGGTGCTTCCAGGTCGGCCGGCGTGGCAAGCAGCGCGCCCTGGATCCGGCGGTAATGCCGCTGCGCCCAGTGCACCGTGATCAGGACGCCGGCGCTGTGAGCGACCAGTACGATCGGGCCTTCGATCTTGGCAATGGCCTCGTCGAGCGCATCGACGCGCGCCGCGCAGCTGAGCTTGTCGTGTTCGAGCGGCGGCACCGAAGCCGATTTGGGAAGGCGCGCTTGCAGCAGTGTCTGCCAGTGTTCGGCCACATGGTCACGCAGGCCGGGTACGATAAGTATGGTGGGTTCTGTATTGAGAGTCACGATGCTGAATTGTTCAAGTTAGTACGGCTTGTCGCCGATAATCCCCGCTCGCTCCATCTTGCGATGGCACGGCGCGTAATCCATAACGGCGTAGTGCTGCGTACTGCGGTTGTCCCAAATCGCGATGCTGTTCGGCTTCCAGCGCCAGCGCACCTGATACTCGGGAATGTAGGCCTGGCTGATGAGATAGCGCAGCAGTTCGCCCGCGCCCGGATTGGCGTCCTGCCCGAAGCGCACCCGTGCCGGCGTGTGATAGTTGGTAAAATGGGTGGTGAACGCGCTCACGAACAGCACCTTCTCGCCCGTGTCCGGGTGCGTGCGCACAACCGGGTGCTCCGCATCCGGAAACTGGGCCTTCAGCGCGAGGCGCTTCTCGATCGGCATCACAGCGCCGAAGCTCGCCTCGATGCTGTGGCGGGCACGCAGGTTTGCGATCTGGGTCTTGATGTGCTCCGGCAGGTTCTCGTAGGCGAGCACCATATTCGCCCACATCGTGTCACCCCCCACGGGCGGACACTCCACGCAGCGCAGAACTGCGCCGAACTGCGGCGCTTCGCGCCAGGTGGCATCCGCGTGCCACGCATTTTCGTACCGGTCGTTGGGCTGATCCGGGGTCTTGTAGATGCGCACGAGACCGGGATGGTCTGGGTCGCTGCCCGCGACGGGATGATCTTCCAGCTCGCCAAAGCGGCGCGCAAAGGCCACATGCTCGGCGCGCGTGATGTCCTGGTCGCGCAGGAACACCACCCGATGTATCAGCAGCGCCGACCTGATCTCGGCAAACAGACCTTCATCGTGGATGGCATCGGCCAGATTCACGCCGAGCAGCTCGGCGCCGATCGCGCAGGTCAATTGTTCGACTTGCATGGCTTCTCCTCAGATGACGAAGACCGAAGAGCCGGTCGTCTTGCGCGATTCGAGGTCCCGGTGCGCTTGCGCCGCGTCCTCGAGCGCATAGCGCTGGTTCAGTTCGATCTTGATGCGGCCCGCGGCGATATATCCGAAGATTTCGCCGGCAAG
>NZ_FCOL02000184.1 GCF_001544515.1 Caballeronia terrestris
GTCCACTGGTGATACGGACAGACGAGCATGCCGACGGTCGCCTTGCCCGGCTGCTTCATGATGCGCGAGCCACGATGGCGGCACACGTTGTGGTACGCGCGGATGTTTTCGTCGTCGTCGCGCACGATGATGACCGAAGCCTTGCCGATATCGACCGTATGGACATCGCCCGGCTCAGGCACATCGGCCGTCACGCCGACCAGAATCCAGAGCTTGTGAAAGAACACCTCGACATCGGTTTCGAACACGTCCTGACGGCCGAACAATTCGCCCGGCATGCCATGCCCGGTCTGCCGGCTGTCGAGCAGTTCGCGATGAGTTCTGATGGGGATGACGGTCGACATGGGGGCCTCTTGATGGGTACGCGCCGCAGCGCTGTCTTGAGCATGGGACCCAGTATTGGATCGCCGATTCGCACCGTCAATGCGCTTTATTTACCGTTTGCCATTCCTTTAAGTCATGCGAAAATCGCGTCCGGAAAACGAGCGATTTGACATCGAGAATGCACCGCAGCATGCAGCTCCGGCTACACGAAAACTAAAAACTACGCACTGCCCGAAAGCGCTTCATTACATGCGACCATTCACGCTTTCCCAAGCGCGCGGCTGCATCAACGATCAAGATCAGAGGCAACGATGAAGACTCTCAGAGCAACGAAGGGTTACCGCAGAATCGTTCCGTCGCTTACCGCATTGGTCGAATTCGAGGCGGTAGCCCGCCTCAGTAGTTTTACCTTTGCCGCGACCGAACTGGGCGTGACGCAGTCTGCTGTCAGCCGTCAGATCCGGTTCCTGGAAGAAACGCTCGCTGTCCGGCTCTTTCGCCGCGGACATCGTTCCATCGAGCTGACCGGCGAAGGCGAAGCGCTATACCTCGTGGTGGCCGAGTCGATGCAGAAGATCGCAGGCGTGTTCGACCGTCTGGCGACCACCGGAGTCGAACAGCGCGAACTCGTGCTCGCCTCCACCTCCGCGTTCTCGCAGTTCCGTCTGCTTCCTCGCCTTGCCAACCTGAAGAAGCTCGATCCGCCCCTGCAGCTACGCCTGACGACGCAGATGTTTACGGCCGATCTGCGCCATGTTGAAGTCGACGTAGCGGTGCGCTACGGCGACGGTCAGTGGACGGATGGCACTTCCACGTTGTTGTTCGACGTGGAGGTTTTCCCGGTCTGCTCGCCTCAGTTCCTGAAGGAGAACGACGTGCCGGCATCGCTCGAACAGCTTGCCGGCATGGCGCTCGTCGAATCCGATTCGACGAGCGAGGGCTGGATGGACTGGACCGAATGGTTTCATGCGGTGGGCTATCGTCCGACGCGCCTGAACAAGGTGCTGCGATGCAGCCTGTACACCGATGCGGTACAGGCCGCGCGCTATGGACAAGGCATTGTTCTCGGCTGGAGCCGCCTCGTCGATCACTTGCTGAAGACGGGAGAACTCGTGCGTCTGGAGGTCGCTTCCTTCACGCCTGCCGACTCGTTCTTTGTCGTGGTGCCGCACGGACGCACGATCTCGCCAGTGATCACGCAACTGATCGAGTGGCTGCGGGGCGATCCGGCGATTCGCAACTAGCGCTGATTCCAACGAGGTCTTGCAGCGCAGGGACGACTCGGCGATCGAATGATTCAAAGTCATGCAAGCAGGAAAATAAAGGCCGTTGACTGGCTTTTTCGTCGTTCCGATACTGCCTGGAAATCACATCGGGAGACAGTGCATGTCGGCGATATCCACGCTACACGCGGCCATGCCCGACACGACCGACGACGTCATCAGCTTGCCGCCAGGTCTGCTCGATCGCGTCCGTCACTATCGGCTGGAGCGAGTGCGTCGCCAGCTTCGCAAGAGCCGTGTGCCGGCAATCGTCCTGTACGACCCAGTCAACATCCGGTATGCAACCGACACGTCCAACATGCAGATCTGGACCGGCCGCAATCCGACGCGCTATGTGATGGTCTTTGCGAATGGACCGGTGGTCGGCTTCGAGTTCCACAATTGCGCGCACGTCTGGAATGACGTGCCTGTCGAAGCGGAAATCCGCAGCGCGGTGTGCTGGAATTACTTCAATGCCGGACCGGAAGCCGCGATGAAGGCAAGACAATGGGCGCGCGAAATCGCGGACCTGCTCTATCAGCACGCTCCGTCCGAACGACAGATCGCCGCCGATCGTCTCGACCCCGAAGGCTTGCATGCGCTGGGCGAAGCAGGCATTCGAGTGGTAGATGGTCAGGCGATAATGGAAGTCGCGCGCACCATCAAATCGGACGACGAGATCGTCGTGATGCAGGCTGCCATCGACGTGTGCGAACGCGGCATCGAGCGCATGCACGACGCGTTGCAGCCGGGCATGACCGAACAGGAATTATGGGCATACCTGCACTTCGAAAACATCAGGCTCGGCGGCGAATGGATCGAAACGCGGCTACTGGCGTCGGGGCGCCGCACGAATCCGTGGATGCAGGAATGCAGCCCGAAGGTGATGCGTAAGGGTGAGTTGATCGCGTTCGACACAGACCTCGTCGGTCCTTTTGGTTACTGCGCCGATATCTCGCGCACGTGGACAGTCGGTCATGTTCGTCCGACCGATGACCAGCGGCGCCTCTACGCCGCCGCATACGAGCAACTGGACACGAACATGGCGCTCATCCAGCCCGGCATGACATTCAACGAATTTGCCGGGCGAAGCTGGACGATGCCTGATCACTTTTTGAAGAACCGCTATAGCTGTCTGGCACACGGCGTCGGCATGGTCGACGAATATCCGTCGGTCTCGTACTTCCAGGACCGCGGGTATGACGGCGTTTTCGAAGCCGGCATGACGCTCTGCATCGAGAGCTATATCGGCGATGAAGGCGGCGAGGAAGGCGTAAAGCTCGAGCAGCAGGTGCGTCTGACGGAGAACGGTTGCACGCCGCTTTCCACGTTCCGCTTCGAAATGGACTGGCTTTGAACGTGATCCAGGGCGTGCGCGGGTTGCCCGGGAAACCGCGCACGACAGACTGCCGAGGGTCGCGATGTCCCAAAGGCTTCTATTCGAGAACCTTTTAATCCGGCAGCACGAACCCCTTCAAGATGCGGGTCAGTTCGCTGAAATCCGATTTCGTCTCAAGACGCAGAATGAAATCGAGGATTGCATCGTCGGTGCTCTCGTCTATGACACCAGCGACGATGCTGCGATGCTTGGCAATCACCTCGTTCAAGCTCAACGGATTGCGCGGATCGCCCTTGGCGTACTGGGTGGCGGCTGCGAGCGTGCGACCGTCGGCAAGGGTGACCTCGACACGTGCGGGCCACGCCTCAGGATATCGTGCGTCCAGCGCCGGATCGACGTGGCACGTTACCCTATCCATCAGGCGCTCGATCGCCGGGCTGGTGAATTCTGCCGTCGTGAAATCCACGAAAGAGACGCGTTTCTTGACAAGGCCGAGCGCGACGTTGAACGGTACGCTGAACTGCGCGTCAATCATCAGCCGCGGGCGACGCTTCTGCTCGATTGGCTCACACACAAGCGGCATTGCCGCCTGCACCGTATAAACGACGATGCGTTCGATTGCGTCAAAAGGAAGGTCCGCGCGCACGGCAAGCTGCAGCACGGAATCGTTGATCGATTGGATATAGTAGTTGCAGGGATAGTACTTCATCGCCGTCTGCGCGATGGCAAGCATCTCGCCTTCGCCCACCGACAGCGCCTGCGTTAACGGATCGCCGGAATAAGCATGCAGGTAGCCAAACTTGCCTTCGATGGAAGTAGGCGGCGCCGTGATCCCGTGTTGCGCCAGTTCCGCGGCGATCATGCCGGAATGCGAGGCCCAGCCGCCGTGAAAGCGCTTCGTCCAAGCCCCGTCGGTGACGAATTCGAGCAACCCCGCCGCTTGGCTGCATGCAACCCCTAGTGCATTTGTAACCCTGTCTC
>NZ_FCOL02000185.1 GCF_001544515.1 Caballeronia terrestris
GAGTTCAGGATGGTTGATCGCATCGGCGAGCCGTCCGAACAGCTTGTTGTTGAGCACCGCGACGACGAAGTGGCCGTCCGACGCCCGATACGCCCCGAACGGCGCCGACGTCGGATGACGATTGCCGACGCGCTGCTGCGTGACGCCCGTGGCGGCGTAACGCGCGACAAGCGTGGCAGTGAGGCTGAGCGTGGCGTCGAACATCGACACGTCGACGTGCGTGCCCTTGCCGGTGCGATCTCGCGCGACGAGCGCGGCCAGCACGCCCCACGACGCGAAGATGCCGCTGACGACATCCGACACGGAATCGCCGACCAGCGTCGGCTCGCCGTCGGGCGCGCCCGTTGCGTCCATCAATCCGCACAGCGCCTGCAAGATGATGTCGTACGCGGGCCGGTGCGACTCGGGACCGGTCTGCCCGAAACCCGACACGCTCGCGTAGACGAGCTCCGGATGCCGCGCCGACAAGGTCTCGTATCCGATGCCGAGCCGCTCTGCGACGCCGGGCCGGAAGTTCTCGACGACGACATCCGCTTGCGCGCATAGCGATTGCGCGAGCATTTGCCCGTCGGCGGTCTTCAGATCGATGACGACGCTGCGCTTGTTGCGATTCATCGCGCTGAACAAGCCGCTCTCGCCGCGAACGAACGGACCGATCGCGCGATAGTCGTCGCCGTCCGGCGATTCGATTTTGATGACGTCGGCGCCGAGATCGCCGAGCAGCGCCGAACACAGCGGCCCTGCGAGCACCCGGGAAAAATCGATCACGCGTATGCCGTCGAGCGGCAGCCTGGACACAGTCACGGCATCGTCTCCTGAAGGGGCGGCCAAGTCAGCCGATGTCATGATTCTGGTCGCGCCGGGCAATTAGATAAAATATCGGAATAAATTAGGCCCTATAGGATTTTCGTATGGCTTTGTCGATAAGACTGCTGCGCTATTTCGTCGCCGCCGCGGAACTGGGCAGTACGACCGCGGCGGCGAACCAGTTAAACGTGTCGCAGCCGTCCATCTCCGTCGCGATCCGCGAACTCGAAGCGCTGTTCGACAATCCATTGTTCACGCGCGGCGCCGGCACGCGCATGGCGCTCACGCATTTCGGCGAACGCAAACTCGCGGAAGCGCGGCAACTGCTGGCATCGGCGTCGGCGTTCGCAACCGACGACGTCGGCGACGAAGAGAGTGGCGAGGTGCAGATCGGCGTGTTTCGCACCATCGCGCCTGTCTATCTGCCGCGCGCGCTGGAGCTTGCGCAAGAGCGTCATCCACGGCTGTCGGTTCGGTTCGTCGAAGGAGATTTGTCGCAGCTCGAGGCATGGCTGCAGAAAAGACAGATCGACTTCGCGCTGATGTATGACGTGGGGCTGCCCGACGACATCGAGCGGGAACAACTTGCCCAACTGCGCCCATACGGGCTCGTGCCCGCCGGCTCACGGCTCGCGAAGCGTAAGCGGGCCCTGTCGCTGCGCGATCTCGCGGCGGAACCTTTCATCCTGATCGACTTGCCGCAGAGCCGTGATTTTCTGATGACGCCGTTCTGGCAATGCGGGTTGTCGCCGAACGTCCGCTACCGGGCCGCGTCGATCGAACTGGTCCGGGCGATGGTCGCGAGCGGACTCGGCGTGTCTCTGCTGATTACGCAAAGCCCGGCGGGGACGCAATCGCCGCTCGTGGTCGAGTGTCCGATTCAGGAGTCGACGGTGATTCAGCCGCTGGTGATTGCAAGACCCGCACGGGCGGCGCGCATGCGGGCGTCGGAATGGATGTCGACGTGCGTGCGCGATGCGGTCGCCGAATCGATGCGCGCGCGGGCAGGGCGCTAATCGAGAAGCTTGCGATGCAATCGTAAGTTCAATTGAGGTCGATCGGAACGGGGCAATGGTGCTGGCCCCGACTTTCGCGATGCGCGGGTCGCCTACTCTATCCGTGGCCGCTACGCAGGTCTGAACCCTCGCTTGGCGAGCCCAAGCAATTCGACGCACTCACGCAAATCAAACGCGCGCTGAGCGCGCGCATTTGCGCCCACCGATGGCAATCGCGCCGAAACGGCACGCAGGCCTGGTGTCAGCCGTCAATTGCTCTATCCGCGTCCGGCGCACCTCGGTATGTCCTCCTCCGACACATGACGATGGGCGCGTGAGTGTCAGGGAATTAGACAGCACACGTCTGGTTCCTTGACACTGCACCGCACTTCATCCCGCTGATCCTTGAGCAGCGGGGCTTCCGACCGATGGCATGACCCTTGCAAAAGATTTCACGCCAAGTGAAGGAGTGGATCATGCCATCGACATTGACGAACCTAAGCCACCGCAGCGCTCGCGTGCTGAGCGCAATGAATCTCGCCGTGCTGCTAGCGATCAGCACAGGTTGCGCCGCGCAGACTCAACCCGATACACCGCCCGTTGCGCCTGCGCCGCCAGTCGCGGCAGGAGGTTTGCCGACTCCGCCGCCAGGAGACGCACCTGTGCCGCCGCCCGGCGTTGGCCCGGCTCTGATCGTCGAGGAAGGAACGGCTGTCACCGCGCAAGCCAGAGTCTCGCGTTTTCTCATCAACCCGGAAGGCGACGTCGACGGCTTTCTGACCAGCGACGGCGCGCTCGTGCGCTTCCCACCGCATATGAGCGCGCAGTTCACGTCAGCGGTGCATCCGGGCGACAACGTGCAGGTCAGCGGCTGGCGCGATGCGCTCGGCAATCTCAAGGCCCAGCGCATCACCGATGCGCGGAACGGCCAGCAACTCATCGATCAGCCTCCGCTGCCGGGCGCGCCACCGTTGCCGCGTGAACTGCGGGGCGCAGGGCTCTCGCGTCTGAGCGTGCAGGGACAAGTGGCACACATCACCACCGCTCCGCGCGGCGAGCCGGACGGCGTGATTCTCTCGGATGGCGCCGTCATCAAGCTCACGCCTCCCGTGGCCCAGCAATTCCCGAGTCTCGTCAAAACGGGCGCACGGGTATCCGCGCAGGGATATGGCACGCGTAACCAGTACGGCACCGCGCTCCAGGCGACGTCATTCGGTTCGCCGGGCAACCTGACGCGGCTCTATGACCGCGCTCCGACGAACCCATGAACGGGTCGACTGCACTGAAGTCGACGAAATCGTCGAACTCATAGACGCATCGGTCGCCGCCTGGAGCAGCACGGCGACGCATTCAGGGAGAGAACGACATGCTGAGCTGGGTGCACTTCGGGGATCTTCACGCTTCATCCGACGACGACTATGAGAGCCTGAATCACTTGAAGGGGATGATCGGATGGGTGAACCAGCATCTGTCGGACCGGATCGACTTCGCGTTCCTGCCGGGCGACAACGCCAACAACGGCACGCCCGAGCAGTTCGGGCGCATCCTCGGCATCACACGCGAGCTGAAGCTGCCGCTTTACGCGATACCCGGCGATCATGACTTCGAGCCGGGTCATCTGGACGCGTTCAATGCTTTCGCGAATGCGCCGCTGCCCATGTCGCGCGTCGTGAAAGGTCATCGTTGCATCTTCCTGGATGTTGTGACAGCGGGGCGCGGCGGGCC
This sequence comes from Caballeronia terrestris, assembly GCF_001544515.1. GTDB lineage: Bacteria > Pseudomonadota > Gammaproteobacteria > Burkholderiales > Burkholderiaceae > Caballeronia > Caballeronia terrestris. The sequence continues at coordinate 3,528 of NZ_FCOL02000185.1, forward strand.
GGACTTCCGGCTGTCGGCGGCAGACCGGAAATGGCTCGACGATGAACTCGACCGCTCGGCGTCGGATCGGGCGCCACCGGTCGTGTTCATGCACGCGTATCCGGGCGATGTCGTCGGTGGCGAATCGTTGGCGCACGCGTTCGCGCATGCCAACGTCGTCATCGTCGATACGGGACACACGCACTACAACGAACTGCTCAACGACGGCTACGTGATTTATGCCGCCACCCGTTCGACCGGACAGATCGTCGTCGATCACGGTGCGAAGCCGCCGATCCGCGACGGCGCCGCGGGCTGGCAGCCGTG
>NZ_FCOL02000186.1 GCF_001544515.1 Caballeronia terrestris
GCCTTCGAAAGCGACGCAAGGGGCCGTAGGCTGAATCCGATGCTAAACCACACCAAACCGATCATGACGGGAAGGATGAGAAGAACGGGTCTCGCGATGCGTGCCGCCACGCCGCTTACGAGGTCGCTTTGTTCGTTGACGGGTTCCATGAGGCTGAGGGTTCTTCCGCTTCCGGCATCGCGAGCGGTGTACAGCAGCCACCTTCCGTTTTGCGCCTCGACCTCCGTAATTACGTTACGAGGATAGGCGGCGGAGTCGCTAACGGGAAAATCACTGCTTCTGGCAATAGTTCCGCCACCTCGGCCAGTCACAAGAAAATGCACAAAGCGGTCGCCGTAGTCAGAATCACGTTCGGCGGAATGAGAATGATGGGGAATCTCGTTACGAGCATCGATGCCATGCTCTGCTAACTTCGCTAAGTCATCGGCATCAAGTCGGGAAAGCAGCGGCACAAGCTGAACGAGTCGCGTTTCGTCCCACTGCGTGACTTCATGACGCGCCGCGTGGAAGCTCCATGCAAACATCGCGGCCCACGAAAGCCCAACACTCAGCAGGACAAGCCACATCAAACGGTTTCGAATGGACGGCGGCCTCGGCCTCATGGTTTCTCCATCACGTAACCCACCCCACGAATTGTTCGAATCGCGTCCATGCCGATTTTCTTTCTGAGCCCAGATACATAGACCTCGATGGCGTTGCTCTCCACCTCTTCGTCCCACCCATAGATACTTTCCTCAATTTTGGCCTTCCGTTGCGGTTCGCCAACGTGCACTAGCAGATGAACCAGTACGCCGAATTCGCGCGGGGTGAGTTGAAGGGGCGCGCCACCCTTCACTGCGGTCATCGCCGCCGGATTCACGGTCAGGTCTTGCCACACGAGATTCTCTGCGGCGCGGCTTTGCGAGCGCCTCATCAAAGCCCGACAGCGCGAGATGACCTCGCCCAGGTCAAAGGGTTTTCCGACGTAGTCGTCGGCGCCGGCATCCAATCCTGCTATCCGGTCTGCCGTGGTGTCCCTGGCTGTCAGCACGAGCACGGGTACGGGGTTACCTTGTGCGCGCAAATGAGCGAGCAGACTCGTTCCCGATAGACCGGGCAATCCCAAATCGAGCACCACCATGTTATAGCGCGTGGTCGACAGCGCAAGCTTGGCGTGTTGTCCATCCTTTGCCCAATCGACCGCGAAGAAAGCATTACGCAGACCTACTTCAAGCCCGCTGCCAATAAGGTCGTCATCTTCAACCAACAGGATGCGCATGTTCGTTCCGCCAGGTCTGCAACCAAGATTTCCGTCGATAGTCTAAGGGCTTATTCGTCGATGCGGGCATTAGCCGTTTAAGGTTGTCTTCAGGTCGGACGCGCTAATATCAGCGCCTTCGCATTTAACCGGGAGCGCGGACGCAAAGTGGTTGAGAATCATTCGCAGAAGTTCATTTACAGTCCGGTCGCTCGTGGTCTCCACTGGCTCATCGCGGGTCTCATTTTGGTTCAGTTCATCATCGGATGGACGATGCCGGACGTGCATCGCGGCACGCTGCCGACTGGCGAGATAGCGTGGCACTTGAGCGTCGGTGCAGCGATTGTTGCAGCGATGGTGATCCGAATCATCTGGCGCATGACCCATACGCCGGAACCGGCTAAGCTCTCGCCGCAGCTAATGTTCGCATCAAAAGCGACTCATTTCCTTCTCTATATCTTGCTTCTTGCTGTGCCGCTTGCCGGTTGGGCGAATGCATCTGCACGCGGCTGGATGATAAACCTCTTGGGCATGGTTCCCTATCCCGCGCTTGCCTCAAAAGGGTCTCCCGCTGGAATGGCGCTCGGCGACGTTCACAGCGTGCTCGCATGGGTACTTCTTGCGGTAATTGTTTTGCATATCGTTGCCGCCTTGTTTCACCGCTTTGTAATCCGTGACTCAGTGCTGCAACGCATGCTCTAAGTGAGCATCAAAGGTGTAGTTGGGATAATCACGCTGACAGGTCTGGCAGTTGCGCAATCCGTTGTCTAAGTTCGGGCGACCGGTCGAATGACGGGCCGCCCGTTCGCACGCCAGCGCGCTTTGCACACCGTGCAACCAGTTGATTTAGAAGCGTTTCTATTCTCATTCGAGATTCGAGCGATATATATTCGTAGCGGTGGGCCGAAGATATCATGTCATCGCACCGACGCAACAGGTGATTAAATGGCTTCCACAAAAGAGCTTAGGAAATTCCGAGCCAACCTCGCCGACGAACTCCACAGCGCAGCAATCTACGAGACGCTGTCACGCGTTGAACGAGATGACTCCCGCAAGCAGGTCTTCAGCGAGCTCGCTGCATCGGAGCGTATGCACGCACGGGTGTGGGCCGAAAAGCTGAAAGCCAATGGGAAAAAGGCGCCATCCGGCTTGAATGCCAAGACCTATCTGATGAAAGGCCTCGTTCATTTGCTAGGGCCGCGCTTCGTCCTACCGTCTCTCGCGGCTGCCGAGTTTGCCGACCGGAACAAGTACGCGGGCAATCCAGATACCGCGCGCATGTCGGAAGATGAGCACCAACATGCGAACGTTGTCCAGGCTATGGCGAACGCCGGAAAGCCCGCCGCATCTCAGGGCGCAGACATCGCTCAGGCGGAATCGTGGCATCGCGGTGTCGCGTCCGGCAACGACCTGCGCGCGGCTGTGCTTGGTGCCAACGACGGCCTAGTTTCAAACTTCTGCCTGATTATGGGCGTAGCAGGCGCTGGGACCGGCAACAAGGCTATTCTGCTGACTGCGCTCGCCGGTCTCATTGCCGGAGCGTGCTCGATGGCGCTTGGTGAATGGCTGTCCGTGACCAACGCGCGGGAGCTCGCGCAGGCGCAGGTCTCGAAGGAACAGAACGAGCTTGAGCATAGCCCCGAATCGGAAGAGCATGAACTGGCGCTTATCTATAAGGCCAAGGGACTAACCGCTGACGAAGCGAAGCGTGTCGCATCACAACTCATGCAGGACAAGGAAAAAGCCCTGGATGCGCTCGTTCGCGAGGAGTTGGGCCTTGACCCCGCCGAGCTCGGTGGAAACCCGTGGTCCGCAGCCGGCGTATCGTTTTGCTTGTTCGCGGTCGGAGCAATATTCCCCGCCATGCCATTCCTATGGTCTTCTGGGTTGCCTGCTATCGTTCAGTGCATCGGTTTTAGCGTGCTGGCGCTCGCGGCAATCGGCGTATTCACCTCGCTTTTCAACGGCCGCAGCGCCGGCTTCTCGGCCGTGCGACAGATACTGATTGGCCTCGTCGCGGCTGCATTCACATTTGGCGTTGGGCGAGCACTTGGGGTGGCAGTATCGTAGGAAAACGGCAACGGAGTCTGCACCTTAGTTTTTATCGTCCTATCGATGTATTCAGCAGACGCTAGCCACGGCGGCGAAGGCGACGATACCGACATAGGCTCGTAGGAGTAAGCGACACTATCCTCGGTCCTGGGCCGTTGACGTACGGGAAGGAGCGCAACACGCGCTAAGCAGGCCACGCATGGGGTGAATGTGGGGCGGCTGCGTTCACTCAGTGGAGCACCGCGTTGGACTTCAAGCTGTGCCGCGACAAGCTCACGAGCAGGCTCCGGCATGCGCAAGAAGCTGAGACCGCGACCGCCGTCACCTCGAACCTTTGAGCTTGCAGGAATACAACAAAGATCGAACGTTTGCCCCGATGTTCGCGTGCTCGCGGGTCGATAGCGTGCCGATCTGCATCGGCCCATTTTCGTTGATGTAAGTCAAGCCTACTGAGCGCAAAAAGGGGGATTGTGTTCTTGAACAGCTGACTTGAGAGGCCTGCAGCGC
>NZ_FCOL02000187.1 GCF_001544515.1 Caballeronia terrestris
AAGAGGTGCACGAAAGTCTGCGCATTTGTGACTTCGTGAGTCGGCCACGCATTAAGGTCGCATAGCAAAAATAGTGTAATCCACGATCATCTCAGGTGCCAGGTAGATTTCGGACCAAATGATAGGTGCGTTCAGATCGCGCGGTGCGAATAATGCGCAGTCACCGTGTAGCGAATACCACGGAGGCTTCAAAGGTCGGACAGCACAAAGGCGACGATGACCGTTGCACCCCGGAGCTGCCGCCGACTTTGCGAATGCCCGAAAGGCGGTTCAGAGTCCGCGAGCGACCGCTGCAAGGCGCGCACAATCGATCTCCCTTCATTGAAGAGGAGGTTGACATGGAAACGCTTAATTCTTTCAGCGCTCGTCGGGTGCCGTGGAACAAGGGGAGGCTGACTGGCCAGAAGCCGCCGTTGAAACTGCGCGAGATCTGGGCGATTCGCACGAGACTTCAGATGTCATCCAACGTTCGCGAGTTGGCGCTGTTCAACTTGGCAATCGACAGCAAGCTTCGGGCATGCGATCTGACGCGACTGCAGGTGCAGGACATCTGCATGGGAAGCCATGTGGTCTCGCGAGCAACGTTCATGCAGCAAAAAACGCAAACGCCGGTGCAATTCGAAATCACGGACCAGACTCGGCAGAGTGCCGCAGCCTGGATTTCGGCATGGGAGCTGAAACCCGCCGACTATTTGTTCCCGATTCGGCTGCATGCGTCCGCGCACGTGTCGACACGTCAGTACGCTCGCATCGTTCATCGTTGGATCGCTTCGATTGGACTGGATGACGCGGCGTACGGCACACAGACGATGCGCCGCACGAAGGCATCGTTGATCTATCGGCGCACCAAGAACCTGCGCGCAGTTCAGTTACTCTTAGGCCATACGAAACTTGACTACCTCCCGCGCCGAACTATGTCCCGCGACGCCAGGAGCCCACGGCATGACGGCACACGGTCGCACCTTTTGCGGGACATAGATTCGGTCTGCAAGATCAACGGGAACGCCGGGGTCGTTTAGCTGGCTGCGAACTGCTGTGTGATCAGAGATCCGACGAGCACATGACGTGTCCACTCGTTCCGTGTTCGACGGGCGAACGAGCGCTGGGCCACTTCTCCTGCGAAGGTCTTGTAATCCAGTGAATAGGGCCTGCGAAAGCGCGATCTAATGTCCAGCGCACTTGCGGCACATCCCCAACGCGCGGGGCTTCCGAATGATCACTGGACATTGTTCGGCACGGGAGATAGTCCAGTCTATTGACTGCAGTCAATAGGCTTGAAAGTACGGTGCGTTACCTCGGGATTGAAGTAGACTACGCGCTCGAGATGGCTGAGCAAACCGAAGTCTGATAGGTCATGGCCGGCGAGCAGGCGCTTGCCGGCCACTTCCGGCCATTCGTCAGGGTCGTAAGGACCGCAAGTCGAACGGCCGGTTCAGTTCGGGACCTGCCGGATCCTGGATGCAAGCGAATTGGCCATAGCCGACGCTCGCCGTCTGGCTTGCATGCTCGAGCACGCGACGTCGTCCGGCTCAATCGAGCCCGTTTCACGGCCTTGCAGAGAACAGGAAGTTCAGTTCGTTCAACGCGGCGCGATGCGCTCAGCCGCTAAGCCCGCACATCGAATGAACCAAGAAGGGCGCGTTCGCAGTCGTGGCTGCAAATACCTCAACGGCGCTGAGATTCATCGCATCGGGTCGTTGCGCCGCCTTCTCACCTGGACGGATCTATCGTTCCTTCCTTGCCAGTGTACGGATTCACGTTCCCCTTTGACGACCAGTTATCGTATTTTGTTTGATTGGGGTTCGTCTGGTGATGCCCTGCTACGTACGTGCCGTTGCTACGTGTGTACCCGCTAACGTAGTGCTCGCCCGTACCGCTCGAGTGATAACTGCTGTGTCCGCTGGAGAAGCCGCCGCCCCGTGCGAAAGACGTGGCGGAGATCAAACAAAGCGTGAAAACTATCGTGGTTTTAATGATCATGTTGGTCCCCTCGAAGTGTCAATCATAGTTTTGGTTGGTGCTGACCGCGATCAGCGAACAAATACTATCGTCATGACGAGCGACTGACCATCCTATAGATGGCAATTTTTTAAATAATGAGTTGCGTTCCGTACGTTCGACCATTCCGGGCTTCGCCTTGTTCATGTTGAACGCGGCCTGGATCGCCATGTTGGCGGCGCTGGTCTCGGCGCGTTACCTTGATTTGCGCTGCGAGCGTTGACCAGCATTTACAGAGTTCGCCATTGCTAATCGGCGCCGCGCTCCACTGTCGCTTTTACTCATCACTTCGCTCCCTTCGAGTCGGTGCAGTCCGCGTATTCGTTGGCTCCGCCTCCGCGCCTGTCGCGCCGCTCGTTGCTGAGAGGGCCTGATTGACGGTTCTCGAGACAGCAAGCGAAAACGTATCCCCTAAAGAATCGCCATACGCAGCCGTTAAGCTGATCAACTAGATAAGAGGAACCTCGCCTTGAAGAACGCCGTGCTTTTCGCGCTCGTGGCATCGTTGTCGGGGTGCGCCAGTTGGTGCGACAGCAGCGAAGACCGCGAGAAATGCCTACATCGCGTCCACGTCGCACAGGCGGTAGGTGCTGTAGTCGCCGTCGTTGGCGTCGTTGCGCTCGCGACCCGTGGTGGTGGAGGCGGTACGACCGACAATTCATACAAAGGCAACTGCCAGTACGACTGGCAGATCGCAGCAGATGGCTCGCGCTGCGGACTGAGATCTGCGGAATCACGTCCCGGTGGCTTTTGAACGCGATCGCTTCGAATCGGACATGCTTCTACTGCGTCGAGTGCGTGAGACAGTGCTACCGAAAAACGGCCTGTTACCAGCTCATTCCCGTCAATGCACCACGCGTATGTAAATTCGGCTTCAACGGAAGGAGATTCGACGTCAACACACTGCAGACACGGGCGCTTGTCCTCGCGGGCGGTATCGCTTAAGCGCGGGAAGGGAACCAAGCGGACACGCGACGGGGAGCGGCTGCACGCGGCCAAGCTAGGAATCGGTCGCTTGATCAACGAAAATTGTTTTCCGAGAAAAATGTCTCGTTTCATTATGAAGACACTAGTTTTTTCGGTGCTTGCAATCAGCACCCTGACTACGGGCACTGCGAACGCTTACGACAGCCCCGAGGATGGCACTTACGTCGCGAATGTTTCCACAAAGAGTGGCACTTACACCGTTCCGGTTGAAGTTGACGGCGGAGAAGTTACCCATGTGAACTGGCCCAACGGTGGAAAAATGGATGTAGTGGGTGGCGATCTCACGGACGGCACGGCAGATGGAATGAATCGGCGCGGTGAAACCATCCATATCGAGATGAACGACACAAGTTACGATTCAGACTCCGACGATGGGAACTAACAACGGCGCTAACATCTTGATCCGCCGAAGGGCTGTCGTGCAGCTTAACGCTTCAAGAACAATCGCGAGGTATGCCACTGGGCTTGTTCGCTGCATTGAGCGACCGCTTGAGACGTTGATAAGTGGCCGCAATTGTGTCGTGAAGACTCGTTCACCGCTCGCGAGAGCCGATGTTTGCTTCACCGCGACACGAACGACAGCGAAGCGGCGAGTCCGCCGCATGGATGACGAGTCGGGGCGGCCGAAAGGCCGATGACGCGGCGGCGAGGACCATGAGCGGATGGCCGTTGCACATTGTCAAGAGACGCTGGGTGTACTGAGAGTCGAGCGGCCGTTGAGGGTGTGCGCCGTGAAAAGGTGGCGCTTTCCAGTGGGTGTAAGTCCCACCCGGCAAATGCTCCAGCCGGAAGCAACC
>NZ_FCOL02000188.1 GCF_001544515.1 Caballeronia terrestris
CGTGGATTTGTCCTCACGCACTGAACAGCAGGCGTCGTCGTTGCAGGAGACGGCCTCCAGCATGGAGGAGCTGACCGCGACCGTGAAGCAAAACGCCGAGAGCGCACAACAGGCGAGCGCACTTTCCGCCAGCGCGTCGGACGTGGCGCAGAAGGGCAACGACGTGGTGAGCCAGGTCGTCGAGACGATGGGGGACATCAGCCAGAACTCGACGAAGATTGCGGACATCACCGGCATCATCGAGGGGATTGCTTTCCAGACCAACATTCTTGCGCTGAACGCCGCAGTCGAGGCTGCCCGTGCGGGTGAGCAGGGACGTGGCTTTGCCGTGGTGGCGAGCGAGGTGCGCAGTCTCGCACAGCGTTCGTCGAGCGCCGCCAAGGAGATCAAGGACTTGATCAACACGTCGGTGCAAAAGGTTCAGGACGGTTCCGTGCTTGCCAGCGAGGCCGGAAAGACCATGGCGGAGGTCACGCAGGCGGTTGCGCGGGTCACCGACATCATGGGCGAAATCGCGGCCGCCTCGGGAGAGCAGAGTCGCGGCATCGAGCAGGTCAATCTGGCGATCACGCAGATGGACGAGGTGACGCAACAGAACGCCGCGTTGGTCGAGGAAGCGGCAGCCGCTTCTCAGTCGCTGGAAGATCAGGGACGTCACTTGACAGAGGCAGTATCGTTCTTCCGGCTTGAGGTCGATGCAGCCCAACGTTCGCCCGAGCGTTTCGCCAGCGCGCCACGTCACGCGGCGATACCCAAGCGACCGGCAGTCGTGACCAGGAAACTCGCCACGTCCACCATTCGCGCTGCGACATCTGCGAGGCTCGCCGGTTCCACGGCAGGAACTCATTCCGATTGGCAAACATTCTGAGTTGGGGCGGGCCACGCCAATGAAGTGTGTCGCGTCACATTGACTTCGGGCAAGACAGCGTTCGGTCCACTCGTTAACCGCAACGCTACGCATGACGCGCTGTGGGTTCTTCGAACACGGTCTTAGTCTCAGCCCGAGCGCCTGACAACCATTTTCCTATTCGAGCAGTCACCATGTCTTCTGGCGAAGTTTTGTTTCCATTATCGGTCGGTGCGACCACGACTTATGATTTCGCGCCGGGGCGGCGGGCGATAATTTTCCTGGTCGACGCCACAGTACCCTTGTACAGCGTCGTATTCGGGAACATGAAGTTCTTCGCGAACCCCTTTCAGGCGAGGCAACAGATCGATGCGTGTAAAAAGTCGGCCGATCTCGAGATGCCCGAGCCAAATTGGAACTGGCGATTCGATGCGGGCTTTGAGCATTCCATCGACGGCAGCAGGAAAAAGGGATGGCTTCTGACGGTTTGATACAGAGCGGTAGCGGGCGCTGTCGAGTGCGCCATGCCGGCGCCGGGGCAGCAGCCGATAGTGAAAGCGAGGGTAGTGGGATGAACGTCTTTTTCGTGACGGCGACAAGACGCGCGGACGACATTTACGTCGTGGTCGACGCCGAAAGCGGCGAGACATACGGGCAGTTATCCTCTTTGGAGATGGTTGCCAGCCTCGTCAGGGGCGTCGTGCAGGACGTGCATGCCCAGGTTATTGCCGACGTGCAGTGAGTTTTCCCACGAAGAAGACTGGCGACCCATTACCCGGTGCGACCCAACGTGGGCGTAGCGACGTCGAGTAACCTCGACGCCCGCTCGTCGAAACCAATCCGGGCGACCAGCCCAACATGCCGCGAGCGTTGCTGCTTTGCACAAAAGTTGACTTTTGATGCCGTACGGACTTACCCGAATGCAAAAAAGTATCGGTGGCCGGTTTCAATTTCGGTGGTGAATTGGACCGGGGAGAGCTAATGTTCACGCATGGCGGCGCGTAATACCTTTCGCGCGAATCGCCCGAAAACAAAAGCTGGTCTGGAGGACGACAATGGACACCATCATGCGTGCGACGGCATGTCAGTGCGGCACATGCGGCTATTGCCGTGTCGCGCGCACCGATGCCCGCCGTGCCATCGTCCAGCCGGACCTCGAACTCGTCGCCGTTCCGCATGACGAGTCATTCAAGGCATGGTCGCATGGCTATCCCTATCGCACGGTGCGCTGGCACTTCCACCCTGAATACGAAATTCAGCTGATTACGGCAACGACGGGCAAATACTTCGTCGGCGATTACATCGGCGACTTCGAGCCCGGCAATCTCGTCATGACCGGCCCCAACCTGCCGCACAACTGGGTCAGCAACGTGCCACCAGGCGAGCGTGTCGAAGAGCGCTGTCTGATCCTCCAGTTCGATGCCGGGTTCATCGCGCGCGCCATCGAGGTGTTCCCGGAACTCAAGCGCGTGGAGTCGTTACTCGAGGCTTCGAGTTGGGGCGTGCTGTTCACACCGAAAACAGGCGCCGCCGCCGAACCGATCCTGCGTGAGATGCTCGTCGCACAAGGCATGCGGCGCATCACGTTGTTCGTTACGTTGCTCGACTTGCTCGTGCAGAGTGCCGAGCCGCTGAAGCTCGCGAGCGCCGCTCATCATGCGGACCCGGCGCGTTACGCGGAAACGCGTATCAACCATGTGCTTTCGTATATCGGCAAGAACCTGTCGCAGGATTTGCGCGAATCGGAGTTGGCCGAGCTCGCGGGACAAAGCGCCAGCGCCTTTTCGCGCTATTTCAGGCGGCATACCGGCGTGCCTTTCGTGCAGTACGTGAACCGGTTGCGCATCAATCTGGCCTGCCAGTTGCTGATGTCCGGCGAACTGAGTATCACCGAAATCTGCTATCAGGTCGGCTTCAACAATCTCTCGAATTTCAATCGCCAGTTCCTGTTGTTAAAGGACATGTCGCCCTCCCGATGGCGGGCGTATCAGCAACTCAACGCAGCCAGCGCGATTGAAACGCCCGACGTCACGAACGCAATCGAAGCGTTCAGCTAGCGGGATTTTCCATCGGCAGGCAACGGAACGCGATGCTCCTATGAAGCATCGCGTAGGGCGAACTCGTGCTTGCGATTCTTCGCCGGACGCCGCCATCAAGAATTCATGAAACCAGCAAGAAGCCCCTGAGGCTCAACCACGGCAACACTGCGCCGGATTTTCTAGAACAACGGAGACATTTCGATGACCAGACTTTCGAACCATCTGATCGGCGCCAGCGCGCTGACCCTGAGCCTGTTGAGCGGCACGCCGGCACTGGCGGCACCCAGCGGCACCGTCGCCTTCCTGATGCCCGACCAGGCCTCGACCCGCTACGAACAGCATGACTTCCCCGGTTTCAAGGCTGAAATGACGAAGCTCTGCCCCGACTGCAAAGTGCTCTACCAGAACGCCAATGCCGACGTCGCGACGCAGCAGCAGCAGTTCAACTCTGTAATCTCGCAGGGCGCGAAGGTGATCGTCCTCGACCCGGTCGATTCGACCGCTGCCGCGTCACTGGTTCATCTGGCTCAAAGCCAGGGTATCAAGGTGATCGCCTATGACCGCCCCGTGCCGTCGACGCCGGCGGACTATTACGTGTCGTTCGACAACGAAGGCATCGGGAAGGCCATCGCGCAATCGCTCGTCCAGCATCTGAAAGAAAAAGGCGTGCCGACCGACAAGGGCGGCGTGCTCCAGGTGAACGGCTCGCCGACCGACGCCGCAGCGGGGCTCATCAAGAACGGTATCCACGCCGGGTTGCAGGGCAGCGGCTACAAGACGCTCGCCGAATACGACACGCCGGATTGGGCGCCGCCGAAAGCGCAGCAG
>NZ_FCOL02000189.1 GCF_001544515.1 Caballeronia terrestris
ATGTGCATGCAATGACGTTAACAGAATCGTCCTTCGGTTAACAGAGGGTGGTGCTAAGAATTGTGGGTAATCGAAAGCGACATGGGTCGTTTACGAGGAACACGTATGGAACAAGCGTCCCCAGTCGTAGTCGACCTTATCCGGATAGAGCCGGTCTACGCCGGCACCAGGTGTAAATGTCAATTCGCCGAAATAGATTCTGTCGCCTAGCGCATAGAGATCCACCCGCACATAGTCGAAGTCGGCAGCGAGGGCCTTGGCGGTGGCCAGTATCTGACCCAGATTGTCCGGGCGTGGGGCAGGTGTAGGGCTTGTAAAGAAACCTGCAACGGCGATGTCCAGAAGATTCCAGTGCTCGTCGAAGAAGTCGCCGCACGGACGCGGCGTGAAGCGGTCAGAAACTCGCATGATGTACGCTTTCTTCTTTCCCGTGCGCTCGGTGAAGCAGTGAACTTTGATGTCGGCCGGCACGTCGCCGTGTTCGTCCAGCAACAGTTGCTCGAAGAAGAGACGTGGCCTGATGCCCTTATAGTGCCGCTCTCGTGCAATGCGATAAAAGTTCGTGGATAGCCAGTGCGCCGCGAGCGCATGGAGTTCTTCGAAGGTGGTCTCAGACTTGTCGCGCACGATCTTCACAAAGTTGCTGGCATGATTGACCTTCATCACAAAGGACCGAGGCAAGGCGTCGAAGTCGGCTCTGGTGAATGGCTCCGGGGTTGCCAGCAACGGAATGAGATACGCGTCGCCGATGGTGCGGGTTACGTAATCACGCACCAGGAGTTTGTCCGCGAAATGTGCGAAGCACGGATCCGGATGCAGACACCGATGCAGGATCTTCTCGTTGAAGGTGAGCGGGTGCTCGACGTTGGGAAAGCGGCCGACCTTGCGCCGATGCGACAGGCTCAAAAACATCGCGTCCGGAAGTAAATCTTTTACGCGACCCTTTAAAGACTCGGCGATTGACATGTCTTCGTCTCCCGACACAAGCCGGCGTCAGCTCCCGAGTTGTGCCATTCTCTGCAACGCAGACTTCTCCGTCAGCGCGACGTTGGACTACCGGCTGCTTAAATTACAGACCCACCCGGTGCCCCTCAATTTGCTGCGGCGATTGAGCTTGCTCTGACTGTCTCACACTTTGGTTGGACCCGGGCTCACCCGCACCATATTTGGGCACTGCACACATCTCTGTTCGCCCGCCCACAGTTGGATGACATAACGCAAACCGCAAATCGCAAGAGTCACCGCATCGCCGTTCACTCCAGTTGGGTCTCTCGGAAGATAGGTCGGGCCGGACAACGGCAAAGGACGAATGGATCACGCGTCCGACCGCTGAGCCTATTGCGACCAGGACCTTAAGCGATGGGAGTTCGGCATCATGGATAGCAGCGCGCCGAAAGGGTGTGATTCACGCGCGCTCAGCCCCCGCCGATGCCGTGCACGACCTTGCCAGTGCCGCCACTAGCCGGTCGAGAATCGCGTCGGCGAGCGTTGGATCCCCGATGGCGGTACGCCAGCTGCCGACTGGAATCTGGCTGGCGACGATCACCGAGCGCCGGCCATGCCGGTCATCGACCACTTCAAACAGATCGCGTCGCGCCAAATCCGACAGTGGCGCCATGGCCAGGTCATTCATAACGAGGATGTCGGTTCTGGCCCGCTGGCTGAGCAGCTTCGCGTAGCCACCACTACCGTGCGCGATAGCCCTCTCCTCGTTGAACTCGGGCATGCGCAGATAGCAGACGGAGAAACCCTGACGGCCCGCGTGATTGACCAGCGCGCATCCGAGCCAGCATTTACGAGTCCGGTTGGCGAGACCAGAATGATGTACTGGGATGTCATATTCCAAGCCGGCAGACGCTGATCTCGCTCAGGACCAGCGCAGCAATGAAACTGTGGAGACTGTGCGCAAACGACGGCGTGTTGGTTAGGCGCGCGGCAGTGTTGTCCCGGATTCTTCATCAGGGTCCTTGGCGCTTCGCGGTTGCTCGTCACCACCGTCGCTCAACTCATCGAGCTTGATCTGCATCGCGGCTGTGTCGCGGTTTTGCGTGTTCTGGATCAAGAAAACCATCAGGAACGTGACGATTGTGGTCGACGTATTGATCACGAGTTGCCAGGTGTCGCTGTAGTGGAAGACCGGCCCCGTGATCGCCCAAGCCACCACAAGGAAGACGGCCAGTACGAAAGTGGCCGGCCTACCTGTCATTGTGGAGAGGTAGCTTGCCAACTTCGAAAACCATTTGCTGTTCATCACGATCTCCGGTAGTTGATCAACCTCAGGATGATCCTACGGCGCCGGCAACCTCTATCTCAAGTAAATCAGACGGGTTTGCAAATTTGCAAACGAGGGCGGATTGCCAGCCCCTGCCGCACATCAAAGCTGGCGGGGTCCACGAAGGCAAGCGACGCGGCTTGGGATCAAGAGCCGCCCGGACCGGTATCGATCATGAGGCGCAATGCGTATGGATCGGGCGGGACGCCTGAGACGCACTCGCGTACGGTAGGGTCCGTACGTCAAGGCACGGCGGCGGTCTGTCTGATTGAACAAAATGCTTCGTCGGCTTGCTGGGCTCGACGCGACCGAGCAGCTCTCGCGTTCAACGGCTGTCGTCAATAAGGCATACTGGCGCAGGCGCGTCGAGGACGTCGCGGACCGCTCAAATGGTGATCTCGCCCTCGTAGAGCGCGCGGCCAGTTTGCTTCGTGTCGTGGACAAACTACCGGACCCTTAGTGACCTGCGGCGCGGTCGCCTACGGAGAGTCAACAAACCTCGATCGGCACGCGCAGTGTACGGTGCGCCACAGTGCCATGCGGCCGATAGCGTGAATATAGAAAAACATTACAACGCGAGAAGCTTCCGTGCGCCACCAGACTTTGAGCCAGATAGCGAGCCGCTACACAGTCTTGATCAATGAGACCAATCGGCACCCGCCCGGACGGTATCCCATCGTGCTACGTTTGCAGGTGCTGGGGTTTATCCATGAGACGGAGCGCTGGCTAGTACTCGATGCTCATGAGCGGGACCTCCTTGCTGCTGCACGCACTTTGGGGGAGGCTGGCGACCCGAAAAGTGCTCTATTCAAGTTGCACGAATTGCTAAACGCACGGCTGCGTTAGGCCGCTTTGCGTCCTTCGGCTTTGTCCCGCCTTCGCATGAGCGCCATGTTTCACGTCAGCCTGGCGCCAGTGTGTAGGCCACAACAACGCTCAGAGTAGGTGTACTGTGCTGCCTGGCCGTAGAAGGGTTTCCAGAAGCCAAACAGTCCGGGACCCGTTCGCCTACCCTGCTTGGCCTGAACCCAGATCGGCGCCAGTCGTCGGATCGGAACTTGCGTCCGATGCGGTGCGCGAAGCCAATGCTTTCAGGACCGGATCCAATGCACGGCGCCGATACACCGTCAATCGCCGGTTCAGCTTTCGACTACATGGTTTAAACCGATGCGCGCCCCGTGGGCGGACAAGTGCGATAGGCTCCAGCGTCTTCAGAGGCTTCGCTGACCACGACCAGCCTGTACCTGCATATCGACGATGACCGGCGGCACCCGGAAACGGAAGACAAGCACCAGCAACGCACCGGTCTGGCGTGCTATTCCGCGGGTCAGCGCTCGAACACTCGCCTAACTTAAGGCTGTGCTGAAGAAGCGGGGGTTTTCACGGGATCGTCGTTGCTGATTCCACGATGCGAGAATGGCGACGCGCTCGC
>NZ_FCOL02000190.1 GCF_001544515.1 Caballeronia terrestris
GTGGCGACGTATCTGTGATCGCGGCGCAATGGTGGGAGAAAAGGCTTTAATGTGCGCCGCGCTCGGCGGCCGGCAATCGATGGTTGCGACGACGGCTGCCCGTGGGCGAGGGCGCCGTAAAGCTGCACTCCGCTGAGACCGACGGTGGACCCGACGGCTGCTTCGGCGAACATCGGGAACCACGGTTCTCGGCCATAAAGCGACAAACGCGAGTCGCCATCGAACGGCCGTTCCTTGTCGAAAATTAGGCACACGAATACCGTCGCAATCTTCGCTACGCTATATGCGCCTACGTCCAGTTTGCTCGTAGACACATCGACTCGGCACTATCTCATTGCATTCTGCTGCAGGCGTTTCCCTACCAGACGGCACGACCATGTCCAGCGCGCGGGAGTCGTGCGTGTTCAGTATCAGCAACATCGGCGTTGGCTGCGGACACTCGTGCACCGGTTCGTAACCAACGCGAAGTCTCATCGGATCGACCTTTCTTGGTGGTGCAACGTGGAAACTGCGAAGAGGCTTACTTGCGGTTTCGCAAGCAACTGCCATTCCAAGCGAAGCCCGAGGCGGGGTCCGTCGTTCAACCATCTGTAATGATAATGGCCGCAGGTTTGGCATCAGCGGCCGCCGTGGTGTCGGCAGTTGGCTCGCTGATCTGCTTCGGCATCCGTTCGCTCGACGTGGGGTGATCGTTCGAATCGTGCGAAATCTGACGGTAGCCGCATGGAGATCCGCTTGAAGAAAGGCGGGGCAGCTCCGCGGCTTTCGCGCAATCACAGGATTCGCAAGCCGGTGACTGATAAGGGGTTTTCCAGATCGAACCGCAAGAAATTGCGCGAAAGGTACGATTGCCTCAAGTAGCTGTTGTCGCGCATTCAACCCTGACGCTCGTAGGGTGGCTCCGAGGATAAGCGTTGATCATCCACCGCGCCACCGACTGTGAAGTGATACAGGCTTTGCCACGCGTGATCATTGAGTCCGAGCAGCGCGTGCATTTCATCATCAAAAAAACATCCAATTCCCGTAGCGCGTACTCCAGCGGCTTCGGCTTCGAGGTAGAGCGTGTGGCCGAGCATGCCACATTCCCACAATAGATGACGGTAACGCCATGGTTCCTGCATGGCGCTTACAAACCGCGTCAGCATGCCGAGCGCAAAGCAGGAATCGGCCGCAATATTCTGATGACAGGAGATCAACTTTGCTGAGGCACGCAAATCGAACGGCAGCAGAAAATAAAGCGGCAGATGGTCCGGTCCAGTTTTTTCCCATAGCCATTCGGGGCGCATCGATGTCTGCAGGCTCGACAATGCTTCCGGATTTCTGACCAGCACATACAGGCCCGCCTCCAATCCATCCACGCGATGCACCAAGAGCGCAGGATGCACTGCGGCGGGAGAGACGAGCACATTCCACGGCGGTGTGTCAGAACGCGTCATCAGGCATTCCAGCATGGCAAAAAAAGCGGCGCTGGTGATGCTCGTCGTGCCGTCGAAATCAACCGCGCTACGGCGCTGGCGAGCGACCTGCGCGAAACTGAGGTCGAGGGCGGGCGCCGCAGGCAAGGGGCGCCGCTCCGCACAGGCCGCGCTTAGCTCAGTGGTACGGGACTTGATCGTGGCGAGACGGATCGAATCGATATCGGGCCATCGCACCTGGTTCGCGCTTAACTGGTTCGCGCATCCGTACCACGCCGCCGCGTCCGAAGCAGTTAGCATGCGCTCGATATCGGGCCGTCCGTCGGGATGGCCGACCCAGAGCAGAACATCCGGCGACTCTCGTTCGGCGGTCCCGAAATCGTCACTACGATCCAATCCAAGCAAGCGCGCCACCTCATCGTCCGCGGGCGCCTCCAATAGCCGCGTTTGCCAGCCCAAAGCGGCCGCTACGTAACTTACCGCGGCGATGGCATGGCCGCAGTCGTGCTGGCAGTAGCGCCACGCCCGTGTGCCGTATTTCCATGCTTCGCGCCAATGAATCGAGCTTATTCCGACCAGAACGCCGTTGCCCCCAAACGCCGTGATCCATCGCGAGTCATCGACCGCGGCGCGACGTTCAAGCAAATGGTCTCGGCTCAGGTAATGGTAGATGCCCGCGGGCAGGCCAGGCAGATGCGGACACACTAGATAGCCCTCGGTCGGATGGAGGTTGCCACTCGAAGGATTGCAGCGCAGCGCCCAACGCGTAGCGCGATAGGATTTCCATGCCGACAAGCCCAACGACAGCTCGAAAAGGATCGACAGATTACGCAAATCAATTCCGTATGCGGACGGCAGGGCGCCGCAGCGCACCTCGTTGTAACGAGTGTGGAACGTGTCCGCGGCTAACAGCAGATTCACGCGGGGTGCGCCGTGAAACTCCCGAAACGGATTTGGCTGGGCTATCCAGTCGAGCTCGTGGGGGCCAGGAGCGTAACGGTTGACGCGGTGCTTGCTGCGATCATGATATTGAAGAAGCGCGTCACTCAAGCGATCCATGGTGCCTTCTGTCCAAGAATGGCCGTCCGGGCGTTGATACGAAACCAGATGGCTCGACGTGCACGCCCGCTCGTCGTGTTGTGGAACGGTGCGAACTTCGGCAAACCGCGAGGACCCTTTGATGGTTTTGTGTCTTGACCGGCACGCGTGCCGCGTTCATGAACGCGGAGTAGGTTTAGGGTACTCAACCGCACTTCAGGGGGTTTCGAAGGCGTTCGGGACCGCTGTCTTCAAGAAGTCGTGGCCGGCCCAGGTCAGCCGCCAGTCGTTACCCATCGAGCGTACGAAATTTGCATCGGCCATCAGGTTCAAGTGATAACCGATTCCTCGGTTGGGAACATCGAACGCGGCCTTCAGCGCGGCTTCAATGTCAAATTCGCTGAGGTGAGGAGCTTTGTTTTCCTCCAAAGTTTTCAATATTGCCAGTGCGAGATTCATATCGCGTTTCACGATTTCCTCCTGACTTAGGTGCGACGATTTCACGGTGGCGCGTCGCCCACGATCGCCACCCGATATCTCGAAGAAGATGTGGCAGAACATTTACAGTGCGCACGAGAATGCCCGTCGTTGGCGTAAAGGCGAACGGGATTTGACTCGTCAGCCGACTAGGCGAAATCCCCTTCGGGCTCGTCTGGCATTGTGTGTGCGACGGTTTTTTCATGCTCGTCACGCGCGGCTTCGAACGGCGACAAGAATGGCTCGCCCGCTGGCTTCGGACCTGATCGGGGCATGGCGTCGGCGGCCGTTTTGAACGACGTTAAAGCAGCGGACGGTGGTTCGTTGTCTTTCAACGGAAATCTCTCAGTGAAGCTCATATGCCCTCCTCAGGCAGGTAGCGTCGGCAAAGCACAGAGAGGCTTGATCGAAACGAGAACAAGCGCCGCCTGCACAACGGTGCCTGTGCGCTAGTACGGCGCACACGGCACGTGGACTGGCGACCAAGCTCTATAAGGAAAGGGCCGCCTCGCGTCGACGGATCGTCCGCGTAGGAATCGAAAGCCGCGCACATTGAGGGTTAAAGTGCCAAGAACCCCGATTCATGTTCGCTTCGGGCTCCGAATACAGCATTGTCGTTTTTGCGATCCAGCTCGTGTAGCACAGCGAGCGTAAAAAACGCGGAGCGGGTCAAATGCCGCTCTCGAGCGGCGGCGTTGACTTGCTGCAGAAGACTCTCGCTCAGGCTGAGCTGGAAACCTATCGCTTGCGAAGTCACCCGCGACATATTGA
>NZ_FCOL02000191.1 GCF_001544515.1 Caballeronia terrestris
GCCTCTGACATCCTCGCGAAAGTGACGCGTGCCAGGGCCAAGCTGAATAAGATGCAATCCGTTTGACGCATACCACTAGCAGTGAACGCTCGCCGCGGATAATTAACGCTCGGGCAGGAGGGGCAGTCCATGGACGCGCGCTTCAATTTTCATCATGCAAAGCTTTCCGATCTCAGCCAACTTGAATCGCTGATTGCGGCGCCCTATCCCGCCTCGTCGCGCACCCGAAGCGCACGCTTCAACCTGGCGCGCCACGCCGCACTCTCTCTACCGAAGCAAGCACGTAATCGACCTTTTTCAACTCCGCGCGCATCTCGTCGATGAGCCATTGCGCGACGTGCCGGACCGAAGCCGACGGCTCATGCGTGCGGCATTCGAGCACGTAGTTATAACCCGTCTCCACCACTCGTTTCGACGCGGGGACCACCGTGCCCATATTGAGCGGCGCCGCTATCGCAAGCAGCCAGCCGAGCAGCACGCCATGCCCGAGCATCGCGGCCTGCAATGCCAGGCCCGGATCGGAATAGCTTACATGCTTCGACGAAGCGCGATTCGCCAATTGCGCGAGCTCGAAATAGTCAGGCCATGCGTGCGTGGTCGGTTCGAGGTGGATAAGCGTGTGACCGCCCGCCTGACGCGGCGCGTCGAGCGGGCCGTATTGCGCGAGTTAACCGGGGCTGCACACGGCGATGATCACCTCCGGGCAGAAACAGAACGCCTCGTGCTCGGAGCCGGGCTTATGCAAACGAATGCCAAGATCCGCGCCATCCAGCGGCCCGTACAGGCGGCTCGTCATCACTTGCAAGCGCAGATTCACCGCAGGAAACGCTTCGTGAAAGCGCTCGTGGCGCGGCAGCAGCCATTGCGACGCGAAGCCGCTCGAGATGGAGAGCGTCACCGTCTCGCCCTGTTCCTGGTGGCTCTTGAGTTCTTCGATTGTGTCGCTGACCTCGCCGAAGCCCGAGGCCACCGCGACTTGCAACTTTGCGCCTTCGTCGGTCAGCACAAGCCCGGTTTTCGTGCGCGCGAAGAGCTTGAGGCCGAGCGCGTCTTCGAGACGCGTGACCATACGGCTCACCGCGACCGGCGTGACGTTCAGTTCAGCGACCGCGCGCGTGAGACTGAGATGCCGCGCGGCGGCCTCGAAAACGAGGAGTGCCTGCAGCGAAGGAAGTCGAAGACCCATCTACTAACACCATGTTATCGGCGGTGACGAACATGTAAATTGACGCGCCTTAACGTCAATCCTACTTTGTCGGCAGACCCATCCAGAGAGTCCCGACATGACACAGCGTAACGCGGATGACGCACAGACAGCCGCTTTATCCGACCCCCTGCTGAGGCCCCTGACGCTCAAACACCTCGTGCTGAAGAACCGTGTGATGAGCACCAGTCACGCGAGCCGCCTCATTCAGGACGAGTTCCCGCAGGAAGTCTACCAGCGCTATCACGAGGAAAAGACCCGGGGCGGCATCGGGCTCACGATGTTCGGCGGTTCATCGAACGTGAGCATCGACAGCCCCAACACGTTCCAGCAGATCAACATGGGCGTCGACGAAGTCGTGCCGCACCTGCAGCGCTTTTCCGAGCGCGTGCACGCCCACGGCGCCGCACTGATGTGCCAGATCACGCACCTCGGCCGCCGGGGCGATCCTTACGCCGAACCGTGGCTGCCGATGCTCGCGCCGTCGGCGCGTCGCGAAACGCTGCATCGCGCAATTCCGCAGGCGATCACCGGGAGCGACATCAGGCGCATCGTGAGCGATTTCGGGCGCGCCGCGCGCCGCTGTCTCGAGGGTGGTCTTGACGGGCTGGAAACGCACGCGGGCGGCCATCTGATCGGTCAGTTCCTCGACCCGACCGTCAATCTGCGCACCGACCGCTACGGCGGCTCGGCCGCTAACCGGAAACTTCGAACATTCAATTTTCACCTGAGAACGGCGCGCATCGAAGCGTGGCGAGGAGCAGATTGGAGGCGCCGTGACGCGAGCGGGTCGAGTTTTTCAAGCAGCGCACTTCTATGCAAGCTTCGCCCAGGCGCTGCCGGGATCGCAGCCCGAATAGGCGCAGAAATGCTCATGTCGCCGAGCGAGGTGTAACCCGCGTTCCTCTTGCATGAGCGGGCATGTTTTCAGAATGTCGGCAAGCATTTCAGCCGGATTTCTGTAGCACAAGGCTCGGCCCTCACGATCACGCTAATCTTCTACCTCCACCCGGCCGGGGTATAGGCCAATTTTTTCGACGACCAGCTCGACTTCTTGCGGCGACTTGCAGGCGGTAAGAATAAGTTCCGTCGAGCCGATTAGCAACCGCCCGAACCATTGCCCATCAGGCGAACGAGCGATGCGCAGAGTACTCAGATTTTCTTCCATTTCCGCTTCCTAAATGGCGTGGATGAAGAGGGCGCAGCAAAAGGCCCCCGACCGGGCCGAATCCACACGCCATTATCGCTATAGGGAACGCCTGAAGGCATTCCATGCATCTCTAGGGGAGCTACCTACTTTGGCGAGCCATTCCGTACGCTCCTCCAGAGAGCGATTTCCACCAATCCAATCCCGTGCGGAGATCGTCTTTTAGCCGAAACTCCGGTTTCACAACGCCCCTTCCGGCTCCTTTCGCAGTGTGCTTGGTTTTCTCAGAGTCCTTACATGGTCCGCGCCGCAAAGGTGTGTCAAATCGGCTTCACCGCCCGCCGCAGTAGCTTCGGACACGTCAAACACGTTACGCGCCAATTGGGAAGACGGGACGCTAGGCAGATTCCGTTCTTCATGTTGGCGCCCCGGTTCTCATGAGTGAACTGTGTAATACAAGCGCCTCTATTAAAAGCGGTAGAACCCGAGGGTGTCAAAACCTTCGGTTTCCCAACTATTTCTTTTGCGATAAAGCTCACGAGCAAGATCGTCCTATCTGACAGTACGATTGTTCTAACACCTTGCGATCGTAGGCCTTACGCTTGTAATCATGGTAAAGGAATCCGCAAGGCTGTCTGGGAATCGATGCAGAAAGAAATGGTGCGCCAACCCGCCGCCCTCACTCCGACCCGATACAGCCGCGCTTCGATGCAAACGCATCTTTCTTGGAGAAATACATGTTAAACACTTATAGCGTTCGCATGGCGGTGGCGGTCGCCTTGTTATCAAGCAGCGGCAGTACCGTATTCGCACAAAAGATGGCCCCCGACATCAAGGATTTAGCCAACGCGGCACAGTTCGTCGTGCACAGCCGCGTGAGCAAGGTCGAGTACCGAATGTCCGCATCCGGCGAGAATGGTCAAGGTCCTGTGCCGTTCACGATCGTGACATACGATGTTGTTCGACCGGTGCGGGGTGACGCAGGCAGAGCGTCCTTTAGCCTTCGCTACATCGGCGGCCCGGATGGTCGCGGGCATTTCCTCAGGGCCTCCAACGTTCCTGTCTTCCAGACGGGTGACGAGGATATCCTTTTCGTCCAGAACAATGGGTCAAACGATTGCCCGCTTGTCGGCTGCATCGAGGGCCGCTTTCGGGTGCTCAATGGCGCGCTCTATGATGGCACGGGCACACCAGTGCAGGGACTCGACGCCAGCAGGATTGTAGCTCGGGGCACGCCACCGGCCGAGCTGAGCAAGGTCCGCTACCCCGCGCCGACGTTTGGCGAGTTGATGAACAACCCTGAAGTGCGGGACATCATCCGCAAGCATGGCTTGACGGTTGACGA
>NZ_FCOL02000192.1 GCF_001544515.1 Caballeronia terrestris
CTCTGAGCCGCGGCGTAACCTACCTCAAGCTTAATCCGCGTACCTTGAGGTGCGGCAGGTCCATACATGATGTCTAGCAGGCGAAACCCAGTAACGCCATCGAGAGATGGTGCACGGGCGTGCGCGAAAGACCGAAAGAGGGATCGGGCAAAAGAAAGCCCGCCGCAGCGCTTAGCCGGCGGGCAGAAGGCCAAAACCGAACGCGTCCATGTGCATTCCCCCCAAAGGAAACGCCCAGCAGAACGCCGTTTAAGGATAGATGAACGGGAAAATAAAAAGAAGCCCGCCGATGAGGCGGGCGTCCAAGGACCAATGCTTTGCTGCGCCCTTTGTGACCCCACGCGGGACGCAACCTCATGATAGGCAATATGCGGGAATTTGGCAAAAGAAAGCCCGCCGAGACAGAAGGCAAGGCGGGCAATCCATCACGTCGGGGACCGCGAGGGAGACTACTTACGTTGTAGCAGGGTTGGCCCGCAATGCAAGGCGTATTGATTATCCCCGGGGCTCCGCTATGCGAACCAAAGTCTGCAACGCGTTTTTTAAATGGAGCAAACATGCGCTTCGCCCAAGGCGTTGCCGGGATCGCAACCCGAATAGGCGCAGAACGTGCAGGGTCAGGTAGAGAAGTGCCAGGGCGGCTTCGTCGATTGCGTCGGTATTGATATTCACTCGAAATCGTCGAGCGACGGTAGCCCCTTTCGTCGGGCACGAGCGGGCGGGAGTGTTGGCGTACGCCCGTCGGCCAACAGGTGGCCGATTGACTGATCGATTTCCGCTCCTATGTGCTTGCGGCAAGGTGCAGCAAACTTCAAAAATTACTGCGTGAAATGTCCTTTGGAAACATGCACTTATGAGATAAACCAAGTGTTTAGATATTCTGTATTCAGAAGCTCTTTTCACTATATCTGATGAAGGTTCGGGACCGCGGTCATCATCTTCCATGATCTTTCCGAGTCCGGGAAAATAGATCACACTGGTGCTGACGTATGCCTACTTGCTTAGAGCGTCTTTGAAGACTGACATGGCAATAAATCGTGGCTCGTCGAACGTCGTCGCCAGTTCAAAGAAAAACAGGAAGGCCAACATATACCCTACGGCAGGCCAAGTATCTATGAATCGCACAATTTGAGGCGCGAAGCGTCTTCGCAATGGGGCACGCGTGAAAAGCCACGCAGTGGACCCACCAATCGCGGCACCTGCAATGACATCGGTCGGATAGTGCAACCCTAGATAGACGCGAGGCAGGCAAATAAAGACTACGCAATGCAAGATTGCCAGCACGCCGACCAAGCGCCAAACGAGAAAGATGCCTACCGCAACCGACATCCACAACATGGCATTGTCGCTAGGGAAGGAACTCCACAGACGCAGATACTGGCCTGCTTCATCCGCTCCCGGAAACACTAGATGAACGTTCGGGTCATAGATAGGCCGCACCCGAAAAGGCAGGCAGAGCGCGAGAAGCCGCCCAACAAGAAAAGCGATGAGAGCGGAGCATAGGATTGCGACGACCATTTCCCGGTGCGACTGAGACGAGTTGCCAGGCTTGAACCAGATTGCCCATAAGATCGCGAGAGGAACAACACCTTTGAACAGGTAGAAATTGGCAATAGCTCGAACCGCATGAGTAAGCCCGACTAATGAAGGCGCGACTTGAATAATGGCCGCTTGAATCGATGTATCGAAAGCATTCACGCGTTCCGCTCCTGCCCTTTGTCACCTTGCTTGCTTTCGAGCGAGTCCATGTTTTTCGCGGCCGGCAGCAGCGTTGCCACAAACGCCTCCCATTCCAACAGAATGCGTCCCATGTCCCGCAAAATAAAGTCAGCTAGTCGCATGTCTGTCCCTGCAGAAATCGTGCGCGCCAAAAATGGATATCTTACGCCCGTGGACGGTGGCTCCGATCGGTCGCACGCGTCGGTCCGGACTATCACGCCTCGGCCGAAAACTTCGGCGCTGTCTTCCGTTTTGCTTCGTCGATGTTTTCCATTTCCTCATTCTCTCAGGAGTTGAGGTCTCCGGAAAACCCGGGGCGGTTCAGAACGCCTGGGGTTGCTGGCCTGGGGGACAAACAGGACCAATTCAGCCGCTGGGTTCGCAATCTAATCGAGCTCCGCGGCTACTGGCGAACCGCCATCGCAAGTTTGCGGCCAAGAATGCGAGGCTGGCCTGGGCCATGCTGAAGTACGGTGACGACTTCAAGCATGAGCCGGCCGCCGCTTGACGTGTACGCGGTGCCCTTCCATAGCTTCCAGAGAGCAAGGGCATGAACTATGAGCTTATAGAAAGATAACTTTGCACTGCCAGCGGTGATGTGAAGCGGGTTGGACCCGCGCGGGGCGTACCTGAGTATTCCACGGGGATTTCAATCCCGATTTGCGAATGAGGTCCACGTGTGCGTCTTTCATCAGGGTCCGGGCCATTGGCCTAACATGACCGGTTGTAGTATCGCAGTCCTCCACCCTTCGCGCGCCCCCGGCAAAGGCAGCACAGCAACAGAACACCTTGATTGAGCTTGCGCTCAACCGGGAAGCCCTTGTAGTGGAATACGCACATAACGCAAACCTCGATTTGTCGGCGACGTATTGATCGTCTTCATGAAAGGCCTCCTATTTTTGCTCACCGTCTGCTTCGGCTATGACAGTGTTCATGTGTCGCTTCGGGATGCTTTCTTACGTTGCTCTTCACCCAGAGCCTGCCCCACTCGATCGAATACATGAGTGCCTGCGCCGCGTCATAAAAGTAGTCGAGTCCGCGGACGCTGGGTTGTGTCGCGATAAGGCCCACGCGTTAAGGTTGGCACGTCAGATTAGGATGCCTTATGTAACCAACGAGTAGAATTGTTGGGCGACGTTTCGGTGGGTGTCATCGCCTTTCATCTGCCCTTTTCGGATCATGTGCATGATCTCGACTCCCGACAGGATGATGCGGGCACACCGGAAGTCCTTGAAACCCATCATCGGCCTGACGATCCGTTTGATTGCACGGTGGTCCTGCTCCACGATATTGTTCAGGTATTTGTTCTGTCGGATCTGAATGGGTGTTTCCCGTTCCGAGGTCAGCGCCTCAAGAGCGGCCCGGTTCGCGCCGCTTTATGCATCATCGCGATCGCGGCAACCGACACGCCTGGTCCTTGGCAGGCTGCCACTACTTCCGCTTTGAATTCGTCCGTGTATCGCCGCCGTTTGCGGCGACCCAGGGGGCATCCTGGTCAATAGTGTTCACTTGTCCGCCTATTCGTTAAGTGGACACGATGCTCCCAAGGCTGCTACGTCGATTCAAGATGCCATCACCGGGCGCTTACGTTTGCGTGGCCGAGCCATTCCTGAACCGTGGCGATATCGGCGTCGTGCTCGAGTGCATTGGTGGCGGCGGTCGCTCGCAGGCTATGGACGCGGAAAGCATGAACCTTGATTTGGGCCTTCGCCGCGTAGCTGAGCACAATCTTGTAGACCCCGTCGGCGGTCAGCGCCGCACCGGTTTGTCGGCGGGCGGGTTGGAAGAGCGGGGCGTCCGGCGCGTCGCGATGGCCGGCGACTTCCAAATAGAGATGAATCCGCTCGGCGCTGTCTGGATGCAGCGGCAGATAGCGTAGTTTGTTGCCCTTGCCGTGGATCCGTAAATGCGACACGCCGCGCCGGTCGTGCATGTCTTTCACTTTTAACAAG
>NZ_FCOL02000193.1 GCF_001544515.1 Caballeronia terrestris
GGCCCACGCCGAGCGCAGCGAGCAGCCGCGTTCTGAGCGCGACGGCGGCTTCGTCGCTGCGCGAGCGCGGACGCGGCAAGTCGACGGTAATGTCGGCGCTGATCTCGCCCTGCGACAGCACGACGATACGGTCCGAAAGCAGAATCGCCTCGTCGATGTCGTGCGTGACCAGCACGACAGCTGGCGTGTGCGCACGCCAGAGCCGCGCCACGAGTTCGTACATGCGGATTCGCGTGAGCGCGTCGAGCGCGGCGAACGGCTCGTCGAGCAGCAGCAGCTTCGGCTCGCGCACGAGCGCGCGCGCCAGTGCGACACGCTGCGCCTCGCCGCCCGATAGCGTCTTCGGCCAGCCGTCCGCCTGACGCGAGAGACCGACCTCCTCCAGCGCCGAGAGCGCCGATGATTTCGCCGCGCGCAGCCGCTCATGGCCGATCACGACGTTTTCCCACACGCGCTTGGCGAGCACGAGGCGCGGCTCCTGGAACACGACCGAGCGAGCGCCGGCCACGCGCACGCGGCCGCTGTCGGCTTGATCGAGTCCGGCGAGGATGCGCAGGAGCGTCGTCTTGCCCGCGCCCGACGCGCCGAGCATCGAGACGAACTGGCCGCGCTTCACGGTGAGCGAAACGTCCTTCAGTACGGCTCGCCCAGAGAACACGCGGCTCACCGCGTCCAGTTCGAGCGCGGCTTCGCGCTCGCCGTGACGGGTTTTCAATGCGTCGATATCAGGCGAGTTCAAAGCGCGGCCTCCAGGGCAAGGCGAGATGTTCGAGCGCGCGCATGATGAGGTCCGTCGCGATGCCGAGCGCCGCGTACACGAGAATGCCCGCGATGATGATGTCCGCGCGCTGGTTCTGGTTCGCGTTCACGAGGATGTAGCCGATGCCGCTCTGCGCGTTGATCTGCTCGGCCACGACGAGCGCAAGCAGCGCCACGGCGGACGAGTAGCGCACGCCGACGAGGATCGAAGGCAATGCCGTCGGCAGGATGATGCGCAGCGCCACTTGGCGGCTCGACAGCCCGAACACCTTCGCCGCTTCCAGCAGCTTCGGATCGACGCCGCGCACGCCCGCGTACGTGTTGAGATACATCGGGAAGATCGTGGCGGCGAGGATGACCGCGACTTTCGCGCCCTCGCCGATACCGAACCATGTGATGAAGAGCGGAATCAGCGCGATGAACGGGATGGTACGCAGCATTTGCAGCGGCGCATCGACGATCTCTTCGCCCCCACGCCACAAGCCCGCGAAGAGACCCGCGAAAAGACCGATGCCACCGCCGATCGCAAGCCCCGTCGCCGCGCGCAGCAGCGACACGCCGATCGCGTTCTGAAGTTCGCCATCGGCGATGAGCTCGTTCAAAGCGGCGAGTATGACGGTGGGCGACGGCAAGGTCTCGGGCGCCACGAGCTTAAACGACGACGCGAGTTGCCACAACACCACGAGCGCGACCGGCACGCCGACGCGCAAGGCGCGCGATCGCAGGAGGGACCATTGCAGCGCCGTGTTGTTCGCGGCGTCGCGAGTCGGCAGATCGACGAGAGCGGGGGTGTCGCTTGAGCGCGGGGCTGTCCGTTCTGGCGGCGTGCCCGGGTCGAGCCCGATCACGGCGGAGGGAAAGCGAGGGACGTTCATGGGCGTTCGTCGAGGATGAGTGGAACGATCGATGGTACGGTCGCGCGCCCGGCCCTCCAACAAACGGTTTTCCAGATGCTAAGCGCCTCCGGCGTGATTTGAAATCCCGATCGAATGAAATCGATAGCAAAAAGCGTTATGCGCTGCATTGCTTAGCAGATTCGCTTGGTTGGCGAATCGGGGCGGCTTTAATAACGTGTGCAGATTGCGGTGCACCGATCAACAACTGGACAACCGAGCATCAATGGGACATATCGAATCGAACCTGTCTGTCGGTCGCGGGCGTGGCGAATACGCCGTCAGACCTGCTTCAACGGCTCTGCGCGAGCTCGTCGCGGCAATCGAAGAAGGGGCGCACGCGCGCGCCAGCGGCGACGCGGATACTCGCGACGCCATCGCGCTCGTGCGGGAAGCGCGTCTCGGCGTGTATCGGTTGCCTGTGGAGCAAGGCGGAGGCGGCGCCACGTTGCCGCAGCTCTTCGAGCTCGTCTTCGATCTCGCACAAGCGGACTCCAACATTCCGCACATCCTGCGCAACCACTTTGCCTTCGTGGAGCGCGCGCTGCGCATGCCGGATCAGGCTCCCTACTCGCGCTGGCTCGCCTCCGTCAAGGAAGGCGCGCTTTACGGCCTCGGCGCCAGCGAACTCGGAAAGCAGAACATCGGCGACGGAGACGGCGCGACCTCGCTCGACCCGCAAGGCGACGGTTTCGTGCTCAACGGCGTCAAGTATTACAGCACGGGCAATCTCTACGCGGACTACATCGTCGTCAACGCGAAAGTTCACGATGGACGATTGGTCGCGGCACGGGTCGCAGTGGGGCAAAAAGGCGTGGACGTGCGCGACGACTGGGACGGCATCGGCCAGCGCCTGACGGCAAGCGGTACGACCGTCTACGACCACGTCGAGGTGTCGCGCGACGACGTGCTCTACTACGACGACGAGTTCAAGGTCCCATGGCAGGCCACTTTCTCGCAACTGTGGCTGACGACGATCATCGCGGGCATCTTGCGCCGCGTGGTGAAGGACGCGGTGGCGCTGCTCAAGCGTCGCGATCGCAACTATTACCACGCCGTCAACGCCCGCCCGGCCGACGATCCGCTGTTGCAGCAGATCGTCGGGCGGCTCGACAGCGCGGCCTACGTCGCGGAATCGAGCGTGTTGCGTGCCGCCGATGCGTTGGGCCGCGCGTACGATTCCGCGCTCGCAGGCGCGCCCGACGAGGCGCTTTTCCTTGAAGCGGCATTGAATGCGGCGCGCTCGAAGGTGCTGATCGACGAACTCGCGCTCGATGCCGCGACGCGGCTCTTCGACGTGGGCGGCGCATCGGCGGGCAAGCAAAGCGCGGCGCTCGACCGGCACTGGCGCAACATCCGCACGATCGCCTCGCATAATCCGGTCGCGTACAAGGCGCGCGTGCTCGGCGAGCATGCGCTGCACGGAACCCCTTTACCGAAGGCTGCGTTCTTCTGAAAGCCTGCTTCCCGGCGCGGGATGCGAGCCTCGCATCACGCGCTGCGGCGATATCCCTCATATCCTTAGCGCAATTCGTGCTTTCCCGTGTGCGCTCTTGCTCGGTAGCATGTTCTTCCTTAACGCCGAGCGCAGACCGGGCGCGCCGCAGTTCCCTCTTTCAAATCCCTGGAGTGTTGATCTTGTCTCGAACCCCTTCATCGCAGAGGCCGCTGGTCGTAGGTATCGGCGGCACGACGCGACCTGCGTCATCCACGGAGCGTGCGCTTGCTTTCGCACTGAAAGGCGCACAGGAAAGCGGCGCGCGCGTGCAATTGTTCGGCGGTGCTTTCCTCTACAGCTTGCCGCACTACGCACCTGAAACCGGCCACTTGACCGACGAGCAGCGCGAACTCATCGAAGCGGTGCGCAACGCGGATGCGCTCATCGTCGCATCGCCCGGGTATCACGGCGGCATCTCGGGGCTGGTGAAGAACGCACTCGATACGCTCGAAGAACTTCGGCTCGACGAGCGCCCTTATCTCGATGGCCGCGCGGTCGGCAGCATCGTGACCGCGTATGGC
>NZ_FCOL02000194.1 GCF_001544515.1 Caballeronia terrestris
CGGAACTCCGCCGGGTACGGTGCTCGATGCTTGCCCATTTTGGCACCCCCTTATCCAAAGGATAGGTGTCCGTTTTCTCGGGTCAATCTCAGACTACGAGGATTCGCGCACTGATTGAATCGTTGAATCAGCCCGACCGAAGTTCGGTGGCGGGGTACGCCGCGCCGCATTCGCCTGTTTCAGCTGGTGCTAAAGGTCCTCAAAACTCGAAAGTGATCGAGCACGACGCGTCAGCAGTGGCGACAGCATCTCCGCACGCGTTCGTGTTCCCCTCCAAGAAGCAATCCGCAGCAACCGTTCGAAAGTGAGGCCGGGACCGCAGCCTGAATCATTGATGATGCACTTTCCGTGTCGTCATGTACACGTCAAACAGGCCCGCGTGCAAGCGACCGAGTTGTTGACGAAGGGCGATCAGTTCCTGCTGGCCGCCTTCATGTTCCCGCCGCAGAATCTCCCCGAGCAACGAGGTCGCACGTGATGCCGGCAGGTCGCGTTGCAGGCGCGCCTCGCCCAGCCTGCCCGCAAGCGCTGGTTTGATGACCAGCAGGAACGCCGGGAACCACGCATAATCTTCGGTTTCGCCTGTGCCAAGGAACTTCGCATCGAAGCGTCGGCGCAGCTTGTCGAGTGCGGTGTCTCCCAGCGCGACGAGAAGCGCGGCGAACTGGTGCGGCGCTAACCACGCCAATTCCGCGAGTAGCGGCCACGCTGCGTCTACTCCGGCCGCCCGATAGCGCGCCTCGGTCATCCATGCGAGCGGTGATGGAATGCGCCACCAAGACTCAATCGTGTCAATCGCATCGCTTGCCGCGGACCATTCGCCGGCGCGAAGCCACAGGGGTGCCGCGTGACTGTCAATGTGGATTCCACAATACGTCAGCGCTGCGGCGCGCTGGGCAAGCGCGCGCCAGCACGGAGCCAACCACGATCGAGCGTCGTGCTCAGGCAGCACCTGCCGGGCAGCGGGTGCCACCTCATTCTCCAAGCGACGGAGGAGCGCGGCCAACTCGGCGTGGTCGGTCACGGGAAGCGTTGATGCGTTCTCGAGTTCTCGGACAAGCACGGTCATCGCAGGTAGCGCGCTGTCGGTCGCGTACTCGCAGGCAAGCAGCATCAGTGTCTTTCGTGCGTCCGCCGCGTTGCGACGCTGCAACTGCTCCACCACGTCATTGCGCATTGCCACGTCACGGCTGTCGGCGAATATATCGAGTTGCTGCATGGTCTGCTGCATCATCGTCGCGCTCAGGAAGGTCCATGAAGAGCGTTCAAGGCTAATCGATTTTACCGCTTCAAGGAAGCTGCCACCAAGCAGTCTTGGTTGTTCTCGCCGCCACGTCATGGTTCGGTAGCAACCGAACCCTACCGACGGGACTCCAGCATCGTTCCTCGACATCGGCGAGCGCCGCAGCGACACGCGTACATCCGTCTCAGTGCCGCTGTTCTGCGCCCTTCGACGTCAAGCTGGTAGTCAATCAAGATCTCTGCGCCCTCTTCGAACTTGCGCGTTGCGTGGATGAAGATCCGATCGCCCTGCTGCCTGGCTTCGCAATTGGGCGCGCAGCTATGATTGATCCAGCGTGCCGAGTTGCCACCTTGGGCTCCGTCGAACATGCGACCGTCGTCCAGATTGAAGAGAATGTGTGCCCATCCTCGGCGGTCGTCCGGGCGACCCGGCGCTGTGCCTCCTTTGCCGTGATGATCTCACCCTTATTCTCGATGATCGGATCACCCGAGTCGACTATCGTGAGCGCGAAAACGCCTCGAGCATGGATCAGCGAGGTCTGGACTGCAATGCGACGCATGGTGTCTTTTCACAGGGATGAGGAGGCGAAACGTCCGCGCTTGCGTGACGACAGGCATAATCGCACATCATCGCATGGCCATTCGCCAAGATATGCCCGCTTCAACTCGTCGCACGAAACTTAAGCGCAAGCCGGCGCGCGGCACCTTGGTGCGTTACCAGGACCGCATTGCCGAGGTGATGGGTGAAGCGCGCGGGCAACGCGTGATGATTCGTTCGATTCACCCGGACGGACAAGAGCGCCGCACAGCGGTGAAGTGGGTGAATCTGGTGCCCCTCGAGACTCAGCTTTTCTGACCGAGTATCACTGGCTCACCAGCGGCGGTAACTGGAAGGTCCGCCGCCTTGTGCGCATTCGGTTCTCGCTGTCTTCACGCCTGGTTGACGACGTCCTTAAATGCCTTGCCCGCCGAGAACTTGACGGTTTTCGCTGCCGCGATTTCCATCGCTTCGCCAGTCGCGGGGTTTCGACCCGTCCGTGCTGCCCGCTCGCCCCTTCCGAATGTGCCAAAACCGACGAGTTGAACGGCGTTTCCTGCCGCCACCTCCTTCGAGATGGTGTTCAAGACGGCATTGATCGCCTCTTCAGCGGCGCTCTTGCTTGTACCCGCCTCCGATGCAACTGCGTCGATCAGTTCCTGCTTGTTCATTGAATTCCTACCTCACTATTGAAATGAACGCGATCTGCGTGATCGGTCGTGAAAACAGACTACCGCCGCTGCTACGAATCGGCGTTCGCATCTAGGTCGAACAGATCTGACGTTGTGCTGTGTCCGGCTAGCAGCTCTGGCAAATCACCGTTTCGAACCTTTGTCAGCATGTCCGGCGACAACCAGATTTCTTCCATCGCATCAATGCCTTCCTCGATTATTCGCTGCAGAAAGAACGACTGCTTTCGTCCCGCTGCCTCTGCCAGCACACGCAATCGCTGTTCGATGACGGGGTCGATGCGCACCGCAACGACCCTCAATTTATTCTCTGCCGATCTTCTCACCTGTTTGCTCCTTTTGACCGTCGGCGCGACGGGGGGCCGTGGACTGCGCCACTCGCCGGCGCCACCCGGTCATTATCTACGCGCGATCTTTCGCTCTCGCCGTCTTGCCAACAGCTGCCTTTCGGGCTGCTCGCCTTGCCGGCGGACGGGATTCGGCTGTGGGCGCGCGTCGCGCTGAGGGACGCGTCGTTGCGCGTGGGGATTTCAACTGCTCCTGGAGTGAGATGTATGCGTCTTCGAGCGCGGCGAGCTTGCCCTGCAACACTCCGATCTGTTGACGAGCGTCGCCCTGCTGCGCTTGCAGCGCCTCGACTGTTCGACGATGTTCGGCATCCCGCTTTTCTGCGCGTTTGGCGGCTTCGGCCAATTCTTTCTGCGCTTTGATCACTGCACCGCGTTCGCGATCGATTTCCAAGAGCGCACGCTTTTCCGAGGCGCGTAAGCGCTCCTCCGCACGATCAGCCGTTTCCCGGAGTTTTTCCAGATCACGTGAGAAGGTGTCGCGTACCTTGTCAAGATCACGCTCGCGCGCGACGACCTCCTCGCCAAGACGCTTGACCTGTGCCTCAAGTGCTTGGCGCGCGGCCGCCTCGTGCGCCTGCTGCCGCTCCAACTCCCGAATTTCGACCTGCGCCGCCTGCAATGCCGCGGTGCGTTGCTCCAGCGCCGTCTCGGTCCGACCGAGTTCCTCGCGCGCGGCGACGATCTTTTGCTCCGCCTCGGCGCGACGCGCTTCGACGTCATCGCGAAGCGAGGTCAGTTCGGCGTGTGCGGAGGCCGCCGCGCGCGTCCAAAGCGTTCCGATCAACTCGCCTGC
>NZ_FCOL02000195.1 GCF_001544515.1 Caballeronia terrestris
CCATAGGGCACTACGGTAGTGACCTCCGCGCGGAGCGTGCGACCTTGCCAGCTAACAAAAGTAGTGAGCCGGTGGCGCCGATGCCGTCGCGCAACTTCGCGGCGACGCGGCGCGTACTCGTCATCGTTCTCATTTCGTCAATTCTAGTACCATTGTTGTGCATGGCAGGCTATGGATATTTCGACTACCAACGGCGCATTGCAGATGCGCTTAACATCGTAGACCGCCTGACCAGGGTCGCACAGGAACACGCGCTGAAAATAGCGGACCTGAACAACGAAATCGAAACGCGCACTCTCGACCTTCTTGGTGATAGCGATGACCTGAAAATCCGCGGGGATGAGGGTCGCGTGTACAGCAGACTCAATGCAATCGCAAGCGACTACCCACAACTCGCGGCGATATCCGTGTTTGGCAGGAACGGCGACTTGCTAGCGAGCAGCCGCTTCTTTCCCGCGCCACAAGTTTCAGTCTCCGGTCGCGAGGACTTCCGCGCGGCACGCGCGTACGCGCCAAAGCCCTACTTTTCCCTGCCGCTATCAGGGACGGTTATACAGTCGGACGTCTTCACGATGAATATGGCTCGCGTTACCAAAGAGGGAGATTTCCTCGGGGTAGTGTCCATCGCGGTAAGACGTCAATATTTCAGCGATTTCTACCGCGACCTAACCGCCGACAACCCGGCTCTACTAGTCGGCTTGTACCGTCTGGACGGCAACATTCTGGCGAGGCTTCCAGACATAAGTGCGAGTAACAATCCAGCTCCGAATGTCCCCTTCGCTACGACACTGGCGCGCGCAGTTCGAGCAGGTCGCCTTAATATCATTTCCACCGTAGACGGAGTGGAGCGAATTCTGTCATTTCGTCGAGTTGGGGACTATCCCCTTTATGTTGCCAGTGGCTACGCTACCACTGCAATACTAAAAGAATGGCGTAGTCATTTCATCGTTTTAGCAAGCCTCAGTCTTGTGCCCTGCCTTGGACTCTGGTCGTTGATACTCTTCTCGCTTCGTCAGTTGAGGACGGAGCAAGCCGCATGGGAGCACTGGCGCGATGAATGGATAAAACGCGAATCAGCTGAAGCGTCCAGCCGTCAGCTCCGGCGCATGGGGGCGCTTGGCAATCTAGTTGCGAGCGTCGCTCACGACTTCAACAACCTATTGATGGTTGTATCTGCTAATGTGGAACTGGCCACCCGGAAGAACTGTACGAATGTGCATAGGGAAGTCGCAGCGGTAAAGCGCGCAACCGTCGGAGCCGAAGGCCTCGCTCGCCGCCTGATGAGCGTCGCTCGCAAGCAACCTCTTAAGCTTGAATTCCTTGACTTGCCGGCATGGCTTCCGAGTGCAACCAACATCATACAGACGGCGCTCACTGAAAAAATTGAGTTCAGGTTGCATGTGACGCCGGACACCTGGCGTGTCAAGGTGGACGTCACTGAGCTTGAGTCGGCTATCATGAACATCGCGGTCAATGCGAGAGACGCCATGCCTGACGGAGGCGTCTTCTCCGTTCAGTGCCGAAATATCTCTATAACGCGTGCTGAGAAGGCGTTGCCGGTCGGAGAGTACGTGATGATAGCCCTCTCCGATAACGGGCATGGAATGTCGCCGTCGGCCAAGCAGCACGCGTTCGAACCGCTCTTCACCACGAAGGCACATGGTGCCGGCACTGGTCTTGGGCTAGCGCAAGTGATAGCAACATGTGAGCAGTCGGGTGGCACAGCCAAGCTAGAGAGTGAGCCTGGGGAAGGCACAACCCTGTTCCTTTACCTGCCGCGCTACTCTGGGATGGAAGTGACTGAAGAACCGCCGCTGCCCGGGCCCGTTCCTGCGGCTACGCCGGCATCGGACCACGTGCTTATCGTACAAGACAACGAGGAGGTAGCCGCGGGCCTTTGCGCAGTGCTGGAAGTGCTCGGATGTACCGCGCGCCACGAAAGGACAGCCGACGAAGCGCTCGACGTGCTCGTCAGCGGCGCCGTGTTCGATTTCATACTTTCCGACGTGCAAATGCCAGGAAAGATGAGCGGCATCGACCTCGCCGAGAAGGTCAAGAGCATGTGGCCCGCACAAAAGTTCGCGCTTATGACCGGATACGCGAACGAGCTTGAACGTGCAAAACTTGGCGGAATAATCATTCTCGCAAAGCCTTTTAACATTGACGAGTTGCGTGCACTGCTGAGCAGTAGCGGAAAATAACTGCTCAACCGTGAGGCCGACGGTCTGCTGTTTTGCCCTATCCATTCAATAGACGCGGGCTTTATTGGCCGCCGAAGTAAACCTTGCTCATGTCGGTCGCGGAAGCGGGCCAAACCGCTGCACTGGCCCCGGATGTCGACGACCCGCTGACCGCTCGACCGTAACCGGTTGCAGCGCCGCTCGCTCTCGCTGAGACACGCGCCTCGGCAGCTTGGATGTTCGGGATAGCTTGGTCCGTCGCCGCTGCCCGACTCATAGCCCGCCAGTTGGAGTCGATTAAGCTCAGCGCGCACTTTAGAGCGCATTACGGGGAATCGGATTGCTCTTGACTCAGCGAGGCGGAGTCGCGAAATTCCGCAGCAAGGATTCGCAGAGACGGGCAAGGTCACCTATCTCAACGCCTCCAATTGTTGTTGCACGTCTCGAAAGCAGGTACGCGGCCTGCCCTCAAGTCGGCATTTGCTTCGACTAACGTCCTCGAGAAGCCCTGATGTCCTTGGCACGAGCGTCGTTCGGCAATAAGGGAGGTTAAAAACCAAGGCGTTGTACCATATGACCTGTCGGACTAATATGGGCAAGGGAGCGCGACGCAGGCGCTGTCGCGTTGATACACCCCATCCGTGAACCGCCTCCGATTTTTCTGGACAAGAATTTGGGGTAAAAGTGTGTCTGGAAACGGAGTTAACGCGGAATTTCGAGCACCCGGCAGACTCGCTCCAACCCATAAGGCTTGCCGGTGCCAGCGGAGATCGTGCGGCTCATTTCGACGACCTCCGGTTGACCAAAGGGTGTCGGGCCTGCCGCTCCTTGCGCAGCAACTCGTTTTCCATGACCAGCTCGCCAATGCGCCGGGTCGCCTCACCAAGCCTGACCTCTAGCGGATCGCTCTCGCGCTCCTTCAGGCCGGCATCGATACCGGCCAGGTGCCACTCGTGGCACAGCGGCGCGGCCCGAAACCAAGATGCCCGACGCCGACCTGCTGGAGGCCATCTGGGCCGATCTGGCGGCCTCGCCCTTCACCGGTGAAGGCCACCGCAACGTCTGGGCGCGGCTGCGTATGGATAACGGCTCGCAATACACGGCCGACGACTTCCTCAACCAGGTTAAGTTCTGGGGTGTCACCCCAAGCTTCGCCTTCGTCGCCGAGCCGGAAACGAATGGCGTCGCCGAGCGCTTCAACCGGACGCTGAAAGAACAGGCCATTCATGGTCGCGTCTTCAGGAACCTGGAGGAAGTGTGGGCTGCGGTCATTGAGTTCAAGGATCGTTATAACCGCCATTGGCGTCTCGAAAAACTGGGCTTTATGTTACCCCTGGAAGCCCGTCAGGCAGCCACCCTCAAAGAGCCGCCTAAGGCTGTGCTGAAGAAGCGGGGGTTTTCACGGGATCGTCGTTGC
>NZ_FCOL02000196.1 GCF_001544515.1 Caballeronia terrestris
GGTTACGCTTCTACATCCGGCCGGGTGCGGCCTTCTCTTTCGACTCGTCAATAGTAGCGGTTTTAGCCGCTTGCGCCGGCGAGTCTCCGAGGGAGACCAACACGATCAGACCATGGAACCAGAATTGCTCGATTTTTCTGCGGGGCACTGATGCGGCACGGGAGATCCCCGGAGGCGGATTATAGAAACTGGCGACCGAAGCGGCCGAACTCGGGAAGGTCATTCTTTGGCCGCCTGGGCACACACGGCAGCCACTGGTCCGTGGCGCCCCAACGAGGTCCATGGTCAGCCAGATGGTCCGTGACGTCTCTGTCGCATCCCATCATCAGAAGATATCTATGCGAGTGTATCCACCTGAGCCGTGTTCGAGGTGGCAGGAGGAAGCTCGCTGAGATCTTGTTACGACAGCCCATCCCTCGAAGTAGCTGCATCTGCGAGGCCGCATCGCCAGTTCTGAAGCTGCTATTCTTGCCTCTCCCGACCGTCGTATGGTCGCACCGGGCGCCCGAGCGCCAGGATCAAGCGAGACAGGATTTCAAATGGCCGGGTTTATGCGCTACTTTTCCCACGATCTGGCGATCGACCTCGGAACCTCGAACACATTGGTCTACATGCGGGGCAAAGGCGTCGTCCTCGACGAACCATCGGTCGTGGCGATTCGTCAAGAGGGCGGCCCGAATGGGAAGAAAACCATCTTGGCAGTGGGCAAGGAAGCGAAGCAGATGCTTGGCAAGGTGCCGGGCAACATCGAAGCCATCCGACCGATGAAGGACGGCGTAATCGCCGACTTCGACATCACGCAGCAGATGATCAAGCAGTTCATCCGGATGGTGCACAAGCCCCGGCTGTTCGCGGCGTCGCCGCGCATTGTCATCTGTGTACCGTGCGGCTCGACCCAGGTTGAACGGCGTGCAATACGCGAGGCCGCACACAGTGCGGGCGGCTCGCAGGTCTACCTGATCGAAGAGCCAATGGCCGCCGCAACGGGCGCCGGCCTGCCGGTGTCGGAAGCAACCGGATCGATGATTGTCGATATCGGCGGAGGGACCACCGAAGTGGGCGTCATTTCGCTCGGTGGCATTGTGTACAAAGGCTCCGTGCGTGTCGGCGGCGACAAGTTCGACGAAGCGATCGTCAACTATATCCGTCGCAACTACGGCATGCTCATCGGCGAACAGACCGCCGAAGCGATCAAGAAGGAAATCGGCTCCGCGTTCCCCGGGTCGGAAGTCAAGGAGGTAGAAGTGAGGGGGCGCAACATGTCGGAGGGCATACCGCGCAGCTTTACGGTTTCCAGCAACGAAATTCTCGAAGCCCTCACCGATCCGCTGAACCAGATCGTATCGGCCGTCAGGATTGCACTCGAACAAACGCCGCCGGAACTCGGCGCCGATATCGCCGAGCGCGGCATCATGCTTGCGGGTGGCGGTGCGCTGCTGCGTGATCTCGATCGGCTGCTCGCCGAGGAGACCGGCCTGCCGGTGCTCGTCGCCGAATCCCCGCTGACCTGCGTCGTGCGTGGGTCGGGGATGGCACTCGAACGCCTGGACAAATTCGGTAGCGTCTTTTCTTACGAATGAACATGGCGGCAAAGGCATGACGAACGGTTACCTGCTCGCTTGAAGCGCCTCTAGCGGAGCGAACATCGATATCGCGTCGTCTGTAATCGAAAACCACAGTCTCAACATTGGCGGGGAGCCGTACTTCATGAGTCGAGCGCGCAAGCGATACTCGGGATCTCGTGATAGTGGTCAGCGACCACCGCGCCACGTCAAAAAATCGCCTTCCAATTGACAGAGTCAACCCTGCGTAAAGGGACATGCTGCGAGATCGATCCCAGACTGCTTCCATTTTCAAGACGAGGTCGGCCAAGCGTCGCGGTGACAACCACGTAAGTTCGGTCAGCAGCGGCCACGCTACTTCCATCCCACAGCCCGGTAGCGCGCCTCCGCCATCCAGCCCAGCGGGACTGGAATACGGCGCCACGCTTCAATTCTCTCGACCGCCTGGTGGGAGGTCGCCGTTGAGTTGAAGCGGTGCGTAGCCCCAGCGTGTCCGACAGGGTTCTCGATACGGCGCACGGACGAGCGACCAAGCCTTCCGCGTCACTCCGCATGCGCCCGATCGAATTCCCATACCGCCGGGAAGCCCATCAATTCGCACATGGTCTTGAACGGCATTTGCTCACTTTCCAAATGCGCTGTGCCCTTCATCGCCTTGATTTCACCGTACGCCTTTTCGAGTGCGCGAGCCACGCTCAAGAAGCCCGCCGACGGATAAATCGCCAGTGCAAAGCCAAGCCGTTGCAGTTCGGCTGGCGGCAACTGCGGTGTGCGCCCTCCTTCGACCACATTGACGAGCAACGGCACATCGAACGACTTTCCGATCGTTTCCAACTCTTCCACGCTTTCCGGCGATTCGATGAACACCACATCCGCGCCTGCTTTCGCATACGCTTCGCCGCGACGCAACGCTTCATCGAGACCCAGCGACGTGCGCGCATCCGTTCGCGCGATGATCTGGAAGTCGGCGTCCTCGCGGGCCTCGACGGCGACCTTGATCTTCTTCACCATGTCTTCCATCGCAATGACCCGTCGGCCCGGCGTGTGGCCGCACTTCTTCGGAAACTCCTGATCCTCGATCTGGATGCCAGCCGCGCCCGCGCGTTCGTAGCCACGCACCGTATGCGCAACATTGAGCAGGCCGCCGTAGCCGGTGTCCGCGTCGCAGACGAGCGGCGTATTCGCGGCGCTGCAAAACGTGGTGACGCGGTTGACCATGTCCGTGTAAGTTGCGAGTCCCGCATCCGGCTCGCCGAGATACGAGGCGACCGTGCCGAAGCCGGTCATGTACAGGCAATCGAAACCCATGCTGTCGGCAAGTCGCACGGAAATCATGTCGAAGATGCCGGGCGCCACGACGATTTCGCGCGACGCGAACTTCTCTTTAAGGGCTTTCCTGCGGGAATTGGCGGTCATGGGCTTGTCCTCGTTGAATGAATGAAGTCAGTTGCCGGGAATTTCGGCAGCAGGTCGATGAAGCGATTTGTCGTCGGGGACGGCTGCGATTTCTTCCAGCGAACGCCGATTCGTTTCGACGCCGAAGATCACAAGCACCGCGACCATCAAGACGAGCGCGCCGCTGATCATCGACAGGACGTCCTTGATGCCGCCCGACATGTACATCAGCACGACCAGTTGCGGCGCGACGATGCCCGACAGCCGACCCGCTGCCCCCGCGATGCCATTCGCGCGCATGCGGTTTTCGGTGGCGAACAACTCGGGGATATACGTCGCGATGCCAAGCGCGACCATCAGGTAGGTCAGCGTGAACAGCGTGAAGCCGAGCAGCGTGGCAATCCCGACGCTCGAAGAGTTGCCGTAAAGCCAGCCAACGATCGCCGCCAGCACGGCAATGCCGATCAGCCCGTTCTTGCGCCCGACACGATCGGCGATCACGACGCCGACCAGCGCGCCAGCGGGACCACCAAGCGCCATCAACGTGGAGTAGCCAAGCGATGACGCCACTCCGAGCCCCTGTTTCATGAGGAACGTCGGCACCCAGACGATGAACCCGTAGA
>NZ_FCOL02000197.1 GCF_001544515.1 Caballeronia terrestris
GTGTGGATTCCGTTGGGCGATTTCGATACCGGGTTAGGTTTCGAAAACCATACGAGCCACGCCTCGCGGGGAGACATTCTGCTCTATCCAGGTGGATTCAGCGAAACCGAGTTCTTGTTTGTCTATGGCAGTTCGATTTTCGCAAGCAAGATGGGCCAGCTTGCCGGGAATCATTTCTTTACCCTGCTCGAAGGCCACGAGCACCTTGCTGACTTTGGAAAGCTGGTCTTATGGTCGGGCGCTCAGGACATCACCTTTACCGTGGCCGACTGATTGGCTCGGCGATGGGCGGACAGAGCGTCTACTATTCTCCCAACTCCAAGGAAGCGCGCGGCTCATACATCGGACATCCGTTGAGCTCGCCGCGAAACCCCGCCGACATTTCATAGGACGGCTGCGCGAACGCATCACCCCGCACAGCGGCCGATGCTCCTGCAGACCATGTCAGGGACAGAACGCCATGCAGTCGTCGATCGCTGCCGAGCGCGCCTCGCTCCAGGCAGCTTGAGGCGCAGCTCTGATGCGCGCAACCGTCACGTACGGGCTTGCGTCTTCGGGCCATTGCACCGAGGCATCTTCGATCGGTATCTTCTCGATGTCGGTGGCGAGTTGAACCCGGACTTCCCACGCGGCGTCGTTGTTCGCAACGAACTCGTTCACCGCATCGCGCAGACCATTGGCTTTGCCATTCACATCAAGCGGCGCATCGGTCAGCGCCGTCAGCCCGGGCGAGACAGGCGCGACGCAGAGCTTGGCACAGTAAAGCCCATGGAAAAACGGCACCGCCGTGTAAAAAGTCTCGCCGAGGATATGCGTCTCCGGATGTCCGCCCAGACTCTTGAGTGTCCCGCTTTCGCCACCGACCGCTTCCAAAGCCACTTCCGCGCCGCGCAGCACTGCGGATAGAACCTTCTTCGCGGCGTTTCAGCAAGCCACCTACCTCGAGACCTTGCGTGCAACGCTCGCCGCTACGCCTTATCCTGTCAAGAATGATCTCCGACCCCAACCATTCCGCTCGAGAACGTTTGCTTCTGGCAGAGAACGAACGCCTGCGAAACGAACTCGTCGCTCTTCGCGCTTCCCAGCAGACAGCATCGAACGCATACGCCGCCCTCGACGCACGTGAGCGCGACCTGTTCTGGCAGGTAAGCCACGACATGCTCGGCATCGCCGATACGCGCTGCGTCTGGACAAGCGTGAATCCCGCCTGGACCACCGTGCTCGGCTGGGAAGCCGACGAAATTCTCGGAAAAACGTCCGAGTGGCTCGAACACCCTGACGATCGGCAAAAGACGCGCGACGAGGTCAGACGCCTCGCCGAAGGCAAAAGCACGCTCACGTTCGAGAACCGCTATCGGACCCGCGCCGGTGACTACCGGATTCTCAGTTGGCGCGCCGAGCCGTTCGACAACCGGTTGTTATGCGTCGCTCGCGACGTCACGCGCGAACGCGAACACGAACTCGCTCTGAGCGATTCCATGGACTTCGCCAGGCTCGCGCTGTCCGCGGTGAGTGGCGTCGGGGTATGGACCTACGATGTGGCGACCGATCGCTTCTTCTGCGACAGGGCCATCTCCGAACTGTATGGCATCGATGCGACAGCGGCGCTCAACGGCATCGCACGCACGGCATTCCTCGCGAACGTCCATGAAGGCGACCGCGCGGCCTTGCGAGCGACGATGGAAGGCGGCCTCGAGCGCAGCGGCGACCTGGAACTCGAATATCGCGTCGCTCATCCCGACGGATCTACCCGATGGGTGCTGTCGCGCGGCCACACGTACTTCGATGAAAGCAACAACCCGGTGCGCCGCACGGGCGTCGGCATCGACATGACGCAGCAGCGGCGGCTCGAGGAACAACTGCGCCAGAGTCTGAAGATGGAAGCCGTCGGGCAATTGACGGGCGGTCTCGCGCACGACTTCAACAACCTGCTGCAGGGCATCACCGGGCCGCTCGAATTGATCCGGCGCCTGGTCGAACTGGGTCGAACGAACACGCTCGGCCGCTATATCGACATGGCGATGTCTTCGGCTCAGCGCGCCGCCGGACTCACGCGACGCCTGCTCGCGTTTGCGCGCAGGCAGCCGCTCGACCCGAACTTCGTCGACGTCAATGAACTGGTTCAGGGCCTCGAAGAACTGCTACGCAGAACCATGGGGGAATCGATTGGTATCGGGTTCAAGCTGGACCCGCAGCCTTGCTGGACCCGTTGCGACGCAAACCAGCTCGAGAGCGCGCTCTTGAATCTCTCGATCAATGCACGCGACGCGATGCACGAAGGCGGCGGCACGCTGACGATCGAAACCTCGCGCGAGCGGGTCGACGAAGAGCAGGCGGCCACTCGACACGACGTTCCAGCGGGCATGTACGTCTGCATTGCGGTAAGCGACACGGGCGCAGGCATGCCCCCCGACGTGCTGAGACAAGCGTTCGAGCCTTTCTTTACCACCAAGCCGCTCGGCCAGGGCACGGGCCTGGGGCTATCGATGGTGTATGGCTTCGCCGGGCAGTCGGGCGGCTTCGCGGCGCTCGAAAGCGAAACGGGTACGGGCACGACCGTCCGGCTCTTCCTGCCCGAGCGGGACGGTCGACTGGAGCAGGCCGCCATGGAGGTTTCCTCGCAAGACGCAGGTCTGCGCGAAACGAAATCGACCGCGACCATCCTCGTCGTCGAAGACGATCCGGACGTGAGGGAGCTCGTGATCGAAGTTCTGAGCGAACTGAACTTCACTGTGCTGCAAGCGTTCGACGGTCCGTCCGGGCTCAAGGAACTTATGTCCGACGCGCGGATCGACCTGCTGATTTCCGACGTCGGCCTGCCCGGCATGAACGGCCGCCAGATGGTCGATGCCGCACGATCGAAGCGCCCTGCGCTGCGCGTACTGTTCATGACGGGCTATACCGAACTGGCTTCCGCACAAGGCGAACTGCTCGACGAAGGCATGCAGATGATCACCAAGCCGTTCAGTATCGAGGCGATCGTCAATCGCGTGCAGGGTTTGCTCGGGTGACGGTCTATCTCCTTTCCCAGATCACCGGCTTGCTCCCGCAGCACTTGCGCGCGAGTGCGCAAGATCATGCGCCGTCGGCCAAAAGACCGGCGAGAACGAGTCGACGGGCACCGCTCGGGACGCCGGATCGTCGAGGTGCTCGCGACCAAGAAGGCCGAATTGACGGCCGGTGATCATGCGCACATGCAGAAGGTTGCCGGCTACACCGAACGGCACAGTGCACAGCGACCACATGACGACATCGAGCATACGGCCTCCGCAGCTTGCCGTAGGGATGTAGTACTACCCGATGCTCGAGCAAGTTGCGATGAGGGGGAAAGTTATGCGATGGGCGGGTGCTTCACGCAGTCGGCCGTCGCCGCCGCCTGAGCGTGTTTGACGAGGGAAGCGATGTCTCTGGTTGGTACCTTGTTGGTCAGACCCAATGCCCTTGGCGGTCTCATTACAGAGAAGGCACGAGAAGCACCTTGGCCGCCGCGGCCAATCCCCGATCCAGATCGGAAAACGCCCGCGCGCCTTCGGAC
>NZ_FCOL02000198.1 GCF_001544515.1 Caballeronia terrestris
GGGCTCGGCGAGATCGGTAGTCGCGTTGCCGCCGACCTTCATCGGCTCGGCTTTTCCGTGCGCGGCTGGGCGCGGCGGCCGAAAGACCTGCCGGGCATCGCGACCTTCGCGGGCGCGGCGGCGCTCGACGCGTTCCTGAGCGGCACCAATATCCTCGTGTGCCTGTTGCCGCTCACCGGCGAGACGCGCGGCATCCTGAGGGCGCGCACGCTCGAAAACCTGCCGCGAGGCGCGAAGCTGATTCACGTCGGACGGGGCGAACATCTGGTGCCGCGCGATCTCCTGAACGCGTTGAAGGAAGAACATCTCGCGGGCGCAATCGTCGATGTGTTCCCTGACGAGCCGTTGCCCGCGAGCGACCCGTTCTGGAACGCGCCGAACATGATCGTGACGCCGCACATGGCATCGGTTGCGAGTTCGGAGACCATCGGCCTGCAGGTCGCGCAGAACGTGCGGCGGCTCGTGCGCGGCGAGCCGCTCGTCAATGTCGTCGATGTTGCGCGCGGCTACTAGTCATGACGCGTCAGCGTCCTGCGCGTCGATGAAAGCATGCAGCGCATCGAGGAACGCGCTTTCCGCTGCGCTGTACTTGCGGTCGCCGGACCAGAGCAGGTAGATGTCCAGGT
Source organism: Caballeronia terrestris (assembly GCF_001544515.1). Taxonomy (GTDB): domain Bacteria; phylum Pseudomonadota; class Gammaproteobacteria; order Burkholderiales; family Burkholderiaceae; genus Caballeronia; species Caballeronia terrestris. The sequence goes on from NZ_FCOL02000198.1 coordinate 627, forward strand.
CAGCCACGCCCTCGTCGGGCGGTAGCCGCTGGAAGCGCCCGTTCGCGACATCGTCGCGCACGACGTGCTCCGGCAGGCAGCCGATTCCGAAGCCCGCGAAGATAAAGCGCTTCACCTCCGACATGCTCGACGACGATCCCACCACGCGCTCGGTGAACCCCATCTCGTCGCGAAAGAACGTCAGCGGCGACATGTGATCGCCGACCTTGTCGCCCGTGAACGAGACGAACTTCTCGCTGACGAGATCGGCGGTCTTGAGATCAGTGCGCCCGAACAGCGGATGGTGTCGCCCGCAGAACAGCGCGTACCGCTGTCGCAGGAACAGCCGGCTCTCGATTTTCTTCGGCAACGCGCGGCGTGGTGTTAGGCCGAGCGTCGCGGATTTCTGCTGCAGGCTCGCGACGACATCGGCGCTGCGCATCTCCTGGCTCTCCAGTTCGATACGCGGATAGCTGCGATGAAACCCGGCGAGAAACGCATCGTAGGCCGGGAAATCGATGCCGCTCACGGTGGAGAGGCGCACCATGCCGGAGATGTCGTGATCGCGGTCCACCTTCGCGAGCGACAACCGCGAGATCGTCCCGTACACGTCCTCGGCGATCTGCTGCACTTCGATCCCCGCCTGCGTCACTTCGATGCGCGGCCCGTGCCGGTCGACGAGCCGCATGCCCAGCTGATCCTCGAGCCGCTTCAACGCCTGGCTCACGGCGGGTTGCGTGAGATGCAGCCGCGTGGCCGCTCGGCTCACGCTCTTCTCGCGCGCGATGGCGAGAAAGGTGCGCAGGAGGTTCCAGTCGAGACGGTCGTTGAGGTAGGTCGCGGGCCTGTCCTTGCTCATCGTATGCACTCGGTGCGTTTCATCATTCGCCGAGTTTATACTGAAAATTAGCATTCAAAATTGGACTAATGATTTTGAATTCCCGATAAAGACGCCATGCGTACCCACGCGGCGCGGTGAGATGCGGTGCGTTAAACCAACTACTCGGGAATGAAGACGATGCTGAAAATCGACGGAAAGCGGCTCTGGTCGAGCCTGATGGACATGGCGGCGATCGGCGCCTCGGCGAAGGGCGGCGTGCGGCGGCTGGCGCTTACGCAGGAGGACGCGGCGGGTCGCGCGCTCTTCTTGCAATGGTGCATCGAGGCGGGGCTGACGCTGAGCGTCGACCGGGTCGGCAATCTGTTCGCACGCCGCGCGGGCAAGCTCGATTCGCATAACGCCGTCGCAAGCGGGAGTCATCTGGATACGCAACCCGAAGGCGGCCGCTTCGACGGCGTGTACGGCGTGCTGGCGGCGCTCGAAGTCGTGCGCACGCTGAATGACCACGGCATCGAAACGGAGAAGCCGATCGAAATCGTCGTATGGACCAACGAGGAAGGCGCGCGCTTCACTCCCGCGATGCTCGGCTCGGCGGCCTTCACCGGGGCGATGCCGCTCGACCAGGCGCTCGAAGCGCGCGACGCCCAGGGCGTGACGGTAGCCGATGCGCTCGCAGCGACTTCTTACGCAGGCGCGCGCGCGGTTCCCGGCACCGCGTTCGACGCCTACTTCGAAGCGCATATCGAACAGGGACCGGTGCTCGAGGAAAGCGGCGTGCCGATCGGCGTCGTGACGGGCGGGCAGGCGATCCGCTGGCTCGACGTGCGTGTGTGCGGACAAGCCGCGCATGCCGGCACGACGCCGATGCCTTTCCGGCGCGACGCACTCTTCGGCACCGCCGAGATGGCGGCGGCACTCGAAGCCATCGCCGTCGATTTCGCGCCGCAAGGGCTTGTCACCATCGGCGAGTTGTTGATCAGGAATTCATCGCGCAACACGATCGCGGCGGATCTGTCGTTCACCGTCGACCTGCGTCACCCCGACGATGCCCGTATCGCCGCGATGGAAGAAGCGTTGCGCGAGCGCTTCGAGGCGATCGCGGTGCGGCGCGGGTTGAGCGTAGAGATCGGCCGCCACTGGGTCAGCCCGGCGACGCCGTTCGATGACGCCTGCGTCGCGACCGTCGCGCGCGCCGTGGAGGCGCTCGACTACCCGCACCAGCGTATCGTCAGTGGCGCCGGACACGACGCGATACACCTGGCGCGCTACTGCCCGACGGCGATGATCTTCATCCCGTGCGTCGACGGCTTGAGCCACAACGAAGCCGAGGATGCGCTGCCCGAAGATGTCACGCGCGGCGCCGATGTCCTCCTGCACGCGATGCTCGAACGCGCCGGTCAGGTCAACGCGCAACGAACAGGAGCAGTCCATGCGGCATGACATGCAGCCCGTGCGGCCTCCCGAACTGCGTCGCGCGTGGTTCTTCATCCCCGGCGCAGACGCTTCCCGACACGCGGATGCGTTGGCAAGCGGCGCGGACGCGATCGTCGTCGATCTGGAGGAGATGACCGCGCCCGCCGATCGTCCCGCGGCTCGCGAGTTGATCGTCCGCGCACTGCGGGAAGCCGCGCGGCGCGGAATCGTTGGCGCGGTGCGCATCAACAAGCTGGAGCACGACGGTCACGCCGACCTGCAAGGCGTCATGTCCGGCGCGCCGCGCGCGGTCTTCTTGCCTCACACCGAGTCGGCAGAGCAACTCAAGCTGCTCGACACAGCGCTCGGCGATCTTGAACGCGTTCACGGCATCGCAGAAGGCTCGACCGAAATCGTGCCGACGATCGAATCCGCCAAAGGCCTCGTCGCGCTCGCCGCGCTTTTGGCGTCGAGTCCGCGAATTCGATCGTGCATGCTCGCAGTCGAGGATCTTGCCGCGAATCTTGGGGCGCGTCGCACGCCGGGCGGGGAGGAACTGCGTTATGCGCGCAGTCGCTTCCTGATCGAATGCATCGCCGCGGGTTGCGTGCCGATCGATCTGCCTTGCACGTATCGATCG
>NZ_FCOL02000199.1 GCF_001544515.1 Caballeronia terrestris
GTTGAAAAAGCAGAACCCGCCTGCCGCATCATATTCCGCATGGTGCCCAGGCGGGCGCACGTTGCAAAAGGCGGTGCTGGCTTTGCCCGCGATCACCAGGTCGGTCGCCAGCACCGCTGCGCCCGCGGCATGCAACGCCGCCTGGTAGGTGTAGGGATTCATCATGGTGTCGGGGTCGACTCGCACGTAACCCTCAGTCGGGGCCATGCTTGCGATGCTATGAATATAAGGAATCGAATGCGCTTGCGCGAGTTGTTGTTCCGTTGCGAGCGGCGCTTCACAGGTTTGCATGCAATCGATCAATCCCTTGATCAATAACATGTCGTGAATGGCCCCGATGCGCTCGGGTGACTCGGGGTGCATGTGCCCCATTTCATGTTTAACGCAGTCGGGATGAGATATGTAGGCGGATAACATGCGAGTCCGTTGCTCGGTGAAAGCTATTGCAATGCGGCGGATGGCGGAGGCCTGCTTCAGCTCGAGTACCGTTCATTTCAGCGCATCAAACACGCGCGCACGAAATTCGTCGACGCTACCCTGATCAGAAATGGCCGCATACCGTGGCGCCCTCCTTCTGGCCAAGGGATCGTCGCTACGCGCCCATTGATTGTAGTATTCGATCAGCGGCCGGGTTTGCGCGACGTATACGTCGAGGCGCTTCTCGACAGTTGCTTCCTGGTCGTCATCACGTTGGATCAGTGGTTCACCGGTTACGTCGTCCTCGTTCTCGACCTTCGGTGGGTTGAATCTGACGTGGTACGTACGTCCCGGTGCAGCGTGAACGCGCCGGCCGCTCATGCGCACGATGATCTCGTTGAACGGGACGTCGATCTCCAGCACGTATTCGATCGCGACACCCACTTGTTTCATCGCTTCGGACTGCGGCAATGTACGCGGGAAACCGTCGAAGAGATAGCCGTTTACGCAGTCCGACTCACGCAGGCGTTCCTTCACGAGGTTGATGATCAGGTCGTCCGGTACCAGTTCGCCGGCATCCATGAAACCCTTCGCTTCGACGCCGAGCGCCGAGCCAGCCTTAACGGCTCCGCGCAGCATGTCGCCGGTGGAAATTTGCGGAATCCCGAACTTCTCCTTGATGAAGTTCGCCTGTGTGCCCTTACCGGACCCGGGGGCGCCCAACAGTATCAAACGCATGTGATTGCTCCAAGTCTATGTCAATACTTTCGCGCGTAGCATTGCGGTAGCAGTTAGGTGTTCTGGTGATATACGTTGAGGCGAAGAACTCTATCAGACACCGCCTCCGGGAGGTGCAAGTTGACTCAAATCAATGAATGCACAGGCGTGGGGCGGTCTGTCATCAACCGGGCTTACCAGACTGCCCTTACATTCAGTGGTCGCCGGTGCCCGGTCGAGCCGCCATTCACGAGCCCCTGTGGCCGGAGATCGACAGCCGGAAGCTTGCACTTATTGCACTTATTGCGCGAAGAGCCGAGAGCACATTGCGGGCGACGTCCGGGCGGGCGGGAAAACACACCATGATCCATCGTCGTGCCGGAAGAACACGATGGTGAGCGTCCCGGTTGAAGTACAACCTTCGAGACGTACATAGCGCCCGTGCGTCGCAATCAGGCGTCCCATGCACGTTACCCGGGCTGGCCTCGACTGACTGGGCGCGAGCCACTTGTCCACGAGCGCTCGCAAGGAGATGTAGTTGCCGTTCATCGCTTGCTCCTACAGGCTTGGACATCGGCGGGATGTCGTTGATGAGGTCCACGATTCCAGTATGGGTCACGGGTCCGTACAGTTAAATCAGGGCGGCCTGAGAATGGAGTAGTCCGTTCTCCAGTCTTGTAGGGCGATCCCTACATGGCGTAATGGATTATTCGGTCGGCCGCGGGACGGTAGTCTTGTCCGGGTAACCCGGCATTGTCGCCAAGGCGCCGCGATCATTTGCGTTTGCAACCGGTTGGTGGCTGTCGAGTCGCTCGTCCTGCTGGGTTTCGATGGTGGCGTAAGGAAGGCGAGCAGTGCGCCCAGGGTCCATCAAGCACGTTGCGCGACGTATCGATCCAAACATCGGTGGCGTCCGTCGGGAAACGGACTCTCCTGATCCAGGTCAACGAAACCACGGGGCGGACCATTACGATCGATTTGTGAGGGCGGCAGAAGTGCTCGTTACCCGACACGGCGCATGACGCGCAGAAGACAATCGCAAGAAGCGCTGCGTCTGCCGCGCTCGCGGCCGCCCTGGACTACACGCAGACTGCAATGGAAAAATGGCTGCACAACTTCGGCTTCTGTGGCGTCGATGCACACGATGATCAAGGGGCAGCGAAAGCCTGGGTCTGGATGCATTGGTTGCTGTTCGCCATCAGTTTGCTCACGATTCCGGCTTTCTATCTCGAACTCGTAGGCGGCCCGGCGGCGTTCCATCGAGCAGGCCAGCTTCTTTATCTGGTCGTGGCTGTTGGCTTTGCCATTCTCTATGCCTGGATTGTGCGGCTGAGCCGGCATCCGCGAAGGCTCCTTGGTCGCAACTGGCTGGACATGTTGATCCTGCTGGGGGCGGCGGCGAGCATCGCGGGCGGGGCGACGCCATGGTCGGCGTGGGAGTGGCCGCCGCGAATGGGTTTCATGTGCGTCGTTGCGGTGCGCATCGTGCTCGCCTTGCGCATGTTGTTCGTCCCGAACCGGTTGCTCGTGCTCCTTCTCATCGGCGCTGCGGTGCTCGGCGTGGCGGGCGCAGGGTTCTACTGGCTCGAGCCGCGTGTGCAAAGTTATGCGGACGGCTTGTGGCTTGCGTTCGAGAGCAGTGCCACGGTCGGATACGGCGATGTTGCGCCGACAACGCCCGCTTCGCGCGTGTTCGCTGTTTTTGTCGTGCTGCTTGGCTACGGAATGTTGTCGCTGGTATTCGCCAACATCGCGGCGATGTTCGTTGGTGAGGAAGAGAAGTTGCTCCGGCGCGAAATGCATCGGGACATCAAGCGGCTGGAAGGAGAAATCTGCAGCATGCACGACGACTTGCGGGCATTGCGTGAAGAGCTCACTCGCGGCCAGTCATCCTGTCAGGCGTCGAACACTCGACGATAGATTCATTTTGATGATCCAGATCAGACGCCGTGACGCGTATGAGCAGATTGTTATATCGAGATGGCGAGCATCGAACAGAAGTGGCGAACGTGACGAGCATTCGGCATTCTGGTCCCCTCGTTGACATAGGGTCGCTTGGCTTGCACGTGATGCGCGGGTGTGTCTGCTGATCGCGCACATTTTCGAAGCTCTTACCGTCCGGGAAATCCGACATGAAACCCATTGAATCTGTCTTTATTGAACGCCGCGCTTTCCCGCCATCCGGGCAAGCATCGGCCCATGCCACGATCTCCGGCATGGACGCCTACAAAGCCCTGGCCGCGGAAGCCGAACGCGATTACGAAGGCTTCTGGGCGCGTCTCGCGCGCGAAACGCTCGCTTGGCACAAGCCTTTCACGAAGGTGCTCGACGAATCGAATGCGCCGTTCTACACCTGGTTC
>NZ_FCOL02000200.1 GCF_001544515.1 Caballeronia terrestris
TGTTAGCGGCGGTGTAGAAGCGCTTAAAGATGGCGGCGCAAGGTTGAGTGAAACGTTCAACAATAAAGGGGCACCGCTGGCCCCTTTGTGATTGACGTGATGAGCAACGAGTTCGTCAGAACGGAGGGTTCTCTCCTTTTGGCGTATCGCAACAAGGTGCACGCCGCTCGGACAGCTTCTCGTGAAGCTGACATCCATAGAAGTCAGTGACGACTGCAAGCAGGTCCTCGAGCAGTTCGAACACGGCGAACGCCTGCTCGGGTGTCCAGTCTTCGGGCACGACGAACGGCAGGCCATACCGTCGGCCCGATGGCAGCAAGGGCGTTGGACTCATTCGTCCGCTCCTTCCTGTGCGCCGCTCTTCTTCGCCGCTCGCCTTCGGGAACGTGCTTCGGCGCGCTCGCGCGCTTCCTTGAGACGGTAGGATTCGCCCTCGATCGAGATGACCTCGGCGCGATGCACCAGCCGGTCCACCAGCGAGACGACGCAGGCGGCATTCGGGAACACCTCGGACCAGGCCGAGAACGGTTTGTTGGTCGTGACGATCGTAGAACGTGCCCCGTTTCTCCTGCTGATCAATTCGAACAGCAGGTCGGCATACCGGTTTGAGTACGACAGATAGCCGACTTCGTCGATACAGAGCAGTTCCGGCGTTGCGTAGTAGTGCAGACGCCGGCGCAACGCCGAATCGCTATCGAGCGCGGCAAGTTCGCCGAGCATTTCTCCGGCGGCCCTGAACAGCACGGTGTGGCCCTGGATGAGCGCCTGATGAGCCACGTTCTGCGCCAGCGTCGATTTACCCACGCCGTTCGGGCCGATGAACACGGCGTTGGTTGCCTCCCTGACGAACTCCAGTGACATCAGTTCATTGACAGCCACGCGATCGATTCGTTTGGGCCATTGCCAGTCGAAGTCGCCCAGCGACTTGAAGTCACCGAGCTTCGCGGCGCGGATGCGCCGCTGCAGGGATCGGTGGGTGCGCTCGTCCTCTTCCCACTGGATAAGCGGAGCGACCCATTCAGCGCCGCTTACTTCAGACCAGTGCCCGACCAGACCGTTCAGGCGCAACGTCTGCGCGCGTGCGAGCAGGATATCAGTGGTTTTCGGGTTCATGGTCACCATTGTCCGTGGTCAGTTGATCGTAGCTGTCGAGCCGGTGCGGCTGCACCGGCGTGTCCTTGCGCCGCACGTGCTCGGGCAGACTCATCGCGACCGGAGGCGGCTCACCGCGCTCGGCACGCCGGCGCTCCAGCGCCAGACGCACGGTGTTGGTGTGGGGTACGCCTGCCGCGAGCGCGTCCTCCACTGCGGCCTGCAGTTCGGCCGCGCCGTAACGCTCGAGCAGGCGCAGCAACCCGTTCGTGAGCGCGCCGAGGTTCGCGCCGCGCTCAGCCGCGCGCGTGAGCAGTAACTGGCTGGCCGGCACGGCCTTCGTCAGGCTGTTGACGCCGCGATGCTGGCTCGCCTGGCGTTTGCGTTCCTTGAGTTCATGGATGTGCCCGGGCAGTTCGATCTGCGCGTCGCGGTCATAGCTGCGGGGATGGCGGGCAATCACCTGGTCGCCGTCGAACACACGCACCTGCTGCAGATCGGCGCGTACCGTCAGCGTGCGACGCACATGCGCGGCAGGGATCGTGTAATCATTCAAATCAAAGCGCACGTACGGCGTCTTGCCGACCCTGACCTCGAGCTGCTCCTCCACGGGGTACGGGTTCTCCGGCAGCGGCAGCAGCAACGGCTGCTCCTTTGCGAAGGCCTCGCGTACCGTCATGGCGCGATCCTCCGGACATGGACGGTCGGCCGCCTGGGTACGACACCAGTGCTCAGCCTGTGCGTTCAGATCGTCGAGATCAGTGAAGGTGCGCGCCGCGAAGAACGCATCGCGTATATGGCGAATTGCCCGTTCGATCCTGCCTTTCTCGTTGCCGCGGTAAACCGCCACCGGTCGGGGCTCGAACCGGTAATGCGCGGCAAATGCGAGCAGCCTCGGGTTGAAGTGGATCGCATCACCCTGACGCTCGAGCACAGCACTTTTAAGATTGTCGTAAAGAATGACCTTTCCGAGGCCACCCCAGTGGGTGAACGCGCCGACATGACCACGCAGGAAGTTCTCCATCCGGGCATCGAGGAAGAAGCGCAGATAAAGGTCGCGTGAGTACGAAAGCACCATCACGAAGGCCATCAGCGGGCGCCGGGCCCGACCAATTTCCATGTGAGAGAAATGCGCCCAGTCGCATTGCATCTGCTCTCCCGGCAAGGTGCGCAGACGCAGGAAGGCCTCGGCCGCCCGACGCGGACGGCGTTGCGCAATCAGGTGCCGGAAGTGGTCCGGCGCGCCCTTGTAGCCGCGCTCGCGTACCATCGAGTACAGGCGGCTGGCCGTCAGCGTCGGGAACTTCTCCAGCGTCTGCTGGATGAACGGCAGGTACGGCTCAATCATTGAAGGGCGCGGCGGCGGTCCGTGCCTTGGCAGCCCCGCATGCGCGAGCACACGCTGCACCGTCTCGCGATGCACGCGCAACTGCTTCGCGATGGTGCCGCAGCGCCACTTTTCAACGTGATAGAAGCGCAGGATTTGTGCCTCCAGTTCAGCTTTGATGGTCATCAGGAATGTCTCCGCGATCGAAACAATAAACACGACGCGGACCTCGACGACGCACAAAGCCGGTACGCACGAACGGCGGCAGCAGGCCGCCACAACAGTGACAGCGCGGCCTTGCTGACGCCGCCGTCGCTGGCGCCGCCGTTGCACGATCATCGGATTGAACTGCAACGGCGGCGCCTGTCGTCAGGTCCGCTCGCAGTACATCATTCGAAGAGGGAGTAGGTGAACCGTGATGCGTCACGATTTTGCGTTGCGCCCGGTGGCGTCGGGCTCGCGCCGCATGAGCGAAGCGCCCACGACGGCCGCGCTGATAGCGTCGACCCGATTCGCGCACGCTGGCACGACGCGCTTCTCGGGCGCAATCACGGCAATAGCGATTGCCGCGATCACAACGACGGCAAATGAAGACCTGCGCCCGGCAACGGGCGCACACGAACAGGCGGCCCGTGGGCTGCAACCCACGGGGATTTCCTCGGGGCATCGGCGCTCCTTGATGAACGCCGAAGACCATCGACAGACCGCACCTGCCATGCAATACTTGACGCGCACAGGTGCGCCGGACCTGACATCCGGACTCAGTGTGGGCGCGGCATCGGTTGGACTCGCGAGGTCTTGATGACCGATGCCGCGCCTGTTTTTTCTTCGGCGAACCGCCTTTCTACCACGTGCCCGACTGTTCGCGCGACGCGACGCGGGGTGCGTCTCCAGTCGCCCTACGGGCTCCCTTCGACGCACCCCGCGTCAACGCCTCTTCAGTCTTACCCCGGTATTCCCAAGGCAAACAGCACCGCGTCTTATCTCCGCCTATGCCTATGTAACGCCGACGTCAACCTGACGCCGCCAGATTTGTGCGGATCTCCAGCACCATCGACA
>NZ_FCOL02000201.1 GCF_001544515.1 Caballeronia terrestris
GGGCACCAGACGCCTGGGCAGGCGACTTCGTCGTTCTCGCTGCCCCAGCCACCGCGCGGCCTCGCCCACGATGCCGCGTCGGAACAGCATGACGCACGCCACGAACATCACCCCGGTAACGATGCTGACTGATTCGCCCAGCCGCTCAAACCAACCGAGGTGCGTAACATCCGCGAGCCATGTGCCGAACGCGGCGAGCTTCGTCTCGAGCCCGACGACGATCACCGCGCCGACCGCCGGCCCGAGACGCGTGCCGAGTCCACCCAGCAACGTCATGAGGATGACGGTGCCCGACATCGTCCAGTGCACGTCGGAAAGCGTGGCGAAGCCGAGCACGAGCGTCTTCATCGCGCCCGCAAGACCCGCGCAAGCCGCCGAGATGACGAACGCCAACAGCTTGAACCGATCGACGTCATAGCCGAGCGAAACCGTGCGCGCCTCGTTCTCCCGCAGCGCGCCGAGGATTCTGCCGAACGGAGAATCGATCACGCGGCCGACGAACGCGAACGCCATCGCACCGACAGCCAGCACGACGTAATAGAGCGTGAGGTCATCGTCGAGCGGAAGCGCGCCGAACAGCCGTCCGCGCGGTACGCCCTGCATGCCGTCCTCGCCCCCTGTGAACGGCGCCTGCACGCAAAAGAAGTAGATCATCTGGGCGATCGCAAGCGTGACCATCGCGAAGTAGATGCCTTTGCGCCGGATCGCGAGCAGCCCCATCACGAAACCAAGTGCTGCTCCGACGCCCGTGCCGAGCAGCAACGCGAACTCGGGTGGCAGACCATGATCGCGCAACGCGTTGCCTGCAACGTAGGCCGCGACGCCGAAGAATGCGGCATGACCGAACGACAGCAGGCCGACATAGCCGAGCAGCACGTTCAACGACGTGGCGAACAGCGCGAAGCACATCAGCTTCATTAGAAAGACCGGATAGGCGCCGAGCAACGGCGCGGCGGCCAGCGCGGCAAATACGACGACGAATGCAAAGCGGTTATGCATGTGACACCTCACTTCGATTGACCGAACAGCCCGGCGGGACGCACGAGCAGAACCAGCGCCATGACGGCGAACACGACCGTCGCGGACGCCTCCGGATAGAACAGCTTCGTCAGGCTTTCGAGCACGCCGAGCGCAAGGCTCGTCAGGACCGACCCGGCGATCGAGCCCATCCCGCCGATCACCACGATTGCAAACACGGTGATGATCACGCTCTGCCCCATCAGTGGCGACACCTGGATGACCGGCGCGGCGAGCACGCCGGCGAAGGCTGCGATCGCGACACCGAAGCCGTAAGTCAACGAGACCATGCGCGGCACGTCGACGCCGAACGCCGCGACGAGGCGCGGATTCTCGGTCGCCGCGCGCAACAGCGCGCCGAGTTGCGTGCGCTCGATCGCCCACCACGCCACCCCACACACGGCGAGCGATGCGACGACGACCCATGCGCGATACGCCGGCAGCATCATGAAGCCGAGATCGACGGCCCGCATGAGACTGTCGGGCGCGGCGTACGACATGCCCGAGACGCCGTACACCGAGCTCGACAGTCCCTCCAGAATCAGCGTGATGCCGAGCGTGAGCAACAAGCCGTAAAGATGATCGAGCTTATAGAGGCGACGCAGCATCGAACGCTCGACCAGCACGCCGACGAAACCCACTGTCAGCGGTGCGATGACGAGCATCAGCCAGTAACTGAAACCGAAGTAGTTCGTGCCCATCCACGCAACGAGCGCGCCGAGCATGAAAAACGCACCGTGCGTGAAATTGATCACGTTCAACAAGCCAAAGATGAGAGACAAGCCCAGACTCAGCACCGCATAAAAGCAGCCGTTCATCAAACCGAGTACGAGCTGACCCAATACCGCTGGCAGCGGCATATCGAGGATTTCCATGACGTTTCGCTCCGGTCAGATGTTGAGCAGCGCTTGCAGCGTGGCCGTTTTTTCAGGAAGGCACGCCGACTCGAAGGCGTCGACGATACGTCCGTGTTCCATCACGTAGAAGCGATCGGCGAGCGGTGCGGCAAAGCGGAAGTTCTGCTCGACGAGCAGAATCGTGAAGCCGCGCGATTTGAGCAGCCTGATCACGCGCCCGAGCGTCTGCACGATCACCGGCGCGAGTCCTTCGGAGATTTCATCGAGCAGAAGAATGTTCGCGCCCGTGCGCAGAATCCGCGCGATCGCCAGCATCTGCTGCTCGCCGCCCGACAAGCGCGTGCCTTGACTCGCACGACGCTCGGCCAGGTTCGGGAACATCGCGTAGATTTCGTCGAGCGGCATCGGGATGCCCTTCGCATTCGGAAGACGCGGCGGCAACAACAGGTTTTCCTCGCACGACAGCGCCGCAAAGATGCCGCGCTCCTCCGGACAATATCCGACACCGAGCCGCGCCACGCCCTGCGGCTCTTGGTCGATCGTCTCGCGGCCGTCGATGCAAACCGAGCCACAGCGCGTATCGGTCAGTCCCATGATTGCCTTCAACGTCGTGCTGCGGCCCGAACCATTGCGGCCGAGGAGCGTGACCACTTCGCCACGTGCCGCACGCAGGCCTACGCCATGCAGGATGTGCGAATCGCCATACCACGCTTCGAGACCCGTAACGCGCAAAGCGTCTTCGCATGCCACCGAGGCGTTTCCAGCGTCATCGAGCAGTTCAATGTGCGAGCGATGCATCTTCGGTCCCCATGTACGCTTCTTTCACTTGCGGGTTCGCGGAAACAACCGCGTAGTCTCCTTCGGCCAGGATCTCTCCGCGCTGAAGCACGGTGATCGTGTCGGCGATGCTCGACACCATCTTCATGTTGTGCTCGACCATCAGGATCGTCCTTCCCTTCGAAACCTTGTCGATGAGCGCCGTCACGCGATCGACATCCTCGTGTCCCATGCCCTGCGTGGGTTCGTCGAGCAGCATCAGCACGGGATCCATCGCGAGCGTCGTCGCGATTTCGAGCGCGCGCTTATGGCCGTACGACAGCTCGACGGTCTTTACATCGGCGTAAGCGGCAAGACCGACATCTCCGAGCAATTCGAGCGCGCGTTCGCGCAGGCTCCTCACCATCGTGCTGCTTTTCCAGAATCGGTACGACACGCCGAGCGGCCGCTGCAACGCGATCGTCACGTTATCGACCGGCGTGAGGTGCGGGAACACCGCGGAAATCTGGAACGACCGGACCACGCCTTGCCGGGCGATCGCCGCGGGCGCTGCACGGGTGATTTCGCGGCCATCGAAGAAAATCTGTCCTGACGTGGGTGTCAGGAATTTAGTCAACAGGTTGAAGCACGTCGTCTTGCCGGCGCCGTTCGGCCCGATCAGCGCGTGTATCGTTCCTCGGCGCACACGCAGATCGATGCCATTGACTGCCGTGAAGCCGTTGAACTCCCTGGTTAGACCCCTTGTCTCCAGGATCATGTTTGCATGCGTCATCGCAGATCTCCTGGCCGTCTCCGCGCGTGACGGCGACGGCCTCGATAT
>NZ_FCOL02000202.1 GCF_001544515.1 Caballeronia terrestris
TAACAGGGGCACCGCCCCCGACCGTTGCGCGTAAACGTCAGGCCGCCGCGCCGCGCCCGGATATATGCAACAACGCCTACTTTTCACTCCGTCGCCTGAGTCATTCGAATTCTCGCTGTCGAGAACCTGAGGCTGTGGGTCGACACGGAAGACAACGACGATTTCATCCTTGTGGATTTCGACGCGCCTGACCAGCCCCAGAACGATCTTGCGCTTCATTTCAAGATCGATCGTATCCAGCCTTTCGGTGACGGCGTCTGCAAATTCCTCGAGCCGGTTGATGACCAGGAACAGCTCGCTTTGCACCACCCCATGGCGACGGGATTCCTGCATCTGCCCGTCAATCTGTTCGAGCCGGTTCTTCAACTGCTGTATCTTCGGCTCGAAGTCCGTCTTGTCGATAATGCCGTCAGCGTAGCTGTCGATCAGCCGGGACTTGCCTTTTTCCAGCTGAAGCCGCTGCTTTTCCAGACTGGCCGTGTCGAAGCTATTCTTTTCATTGCGCTCCATCATGTCCAGTCGACGTTCATATTCGTTCTTCAGTCGATCCGGATGCCTGAGCAATTCAACGACCTGCTGCCATACCAGATCATCAAGTCTGTCGGTTCGTACCTGGAAATTGTCACAGATGCGGTGGCCGCCGAAACGGTAAGCATCGGTTCCAACACAGCGGTAATAAGCGTAGTCCCGCTGATGCCCCTTGGCTGCAGCCTTGCTCACTTTCTTTGCGTAATAGGCGTAACGGCACTGGCCGCAGACCGTCAACCCCTGCAGCAGGCGTAGCGGCGCACTCCCGCGCCTCTGGCGCGCCAGCTTGCGGTTCTCGGTTAGCTGCTCCTGAGCCGACTGGAACAGTGCCTCGCTGACGATCGCCGGCACCGGAATCTCGATCCAGTCCTGCCGGTCGGTACGTGTTGTCGAGTACGGCTTTCGGGGCACGTCGGCGCTGTGACGCTGGGCACGCACTCGTACCTGCAGGTGATCGCGCGACTGGGTCTTGCCGAAGGCGGCCCGCCCCATGTAAGCCGGGTTACGCAAAATTCCCCACACTACGCTGCGGTCCCAGTACGGCTTGCCCGACGCCGTCACAGTATCCGATTCGGTAAGGCGGCGTACCACCTCCCCTATGCTCAGGCGTTCCCTTCCCACCCACTCGAAGATCGCTCGGACCGTTGCAGCCTGGGGCAGTTCGATCACGTACCGGGCCGGCGTTCCGTCGAGCTGCCGGCGGACGTAGCGGTAGCCATAAGGTGCTCCGGACAGCACATTGACGCTACCGCGTTTTGCACCATGAAGCTTGCCACGGCGGTGGCGCTCGGCGATCTTCGCCCGCTCGTATTCCGCGATCATGCCCTGCATCTGCAATAGCAGAGACTCTTCCGGCGTCGTACCGATCGCGTGATTGAGGAACACCACCTGGACGCCGCAGCCTGAGAACTCTTCCATCAGCAGCGCCTGGTGCGCATATTTGCGCGCCAGCCGGTCTGGCGACAGGATGTACAACTGATCGATCGTTCCGATCGCGGCACAGTCCCTGAGGCGCTCCAGCTGTGGTCTGATCAGCGTCGCGCCACTCACGCCGGCGTCAATAAAACACATGTCGTCGACGATCTGCGCGCCGTCAGCCGAAATGCGCTCCTTCAATGCCGCGATCTGGCTGTCAATGGTGCCGCGTTTGCTTTGCTGTTCCGAGGATACCCGCGCGTAGAGAGCGATCATTGCAGCGGTGCTCATTGTTTCCCCCGCCTGGTAGCCGTTCGTTTCGGTGACGCCAGCTTCAAAACCCGCTCCGGCGATGTGGTGCGTGCGTGTATTGGGCTGAGCTGCTCGTACGTCTTCTGCAGCTGCTCGCCGGCAAAGCGGTTCGGCTCGAAAGCGAGACGCACCTGCCAGTGCTTACGTCGTCCTCGTGTCATTGATGTGTCTCCCGGTCGGCGGGAGCAACGGCCTCGAGGACGAGCACCGCATCGACGTCAGGACATCCTCTGGACCACGGCGCCAGACACTCCCTCGAAATGCGCAGGCCCCATATTACTCGCGAGTTTGCTATGTTGTTGCCGGGGCTATCACCCCGCCTTGCGGAGTGCCGAGCTCCGGATAAGACAACTGCCCGTTATCCAGCACGCCTGCTTTTAACCACTTGTCGATCAGTCGTCTGACTACGCCATCGGTGACTCGTCTGGCTAGAAGCTCTCTCAATTTAACTTGGTCGATGCTGTCAAAGTATTTCCGTACATCAACGTCAAGCACCCACTGTCCACCGCGATACATAATCCCCTTCCACACGGACCGCAGCGCCTCGTGAGCACTGCGACCGGGTCGGAAACCGAAAGAACAGTCGAGAAAGTCGTGTTCATAGATCGGCTCCAGAAGCATAACAATGGCGCGCTGCGCCACCTTGTCTTCGAAAGCGGGAATGCCGAGCCCACGAAGACTGCCGTCCGCCTTGGCGATGAAATGCCGACGGACTGGCAGCGCGCGGTATCGGCCTGACTTGAGCCGGTCGACGAGCCCAAGAAGATTCTGCGTGAGATTGACTGCATAATCCTCTCCGGACTGACCATCAACCCCGACTGCACCATCCTTGCGCGTACAGTCGTAGGCATACCTCACCCACTCAAAGTCGATGTAATGATTTAACGAGGTGAACGCCATCTCGGGATCACTTCTGGCCAGCATGGCTATTCGTTCCTGTTTCGTTGACACGCTTTCAGGTTTCAAAGCACCTCCGTGTTTCCCATGAACGATTCTGCAACAACGACGCCCCCCTTCCCATCGACCGGGTCCGCTTGAGCGGCGTTCCCCGGCGTCATCAGTACTACGAGGGCGCTAAGACTTCCTGTGCCGAATACGAAGTCGCTTATGGATTCGCTTCTTCGCTCCAATCCTTCTTCTCCACGTTTTGCTCCCTGCAGCGGAGAGTTCCGCAGGTATGGCCCTGTTTATATCGCCCCGCGCCTCAGGGCCACGTAAGATTGGTCGAACACAGGACCTCCCAGGTTCCTGGGGAATCCATCCTCGTACCTTTGCCCTGCTCTCGGACCCCGGTTGGTCTGACGGGCCTCACCATTACGGCTCGCACAATACTGTCCCCACAATTTGAAAAATGAAGACACCAACGGTTGCTTCATATCGAGGCTCAATCACACGGCTTCAATACCCGCTGCCTACGCTTCAAGTAGTGCGTTACCGCACTCGCATGCAAGGCTCGCTTCCGGCTGGT
Source organism: Caballeronia terrestris (assembly GCF_001544515.1). Taxonomy (GTDB): domain Bacteria; phylum Pseudomonadota; class Gammaproteobacteria; order Burkholderiales; family Burkholderiaceae; genus Caballeronia; species Caballeronia terrestris. The sequence goes on from NZ_FCOL02000202.1 coordinate 3,224, forward strand.
GGTTAGCCTTTACCGGGAGCGCGTCGAACCCTCTGGACTCCAATGACTGGTTTCTGTCACCTACGACTTCCCCCAATCCCAGGCTTCGCCTGGCGCTATCAAAAGCGAAGTGCAACACCTATCTCGTATAAGGTGTCGCCATGCCCGAGGCGTTGTTGCATATATCCGGGCGCGGCGCGGCGGCCTGACGTTTACGCGCAACGGTCGGGGGCGGTGCCCCTGTTA
>NZ_FCOL02000203.1 GCF_001544515.1 Caballeronia terrestris
CCCCACCTCTGATACCGGTCCCGGCATCGCAGACACCTCGCGGGGCAACCACGATCTGCGCGCCGACGAATGCAGCGTCTAACGGAGCTCAGAAATCCGTCGGAAAATAGCCGATCGGCGTGCGATGGTCATCGGCGGATGCGAGTTGAGTTGTTCGCGTTGTTTGCGCCAGGTGCAAGTGAATGGGAAAAAGCGGTAGAACGCCTGAAGTTCGGGCTTAGGACGAGTAGAGGAGCCGATGATGAATTCTGCAACCGAGTACCAAGTAAGCACCGATTTCAGTCGAATTCTGCTATGCATCGATTCGACCACACCATCAGCACGGTTGGCCGGGTTTGCGCGGCAACTTGCGACCGAAAAGACCCAGGTTCGCATCGTTGGTGTGCTGGAAAATGCGCGTGCGGTCTTTCCGTTAGGTCCGCTCGCTGGTTTCAATCTGAGCGCGGCGCATGCGCAACTTCTCAAGGCGGTGAAGGACGGATGTGTTGCGGCGCACGAGTGCCTGACCGCATCCGGTGCGTCAGTTGATAGCGAGATTATAGATCTCGTGAAGGACGGCGGCGACGCGGCTCACGCGCTAGCACACGAGGCACAGAAGTGGCAGGCCGACTTGATGGTCCTCGGTTCGCGTCATCACCGCGGGCTGCTTCGCTGGGTCGAACGGGCGGCTTCCGCTCCGGTGCTGAAGATCGCGAGTTGCGCCATCCTGGTCGTTCCCGAGCAATGCGAAAGGGATTGGAGCGGCAGACCGCAGCGTATCCTCTTCGCAGTCGACGGCAGTCCCGCCTCGCTGGAGGCGCTGCGAAGCGGCTCGAAGCTGGCGGCGGCAGGCGCGTTGTTCAGAGCTATCTATGTCGTAGACCGTGCAGCGAGAGTCACCGACTTCGTGCCGCTTGCCGTGCTGCAAGACGCCTTCGTGGAAGAAGGAAAGGTGGCGCTTGCGAATGCACGGGAGGCCTTCGCGCCACCGCGCGACGCTGAGGGCGTCATGCTCGATGGTGCGCTTACAGAAACCGATCTAACCAGCGACGACGTGCCACACGCGATCCTGCGTGAAGCAACGCGCTGGCAGGCTGATCTTCTGGTCATGGGTACACATGGCAGACGGGGCGTAGCTCGCTGGATGCTTGGCAGTGTTTCCGGCCGGGTCGCAGAACTCACGCAGATGCCATTGCTGCTGGTGAGGAAGAACGATAGTCGGTGACTCTTGTTATGGGCGTGTCCACTGCGGCGCCCTCGAATTTGCCAGACGAGCGATGCACGTGGATCGGATCGTTCGCACAGCCGGGTATAGGTGACCACGACGCGAACGGTCGGCAACGCCTTGGAATGTGACGGGGAGATCGAGCGTCGCGCTTGAAGACACCCATTCGACGGGCATTTGAAGCCGATTAAACAGGTTGAGCCTCGGCGCGTTGACCGCGCGTCGTACCTTGGTGCCGGGACGAGCGTCCGCAAGGGATCTGTTGCCTTTCCCGGAGGCGCCGATATTGCCGCCGTCTTCCTCCGTCCGCACCGCCGAGGACCGCGCGAAGTGTGCGTGCGAAGCTTGGCCCCGCGTGCGCCCTAACGACGGGCTGGGCTCCCCTATGTCTGATCACGAATCGCGTCCTACACGCTCGTGGACGGTTTCGACCGACCGACGACGGGCTTGGGTTGGAGTTGCTTGACGTAGGTCAACCGGTCTCAGTTACGCGGGTCTAAAGTCATCTCGTGCACCCGCAGCTTAATGCGAGTCATCAGGTTGGGTCGGATCTGCGCAAGCTCGATCGGCCGTTTTGTTGCAGTTCTAAACCTCAGGAGATGTGCGATGAGCAATTTGTCCCGTTTTGATCCATTCTCGATTGAACCGGTATCCGAGATGTTCCAGGGTCTGTTCCGCCCGCTGCGCGGCGTCAGCAGCGAGGACTCGCCGCTCGCCCATATGAAAATTGACGTGACCGAAAATGACACCGCGTATCAAGTCAAGGCGGAGTTGCCGGGCGTCGAAAAGAAGGATATCGACGTAAAAATCGACGGAAATGTAGTTTCGATCAACGCAAAGGTGGAGCGAAACAAGGAACAAAAAGAAGGCGAGCGCGTCATTCGTCGCGAGCGCTACTCGGGCGCAGTCAGCCGGTCGTTTTCGCTGGCGAGCGACATCGACGAGGCGAGCGCGTCGGCCCAGTACCAGGACGGCGTGCTGTCGCTGACGTTGCCGAAGAAGACGGCGTCAGAGCAGAAGCGTTTGCAGATTAATTGAGACCCATGAGCGCGCGGAGCGCCGCGCGCTCGTCAAGTATCGGAGGGAGCACGATGAAAACGGATCGCAAGTTAAAAGAGGACGTGGAAGAGGAGTTGGACTGGACGCCCGACGTGAACTCGACAGGTATAGGCGTCGAGGTCAAGGACGGCGTGGTGACGTTGTCAGGTCATCCCTCAAGCTATGCAGAAAAGCTGGCGGCAGAGAAGGCGGTGCAGCGCGTGGCCGGCGTTAAGGCAGTCGTCGTCGAAATGGAAGTCCGCCTGCCTCATTCCGATGTGCGCAACGACGCGGACATCGCCAGCGCTGCCGATACCATGTTGCGCTGGACCGTGGGACTTCATGAAGGGGCCGTGAAGGTCCAGGTGGAGAAGGGTTGGGTAACGCTGAGCGGAGACGTAGACTGGGCTTACCAGAGCCAGGCGGCCGCGCGCAGGATCGCGCACATGCGAGGCGTCACAGGCGTCGCGAATTTGATCAAGGTCCGCGCCAACCTCGCTGCTGGCGACGTCGGCGAAAAAATCGGCCGAGCGCTCCAGCGACATGCCGAACGGGAAGCAAAGCACATTGCGATCGATGTGCAAAACGGCACCGTCACACTTGCCGGCAAGGTGGGCACGTACGCCGAACGCATGGCCGCCAGGGGCGCGGCGTGGTCCGCACCGGGCGTTCACGCGGTGATCGACAATCTCGAGGTCGAATGATGGAGTCCCCGCCATGCGTCTGTCCGGTAAAGTGACCTGCGCCGAATGGAGCGTCGCCGCCGACACACACGAGGCGGAGGGCGGGTTCGGATGCTCGATCCGAGTCGAACAGCATCGATCCGATGGAGTTCTCTTCGAGCATAATTTTGAGCACTGCAAGACCTTCGAAAGCGAGCGTGAAGCGGTGCTCGCGGGTTTGCGAGAAGGCATGGTCTGGATCAACCTGAAGCTGTCGAGTACGATCATTGTCTAGCCGATCCTCGCGGATCGGCCGCATCCCCTTTCGGATTGGTCAAGTCGGGTCACTTAGGGGTGTTTGGGGTGACCTGTTCCGCTGCTCTCAATTCGACCGACTGTAAATATGTCGGGACCTCGCACGGCCAATGCAGCGTTTCCCCGATCCGGCGACGCAACGCGTCGGCGGCGGCCGGTTCGCCGTGCGTAACGAAGGTGCGCTGCGGAACTCCAGGCATCGCGCCGAGCCATGCCAGG
>NZ_FCOL02000204.1 GCF_001544515.1 Caballeronia terrestris
GAGTTGATGAGTTGATCATGGTCCTTTCCCTGAACGTGGCACAAGCACCGTCAAGCTGGATGTGCTCGGCCTGGGATTTACGAGTTCGAGCAAGAATTGGACGACATAACGACGTCTTGTAATCGCGAATAAGCTTCGGCCGAAAAGTGGTGGGAGCGAAGCTTTAACTGATTATAGTTGGAAATTTTTCGCACCAGCGTGGCTATGCGGATCTCCTGACGGCATCGGTAAGCAACAGCTGCGTAGGTGATTCCCTACAAGCCTTCCGATTGTCCCACTTGCAACTCAGCCGGAGCCGATGTTTCTCAGGCGCGGGAACGGAGATACTGCTGCACATGAACCCGACCCCATCCCACGCTTTGCTGAAGTTTTCCTGGTCGAGGACTCGTTCCTCGTCCGACGGCGGATGGCAGCACTCCTCGGCGCTATCGACGGTGTCGCGGTGGTCGGCGAAGCCGCCGATGCAGATACGGCACTGCTTGAAATTGCGGCAAGCGATGCAAACCTTGTGATCGTGGATCTGCGGCTCGCAAAGGGCAACGGCTTAGATATTCTTAAACGCCTCGCATGCAGTGACCATTCGCTCATTTCGGTCGTAATGACCAACCAGTCGAGCAAACCGACACGTGAAGCATGCCTATCGGCTGGCGCGAACTATTTCTTTGACAAGACCAACGATTTGAAATTGGCACTCGAAACAATTGCAGATATCGCCCGTAAGCGTGGCGTTGATGCGGCTCCAAGACCAGGGGCAGAAGGTCAGCTAACGCTGTTAAACGCCTTTGATGCGCTGGCGAGCACCTACACCGAAGGGGGCCGTTTCTGCCGCAACACACAAACCATTCTCCAATAAGGCCAGCCATGCACCCCATCCCTGATCTGACTCCGCTGCTCAAACAACTGCGCTTGTCCGGAATCCTCGATTCGCTGGAAGCGCGAAATCGAGAGGCCATCGATCGCAAGCTGGCCTTCACTGAGTTTCTCTCACTGTAAATTCACGACGAGGTTGCCCGACGCGACAACAAGAAGCTCAGCTTGCGCATGCGACGCGCCAACTTCCGCAGCCAGAAGACGCTGGAAGGATTCGACTTTGATCGGTTGCCAGGCCTGAATCGAGCCGCCATCCGAGCTTGACCTGCGTCAATTGCGATCGGCTGCTCCGAAGTAGGCTGAAGGTGTCGGCACGCCCCTCTGAGACCGTTCGCGTGCGCTGTGTCACTTTTCGGCGTAATGGCGCCGGGCGTTTTCGCCGAAATGGCGCCACTGGAAACGAGTAATTCGAGGGTTCGGACGGGGATCAAGGCGCACCCGTATTTTTGTGCGGGTGCATGTCTGTCAGGTGGCACTTGGCCAATGCACCACAGCTCCCGCCAGGCGACACACAAGTGGCCGGGCTTCCATTCGCAAGGTAAGCGCGCCCACGATATGCGATGCTCAGACGGGTTTTTTCAGGGAATCTTTGACGGCTTCCTTGACATCGCCGACATTCTTCCGAACTTCGCCGGCTGCCTGCTGGAGATCGCCTTTGACTTCCTGTTTGGTGTCGCCGGTGACCCGACCAATGGTCTCATTGATCTTGCCCTTCACCTTCTCTGTAGTACCCTTGACTTGATCCTTGTTCATGGTCAACCTCCAATGCGTAACTCATCCGTGGATGATGTTGTGATCTGCCGCGGTTAGGTTCTGACACGGTCCAACCGGCGGGCGTGCGTTTCAGCGTTCGAGCGGGCGATTCTCGGCAACGTCCCGCGGCTAACCAGTACGGCTGCTGGTTGTAGTACTCGTCAAGCGACGAACACCACTGCGCATCCCCCATCGCGGCCCAATGGTCCTCGTCCGAGCAGGGTGCATTCTTCACGCGGTCCGCAGTGACGTCGAGCCGAAGCACTTTTCGTCCGTGCCCAGGGTCAACGCACTCCATGGAATGGCGTAAGGCTTTTCGCCCATTCCGAGAAAGCCTCCACTTGCCAGGACAGCATAGGCGATCCGGCCGCCGCGCACGTCCAGCGCAATTTCGGAAATTTTCCCGATGTGCTCGCCGTCAGACGTGAAGAGGTTGTTGCCCTTCAGCGCATCAGCCGCCATCAGGGGCCGGGGCCGTCGCCGGTCCCGCTGCCCAGAATCGCGGTTCCTGTACCGCTTGTCGAAGGCCGATTGGTCTGGTCGAGTGTCGTCATGATTCCCTCCTGAGTTCATATCGCGGGACGCCAGCGCGGTTCGCCGGTTCGCCGGCTCGCCGTAATCGACCCCACGCACACCGGTCGCACAATATTCCGCATATGACCGCCGTTCGCGTCGTCTGCCGATGCCCGCCACTGCGCCGGCAAGATCACGTTTCTTTCAGTATCGGCAAACCTTCGCTGCTACGTTTGATCCTGCTCAATGATGTTGAATGTCGAACAGGTGGGCTGGCCCGGTAGTCCTGACTCGCCGCGAAGCTGGAGCCAGCGTGAGTCGCGGCCTTCATGGGAGTTGCTATGCCGTCCGTCGAGCTTCTCGCGTCATTGCTCGCACGACGCCTCCGCCGCACCGAAAACACCAGTTTTCCGGCCTCGGTGAAGTGTCCAGAAGCCGGCCATACCCGAGGCGGCAAGCAGTTCAGTGCGGCCGGCCGGCCTTATAGTTCAGGCCCCGGTTCGCGCGATCAGTGGCCGGGTCCACCCCAACAGATTGGAATCGCCTGCCACGCCCGCCAGATTCACCGCTCGAGCGAAGGGTCCAATTGAACCAACTTGTCACCGGATATCAGCAACGACCGGCAGTCCCGCGCGAGCGCCAGTTCCAGACTGGATGGGGGCTGATCTTACCTGACCGTTCTGAAGCCTTTCTGTCGCAATTGGGGACCGGGTTGGCAGACTACACGCCGCGGTGTTCGCGACGCTTCAGAGGTGGAACAACCGGGCGGTCGAGGTCGCGCGGCTTGGCCGGCGTCAAGTCCGTCAAGAATGCCATGCGGCTCAAGTGATGTGTCAGGCCCGGGTACATGCAATGGGACTCGCGCAGAAGGACCGGCCTTACTCGGTACACGCGACAGTCAGCGCCGCGCTTTTGCGTTTCGCGGGTTTCGGTGGTGTCAGCGCAGCGGTCCGGCAATGGCCCATTTCACCTTTCGCGGCTGCTGTCGCCTGTGCCCGTGCGCATCCCGCCACGGCACTTGCGTCACTCAGGCACATGCTGAAAGGGGTTCTTCGTCCCCGGATTTTTCGTGATCGGTGGATCGCAATACCGGTCAAACCCTATAACGTTGTAGGTCATTACATCGGATGCGTGCAAAGGAGGGTCTCCCAATCAGTTGTGTTTGCCGAGTGCGGGTGTTGGTTGCTGTGCCGAAATACGAGCATGTCATCGAATGATTTGAGATTAAGCTTCGGACGCGCGCGACGGTTTGAAATGGATCAGCTTTATCACCCCACGCGCCAGCGAGAGGCAGGAAC
>NZ_FCOL02000205.1 GCF_001544515.1 Caballeronia terrestris
TAAAAGGCTCTTCGAGTTCCGGCCGGGGCCGCCGCTCTAATGCAAGGTGCTCTGCACAACACCGGCCAGCGCACTGAGCACGACGATGGCGAGGGGCGGGACCCTCCACCGCGTCAGCAGGAAGAAACCGCAAGCCGCGATAGCGAAGTCAGACTTCGATAGAACTGCGCTGGTCCAGACCGGTGAGTACAGTGCGGTTGCCAGGAGTCCGACGACTGCGGCATTCACTCCTGCAAGCAATGCAGTCATCGACGGACGTGCACGCAGTGCTCCCCAGTAGGGTAACGCCGCAAGCACAAGCAGGAGGCCCGGCAGGAAAATGCTCACAGTGGCAAGCAGTGCACCAGACCAGTGGTTCGGCGCTTGCATCATCATCCAACCCAGAAATGCAGCAAACGAAAACAAGGGACCCGGGACCGCCTGCGCAGCACCGTAGCCGGCGAGAAAGTCGTTCGAAGCAACCAGTCCGGCCGCGACAGTCTGCTGCTGCAGAAGCGGCAGCACGACGTGACCACCGCCAAACACCATCGCACCCGAGCGATAAAACGCTTCCATGACCTTGACGGCGGGACTTGCATGGAGGCTGGTTAGCAGTGGAAGTCCGAACAACAAGGCACTAAAGAGGATCAACGCGATGGCGCCTGCCGTGCGGGAAATACCGGATCCGTGGGTGCCCTGCGACACGCGAACGCTGTTTGATGTTGTCGCTGTTCGACACAACGCGAGTCCGAGCACGGCCCCGATGCTGATCACGATCAGTTGCGCATAGACAGTGGTCAGAATGCTCAGCACCGCGATGGCGGTGAGGGCGATAGCTGCGCGGCGGTGATCGGCACAAAGGCGCCGTGCCATATCCCACACTGCCTGAGCGACGACTGCGACGGCGACCAGTTTCAGACCGTGAACAAAGCCGCCGCCAAGCAGCCCGCCTAGACTCGGGGTGATGGCGGCAAAGCCGATTAACAGCATGACTGAAGGCAGTGTGAACCCGCACCAGGCCGCGAGTCCGCCAAGCCACCCCGCTCGCAAAAGACCGATCGAGAATCCCACCTGGCTGCTGGCCGGCCCTGGAAGGAACTGACAGAGCCCGACCAACTCGGTGAACGTTTCGTCGTCAAGCCAGCCGCGCCGTGCAACGAACTCGCGGCGGAAGTAGCCCAGATGTGCAATGGGGCCGCCGAAGCACGTCAGCCCGAGCTTGAGAAATACTGCGAGAACTTCCGCAACGTTACCCATTCGAATCGAGCATGGTAAAAGGGAGATCTGTGCCGTACGTCGTGTGTCACCGCGATCATCACTTTATTGTATACGGGCACCCTACTTGCTGCCGCTGCTCGGCTCCTCATGCATCAGCAGCACGGGGCAGCACGCGATCCGGGTGAGGCCTTCTGCCACGCTGCCAAACGCCATTCTGCGCCACCCCCGTCGTCCGGTCGTCCCCATCACCACGAGATCTGTTTGATGACTCTGCGCGTAGCGATTCAGGCAATCGGCGATGGTCTCGTGAATGTTATCCGTCTCGACCAATTGCACCTCGCACGGGACGACGGCCTGTTGGAGTTTCAGCCGCACGTCCTCGAGCATGCGCAGCCCTTCTTCGCGCAGTTCAGTTCGATGCGTCACTGGATAAGAATACGCCGTCGAAGCATCGAGAACGTGCACGACCCGGATTTGTGCCCGCCCGCCACCGGCGATCCGGATCGCTTCGTTCAAAGCGCGTTCAGACGCTTTGCTGCCATCCATGGGAACCAGAATCCTGCTGTACATGATGTAATCCCTCGTCGAGGTGTGCCGTGTCGCGTCCCGCCAGTCGGCGAATGAAGTCCGCTGCGTGCGTCGGCATCAGCGCGGCCTCAACGCAGAGAATGCAGAAGTAGCCCCAACCCGCCGTCTGCGGTTGGGGTAGGTTCCTGTCTCGTTCAGACGAAGAGATTCAACGCACGGCTTTCCTCGCCTTGCGGTGCGTTTCTTTGACTAATCGCACAGCGCGCGACGGGCTGCTTGGCCGCCAGTTCGCACAGTTCCTTGAGCGCGGATTCGCTACCGCGACCGGCGAGCGTGCAGAAAAATGCGACGCGCGGCAGCCGGCGCCGGTGCGTCGCGAGCCACGCGCGCACCGGCGCGCACCGGCGCGCTCACTCTGCCCGCCCAGACCGGCGTGCCGATGACGACCATGTGGTGTGCCGACAAATCATGTCGCATCGGCTCGATCGATGCGGACCGCCCCATCACCGAGTCGAGGACGCACCGCAGGGTCCCCAGCGTCCCCGACCGGTCGCTCCGATCGATGATTTCCTCGACATCCGCGTGCAGGGTCGTCGCCAGTGCGGCGGCAACCCTGCGCGTCGCTCCGGTGCGTGAAAAATAGACGATCAATACTCTCGACACGACTGCTCCCGCTGATCCTCTCAATGTCCCGAAACGGCGCGCCTGCCGGCTACACGCCAATGGTTTTCGTCAGCTTCAACCCGACCCAGACCATGCCCTCGCGCAAACCCGCGAGGATCGCGTCGCGCTCGCTATCGAAGGAAGCGCCCGGAGTGCCTGAAGCGATGTTCGAAGCGAAACCCCTTCGGATCCCGATGCTCCACGCGCAACTCGCACACGTAGCCGCCCGGCACGTCCAGCGTGTCGGCATGCACGCTCCAGTCCGCGCCGTCGATTTTTCCCGTGAGTGCCATGGTCCGTCACCTTCCTGATTCGACTTCGAGGTTGTCGGCTACCGCATGCACGCTACGCGTGGACCAGGCAGCACCGCGAGCCGTCTCGTGCTCGGCATGCGCGCCGATCGTACCCGTGAGCGTGACCGTGCCGTCGCGCGCGTCGACGACGGTGTGGTGCGCTTCCCGCCCGGCATGCCGGCTGAGCGCCTGCCCGATCCTCTCCCCGGTGGCTCCCGCAGCGAAGTCCGGCCGCGCCGTGATCTGATTGTCCACCGCCGTCACATCCCGCAAAGCTTTCATCGCACTCTCCTCCTGCTTTTCCAACTCTATCCGCACGTCGAAAATGGACCGAGGTGAATCGGCTTGCCCGTTTCCAGATCACCCATCGAACCACCCTCCGGCTCCCAACCGGGAACATCTCCGTTGAGGATGTCCAGATCGACGCTGCAGACCTTCGTGCACGGCATCGGACGACCGCGTGTGGGAGGGCCGCGAGTGCCGGCACGGGCCGTTCGTCGAGCAATTTTCGACGGTGACCGTGAAAGGCGCGTGCCTTCATGTCGATCTCCTCGAGGATGAAGAGCGCTTAGGCACAGGACCAATCTAGCCCCGCCTGGCCGTCGACGATTGATCTGCGTCAAGTCGCGCCCTCGTGTGGATATGGTTCGCTGCGCTTGATCTGAATCAACGGCGAAAGGCGGCCCGCTCGTAGAGTCGATGCGAACCGGGCG
>NZ_FCOL02000206.1 GCF_001544515.1 Caballeronia terrestris
CGCCGAGCCATACCAAAGGCGCAAAGAAAATCGCCGAGCCGGTCAGTTTGCCGGTCAGCCCGAGCCGGTAAGCCGACGATAGCGTCAACTGGTTCGGCGAATGATGAACCGCATGCGTCGCCCAGAAAAAGCGGATGCGGTGCGACGCGCGGTGATACCAGTAGTAGCAGAACTCCTGCCCGATAAAAAGCAGGAATACCATCAGCGCGCTGTTCAGCGTGACGGTAAAGATCCGGTGATCCCACGCGAGCGCGAAAACGGGCGCCGCGAGCGAAAGCGGCAAAAAGGCAAGCAGCTTGCGGCCAGCCAGATCAGCGAGCGAAATCCACACTTCATACCAGTCGAAGGGCGTGGCGCTGTCGCGCTGTCTGCGGGTGAGCATGCACGCCTCAATCAGCGAGACGCCAACGACGAACAACGTGACATAGAGCGCGATTTTTCCAGTGGTGAACATGATGGGCGATTGACGGGTTGGAATTGACGCGTCGTCTGCGGGAAAAAGCGGCTATCGCGTCGGGTGAAGCTAATGTAGCGGGCTCGCCGTTTACAGACTATGCAGAAACTATGTCGCCGAATGTCACAGCGTTGCGTCCGGTGGCGACAGATCGCTTTCCTGCCGTTCGCAGATCAAGGTCGCGGAAATCAGCTTCAAAAGTTGCCGAATGCGCGCTCCGGAACCGTCTACACCCGTGGTTTCATCATGTCTCCACTGGCGACTTGCAGTGAGCGGTGGTTATCACGGAAGCGATTATGGGGGGACTTACGCTTGTCGAGCGGCAAGAGCATTCGCGCCTTGCTGTCTAGCTGGCATGCTATCGAGTCGCGCGCGAGAGTTTACGGAAGAAAACGGCCTTGCAGCGGCGATAGCGTCGCCGCCGCAACTTGCGGACCTCGGTAGCGCGCAGCAGGCGGAAGCGAGAGGCGCCGCTTGATCCATATCGGCGCGTTGCGCCGGCGCCTGGATCGATGCTAAACATCGGCCCTTGCGGCAGGGTGCGCGCTGATTCGCGTTATTGCGCGTTGAACGCGATGCATCGCCCGGGCGGTTTGAAACGACGCTGAATGACGCGATCCGATGTCAAGTTGGCGCAATCCGATTAGAGATTTGCTCGTAACACTCCTAAGATCGGTTCATCGCATCCGGATCAGGTTCAGGGTTTACCTCAAAGGAGTGGTGTTCCATATGGGACTAGCCGCAGGCGGTCTCATGAAACAGAAAATCTATGAGGATGGCTTCGGCGTAGACAAATGGGACCAGGAGCATGGCTCGCGCTGTTTTGTCCATCTGCTTAACTCTATTCAGTACGAAGCGGTGACCGGGGGGCAACCTCCGGGCAAGATGCCGACCGCTGACGACTACGCTAAGGCGGGACTGCTCTGGTTCAGAATTCACGATGAGGGCAAGGTGGCGGTTTCTGCGTCAACCGTGCTGAGCGGATTGGATAGCGTGGCGGCCCTCGGCGTGAAAAAAGGGGAGAGCCCGCTACCGGAAAACACGCCGCTTTCGCAGGCCCCGGTTGTTCAACAAATCAAAAAGATTCGTGAGGGGAGCTTTTAGCTGCTTTATAAGAGGGCGTTGCGCTTGACCTGGCGCTTCGCCCTCTTACGACACATTGCTTGCGGAAAGTTCGTCTACATCGCAGGTCACTAGTTATACGCAAAACAGTCGTCTTGGGCTTCATGCGGGGCGCAGGTGGCAACTGCCATCACTCGTTCAGGAATCGTTGTGCAGCGAATGAAGACGCCGAACTTTATCGAACAGCCATTGAAACACCGAATGTCCTTTTTCAGGTTCGGTGGGAATGGGTGACGTCAGCTTTCCGAGCTTGTTCTGACGGTAGGCTAATAGCTGACACAGCTGCTTCGCAACTTCAGGATGTTCCTTCAGGAACGACGTCATATCGTCTTTGCTCAACTGATAAAGCACGCAGGCTGTGACTGTGGAGATGGACACGTGCATCGCTAGTCCTGCGAGCAGACCCGCCTCCCCAAAAGCTTCACCCGGGCCAATTCGGGCAACCTCTCGGTCGCCTGACGATTCGCTGAATGTGACCGAAAGTACCCCGGAGTGAACGATGGAAAGACTGTCGGGCACTGTTTCAGGGGCCAGAATTTGCTGGTTCGCCTGATACTCGTGTCGGGATAGGCGTTTAGCAAGCCGCACGACTTCCTCTTCCGAAAGGCTCTCGAACAGGCTCACTCGCTTGAGCAGCGCTTCTTTTGCGTCATGCGCGGTAACGGCTGATGGAGAAACGCCAAGCGCACGAAGATTCACACCTGCGGCGGCGAGGTGCCGGTAGCAAAGGTCGAACAACTCGTTAGACACAGCAAGCTTCTTGCTCATGTCGTCGACGAAAGCGGCGACTTCATATTGCACCGAGTTCAGTGTGGTTCGCTTCACGCGGACATTGGGCGCCGGCGAATCAAGGATGGTATTGCAGCCAGTCAGGGCACGGCCTAAAGCATCGAGCACTGTCTTCGGACGCGCCTGGGGGTCAATTTCAAGGACGAGCGAAATTCCGTGAACATTTGCGGGTCTGCTGTTATTGAAGATTTTTGCCTTGGATGCCACCGCGTTTGGCACGATGAGAGTATTCCCCTGACCGGTCAGCAAATGTGTCGCGCGCCAGTTCATTTCCACGACCTTGCCTTCGACGTCATCAATTACTACCCAGTCACCGACAGAATATGGCTCCGTGGTATTAAGCACGATGCCAGCGAATACGTCACTGAGTGTGCTTTGAATAGCGAGACCAAGCACGATAGCGAGCGCGCCCGATGTAGCGACGAGGCCTCGTACTGGCAGTTCGAGCACGAAACCGAGGGCTGCCACAACCGCGGCCAGAAAAACCACGGCACCGAACACGTCCGAGAAGAGTCGTTGCCTTCGCCAGGCGCTTGGCAGCAGTAGTGAATCGAGTGAGAGCGTGAGCAGCCGAGCGCCCATCAGCCACCAGATTATTTCGAGGACCTGTCCCAGCCAATGCGGCCCGGCTGCGTCCGCGGCCGGCGCTTGCGTGACAGGACTTAGGCCGGTGGAAAAAAGGACCGCGCTCAGCACAGCAAAGAGCGCGAGACGAACGAAGAGCCGTACGAACTCATTCGGCGGCATTCGCAAGCGCCAGACGAATACGTCCAGAACGACGATGCAGAATCCCAGAATCAGCGGGTGTTTCATAGGCGCTCTCCCATGAGGCAACTTCGAGAGGATACATATCTGGACGTGCACGGCGGTGAATCGCAGCCCTCTACCGTCGCCGTCGTCTTGCCCGCTCAGCAGAAATTCCGGCTTACTGTCGTCAGCCCGCCCAGCAGGTGCGACATGTCGACGAGTCCCGAGCGACAAGATGCCGGACTTCCCCTTCACACTGCCACGTACCATACAC
>NZ_FCOL02000207.1 GCF_001544515.1 Caballeronia terrestris
TTCGCGACCCCGAACAGCACGATCGCCGCGACGGTCAGCGCGAGCGAGCGGTTCAGGCTGTCGGGGCGGTTGCGATACAGCTCCGCGCCGCAGCGCGTGCAGCGCGCTGTGCCGCCGCCCGGCAGCACCGTCTCGCGTTGCAGCAGGTCGCACTCGTGGCAGGCGATCAGCGGGGCGTCGTTCATGGAGGCGGCCCCTGCGTGCTTCCTGCCGAGGCCGGCGCCGGCGCCGACGCGGCCGCTTCCGGGGCAACCGGGCCGCCGTTCGCGCCGTACATCGTCGCGGTCATGCGCTCGGCGTTCGTCACCCAGCCGCCGCCCATCGACTTGTAGAGCGTCACCATCGAGTTGAACACCGTGCCCTGCGTCTGCGTGTAGTTCAGTTGCGAGTTGAAGAGGCTGCGCTCGGCGTCGAGCACTTCGATGTAACTCGTGTAGCCGCCTTCATACCGCAGCCGCGCGAGCCGCGCGTAGGTACGCAACGCATCGACCTCGCGGCCCTGCACGACGAGCACCTCGCGCGATTTCTGCAGCCCGATCAGCGAATCGTCGACTTCCTGGAACGCGACCTGAATCGCCTTTTGATAGGAAAAGAGCGCCTGTTGCTGCTGCGCCTCGGCCTGCTTCACCTGACCGGCGATGTTGCCGGCTGTGAAGATCGGCATCGTCACCGAGCCTGCGTACGACCACACGCGCGCCGGCCCCGTGAAGAGGTTGGAGAACTGGCTGCTCGCGGTGCCGAAGAGGCCCGTCAGCGAAATCGACGGGAAGTAGAGCGCTTTCGCCGCGCCGATCAGCGCGTTGGCCGCGATCAGGTTCTGCTCGGCCTGCCGAAGGTCGGGACGGCGCGTGAGCAGTTCCGACGGCAGGCCCGCCGGCACGGTAGGCAGCGCGAGGTCGTCGAGTTCGCGGTCGCGGGTGATCGGCTGTGGGTTGCGACCGAGCAGGATCGACAGCGAATTTTCCTGCTGCCCGATCTGTTGCTCGATCTGCGGGATCGTCGCGAGCGACGATTCGTATTCGGACTGGCTCTGCGACAGCTCCATTTGCGAGACCTGGCCGTACTTGAAGCGCAGGCTGAACACTTTCACCGAATCGGCGCGGCTCGCGGTGGTGGCCTTCGCGATCTCCAGTTGCCGGTCGAGCGACACCAGATTGATATACGACGTTGCCACCGATGCCACCAGCGTCAGAATCGTCGCGCGACGTCCCTCTTCGCTTGCAAGCAGGTTCGCGCGCGCGGACTCGGTCTGACGCCGCAGCTTGCCGAAGACATCGATTTCCCAGGACGCGGAGAGCGTCGCCGAGAACTGGTTGAACACCGGCCCGACGCCCGGCGGCAACGCGGTCGAGCCGAGCGGCAGGCGCTGACGCTCGGCATCGAAACCGGCGGCGGCCTGCGGGAAAAGCTGCGAGCGCGTCGTCTGGAACTGACCGAGAAACTGCTCGACGCGCGCCGCAGCGATCTTGACGTCCTTGTTCTCCGCGAGCGCAATGCCGATCAGCTCGTTGAGCGCGGGGTCCTGGAACTGCTCCCACCAAGCCGTATCGACGATGTCCTTCGCATCGGGACCTGCGAAGCGGAAGGCGGCCGGCGTGTCGACCGTCGGGCGTTCGTAGTTCGGCCCGAGCAGGCATCCGCTCAAGGCGAGCAGCGCAGCGAGCGAAACCGAGGAGAGGAGAGCCGAGGCGCGCATGTCAGTCGTCCTCGCGTCGTGCGGATGGCGTGACCGTCGGGCCGCCTGAAGCGGTGCCCGGCGGCTTCGTGTCATGCGCAGTGCCAGCGGGAGCCGCCCCGGCACCCGGCGTCTTCTTCCCGCCCTTCTTCTCCGACATCGTTTCGAGCACGTAATAGAACATCGGGATGAAGAACACAGCGATTACCGTCGCGCCGAGCATCCCGCCGATCACGCCCGTGCCGATCGAATGGCGGCTGTTCGCCGACGCGCCCGTCGCGATCGCGAGCGGCACGCAGCCGAGGATGAACGCGAGCGACGTCATCACGATCGGACGCAGCCGTTCGCTTGCCGCGGTGACGGCGGCGTCGTAGACGGTCTCGCCCGCCTCGCGGTTCAGCACCGCGAACTCGAAGATCAGGATGGCGTTCTTCGCGGCGAGCGCGACCAGCATCGTCAGGCCGATCTGGAAGTAGACATCGTTCTCCAGCCCGCGCAGAAGCACCGCGAGCAGCGCGCCGAAAAGCGCGAACGGCACCGCGAGCAGCACGCCGATCGGCAGGCTCCACTTCTCGTACTGCGCGGCGAGGATCAGGAACACCATGATCAGGCCGAAGATGAATACGAGACTCGACGTGCCGCTCGCCGTCTTGGCCTCGTAGGCCTCGCCGCTCCAGCCGAGGCCGTAGTCGGCCGGCATCACCTCGTCGGCGGTTTCTTCCAGCGCGGACAGCACCTGCCCCGAGCTGTATCCCGGCGCCGCGTTGGCCGTGATCTTGACCGCCGGAAAATTGTTGAAGCGCGTGACGAGATCCGGCCCCGTCACGTACTTGGTGGTCACGACGGACTTGAGCGGCACCATGTCGCCGGACTTACCCCGCACGAAAATCTGCTCGAGATCCTGCGGCTTCATCCGGTAAGTCGGCTCGGCCTGCAGGATCACCTGCCACAGCCGGCTCGACCGGTTGAACTGCGAGACGTAGAGCGAGCCGAACATCGTCTGCATCGCGCTGTAGACCTCCTCGATCGGGATACCGAGCGTCTCTGCCTTGTCGCGATCCACGTTCACCATCAGTTGCTGCGACGACGCGTTGAACGTCGAGGTGACGCGCGCCAGTTCGGGCCGCTGCTGGGTTTTCGCGAGGAACTGGTTCACGACGCCGGCCAGTTGGGGGATAGTGGCGTCGCCCTTGCTCTGGATCCACATTTCCGTGCCACCGGTCGTGCCGAGACCGGGAATCGAAGGTGGATTGACCGGCAGGATGATCCCCTCCTTCACCTTCGAGAGTTCCGCGTAGGCGCCGAGCAGCACGGCGCGCGCGTTCTGGGTCCGGATATTCTTGGACTCATAGCGCTCGTCGAAACTCTTGAAGCCGATGAAGAAGGCGCTCGCGTTGTTCTTGTTCTGGCTGTCGAGCAGGCTGAAGCCATCGACGACGGTGACGCTGCTCACCGCCGGCTGCTTCATGAAATAGTCGGTGACGTGCTGCGAGACTTCGCCGGTGCGATCGAGGCTCGCCGCATCGGGCATGATGACCGCGCCGAGCAAATAGCCCTGATCCTCGGGCGGCAGGAACGCAGTCGGAACCGCTTTCATCATGACGACCGAGAGCCCGATCATCCCCGCGAACAGCACCAGCGCCACCAGGAAACGCTTGATGACGAGCTTGACCATGCGCGTGTAGCCGTGCGTCATCCGCTCGAAGGCGTT
>NZ_FCOL02000208.1 GCF_001544515.1 Caballeronia terrestris
AAGCACGATTGGTCACCCGGATTGGGTGGCCGTGCCTGCGCCGAGTGTCAGACAACCGGAGCGCCTGATCGAACGGCTGCAGCAGCGTGACGCGCGCGATGCGATGACGTACCTTCGTGCCTGGCATGCCGACGGCGTCGGCATCGCGGCGGCCTGTATCGGTACTTTCCTGCTGGCCGAAGCTGGCCTTCTAGATAATCGCGAGGCGACGACGACGTGGTCACTGGCGCCTTTCTTCCGTCAACGCTATCCGGCTGTCGATCTGGATGATTCACGCATGGTCGTCGCATCGGGTCGGGTCGTCACGGCGGGGGCCGCGATGGGCCATCTCGACCTCGCGCTCTGGCTGCTTCGACAAGCCAGTCCCGACCTCGCGACGCTCGTTGCGCGCGTCATGCTGATCGACAAGCGTTCATCCCAGGCCGAATACATCATTCCCGATTATCTCGCGCACGCAGATCCATTGATCGCGCGATTCGAGCGATGGGCGCGCGAGCATCTATCTCTGGGGTTTTCGCTGCAGGCAGCGGCAAGCGCGCTTTCCGTCGGACCACGCACCTTGCAGCGCCGTACCGAGGCTGTGCTCGGCAAGTCGCCGCTGGCGTTTTTCCAGGACTTGCGAATCCAACGGGCACAGCACCTCGTATCGGTCGGCTACGACATCGAGAAGATTGCAAGCGAGGTTGGCTACGCCGACCCGGCGACATTGCGGACTTTGTTGCGACGGAGGCTCGGTCGCGGGGTGCGGGAACTTCGGGCTGAATTGCGGTAGCCCGGCCGGCCATACGTCAATCATCTTTCCGATCGTGGCCGGACTTCGTGCGGCCAGCGCAGTGCTGTTGATGCTGATCGATTTTGCGTCGGACAAGGAGGACTGGCTTGCGAGCGCCGTGCGGGACGTTGCCCGAGCTGCATCCGTCTGCGTCGATCGTAAAAATCGACCCACGTTCCGGCATCTGGCTGGCGCACCGTGCGTCGTCGTGATCCAGGAATTTTGGAAACAAAAAAGCCCCTTCGACCGGAGACGCAAGGGGCTTCGAGCAAACCGGATGTCGATTTACAGGGCGGCGTCCTTGAGCTTCTTCAGCGGGCGCACTTTGAGTCGAACGGAAGCGGGTTTGGCGGCGAACCACTTGTCCTCACCTGTGAACGGGTCCTTGCCGAAGCGCTTTTTCTTCGCGGGTACGTCCTGAGCGACGACCTTCAGCAAGCCGGGGAGCGTGAACTCCTTGGCGCCCTTCTTGTGAATCGATGCAAGCAAGGTCTCTTCCAGGGCTGCCATTAGCGCCTTGGCGGCTTTCGGCTCGATGCCAGCGCGTTCGGCCAGGTGCACCGTGAGCGACGCTTTGGTGAAGGAATCCTTGATCGGTTTAAGTGGCGTGACTGCCGCCGTCTTCGCTGCAGGCGCTTTCGCCTTCGTCTGAACGGGAGCGGCTGCCTTTTTCGGGGTCTTTGCTGCAGGTTTCGTTGCGCTTGCTTTTGCCATGACTTCCTCATATTCAAAGGTTTGGCCTGAGACCTTTGCCTTTGCATAGTCATCGACGTACGCAAAGGTCGAATCCCTCAGGGTGCTGCTAGCGTAGCAACCCAATGGTGAAGTTGCAATCAACGAAACCCCGAAAACAAAGGCTTTGCGATCGACACGACGCAAAAACAGCGACCTGTACCCTTCCAAGCCGCGTTGCAAAAGGGCGGTGCAGCACGATGCGCATGTAACGCTTCGCAAAATCGCGCGTCGCTTTCGTCCAATCTGAAATCAAGCGGGGGCGAAGGATGGCTCAAGGGTTTGCCGCAGTCGTACCGTGGTGCGATGACTGGAAAGGCCCAGCAGGTTGGCGACCTCCTCGTCGGTGTGGCCCGCATGGAGATGTCGGCGTGCGTAGGTATTTCTCAGAAGTCGAGGACTCATGTCTGCGGCCTTGATATCCAGCGATTCCAACGCAATCCGCACGCATTTCCCGAGCGTGTCATCCTTCATTGGTTTGCCGGCCGCCGTCGCAAGAAAAAGCCACTCACTTTGACAAGGCAGCTTCGCTCGCGCGTAGTGGTACTCCCGCAGGACGTCGAGCGAGAAAGCTTCGAGTGGAACTCTGCGAGCGATTCGCGGACCGCGCTTTTGCACCAGCACGTCTGGCCGGATGCCGTGAATACCGAGGTCGGAGAGGCGGAGGTGACGGCACTCGGCGGCGGTGATGCCGGCGCTCAGAAGCGTCGCAACGATGGCTGTGTTGCGCAGCGATTTGAAGTCCGCCTCCCTCCGCGACACGCAAGCCGTTTGCAACCGGCGATCATCGGCAAGCGAAAGGTAGATTGGCGTGGGTTCGTCCTCAGGCCATGACTCGGAAGCGAGCATCTGAGCCGCAGGATTGGCCGAGCGCAGTTCCATGGCGACCAGATGCCGAACAAACCGGTCGATCAGCTTCAGATACCTCAGTCGTGTCGTTGTGCCCGGCGCGCAGTCTCTCGCGAGTTCTTCAAAGAATCCGTTGATGTGATCTGATCCGAACGTCGTCGGAGCCTGGCCATGGGCGATGAGGAATCGATTGAAGCGCGCAAACATCGCGCAGTGTTGGACGATCGATCGTTCGGCGAAAGCTCGGCGGTCGGCGCCGGCTGCTTGGGTGCGTTGCCATTGCGCATACGCTGCTTCGGGATCGCTCGTCCAGAGTGCCAGGGTCATAAGTCGATATACTGAATTGGCATTCTCGTCAGGATACGCGAAGCTCGCGCTTCGTCAAAACCAGTTACCCATAACAGGTGCCCAGTCGCTGGGATATGCCTCGGCATTCGCCTCCCCCCTTGCTCAAAACGACAGTTTTGCTGGCTCAACTTCAGTTTTGTCCAAGCGTCTGTGCCACCAACCCTCTGAACCACCTGTGCCCCGCGTCGTTGTGATGCCGCGCGTGCCAGAACTGTTGAACGGTCAGATCGGGAAGCTTGATCGGTAACGGAAACACATCCACGTCCGCGAGCCGCGAGAACAGGTCGGCGAGTTCATCGGGAACGGCCGCAATGAAATCGGATGTAGCGACGAGGCTCGGCACGGCCAGGAGATACGGCACGTCGATGCCGACCCTCAGCTTCGCGCCGTGGCTCCGCAACTCTTTTTCGAGCAACTGGTTCGTGAGTGCGAGCGTGCCCGCGACCACGTGCTTGCGCTCGACGAACTCTTCGAGCGTCATCCGCACCTTCTTGCGCGCCGCGCCTCCCTTGACGATGCCGACCAGCGAGCGCCTGAAGAGCGGCTGCTGATGCAGGTTCTCTCCCATCTTGCCCAGATAGCCAATCGCGAGATCCAGCGCGCCGTCCTGCAGCGCGCTCGCGAGTTCCATCGACGGC
>NZ_FCOL02000209.1 GCF_001544515.1 Caballeronia terrestris
GCACTTGGACATGAGGTGAGGCTCATATCTGCCCGCTCGGTACGCCCCTTCGTACTTCGGAACAAGACTGATGCGGCCGATGCGCGAGCGATCTGCACTGCTGCTCAACAGCCAGAGGCACGTTTCGTTGCCGTCAAAAGCGAAGCTCAGCAAACCGTTTTGGCGATACATCGGGTACGAGCTCAATTGATGAAGTTTCGCATTATGCAAACCAACGCGTTGCGCGGCTTGCTCTATGAATTCGGTGAGGTCCTGCCGGAAGGTTATCGGGCCTTCAGCAAAGTGTTTCCAGCCGCGCTTGCACGCGCTGCTGAACGCCTTCCAGCCATGCTCATTGACAGTTTAAGGGAACAATGGGCTCGCGCCCAGGATACTGATCGAGAGATGGCTGTTCTGGAGCGGCGACTTGCGAGCTTGTTTCGTGACAACCCGGACTGCCAGAAGGTTGCCGATATTCCCGGCGTTGGGCTTTTAACTGCAACAGCAACGGTTGCGGCGATAGGCGACGTACGCACGTTCAAATCCGGTCGCGAGTTCGCGGCTTGGCTGGAGCTCGTGCCACGACAGTCTGGCACCGGTGGTCGGGTTCGGCAGATGGGTCTGAGCAAGCGGGGCGACACTTATTTACGCACGCTGCTAATGCACGGTGCCCGCTCCGTGATCATTCAAGGCAAACGATCCGATTGGGTTGACGGTTTGCTCAAACGTAGACCATTTAACGTAGCGGTTGCCGCTGTCGCCAACAAGTTGGCAAGAACCATCTGGGCAGTGCTGGCGCGACCAGAAAAATATCAGGCTTCGCCCACTGCAACGGCTTAGACGTTACGATTCACAACATTCACAACTTCTTCAAGGAGCGCAAGCAAGTGCTGCATGATGGCTAACAGGTTGGACCGGGGCGAGGAAAACCCGATAAGGAAGATGAACCATTGCGTTCGATTTGCAGATGAGGACCTCGCCAGCGAATTCCATTAGGGCCAGCAGGCAGATACCAGCCTGCACAAAGGGGCCGGACATAAGCGTGCTGCCTAAACCTGCCAGTCAACATCGTGGAACTGTTTGCAATCCGGGAGGCGTCCACATAAGAGCTTCCTTAACTTTTGGAGAAATCTGTTTACATCCTGTCTTTTGCGGAAATTCAGGATGCCAGGTTAATGCTCAGCGATGACCAATACGCGCGGATTGCCCAACTGCTGCCTGGCAAAGCCACGGATGCGGGTCGAACAGCGGCGGACAATCGACAGTTTGTCGAGGCGGTGCTGTGGATTGCTCGCACCGGCAGCCCATGGCGTGATCTGCCTGCTGATTTCGGAGCTTGGAACAGCGTGTACAAACGCTTCGCCAGATGGTCTCGCGCGCAGGTGTGGCATACCGTATTTGTTGAGCTTGCGGGCGATGCCGACTTCGAGGAGGTCTTCATCGACAGCACCATTGTGCGGGCGCACCAGCATGCCGCCGGCGCGCCCAAAAAAATGGCGATCAGGCGATCGGCCGCTCGCGTGGCGGATTGACCACCAAGATTCATGCTCTGGTCGATGGATTGGGCATGCTCGCACGCTTTCGGCTGACCGGCGGTCAGGCGGGCGACAGCCCCGAAGCGCTGCCTTTGCTCGACGATCTGATACCCGCCAGTCTGGCTGCCGACAAAGCCTACGCTTCGAACGCGATCCTGCAACATCTGGAATCGACGGGTATTCAAGCCGTCATCCCCAGTCGCGCCAATCGCCTTGACCAACGCCCTTTGGACGAGCATCTCTATGCCTCACGAAATCTGGTCGAACATTTCTTCTGTCGCATCAAGCAATTCCGTCGAATCGCCACCCGGTACGACAAACTCTCCGAGCGCTTCTCGTCATTCGTTGCGCTCGCCGCTGCATTCATCTGGATCTGCTAATTGTCAACACGCCCTAGCAACGCAATGCAACGGGCGGGCTTATTGCGCGCTTACAACAGATCGAGAGCCTCATTGACATAAAAGGTTATCGATCAGCGCTTCCCTAGCCGTTCGTCGTCGCTTGAGCTTAGCTTGCTGTCAGTCCGGTGCGCCGCCCGCGTCACCGACGCTCGTTGGCGACCGCGCATTTTTGTCGCCCGCGTACTGGCGCAACATTTTTTCGCTCGCGCGGAACGCACGTGCAGAGGGTGCCCGCCGTGCGGTTTTCAGGCTGCGCGCCGGCTGCCCAGCGCCCACACCCCCACTATCACGAGAAAGATCGAGCACGAGGCCCATTGGGTCATTACGCTTGACCACGCCAATGCCGGATCGGAGGTCGCCTCTGTATGTCCGGCCAGATGCAGGAGCATGCCGGGCGGGAGCTTTAGCTGCCTTTCCACGAACCACCACTTGAGCGTCAGGGCGATCGACGCCAGTCCGCTGCCGATCAGAACGGTGCCGATCAACGGGTCGCCAGCCGGGCGGGACGGCCGCGACGCGAAGCATTGGGCGAGGTATGCGACGGCCGCGCCATTGACGAGCGCCGAGAGCATCACAAACCACCACGGAAAGCGCAGGCTGATCGCCACCATGAAAACGATCACCGTAAGCACCTGCGGCCATACCCGGCGCATCAGGGCTGTGCCGATTGCTTTCAGCCCGTTCGGTTGCTCGCTCATCGCTCGTTGTCCTGGAAAGCATCGCCTTCGCAAACGGGTTAGTCATCATGCAGGCGACCAGCGGGACGCCCGTCGTCATGATCATGATCAACGAACATGGGTGCCCCCGATCATCGTGGAAGGGTTGTGTGTTTCACCCGAAGTGCGGCGAGAATGCCCCTCAGGATATCGATGGGCGGCGGTGGACAACCCGGTATGGTGACATCGACGGGGAGCAGGTTCGACAGCGGCCCGCATACCGCGTAACTGCCCTTGAAGATGCCGCACGTGGAGGCGCACTCTCCGGCCGCGACGACCAGCTTGGGATGGGGCGTTGCTTCGTACGCCCGGCGTACCGCTTCCTTCATGTTCAGCGTGAGCGGGCCGGTGATCAGCAGCATGTCCGCATGGCGGGGGCTGGCGACGAACCGGATACCCAGACCCTCGATGTTGTAGTACGGGTTGTTGAGCGCCTGGATTTCAAGTTCGCAGCCGTTGCAGGAGCCCGCATCGATCTCGCGGATGCAAAGCGCCCGGCCGAGCACGTCGAGTATGTCCTGCTGGATCCGCTGGCTTTCGGTGCGCCAGGCGTCATCGCCTTCGGGCACGCGCTCATCAGGAGTGTCGGTTCGCGCGATCTGTTTGAGTAGTTGCCACATTACAGGTCGTGTCCCGCGTAGCTCAGATTGAACGATTTGTTGATCAGCGGGAAATCGGGAACGATATTTCCG
>NZ_FCOL02000210.1 GCF_001544515.1 Caballeronia terrestris
GAGTGTGCCCGGGTGATTTGCCGTGACTGGCCATGTGAGCCTCGCGCGTAACGGAATCGCCGCTGCTGGAAGTGGTAAGGGCGGTTCGGGACAGGCAACTGATAATGGCATGATTTTCGCCGATTGCCGTATGCTGCACCAGTGCGAAAAGTCGAGGGCGGTACCCCGAAGCGGGGCTGCTACAGTAAGCCTGGTTGTGGCGTGTGCTCGGCGAGGAAGCGTGCACGTTGGTCGAACACACGACAGACGTCATCACAGCAGAGGCGACCCGTCGGAGTCAGCGCAAGGCACATCGAATCGAGGGTAAGGACACCAATTCGCAGGAATTCGCTCAGCGCCTTCCATTCGACGTCAAAATACTGGCGGAAGTCGATCTTGTATATGGCTTCGATCGCGGCGATGTCGACAAACAGGTTGGCAGACAAGCTTCCGATCACCGCAAGGCGCGTGAGGTCTTCGTGCGTGAGATGCAGGCCTCGCTCCACCGGCAACTTGCCTCGGCCGAGCGCCGAAAAATAATGCCGTGGCAACCGATGGTTTTGATAATAGAGTGGGCCGATGTAGCCGATGGCCTGCTGCCCGAGCGCTAGAACCGCACCGACGGGCCGTGAGGAATAGCCGTATGGCTGGCGCGTCAGACGTCCCTGTCGATGCGCGATTGCGTGGCTGTCCGCCGGGATCGCCAAAACGTTACGCGCGATGCACACATAGCCAGCATCGAGGAGACGGCTGGCGGCGGAATGCATCCGCGCTGACGGCAGAACGATGCGCGTGGGCTTGGATGCGATGAGTGCATCGAGTTGCCGTCCCAGGCTAGTTCCATTACTCTCGGCACAAACCTTTGCTTCCACCGCAACGAAGCCCATGTCGCGCGCGGCGGCAAGATAGGCTGTTGCGGCTGACCAGTCATTCTCGAAGATGACGCACAAGCTTGTCACGCCCAACTCGCGTAGCGCGGGTAACGAAGCGCCGGCCCGGATTTCCGGTTCAACGACAGCCGAGAAGCTCGATCTGGGACTGCGCTCAAAGTGGTCATCGACCGCGGTGCGAAGCCGTTCCAACGTGCCTTTTGGCCGTGCTGTCACGCCGGCGGACCATCGCATTTCGACGACTGTCGCGCGCTCGCCACGCGTCGCATGGTAGAGCGCCATCTCCTGCTCGAGATGTGCCACGCAGATGCTTGCTTGGACACAGTCGGCTCGATCACAGGCGCATTCCGCACCGTGGGGCGCGGGCATACTGATATTGAGCGCAATGGGTTGCCGCCAGTGAGGCGCGCCACCTGCGGCGAGCCACGCCCTGACGGCGCGCGCGTCGAAGGCCTCGGCGAACCACTCGGCGGCTGGATATGCCCAATGATTCGCGCAGGGCCACGCGGATGTAGTCGAGTGAGGCATTGCTTGCCCGTTAGAAAGCTGACACGAGGAATTCATCCTATACCGATACGTCTCCACGGCGGTTGACGCACGTCAACCGCGGAGTTTCATCGGTGATTGACACGGATCAATCGCACCGGACATCCGCCGGCCAAACTAAAAGCCGTTCTTCGAAGCGTCGATCGAAGGCGCGCTAACCAAAAGG
This sequence comes from Caballeronia terrestris, assembly GCF_001544515.1. Classification (GTDB taxonomy): domain Bacteria; phylum Pseudomonadota; class Gammaproteobacteria; order Burkholderiales; family Burkholderiaceae; genus Caballeronia; species Caballeronia terrestris. The sequence continues at coordinate 1,582 of NZ_FCOL02000210.1, forward strand.
GAGAAGGCGATGTACAAGCGAATTCTTGTGGCTTTGGATAACAGCCGTGCTGCGCGCCTCGCACTTGACGAGGCGCTGAAAATGGCACGAGCGGCGGACGGCACTGTCCTCGTGGTGGCCGTCGTTGAGCATGTCATTCCTATCGGCGACGTGCAAACTGGCTTCTATGACGATCAGGCGTTCGGCGCCGTCGCGCACGAAGCCGCCGAGGCCGAAGTGAAACGTGCGAAGGAGCGCTGCACAGCCGACAACGTGTTGGTCATGTCGCGCGTCATCGATTCTTACGGGCAATCGGTCCCGCATGTGATCGTCGATGCGGCTGCTGAACTTGAAGCTGAACTGATCGCGATGGGCACGCATGGGCATCGGGGGGCCGGGAGGGTGCTACTTGGCAGCGTGGCGGAGTCCGTACTGCGATTAAGCAATGTTCCCGTGCTGGCGGTGCGGGACGCCACTCCGTACGACACTGACGAAGCGCTCGCTTCTGGTTCTTAAGTGAGCAAAGCGACGAAACGGCGGCGCTCGGAAGTGAGCGCCGCTTCAGTTCACAGGCTACCCAATGAGACCGCGTCCTGGTGCGGGGCATTCGATCTAATGCGACATGAGCACCGGAATGGTCATCGATTCGAGCATCGTCCGAGTCACGCCACCGAGCACCCGTTCGAACGCCCGTGTGTGACCGTAGGCACCGAGCACGAGCAGGTCGGCGTGAACCGCGCTTGCCTTGCTCAGGAGCGTCGCGCCGGTGTTCGCGCCCGATGCTCGGCTCGTCGACGAGAAACTCGCACGAACCTGGTGACGGTCGAGATACGCAGCCACCTCAATACCGGCAGGCGCTTCGTCATCCTGGTGCCGTTGCACGCTCACCACTTCGACGAAGCGCGCGCGCTTCAGGATCGGTAGCGCATCGGCCACGGCCCGCGCCGATTCGCGCCCTCCGTCCCAGCCGATCAGCACATTGTCGCCGAAACTGTTGATTCGCCCGGAGTAAGGAAGGATGACAGCCGGCACGCCGGAACTCATGACGACGTCTTCGACAAAATTCTTCGCGACGTACGAGCCCGGGTCTTCGGGATCGTGCTGGCCCAGCACGAGCAAATCGGCGTGGCGAGCGTGGAGCGCCGCCACATCGAGCGGGGGCCCTGCAGGGGCGCGCCATTCGGCGCTTGCGCCCGCACGATGCGCAACTCCGAGAAACGCTTCGTGAGCGCGCTCGCGCCACGCTGCGTGCTGGGCCTCGTTCTCGGCGAGGTTCAGGCTTTCGTCGCGATTGAAGAGTGGCCGAAACAGATCCTGGCACACCACGTACAAGCCGACCACATGGGCGTCGAATTTGCGTGCGAGATCGAAGGCGAAGTCGACGCGGGCCTCGCTGTGACGGCTGTCGTCGATGTGAACCAGCAGTGTTTTGTAAGTCATGACGGCTCCTTCAGCGGTTCCCCTGTGGTCCCGGCTTGCTCCGCGCGTGCTTCGGCGTCGCGTCCAGGAATAAGAAGCACGGGGCAATTCGCGATCCGCATAAAATGTTCCGCGACGCTGCCGAGCACGAGCCGCCGCCAGCCGCGCCTGCCATGCGTTCCCATCACGACCAGGTCGGCGTTAAATTCGACCGCGCTTTGCAGAATGCGTTGGGCGATGTCGTCGCCGGTGAGTTCAACTTCTACGACGCGCGGCGTTCCCTTTACGTCCTCGCGTTTAATCCGTTCGACGGCCTCGGCGCTCAGGTGCGCGCC
>NZ_FCOL02000211.1 GCF_001544515.1 Caballeronia terrestris
CTCGTCTAGCCGTCACGTAATGCGCTTTCCGGGTATTTTACGCATTAAATCATTCTCTGCTAATGATAATTAGCAGAGAATGCCAGAGTGATTTTTGCGACCCTTTTGCCTGCTACGCGCGTACTTTCGCTGACCAGCGAGGTCATAAGCGCCACGACAACCTCTCAATCGCCGTGGCGCAACGGCTTACGCCGGTTTGATGTTGGACGCCTGTTTGCCCTTTGGCCCCATCTTCTCGTCGTAGGTCACCTTCTGCCCTTCCGCGAGCGTCTTGAAGCCCTCCGTGCGAATTTCCGAGAAATGGGCGAACAGATCGTCACCGCCGCCGTCGGGGGTGATAAAGCCGAAACCTTTTGCATCGTTGAACCACTTAACCGTGCCAGTTGCCATGTTGTTTTGTACCTAAGTTACCGTTAATTGGCGATTGCCCCCAATCGCGCTGGGACGCTCATATTGAACCGTGGATGGATCGGCGGCAACCTCTGTCAGGGTTTTGTTTGAACGATAGGCATCAATTTGTTGCTATCGGATAGCTATCCGATAGCGCTTATGCCCCCAACCGTATGTGGAAGCTAAACGTACCTCGCGGTGCGACGATCATGAACGAAGGTTGGTTTTTATGACTATGACAGTTAGTTGCATAACAGTCGAATTGTCTACGAAACAAACAAGCACTATCAATTCAAGTAGCTCCCAGCTAGCTACGGATAACCAGATGTCGCTGCTGCACCCCCTTAGTGCACACACAGGCTAGCGAATAGATAGTCGCTGCCTCACGGTTACCCTGTGCAAGCTACCTCCTAGTTGCCCACATAGCTACCTATTAGATAGCTATCCGATACCCACTAGTTAGCTAATAGCTATTTAGCTAGTTCCTTGTTAGTCGCTCCATTAGAAATCCGATTTCAATGGTAGCTATCTGGTATCCATCTAGATTTCACTTGAAGTTGGCTACTATCTTGTTATCCTCTTGGTACTAAGTAGCGATCTGGTAGCTAGCCGTTAGCCAAGCCATTGGAACCAGCCGACTTATAGCTACCGGATAACTATCAGATAGCTACCCGGTAGCTATCTGATACCTACAAAACGGAACCAAAACGGACTCACTATGCCCACAATCGTATTTGTCAGCCCCAAGGGCGGCGCTGGAAAAACAACGTCCGCGCTCATACTGGCCGAGCAACTTGCCAGAAAGACCGACGTCACAGTCATCGACGCAGATCCCAACCATCCCATCAAAACGTGGGCCGCAGGTCAGAAATCTCTGAATCGACTCCAGGTGACCACCGATGCCGACGAAGAAAACATGATCGAGCGGATCGAAGAGGCGGCTTCTCAAACGCCGTTCGTGATCGTGGATTTAGAAGGTACGGCAGCCAAAATCGTCTTGCTGGCCATTAGTCAGGCCGACCTCGTTATCATCCCGACGCAAGGCTCTCAGCTGGATTCGAAACAAGCAGCGCGCGCCCTGCATGTCATCAAACAACAAGAAAAAATGTCGCGGCGACCTGTCCCCTATGGTGTGCTTCTCACTCGGACCAGCCCCATCATCCGGACTCGAACAATGACGCACATCAACACGGCCTTCGTCGAAGCAGGTATCAACGTCTTCGAAACCTCCTTGAACGAGCGGGAGGCGTTCCGGGCAATGTTCTCGTTTGGCGCGCCACTCGCAGATCTCGATCCTCGCGAAGTGTCGAATCTGGACAAAGCGATCGCCAATGCCGAAGCATTCGCAGCCGAGGTGATTGCAACCCTCCGTAAAAGCAGGGAGAGCTTGAAAACCGAGGAGGTTGAGGCATGAGCCGCGCCAACCCCCTCGACATTGATGACCTGAGCGACTTCGCGCCTCGCTCGGCAGTCGAACCTTCGAAACCCATCGCATCCGATGTAATTGACGAGATATCGCGAAAGAGTGGCTTTCCCAGCCGACAACCATCAAAGAAGGCGCCTCCTCCTACTTTGCCTGCGCAAACGCGAACCCAACGGAGATATGTGACTGGCCGGAATCAGCAGATCAACATCAAAGCGAAAGCAGAGACGATCGCCATGTTGAACACGCTCGCTGACAAACTGAACGTGCCTTTTGGCGAAGTGTTGGAGCGAGCCCTGCACGCACTCGATACCAGCTTGAAAGAAAAGCGCTGATTTGCTAGCTGGTAGCTACTAGGTAGCTTTAGCATTTGAGGTGTGTTGTAGGTTTTACGTCTCTAAAAAACACCACCAGTGGGTGTTGTTGTTTTTTTAAAGAACAACAACTTTAAAACCTTTGCGTTCACGAAACCCTTGCCCCATAAGGCTTTCCCGGCGGATAGGTCAGGGTTTATGGGGTGTAAAGTCAGGGTTTATGGGTAAAACCGTCGATAAAGGTTAGGGTTTATGGGGAAAGGTCAGGGTTTATGGGGCACGATGACATTTGCCAACCATGGCTTGTAAACAACTGATTCGTAAACCTTTATTCGCTGCATCGTCAACATACGGCTCTAAAAGTCAGGGTTTATGGGGCGAAAGGTCACCCTTTGTGGGGCCGCCGGCTGGATAGCCCACCCCTCCCAGCCACCCAGTAAGCGGAGAAGTCAGGGTTTATGGGGAATTGGCCCCAAGCACACTTACGAGCCAAGCACCGACTGGAGCCGATTCCCCGTCATTCCGCTCATCATCGGCATATGGCACTTAAAAATCCAGTGTTCCACCCAACAACAAAAGTCAGGGTTTATGGGGTGATCTGGTTAACAAAGGTCATGGTTTATGGGGAGCCCACAAAACGGGCTTTGATAGTCGCCCGTCCCTAGAGGGACCACCTTAAAGGTCATGGTTTATGGGGCAAGGCAAAAACGTTTGTCAAAAGGTCATGTTCTTTCTCTTGATGACCTGACTCCCAGTACTTACAATCGTCCGCTTAATGGAGCGGCGCATGCCTAACGTCAGACCCCAGCCTCAGGCGAGCGAACTACGAAAACATGTGGCTACCGTGCATGTGAGCGGTGAGCTTTCACTGCTCGAGCGGAAAATCGTAAACGTCCTTTTGTTAAACGCTTTCGACGAGTTGCTAACCAGCAAAACCCATTCTTTGCCTGTCGGCATCCTTTGCACGATGCTGGGTTTTGACAGTAAGAACACTGACGCGCTCAAGAAAGCACTTCTCAAAATCATGTCGACGCCGATCTCGTTTGATTTGCTGCACGAAGGAGGAAAGTCGGAATGGGCCGCTTCGCCATTGCTTTCGCATGCCGGCATCAGAAACGGGGTGTGCTCATACGAGTACAGCGATTGGCTAGCCAGGAAACTCGCGAATCCCGATATCTACACAC
>NZ_FCOL02000212.1 GCF_001544515.1 Caballeronia terrestris
GCACCGGGTCAAACGGCGAACGCGTGACGCTGATCGATCCAACCGACGTGCTTGCAAGACAGTGCGTCACATATGCGAGCGCGGCGGCTGCGCCAACCGCATCCCCGCTGCTCGAAGCCACCTGAATCGACTGATCCACCCCAATTGATACTGCTGACCGGCCTGCGCACGACGTGCGCCGGATGACTCCGTTCGTCAGCATCATCCGCACTTTCAAAGGAAGAGAAATCATGCTCACGCTTACCGAACGTATCGAACACGACCTTCTCGGCGACCTCGCCGTGCCCGCCGCAGCCTACTATGGCGTTCACACGCTGCGGGCACTCGAGAATTTCCCGATCACGGGTATCCCCATCTCGGTCTATCCGAATCTAGTCAACGCATTGGCGAGCGTGAAGGAAGCGGCCGCGCTCGCCAACTACGATCTCGGATTACTGAGCGAACTCAAGATGCAGGCGATTGTCCAGGCGTGCAGGCAAGTGCGCTCGGGCACGGCGCACGATCACTTCGTGGTCGATGTCATCCAGGGCGGCGCGGGCACTTCGACCAACATGAACGCGAACGAGGTCATCGCAAATCTCGCGCTCGAACATCTCGGCCATCAGCGGGGCGAATACGGCGTTCTGCATCCGAACGAGGACGTGAATCTGGGGCAAAGCACGAACGATGTTTACCCGACCGCCCTGAAGATCGCCACCTATGCGGGCATCATGCAACTGGTCGAGGCGATGGGTGTGCTGCGCGCGTCGTTCGAGCGCAAGGCGCAAGAGTTCAGCAACGACCTCAAGATGGGCCGCACGCAGCTTCAGGATGCGGTGCCGATGACGCTCGGGCAGGAGTTCAGCACGTTCGCGGTCATGCTCGGCGAAGACGAAGAGCGGCTCAAGGAAGCTGCGAAGCTGATCTGCGAGATCAACCTGGGCGCGACGGCGATCGGGACCGGCATCAATACGCATCCGGAGTATGCGCCGCTCGCGTGCCGGCATTTGAGCGATGTGACCGGCATCGAGCTTACGACGTCGCCGAACCTGGTCGAAGCGACGCAGGATGTCGGCTCGTTCGTGCAGCTTTCCGGTGTGTTGAAGCGCGTCGCGGTCAAGCTCTCGAAGACTTGCAACGACCTTCGGCTTCTCTCGAGCGGCCCGCGCGCCGGCTTCGGGGAAATCAACCTGCCGCCGGTGCAGGCCGGCTCCAGCATCATGCCGGGCAAGGTGAATCCGGTCATTCCGGAAGTTGTCAACCAGATCGCGTTCGAAGTCATCGGCAACGATGTGACAGTCAGCTTCGCAGCGGAGGCAGGCCAGCTTCAGCTCAACGCGTTCGAGCCGATCATCGCCCATAGCCTCTTCAAGAGCGTCGCCCACCTGCGGGCGGGGTGCCTCACACTCGCCTCGAAATGCGTCGACGGCATCACGGCCAATCGGGACCGGCTGCGCGCGATCGTCGAGCAGTCGATCGGCATCGTGACCGCGCTCAATCCGTACATCGGCTACACGCACTCGACGGAAGTCGCGAAGGAAGCGCTCGCGTCGGGCCGGAGCGTCGCGCAGATCGTGATCGAGAAGGGGCTCTTGAGCCAGTTGCAACTCGACGAGATCCTACAGCCCGCCATGCTGACGCAGCCGAGGAAGATCTCGTCCGCTGCGTAAGGAAACATCAGGCGGGGCGCTTCGCCGATCAGCGACGTCCCGTCGTTGCGCTGTCCAATCAACCGAGGAGAATGAAAATGAGCATCAAGACCATCGTGCAAAGTTCAATGCTTGTCGCAGGGCTTGTGGTGGGCGCGAGCGCCCTTAGTGCAACGAGCGCTTGGGCCGCCGATGCGGCACCGGACGCGTCGACGACGCCCGCAGCCGGCACGCCGCGCATTCTCGTGCTGGCAACGGGCGGGACGATCTCCGGGACGGCTGATCCGCGCTCCGCGATCGGCTACAACTCGGGCAACGTGCTGGGCCAGGATCTCGTCCGGGGCGTTCTGGGCATCGAGAAGCTCGCGAATATCAGCGCCGAGCAGATATCGAATGTGGGCTCGCAGGACATGAGCGACAAGATCTGGTTTCAACTGGCGCGCCGGATTCAGGAGGCATTCGATCGGAACGAGGTGGACGGCGTCGTGATTACGCACGGCACCGATACGGTCGAGGAAACCGCGTTCTTCCTTCAAAACGTGCTGCGCTCGGACAAGCCGGTGGTGCTGGTTGGCTCCATGCGTCCCGGAGGCTCGACGAGCGCCGATGGTCCCGGCAATCTTTATGAGGCCGTCGAAGTAGCGGCGAGCCCGAAATCTCAGGGGCGCGGCGTACTGGTCGTGATGAACGACCAGATTCACGGGCCGCGCTGGATCACGAAAACCAATACGACCGCGGTGCAGGCTTTCGCTTCGCCGAACGCGGGCGCGATCGGCTATGTGGATCCGGCGAGCGTGCGGTTCGTCACGCCGCCCCCTCAATCAGCGCGTAACGTGCTGGGCTTGCCGGCGGGTGGTCAGTTGCCGCGCGTCGAGATCGTGTACGCGCATAGCAACATGGATGGGCAGCAGATCGACCACGCGATCAGCGATGGAGCGAAGGGTATCGTGCTGGCGGGCGAGGGTGATGGCGACGCGTCCAAGGAAGCGCTCGCTGCGCTCGACAGGGCGGCCAAAAAGGGTATCGTCGTCGTCCGCTCGACGCGGGTGATGTCCGGATTCGTGAACAGAAACGTGGAGGTCGACGATGACAAGAGAGGTTTCGTCGTCTCGCTCGACTTGAATCCGCAAAAGGCCCGGTTGCTTACGCAATTGCTGATTGCGAACGGTGTTACTGATTCGCAAAAAGTACAGCAGGCGTTTGGCGGAACGTGGTGATCGGCGTTTTTTGGCTTCCCTTCCGTCGTTTCGCTTATGTGCTCGACGCGGCGGTTGGGCGTGCTGCGGAATGAGCTTCCGCAGCGACGACCACAGACAGTAACCGTTTGAAGACGGTGATCGATTTCAGATAAAAACGCACGATCGTTTCTTCCGCATGTAACGTTTTCCATTTGCGTGCCTATTACCCTCGTAGCCAGCACGCGCAAAGAGTAAATCGAATGGAGCCCTTTTGCGGCTGGCCGATGCATTTGCGCGCGAGGTTCAACTTCTTTCCTTGCGTCGCATATCAGCTAACCAATCGATCTGCCCTGAAACAATTCGAAATTTATTGTCAGGAGCAGGGCTGATCCACTTTATCCGGGGATTAAAACGCGGACGGTAAAGGCGCGCAAACGATAAAACGATTTTTCATGCGAAGGCTCGACGGCGATCATCCATGCGGTC
>NZ_FCOL02000213.1 GCF_001544515.1 Caballeronia terrestris
ATCAAAAGCATCCGTGAAATGATCGGTTTGCGCTGGGCACGTGCGCGTCGAAGATGAATCTCCACCTTCAAGCACGCCACGCTCATGTCCGTCACCTCTGCTTCTACCGCCGCGCCGGCGCTCATGCGTCGATTCGCGAGGCGCCCCGGATGAGCGCGCTGCCAACGCCCCGACGATACGGCCACGCGAACCTGCGCGTGTTCAAAACGCGCGCCGCGAGCAGCAAGCGTCAGATTTCGACCAGGGAACTCACGCGTCTCATCTTCCCAATCGCATTGCTGCTGATCTGGCAGTTCGCAGCTTCGGCGGGATGGATCGATTCTCACGTGCTCGAAGCGCCGCTCGATGTGGCGGCCGCCCTGGTCGATCTCGCCCGCAGCGGCGTCCTGTGGGACAGCCTCGTCGCATCGCTGCAGCGCGCGGTCGCAGGCTTTCTGATCGGCGGCGGCATCGGCCTCCTGCTCGGTCTCGTGGCCGGCTTGTCCCGCATCGGCGAGCGCACCTACGACGCGCTCCTGCAGATGCTGCGGATGATTCCCTTTCTCGCGCTGATTCCGTTGTTCGTGATCTGGTTCGGCGTCGATGAGAAGCCGAAGATCCTTCTCATCGCCATCGCGTGCGTGTTTCCGGTGTATCTCAACACGTTTTCCGGCGTGCGCCATGTCGATGGGAAACTCGTCGAAGCCGGGCAGGTCTTCGGCATGTCGCGCACGGCGATCGCGCTGCAGATCGTGTTGCCGCTCGCGATGCCTTCGATTCTCGTCGGGGTCCGCTACGCGATGGGCACCGCACTCCTCGCACTCGTCGCGGCCGAACAGGTCAATGCGACTTCGGGCATCGGCTATCTCGCGCTCAACCCGCGCGCCGCGCTGCGCACCGACATCATCCTGGGCGTCGTGCTCGTCTACTCGCTGCTCGGCCTCACGATCGATGCGCTGCTGCGCGCCGCCGAGCGCGTCGCGCTGCCCTGGCGTCGCACCCTTAACGAAGAGCGCCGCCGATGACACGCGACACCACCGCACGCGAACCCGAACTCGCGGTTTCCATCCGCCAGGCCAGCAAGCATTTCGGCGAGCGCGCGATCTTCGAGCGTCTCGATCTGACGATACGGCGCCGCGAATTTGTCGCGCTGCTCGGCGCATCCGGCTCCGGCAAGACGACGCTGCTACGCACCCTGCTCGACCTCGATTCTCTCGATGCCGGCGAGGGTTTCGTCGCCACGCCGCGCGCGGCCGTGTTTCAGGAGCCGCGCCTCATTCCGTCGCAGCGGGTCTGGCAGAACGTGCTGATGGGCGTACCGCGAACGTCACGCGCTCGCGAGCTTGCCATCGCGACACTTGCCGAAGTGGGCCTCACGCGCCACGTCGATGCGTGGCCCGCGACGCTGTCAGGCGGCGAGGCGCAACGCGTCGCGCTGGCTCGCGCGCTGATCCGCGACCCGGCGCTGCTGTTGCTCGATGAACCTTTCGCTGCGCTCGACGCGCTCACCCGCCTGCGCATGCAGGACCTCGTTCGCCAGCTCGTCGCGCGGCATGGACCCGGCGTGCTGCTCGTCACGCACGATGTGGAGGAAGCCGTGCGCCTCGCCAGCCGCATCGTCGTGCTGCGCGATGCGCGCCTCACGCTCGATGTCACGGTCAGCGATGCAGCAGGGCAGCGCGATCCGTCGCATCCAGAAGGCGCCGCACTGCGCGATCGTCTTTATGCCGAGCTCGGCGTGCGACGTACGGCGATCAGCCCTAGCGCCGTCGCCGCGTGAACTTCTAACCAATCCCAACTCGAAGACGCCTCATGTCCATCGCCCGCCCTTTCCTACATTCGCTCTTCGCTTTGATCGGCGTCACCGCTTGCGTCGCTTCATCGTCCTACGCCGCGCAGCCCGTCCTGCGCGTGGGCATCTTTCAGGACGTGACGCGCGAAGCCATCGAGGCGACCGATTTCCTGAAAGGCACACCGTACCGCATCGAATGGGCGCGACTGAACGGGGCGGGACCGACCGTGCAGGCGTTAGGCGGCAACGCGATCGACATCAGCTGGGGCCTGAGCGACACCGCCGCGCCGAAGGCCTCGTCGGAAGATCGCCGCAACTGGACCGCCGAGACCGCGCCCATCAAGCTCATCGGCCTGCTCGCACCGGTCGACAGCAAGCGCTACTCGCCGATGCTCGTGATCGCGAGCAAGGCGTCCGGCGTCACGAAGATCAGCGACTTGCGCGGCAGGACGTATGCGTTCAACGAGGGCGGCAACGCGAACGCAGTGGGCCTGCTCGCGCTCGACAAGGCTGGCCTCAACGTGAAGGACGTGAAGCTGCGCCTGCTTACGTACGACGCCACCGCGCCCGCCGTCGTCGCGGGCGCCGTCGATGCGGCGCCGGCCACCCGCTCCCGGGTCGCGGACGCGCTCGCGAGCGGCGCAGTGCGCGAGCTCGCGACCGAGAACGAAGTGGGCTTTCCGGGCTTCGTGTCCGTCACGGCGCGCACGGGCGCGCTGAAGGACCCGCAATTGAGCGAGGCGATCGGCGACTTCATGACGCGCCTCGCGCGGTACCTGAACTGGGCGGCCACGCACGACGCTGAAACAGCCGCCGCCTACGCCAAAGCCCAGCAGCTCACGCCGGATCAGGCGCTCTTCGCGGCAAAAAGCGGCGCCTATCGCCTCGTTCCGGTGAAACACGACGGCGCGCCTTTCAAGGCCGAAGTCGAAGCGACCAAAAAACTCGGCGAGATCGGCTTCTATCCGCGTCCGGTCGATTTCTCGACCGTCGTCGACGACCGCTACACGACGCAGATCGAAACGGGTAATCGTTGATCGGACCATCATTCATCGGAGTCAAAGCATGAGCAAGCTATTCGAAGACCGCGTCTTCTGGATCACCGGCGCGTTCGGCGCACTGGGCGCGGCCACCGCGAAAAGGCTCGCCCTTGCTGGGGCGAGCGTGATCGCTTCCTCGCGCAACATCGACACGCATCTTTTCGCGGACTTGCCCCGTGTCGTGCCGCTATCGGTCGACGTCGCCGATGACCACAGCGTGCGGTCTGCCTTCGCGCAGATCGAGGAGCGCTTCGGCCGTCTCGACGGTCTCGTGACCAGCACGAACGTAGCCGCATTCGGCGACTTCCTCGACCTCACCGATGACGACTGGCAGCGCGTCATCGACGCCAAGCTGCTCGGCTCGGTGCGTCCGATACGCGCCGCCTTGCCGCGCTTCATCGCTCAGGGGCACGGCGCGATCGTCGCGATTTCCGGACGCGGCGGTATCGCCCCACCGC
>NZ_FCOL02000214.1 GCF_001544515.1 Caballeronia terrestris
TTGAATCGACACATCGCGCACGGCGTAGGTCCGCGCGTCGCCTTCACCGAACCACTTGGTGACCGAACGAGCGTCGATGGCTGGCGTTGTCATGCCTATCCCCGGAATATGTCAAAGGGTTCGATGCTCAAAACCCGACGAACGCCCATATAGCTCGAAGTCGCGGCAATCACGATTACCATCACGAAGGCGAGCAACAGATTGCCGTACGTAATCATTGCCGCGTAGTCCGGAATGCGCAGTCGCGCGAGGCTGATGAGCCCTGCGCACAATCCGATGCCCAGCCCGTAGCCGGTGAGCGCCGTAAAGGTCGCCTGAAACAGGATCATCGCGACAAGCTCATGGCTTTTCGCACCGATCGCCTTCAACGCACCGAATTTTTCGAGGTTCTCCAGAATGAACGTGTAGAACGTCTGGCCCGATATCGACAGTCCCACGACGAAACTGATAACCGTCATCAGCAGGATGTTGGTTCCGAGTCCGGTCTCGTATTTGTAGAAATCCGAGATGCTCTTCATGAACTCCTGCTTCGTGAGCGCCACGTAGCCGAGCTCCTTGACCGCTTGCTTAATATGGGCAATGTCGGCCTCGGACTTAGGCTCCACGAGGATGTACGACGTTGTATAGCGGCTCGAAGGGATGTATTCGATCGCCCGGCGGTAGGTCGTGTAGAGCGTGGGCGAGCCGAACAACCCGCTGCTTGCCACGGTGGCGATCCCAACGACCACGCCTCGGTGGTCGTTGAGTTCGAAATCGCTTCCCAGCTTGGGACTCTGGAGCTTCACGAACTCCGCGTCCTCGATCACGACGAATCCATTCTCCGCGTAAATGTCCTCGATCCTTCCCTGCTTCATCATGGGGCGACCGAACAGGCTTGTGTCATCGAGACCGATCACGGTGACGGCTTGATACCTGCCGTCGCGAAGCTTAACGAGCGCACCACCCGAATAGAGCGGAACTGCGTATTTCACGCCGTCGATGCTGCGCACTGCGTCCAGCACATAATCCGGCATGCCGATGCTGCTCGCAATCGTCTGTACTCCGGGATCCATTACCCAGACCTTGGCGCCCACGTTGATGACGGTGGACGACGAGCGGTCCAGAATACCTGCAAACAGCGACGTCATCTCGACCATCAGAAATACCGCGAACGTAATCCCGACAAGCAGCGCCGTGAACTTAGCGCTGTCGTTCACCAACAGTTTGAACGCGAGTTTTAGTATACCTATCATGTCAAGTGCAGGAGGAAGTAACGCATCAAGGACACCCTCGAGGGCGGCGCCATTCGATAAACACGCTCTTTGCCGATGCTTGAACGATTCACAAATCGTAGCGACGACGGCTCACGCGCGGTTGACGCAGGTCAACCCTGGCGCTTTCTGCAGGTGGAGTTCACGCGGTGACCTCCGGGGCACGTATAGGGAGTAGAAAGTGGCCAGACCCCTTTTCACGAAGGTCCGGGATTGACACCCTGGCTCTCAAGGGCGGTGGATCTCGCGTCGGGCGAGCAAGACGCCTGGCAGCATGGGCAGCCACACTGTCAGTCCGCGTAACAGGAGCGTGCCGCTCAAGGCGGCTTCGATCGGAACTCCCAATAGGTGAAGCATGCCTACAGCGGCCGCTTCGAACGTCCCCAAACCAAGCGGAATAGGTCCGATCGTCGCAGCCATCGAGGCTATGGTAAAACTCACGAAAATCGCCCACGGCTCGGGTCCATACCCGATTGCGCGGAACGCGAGCCAAAAGGTCACCGTATCAAACATGAAAATAGCAAGCTGAAGGCCCACAGTCTGCATTACCAACCGCGGGCTGCGCAAAAGGTCGGTGGGCGCGTCGGAAAGAGCCCGCAGCAAAGCGCTCAAGCCGAGCAACCTACTCAGCCATGCAACAGGCTTCTGGTCACCTAGTCGCTTCAGGCCGAGCACAATAGATGGAATCGCGATCATCACAATCGCGAAAATGGTGACACCAATCAGCAGAGGAAGATTGGCGCGATCGTGAAGCCGCAGCATGGTGGCGGCCGCGACTACCACGCTCAGATAGGCGATGTCATAAGAGACTAGCCCTGCCAGCATGGCAGCCATGGCAACCGCCGCAGGCACTCGCCGCCGGATGAGGCCGCTTACGACCAGCATCGTGCCGCTGATCCCACCGCTAGGCAACATTTGGTCCGTAAATACCTTTGCGATGCCCAGCGGGATCAGCGTTCGAAGCGATCGTGGGTGTCCGGCGCGACGCAGGGCTTGCCGCCAGACCAGGGCCGCGCTGACGTAAGTACCACCCTGGACAACGATCGCCAGGAGTAGCCATGTGGGTCGCGCTGAGCGTGCAAGTTCGACGATTCGTTCGAGGGAGCCGAAATGTAAGACTACAAAAACTAGGGTTAATAGGCCCGTTAGCCCGACTGCCCAGAGAACCAGCGAGCGCGTCAGGGACGTCTTGCCGTGGAGCGCGGGGGCAATCTCGAGAAACTCGGTATCAGGGTGTTCCATGCACGCACCACCGAGCCGGGAAACCTGGTCGGCATCGCCGTTCGTCGTCGGACGGGGCTGCATTGGAGGAGCGGTCATCTAGTTCAGCCCGAACCGGTGGGCGAACCATGTCTTCATAACATGCGTCAGGAGCGCATAGCTTGCGAGGATAAGCAGAAGACCCATCCAGTATGATGCAGGCAGGGGAACAAACCCTAAAAAGGCGCCAAGCGGAGTAAATGGCATAGCAACGCCGACGGCGGCGATGATGCAACTCGTCGCGATCAGCGCAGCACTTGCCCGGCTCTCGAAGAACGGCACTTTGGCCGTGCGGATGATGTGGATAATAAGCGTCTGCGTCAGCAGCGATTCGACGAACCAGCCGGTCTGAAACAGTGCGGGTTTGTCCCATGCCTTGAAGAAATGAAGCATCATGAAATAAGTGGCGTAATCGAATATCGAGCTGATTGGCCCAATCACCAGCACGAATTTCATGAGGTTGCCGATGTCCCATCGCCGCGGCACCGCAAGATACTCCGGGTCGACGTTATCTGTCGGGATTGTCGTTTGCGAGAAGTCATAGAGCAGGTTGTTGGTCAAAACCTGGATCGGTGCCATGGGCAGGAATGGCAGGATGGCGCTGGCGCCGAGCACACTGAACATGTTGCCGAAATTCGAACTCGCGCCCATCTTTATATACTTTGTGATGTTGCCGAACACCTTTCGGCCCTCGCGCACTCCGTCGCCGAGCACCGAGAGGCTTTTCTCGAGCAGGATGATGT
>NZ_FCOL02000215.1 GCF_001544515.1 Caballeronia terrestris
TTCGATGTCCATCGTCTTCAACGGCTGGGTGATGCCCGCGTTGTTGATCAGTCCGTCGACGCGGCCGTACTTGTCAACGACAGCCTTCGCCGCCGCAATACATGCTGCCTTGTCAGTGACATCGCAAGCGAGCCCGAGGTGGTCTTCACCGAGATCGTGTGCAGCGCTTTCGGCGTCTTCTTTCCGCAGGTCGAGGATCACCACTCGCGCACCCTGCGCGGCAAGCGCTTTGGCGGTTGCCTTGCCGATGCCGCGTGCCGAGGCTGCACCCGTGACGATTACCACTTTGCTGTTGAGCAACATGTTTGTCTCCATCGATCGTGTTAGTTGGTGGACGCAGTCTCTGCGATGCTCTCAACGCAATCAATGAAGTTCCGCTCAACTATTGCTGAAAAAAATTCAGATGTCGTCGCGCCTTTCTGCATAACGATATGCGGCGTCTAACGGCGAGTAAGAGCAAACCCTAACTAGGATTTCGTAGATGGAGATGCCGTTGATTCGAATACTTACGCGGAAGGCTGTGAAGTCGCTTGCGCCAGGACCGCGGGCTACTCGCGCTTGGACGAACTCGAAAACGTTTGGTATTGCATACGCCGCGCTCGAATATGTGGTGCAATGCAGCATGAAGTCAAATTGTGAAGGGACCGACATGAAGACCGACGCGGTTCGTGCTGTCGTACAGGTAAGCAACCGTTAGATCGCTGCTGACTTTCATCTCTCGACCGGTTGGTTACGTGATGGAGAGCCGAAGGCATGGAGGAGTTGGGTCCTCCGGATTCGTGGATGGCGCTCGCTTCGCTGAACCCCGGCGACGGATGGGGCACTCGTCGCACGCCTGCAGATCTTCTCGCGTTCTTGAGCATTACATAGCTACCGACCTTTGGTTTCGTTTCTCCTCGACGCAGTGACAGATCCAGTCGCCACGGACGGCCGGTTGCTTGGCATAAGGTTGTTCGACGAGGCCAGTGAGCACAGCCCCGCACTTGCCGGGATTCTCTGAATACGGCCGGATGTACAAACGTCGGGACCAGACTCGCCTCGCTCAATTCGTTGCTCTTGTGCATGTTACCAACGAGTTGAGGGGGCGAAAATTCCGAGGGACAGACGCTGCCCGCGCATCAGGAGCTAAGCCTCGGAGTATTCGTGAAGGAGCCCGGGGTTTGGCGGATTTCCGCTTTCCAAAATACACTAACGAGACCGTTTGAGGGCTTCGAGCAATTTGGCCGGTCGCGACAGACAGATGGATAGCTCAACGGGGCAGGGTGCTCCCGGGCCGTGACGGACGGCGTACGTGCGAATGGGTCGTATATGCGAAGCGCCCGTTCGCGGGACCGAAAGCGGTGCTTGCGTATCTGTCGCGCTACACGCATCGCGTGGCCATCTCCAATCAGCGGCTCATAGCACTCGACGAACGCGGCGTGACCTTCCGATGGAAGGACTACCGTGCGAAGGGACGCACCCGCTACAAGACCATGACACTGGAGGCCGGCGAGTTCATGCGCCGCTTCCTGCTCCATGTCCTGCCCGGCGGCTCCCATCGCATCCGTCACTACGGGCTGTTAGCAAACCCGGTGCGCCGCACCAATCTCGCAAAGATACGTGAGCTGCTGAATGTCGTGCCCGAGGCCAACAATAAGTCTGACGACCCCAGGAACACTGTCCCTTCGGTCTTCGTCTGCCGGCACTGCGGAGCCCCGATGATCGTCATCGAGATCCTGGAGCGCACTGCGCCCATTCGTGCACCACCTGTGCGACGAGGCGATACATGAGTGCAACTGTCCAGAGGTATGCAAACCGACCGTCGGCCTCGCAGCAATGCGTGCCACGAGCGGACGCTTGCGCCAGTGGCTTCAAAGGACCACTCGCGCCGTCGTCGCGTCACCACAAATCGGAAACTGTTCAGATCCACCACTACGCCAGCGCCCACCCACATCCCGCACGATCCGCACAAGTCCGGCCTTGCCCACCATCCCAGCCCATCAATCTCCATAGCCTCGCGACATTCCGGCCGCGTTGGACCACTCCGCGGTTTCCTCCCATCGAGGCTTATTCGACGCCTGCCAACACGCGCGACAGAGCACTCACATTGCTGCGGATAAATAGCAGGCATCGAATAACCCTAAACGGAAGCAGTCATCGGAGTCAGGAAGAAAGGAGCGGCCCCCAGCATCTGATCGCTTTAGGGAGGTCGGCGTCCCACCTAACGCCTGCTTTGTCTTGGGCGGTCGTCGTTTCGCTACACTGCGCATTTTCGCTGAATCTGCGAGGAGAAGGACGTCACGGCTGCGCCGATGCGCAATCCGACGGACCGATCGTCAAGTACGATGTCGATGCTCAGATTGGGGTGCTGATCCAGGAAAGACTTGAGGGCTGGCAAGACATGCAGCCGGGCGAACGCGATTTGCTTGGAGAGGGCGTCGATGTCGCATTGCGTATGGGCACGCTGGACGTTTTACACGAGGCTAAACGGCCATTGCGGCGTTGATCGCAGGTCAGTGAAATGGGTTTCGTTAGGAATCGAATTTCCCATAGTGGATTGTCCGGTGAGACCGTCGCGCAACGATGGATGCGAACTGGGGCGACGGATTTAAACAAAGAGCATTCGCGCTCGGCCATCGCACAAGCTGGCCGGGGCCTGTTTTCAGACGCTGAAGGACTAGATCGCTGTTGCGTCGTGGTCCCTGATCTGAAGTCATGATGCGCTTAGTGCAAGATAAAACGAGCGACCGATGCTCCGCAAGAATCCACTTTGGAAAGATACAGTTTTAGCCCGTCACGCTAGGTCGAAGATCTCAACACAACAACGCGAGATAAGTTGGCGTAAGCGAACTTCTAACTCGCGACGCTTAGTGGAGCGTCGCGCTATCCCAGCCACGCATAAGTTCATTGAGCGCATCCGCTACCGCAGCGTCTACCTCGCCGTTGATCAAAAGACGGCGCTCACCCTGGAACCGGTCGACCAGTGTGGCCGTAGCATCACCATACAGGGCGCGCGCACGATCGTGTGCCAGGGCGAGAGCGAACTGCGCACGACCGCGTGGGGATTCTGCAAGGAGAACCCCGAGGTCGAGACATAGCTGCAAGGCGTCGTGCAGTCGGACGACCGCCGCGCCTTGCATGCCGACCTTCAAGGGGTGGCTAACCTTCTTCATTTGCTTTCCCGCAAAGTTCGTGCTGGCTGCTGCTGCCGGGGAGCCCAACAGCGCCAATGCCGTCGTAGTGAAGCACATACATCGTG
>NZ_FCOL02000216.1 GCF_001544515.1 Caballeronia terrestris
ATATATGTCTGCTCGACACCGCGCGATATCGACGATTCTGGGCAGGCGCGAGCGAAGGCCCTTGAGTTCGATTGCGGTAGTATCGTTGGCGACGACCGAAACAAGTTTTGATCCGGCCGCTCGCCCTAGAGAGCGCCGACCGATTTTGGTCGACGATGATCGTGGCCGCAGGCCGTGGTTGATCCATATCAACGCCTCTGGAAGACTTTGCATTAAGCTTTATCTTCAACCCTCCCTGGTGCGTGTCGAAGCCTTTCTAAAAACTTTGCTGCGGACGGAGAAAAGCTAATGCGACCATTCGATTCGACTTCACGAGGGGATTAGTGGAAGACCGTCGCACTTATATCGACCGTGACGAATGAATGCTGCTCAGGTGTTCGCGGACAACCGCGTCAGTGGTGCTCCCGCCATCGGCAAGAGGAATCGGGAGGCTTTGAAACTCAACCAGTACCAGTTGATCAACGCGATACCTCACTACGCTCTGATCGGCGCACGACTTCTTTACGCGGCTGTCGACGAGACGTAGAGCTGGTAGACGGCAGCCAGCGCGGTTCGGGAAAGCGTATTGCGTCAGCCACCCGATGACCCCGCACTGCCGCGTATGAATATATACCAGCGGCCTGATCCACCCGACCCGAAGGAGCGAACATGAGCAAGCCCACCGTAGCCGAACTAATGGCAGAAGCGTTCACC
This sequence comes from Caballeronia terrestris, assembly GCF_001544515.1. GTDB lineage: Bacteria > Pseudomonadota > Gammaproteobacteria > Burkholderiales > Burkholderiaceae > Caballeronia > Caballeronia terrestris. The sequence continues at coordinate 694 of NZ_FCOL02000216.1, forward strand.
TCTGGTCGCGATCCTCGATCCGCCGAGTACATCGCTGGAGTCCGCTCGATATTGGAAAACTGCATCGAGGGCGCCGCCATCGTGCTGCCCTACGCGCTCGGCACCACTCAAGCCGACGCTTTTCTTGCTGGCCAGGAGGAAGGCAGGGTAATCTGGCGCGAACTGAGGCAGGATTGAACGTGTTCTCGCGACGCTGCCGACGGCGTTACAGTTGATCGCCCAGGAGCACGATGTGCTCGTCGTAGTAGCGACGCAGTGCCGCGAACCAGCGCGTCTGTGGCACCCTCCAGGTTTCGAGCCGGGTCGGCGACGATGTCAGAGGCGATACGCGTGCGGATATGTTCCTGAAGATCACTTTGCAAGCTGCTTGCGCATCGCTTGCAATTGCGTTCGTCGCGCGGCGGTTGTTTTAGGAAAGGTCATCCTAAGCCCTTCTAAGGCATCGACGAGAACCTGGGACACGATTAGCCGAGCGTTTTCCTTGTCGTCAGCGGGTACGACGTACCAAGGTGCATCAGTTGTACTCGTCGCCTTCAGGCACCCCTCATACGCGTTCATATATTGCTTCCAGAATTTCCTCTCATTGATGTCCGCAAGGCTTAATTTCCAGTTCTTTTCTGGGACGTCGATACGTTGAAGGAGACGCTGTCGCTGCTCCTCCTTCGACAGATGAAGATAGAATTTGATGATGCGGGTTCCGTTTATCCAGAGGTGCCGCTCGAGATCAATGATGGATTGATACCGGTCGCGCCAGACTCTGTCGCCGTCGAGCCGCACGCCCGGGACGCCTTCGCTGCGAAGAATCTCAGGGTGGACTCGGGCGACGAGGACCTCCTCGTAGTAGGATCGGTTGAAGATACCAATCCGCCCGCGCTCAGGTAGATCGCGAGTGGTCCGCCAGAGAAAGTCGTGCTGTAACTCTTCGGTGCTCGGATGCTTAAAGCTGAATACCTGGCAGCCTTGCGGATTCACGCCAGACATCACATGTTTGATCGCACCATCTTTTCCTGCCGCATCCATTGCCTGGAAGATCAGCAGGATCGCATATCGATTGGATGCGTACAGAAGCTGTTGCAATAAGCTAAGCCGGGCAACGTGCTCTCGGAGCAGCTTTTGATAGTCTTCTTTTGACGTGTATGCCGGCCCTATCCTCGTCGGCCACTTCCGTAGATTGAGCTCGCATCCTTCCGGAATGAGAAAGTCGCTCGAACTGATTTTCATATAGTTTCCCTCTGTTTCGCCGCTCGCCACGTCAGTCAGATCTTTCCTTTTCGAGCGCCCGTCAAGGATGGCTCGTGGCACCGCGCCAAACGACTCCCCTAGCAAGCACTGCCCTGTAGCGATGCGCACTCGGTGTGCAACTTACAATCTCGCCCTTCGTGGATCCCGAGGGACGCAGATCCTGAAGCCCTTCGTTCAGCGTTAGAGCAACGGCGTCGCGCCTAGTGCCCCGGCGCACGTCGGGGTGCCCAGGGGATCGTCGAAGGGATGCGGTGCGTCGACCCTTATGATCGTTACAACGCGCCATCAACGTCAATGTGGTAACTTCCAACGGCTCACGCAACGCTCGAAGCGGGCGGAGAGGGCAACTGTCTGTCTATATGTGTATCGCCGATCACAGTTCGAATCAAGCGAATTCGCAGGTGGACCACTCGAGCATCTGTCGTCCCTCTGCCGAGAACACCAGCCACGCTTCGCTGCCGGCGCCCGTTGGAAGACGGCTCGTCGCGTCAGCTGATTACAAGACGGTCGACGAGAGCCTTCACGCCAGGCGTCCAGCGCGCCGCTCCCCACACGACAGACCGCTCAGCCAAAGAACTGAGGCGACCGGACAGTGTGACCTTGCCGTCGTCGACCTCAATGCCAAGATGCTTCAGTTCGCGATTCGTATGACGCTGAATTGCCCTGCGGATGTTGTACTCGATGTCGACCGGCGAAGCGGAGCCACGGATTCTGATATTGTTCGTCACTCCCGTGACGCCCCGCATATGAACGATATTCTTCTCGGCGATATGGCTGCGGTAACCGTCTTGTACTTCGCCGCTCAAAGTCACCCATCCTTTCTCGACCTTGATCTTGATAGCATGTTCTTGCAGCCCCGTAATCCAGTCGAGGACCGCCCGCACACCCAAGGCGACGTCCTCATCGGTTCGTCGGTCTGGCTCGCGAAGCTTCACGTCAATGCCGATTACGACGGCGACGACATCGGCAATTCTGAGCGCAGACTTCTCCGCGGCGATCTTCTGCGCATAATCCGCAACGTGTCCGCTCAAGGTGACGATGCCTCCAGACACGGCAACGCCTATCCCATTTGCGTCGACGGCCGGATTTTCCATTAGTTCTTCCTCGACTTCCTGCCTCAGTTGACTGTCCGACTTCATGGCTGTTGCCCTCCTTAATTCAGTTGCAGTCAGCTAACTTCTACCATGTCAAGCCCGGTAATTAGTCCCGGCGCCCTCTCGCCGAACTAGAACGCTTACCTCAGCCTAGTGCTGCTGCGGCCGATGGAATTGATCAATGTCAATCTT
>NZ_FCOL02000217.1 GCF_001544515.1 Caballeronia terrestris
ACCGTGAACGCCATTGCGCCGAATGCGCCGGCGGGCGCAAGCCGCATGATCAGCGCGAGGATGCGGAACAGCACGTGCGCGATGCCATCGATGAATTCCTGTACCCGCTGGCCGGCGCTCCGGCTGGCGTTCAATGCGAAGCCGAACAGCAGGGCGAGCAGCAGGACCGGCAGCACCTCGCCTTTCTCGAAGGCGCCGACAAGCGTCTCCGGAATCACATGCAGCGCGAATTCGACGAGTCCGTGCGACTGCGTGCGCGTCGAATACTGGGCGAGAACGGCCGTGTCGAGATGATGCGCGTCGATGTGCAGTCCCGCGCCCGGGTGCAGCGCGAAAGCGGTCGCGAGCCCGAGGACGAGCGCAACGATGGTGAGAAAGTAGAACAACGCAAGCGCCTTCAGGATGGTCCGGCCGATCTTCGAGCCGCTCGAAAGCGACGTGATACCGGTGACGATCGTGCAGAAAACGATGGGTGCAATCATCATGCGCACCAGCGCGACGAATGCATCGCTAAGCGGCTTGAGCGATGCGCCGGTCTGTGGCCAGAAGTGGCCGACGGTCATGCCGAGCCCCATGCCGAGCAGGACCTGGACGTAAAGCAGATTGAAAGGCCTCGGCAATGTCATTTCGGGGTCTTCTTGGCCGCACCGGCCATGCCGCTGCGTTTCGTGTCGAGGATCGTCTGGTAGAACTGCTGCGCGGCTGGCGCAAGCGGACGGCCCCGGCGCCTCACGATACCGACTCGCCTCGTCACGACCGGATCGACGAGCGGCACGCTGGTCAGGATCGGATGGTCGCGCATGGGCATCGCCATCGAAGGCACGGCGGCCACGCCGAGCCCCGCTTCGATCAGGCCGAGCATGGTGGTGACGTGGCGCGTCTCGCAGACGCTCGGCACTTTCGGCGCTACGGTAGTCAACGCTTGATCGAGCAGCAAACGGTTGCCGGAAGTCTTGTCGACGGAAACGTATTCGTGTTCGTACAGCTCGCTCCACGACACACGGGTCTTCCGGGCAAGCGGATGATCGCGACGGCATGCGGCGACGAATCGTTCCTGCAGCAGGACCTTGAACTCGACCTCGGTCTCCTGGCTGCCCATGAAGCTCACGCCGAAATCGGCTTCACCGCTGATGACCGAGCCGAGCACTTCGTTCGCGCTCGAGTCGAGCAGCTTGACCCGGATGCGCGGATAGCGGGTGTGATAGGCAGCGACGACGCTCGGCAGGAAATAGTAGGCCACCGATGGCACGCACGCGATGGTCACATGACCCAGACGGCTGGTGGACACATCGCGGATGCCGAGCAACGCGACATCGAGGTCGTCGAGAAGCTGTTCCGCGCTCGGGGCGAACACGCGGCCTACCGTCGTGAGCGTGACACTGCGGGTGGTCCGCTCGAAGAGCCGCACGCCGAGCGCCGCTTCGAGCTTCTCGATGCGCCGGCTCAGCGCCGGCTGCGAGATGTTGACCGCGTCCGCCGCCTTGCGGAAGCTGCCCAACTCTACGACGGCTCGAAACGCCTGCAAATCGTTCAGATCGAAGTTGACGCCCACGAGTCGTGCTCCGCATATCAGATGCGGGTATTTTGCATGACGTGGCCCAGTGCGCCCATCGAGAACAACACTCGGTTGCGGGCAGGTACAGGCAGCGCGCGAAACACAAAAGGCCCCGTCCGGATCACTCCAGAACGGGGCCCTTGCTTTCCACTACCACTCTCGTAACCAGCATGTATTCCACTGAGAGGTAGCTTACGTGAAACGGATAGGGAGAAAAGCCGGAGACCGCACCAAACTGCACCGACTTTTCTCGGCGAGTTGGATCGTATGACATCCCTGCAATGAGGCTTTTCTCGAGGCGGCTTTGCGCGCCGACCGATGAGCTTGATAGGCAACCAGTCGTTTAGCTCTAAAACGAATAATCTTAAAATACCTGTATAGCGCGTAAAATGAAAATAGCTGTGTCACAGGTACACACAATGAACCGAACTATCGTCACTGCCATGCAACTGGGTCAGATATTACGGTCGGCCCGCCGAGCGAAGAAACTCTCCCAAGCACAGGCCGCGGCGCGCGTGAGGTTGAGCCAGAGCCGGCTATCCGCGCTTGAGCTGGACCCGGCGTCCATCACGACCGAGCAGCTCCTGGCCCTGTTGGGCCTTTATGAGCTCGATCTCACCGTGCAGTCACGCGCAACTGCTGCGCTATCCTCCGCGACCGAGTGGTAGCGATGGGACGAAAACTTCGACGCGCCGTAGAGACCGAAAAAAGGAAAGGTCACCCGGCCGAGGATCGAGCCGATATTGATGACCAGCCCTTCGCCCTGGCTTCTGAAGGCCGGCAACACCGCCCTCATTGTCCGTTGGATGCCAAATACGTTCACCTCGAACAGCGCGCGTGCCTGTTCCGTCGTGAACGCTTCAGAGATGCCCGCCGAGCGGATGCCAGCGTTGTTGACGAGGACGTCGAGACGTCCCGCCTTCGTCGACGACCCTGTTCACACCGCGCTCGACGGAGATGTCGTGCGTCACGTCGAGTTCGATGACATGAATTCCCCTGGCGCGCAGGGCCTCTGCATGAGGCCGGTTACGGTTGGCGACATCATGCATTGACGCGAAGACCCGGTGTCCGGCACAGGCGAGCGTCTCTGCCGTGTCGCGGCCGAAGCCGCTGCTGGTGCCGGTAATCAGGATGGTTTTTGACATGACGAGTTGTTTCGCTGGTCGATAGGCGCGGGAAGGCGCTGAAAGGATTACAAGGCCGTACGAACGGCCGATCACTATCGACCCGGGGTAACGGACGGTCGGCTCGAATTCCACGTTTCGCAAATGGCTTTAAAGAACCACGGCCGAACCCGGATCCGTGTGTCCGACGCGGGTAAGGTGAAACGTGCGACGCAATTCGAAGCCGAGACGCTGATACAAACCGATCGCAGACGTGTTGTCGCTGAAGACGTGCAGAAACGGCGTTTCGCTTCGTCGCTCGATTTCTTTACGCAAGACGTTGACGAGCCGGCCAGCAAGCCCTTTCCCGCGATAGTCGTCATCCACGCAAACGGCACTGATCTCGGCATATCCATCGACACGCATTCTTTCGCCGGCCATGGCGATGAGACGTCCCCGGTCGCGCATCCCGATGTAGCTGCCCATCTCGCCAGTTCGCCTGCCGAAAGGACCGGGCTTGGTCCGTTGAACCAGATCGAGCATATCGGCCGCATCCGCGT
>NZ_FCOL02000218.1 GCF_001544515.1 Caballeronia terrestris
GCCGAGCCCCGATTCGCCCGCGCCCTTCATGCCGAGCGGATGAAACGGATTGAGCGTCACGCGATGCCCGACGCGAATCGGCGGAAGATCGTTTGCGCGCGGCAAGAGATAGCTCTTGAAGCGATCGGTGATCATGCGGTGCTGGTCGTCGAACTTGATGACTTCCCAAAGCGCGAGGCCGATGCCCATCACGATCGCGCCCCTGAGTTGCCCTTCGACGAGCGCCGGGTTGATCATCGCACCACAGTCATGCACCACGGCGTAATCGAGCAGCTTGCTATTGCCGGTCGCCATGTCGAGCTCCAGCGCCGCGGCATGCACGGAGTACGAGAAGGTCGGGTAGGTGGCGATGCGGCCTTGCGCATCAGGCTCGACCCGCACATTCTGCGGCGCGAAGCTGCGCGTGACTTCGAGCGGCAGCGTCACGCCAGCCGCCACGGTGAATGGCCGCAGGTGCGCGCCGAGCGCCAGCTCCGCGACCGCGACCCTCGCGCCGTTCGACTCGCGCCACGCATGACCGTCGCGCAGGACGATCTCGCCGGGCGCTCCGCCGAGCATGTTGGCGGCGCACTGCACGAGCCGGTCACGCAATTCCCGCGCGGCCAGATACGCGGCCGTGCCGCCGTACATGAGCGCGCGGCTACTGGCGTTGCCAGTGCCGACCGGCGTCACGTCGGTGTCGCCTTCGATCACACGCACCTGGTCGACGCGCAGGCCGAGTTCACCGGCGACCATCTGCGCGATGCCGGTGTCGCTGCCGCTACCCGGAGACGTGACGCCCGTGAGCACCTGCACGTCGCCCGACGGCATGATGCGAACGGTGGACGTCTCGTATCCATTGGGAAAGTTACCGGGCCGCGCGCCGCCTTCCGGCGTGAGTTCGAAGGCGATTCCGATCCCGATGCGCCACTCGGAATGGCGTGCGGCGTGAGCCCGCGCTTGCCATTGCCCGTAATCGAACATCGTCAGCAATTGCTCGAGGCCGCCCGGATAGTCGCCGCTATCCACGTTGAGCCCGGACGGCAGCAGACGCGGCAAGGCGTCGCGCGCGACGAGATTGCGCCGGCGCAATTCGACCGGATCGATGCCGGATTGCCGCGCCAACAGATCGATCGCGCGCTCCGGCACAAGGTTGCCGATCTCCTTGCCGTAACCGCGTATGGCCTGCCACGGCGGCTGGTTGGTGATCGCGAGGGAGCACTCGACGTCGCAATGCTCGATCGTGTAGACGGTCGGAAACACGGCCGGCGTAACGAGCGCCATCGCCCAGCTATGACCGGCGCCGATGATGCCGACATCGACCAGAATGCGGTCACGCCAGCCGATCAGCCTTCCCTCCTCGTCCGCCGCAATCTCGAAGCTGTGGTGCTGCGAACGCGCCCCCGCGAGCAGCGTCTCGCGCCGTTCCTCGACCCACGCGACCGGGCGCTTCGTCAGCCGGCTGAACAGCGCAACCAGCACTTCCTCCGGATGCCCCGCCATCTTCAGCCCGAACGTTCCGCCCATGCGCGGCGCGATCACCCGCACCTGCGACTCCTTCACGCGCAGGGCCGCCGCAGTCAGCCAGCGGCTCGTATGCGGGTTCTGGAAGGTGCCGGTGAGCGTGTAGCGCTCCCCGCGCGCATCCCATTCGGCGATGTAGCACAGCGTTTCCATCGGCGCACTCGTCGACGAGCCGACCGTCAGCTCGCCGCGAGCGACGTGCGCCGCACGTTCGAATGCGGCGTCCGCATCGCCCGAACGAATGCGGTCGCGCACGAGCAGGTTCGTGTCCCAGCCGGGCTGGACCACCGGCGCACCTTCGCGCAGGGCGTCGTGCGCGTTCGCCGTCGGCGCGTGCACCTCGTAATGGACGCGAATCTTGGCGAGAGCCGCTTGCGCGTCGTGGACCGAACTCGCCACGAGCGCCGCGACCGGCTGGCCGAAATACGTCGCATGGCCGAGCGCAAGACATCGACTCTGCAACGGACCGCGGGCGCCTTTTGCGGGCAGGTCCATGGCGGGAGGCATTGCGTCGCTCATGCGCGCCGCGTCTTCGCCCGTCAGGCCGGCGACGACGCCTGGCATGGCGAGCGCATCGGACAGGTCGATCGAGACGATCGACGCGCACGCATGTGCGCTGCGCAGAATGGCAAGATGGAGCGCGCCTTCGGGAAGGAGATCGGCGCTGTAATCGACGCGTCCCGACACGAAGCGCGTCGCGTCCAGGCGCGCGACGTTCTCCCCTAGCAGGCTGCCCGGCGATGCATTCTTGAAAGTCTGTTCCATGTTGGCCGTGTGAGAGTCCGGTTGCCCGGGCCTCGCCGTTCGTTCGTGGCTCATCTGCTCGCCTGGCGTCCTACGCGCAGGCACAGCATCGCGCATGCGCCGAGCGCAAGCAGCGCCGTCATCAGGTAAAGCCCACTGTTGAGCGTGCCGCTCAGCGTCTTGAGCCAGCCCATCGCGAACGGACTGGCGAAACCGCCGAGCAGTCCGAGGCTGTTGACGAACGCGATCGCCGGCGCGGCGGCGGACGACCCTGCGAAATAGTCGGACGCAAGCGACCACAGCAGCGGAATCGTGACGAACACCGTGACGGCTGCGATCGTGAGCAGCACGAGGGTCGCAGTCAGATCATGCGCCAGAAGGGGCAGCAACGAAAGTGCGATCGCTCCGGCGAAGGCCGCCAGCGCACCGTGCCAGCGGCGCTCGAGCAGCCGGTCCGAGTGCCGGCAGATCAGCACCATGCCGATCGCCGCGATGCCGTACGGAATGGCCGAAAGCCAGCCGATACGTTCCACGCTCGTCGCGCCCGCGCTCTTCAGCACCCTCGGCAGCCAGAAGCTCAGCGCATAGGTGCCGCAGATGAAGGTGAAATAGGCGAAGCTCATGAGATACACCTTCGGGTCGGCGATGACCTGCCGCAACTGCCCAGCGTGTTCCGCGTTCCCCTCTTGGGCGTCGTCGCGCAACGCTTGACGCAAGGTGTCGCGCTCCGTTTCGGTGAGCCATTTCGCGCGCTCGATGTTGTCCGAAAGCGTGAACCACGTCACGATGCCGAGCAGCACCGCCGGCGCCGCTTCCACGATATAGAGCCACTGCCAGCCCGCCAGGCCCGCAACGCCTGCGAGCCGCGACATCGCCCAGCCCGACACCGGGCCACCGATCATTCCCGCGATCGGGAATCCCGTCATGAAAAGACCGAGGATCTGCCCGCGCCGGTTGCGCGGGAACCATT
>NZ_FCOL02000219.1 GCF_001544515.1 Caballeronia terrestris
GATCTGTTGTCGTCCGCTTTCTCGCGCGACGCCGGCAACGCTGCCGACATAGGCGACCAGGCGTTCGCGACGATCGCGAGACTCGTCAGACGCGAATCGTTCGTGATGGCCTACAACGACTGTTTCTTCGTGTTGAGCCTTGTTCTGGCTGCTTCCATCGCGGTCCTCTGGCTGTCGGACCGGGTCGTTGCGGGAGGGGGAAAATGATGGCAAGCAATCAAAGACGCTGGCTACCGCTCTGCTTCGTCCTGCTGCTGCAGGCCGGTTGCGCCACGGGCCCGTTGACGCCAATCGAGGGACCCGTCGCGACGCCCGCGCGCTTCAAGGGCGGCGACCCGGCAGCCGCTTCCGTACAAGGCGAGTGGTGGAAGGTCTACCATGACGACGTCCTGAACAGCCTGGTCGAGACGACTCTGCACAACAATCCCAACCTCGATGTCGCATTTGCGAGGTTGCGGGCGGCGCGCGAAGAGGTCAAGGGCACTTCGGCTGGCTTCCTGCCGCGCGTCGACGCCAACGCGGGATTCAGCTACTCGCACACGTCGCAGTTCACGCCGTTTGGCGAGGCGCTGGGGCAGCAGTCCATCAAGGGCAGGGAGTATGCGGTCGGAGCCTCGGTGGCCTGGGAACCGGACGTCTGGGGGCGCGTGGCCAACGCCGTCACGGTGGCCAACACCAAGGTCGAGCTCGCCAAGATCGAGGTCGACTCCTACATGCTCATCCTCTGCGCCGAGGTGGTCCAGTTCTATTGGCAAATGCGGTCGGCGGAACTCGACCTGGCGATCCTGCAGGCGTTCCGGCAGTCGCGCTCGGAAACCGAGCAGGTGATGGCGTCGCAGTACAAGGGCGGCCTGATTGGAGAACTGGAACTGGCCCGGGCGCGCTCCGATGTCGCGACCGCCGCGGCGGAACTCGAGGAAGCGCGCAAGCGGCGTGACCTCAATGAGCACAGCCTGGCGACCCTGACCGGGCGCCCGATCGCGAATTTCTCGGTGCCGCCTTCCTTCTCGGACGCGAAGCGCGATTTCCTGCTGCCAGCGCCGCCGAGGATGGCGCCCGGTGTGCCGGCGGACATTCTCGCGCGTCGCCCGGACCTGGCCGCGACCGCTCAGAACATCCGTGCCTCCATCGCCGACAGGAACATCGCCGAGACCGCGTTCTATCCCACTATCAAGCTGACGGGCAATTTCGGCTTCGCGTCGATGGAGCTTCGCAATCTGACGAACGGGCAGCAATTCTCGTTCGGGCCGATCGCCATTTCGCTTCCGATTTTCGATGGCGGCAGGAACAAGGCGAATCTGGCCGCGGCGGATGCACGCTACCAGGAGGCCGTGGCGGCGCACAAGAGCAAGCTGCTCCTGGCGCTCAAGGAAGTCGACGACGCATTGACGGAGGTCTCCTCAAACGAAGCGGCGCTCGAACAGCGGCAAAAGGCCCTCGACGCTGCCCGTCGCGCCGAGGCAGTCGCCAAGTTCCGCTTCGACAAAGGCCTGGGCAACTACTTCGACGTGTTGGAATCGCAACGCACGATCCTCTCGATCGAAAGGGCGATGCTGCAAAACCGCTCGCAATCGCTGGTGACGAGCGTTCAACTGGTGCGTGCCGTCGGAGGCGGCTGGAAGGCGGACGAGGCCGTCTCGGCCGCCCAGTCGTACCGTTGAGAGATGCCCGCCTCACGAGGTGAGTGCGGGGGCTCGTTCAGCTCTTCAACTTGCGGCCCGCCATGGCGCACATCGGACAAAATCCGATGAAGCCCATTGCGACGAACGATGCGCCCGAGGCCGCCAGCGCCCATTTGAGCCACGGCTCCAACGGCACGAGGAAGGCTCCGATCACGACGGCCAGGCCCACGATGGTCCGCAGGGAGCGCTCCCACACCGGCAGGTTCTTTTGAAAAAAGAGGGTAGACATAGACGTTCCTTTCTGGTCGATATGGTTTGGTGGACGAAGCCCACCTATGCAAGAGCCGTGTCGAAGCCAAAAGGATTCAATTTTTTTCACGCCTGCGAGGTCCGGCATGAAGATAGATCCTGAAGTGGTCGAAGCCGCATGCAATGGTGACTCATCGGCGCTCGAGATGCTGCTTACGCACTCGCGACCGGACCTCAAGCGCTTTGCGCGAAGAGTGTGCGCCACCAGCGAAGATGCCGAAGACGCCGTTCAGGTGGCCTTGTGGAAGATGCATAGGAACATCGGGGACCTTCGCACGGTGTCGGCATTCGCCGTATGGATCTTTCGCATCATCGAACGCGAATGTTTCCGTACGTTCAGAGCGCTTAAGAACACGCAGCCGATCGACGAGCAGCTTGAAGCATCGCTGCCAGCCGCCCACGCGCGGGATGAACTGCGCCAGGATCTCATTGCCGCCATCGCCGCGCTGCCGCCGGCGTACAGCGAGATCCTCATCATGCGCGACGTCAACGAATGGACTGCTCCCGAGGCCGCGGCTCACCTGGGCATCACGGTGGAGGCAGCCAAGAGCCGGCTGCACCGGGCGCGCAGTCTTATGCGCGAGCGGTTATCAGCGGGGCAATATCATGTAAGCGATGCGAGTTAACGCGGTCGCGTTCAAAAATGACATGCTGACGTCCCGCTCATCACTCATTACGCGCCTTGCGCCTTGCATGGAAGGGTGCACGCAGGTGTGGAAAGCTTCGCTGCAACAACGACCCTCGGCGGCTGAACTGGATCAACTGGCAAGCTCCGAACTCGCGAAAGCGCAGCGCTTCGTTTATGAGGTGCACGCGCGGCGCTACCTCGCGGCGCGCGTGGCGTTGCGGGAAATCCTGGCGATGCAAACAGGCCTGGCTCCCCGCGATATCGTCATGAGTTACGGTCCATTCGGCAAGCCGCAGATCGATGCCCGATATGGAATTCATTTCAATCTCAGCCACTGCGACGACGTCGCACTTGTCGCTGTTTCCCGCAACGGCGAAGTCGGCATCGACATCGAGTGCCCACGAGAGTTTGCCAACGTGTTGGAGATCGCGCGCGTTCATTTTTCTCCATCCGAACGCGAACAATTTTCCAGGGTGCCAAAGGGAGACATGAACAGCGCATTTCTCCGAGGCTGGACCCGGAAGGAGGCGTGCCTCAAGGCAACCGGTTCCGGTCTGGCACTGGCGAGTTCAGCATTGGAAACAGGGTTGTGCGCCGGGCACTGGATCGTTTCGTTCGCTGCGCTGCGCCTGCAACATGTGGTCGAAGTGCAATCC
>NZ_FCOL02000220.1 GCF_001544515.1 Caballeronia terrestris
GTTACGGCTTGGCAAATGCTGCATGACTTCGCGCGAGTCGCGCCCGGCCAGCGGGTACTGGGCTATGGAGGCGCCGGAAATGTGGGCGCCTACGCCGTGCAGCTTGGACGGATCGCAGGCGCCTTCATCGTTGCCACTGCATCCCAAAAAGACCTCGATCGCGTCAGGGAAAGTGGCGCGCAGGAAGTGGTGGAGCGCTCGCGATCACTGGACGCTCACACGGGAACGTTCGACGTGGTCATCGATACCGTCGGCGGGAACGCGCTTGCTACGTGCTATCCGCTGATCAGGCGCGGCGGCGTCATCGTATCCATCGTCGAAAAGCCCGATGCGGATCGCGCGGCGTCGCGTGAAGCCCGCGCGGATTTCCTGCTCGTTTCCGTCAACACGGTGACGCTTGAAAAGCTCGCCGAATTGGTCTTGGCGGGCCAACTGGAGACATGCATCGGCGAGGAGCTTCCGCTTCGCGAAGCGCGACTTGCTCATCAAATGATCGAGGGGCTGCAGCATAGGCCGGGGAAAATACTTCTTGTTCCCTGAAGGCGACATAGCAATTTGACCGGTGTAGCGCGTGCCGCCGCTCTAACCGGCATTCCGTGGTTGAGTGTTGGCGTTGAGCGCGGTTTGATGGTCGCTCTGAGCATCTCTTAGACCTTGCGGTTTAGAACGCAGTGCAATACAGCGAGGCGATGGCAAAGAAGACTCCCGAACCTTGGTATCAGCCGCAGGCAATGGGCGAAGTCTGCCCGCTGTGCGGTCGTCTCATTCCAGCAAGCGAGCGGAGCTTGCACCATCTGGTGCCGAAGACCAAGGGCGGTCGGCACACCGAGGCGATGCACCGGATTTGTCATCGGCAGATTCATGCACTCTTCTCCGAGGCAGAGCTAGCCGACCGTTATCCCACTGTGGAGGCATTGTTGTCGAACGAGGCCATTCAGACGTTCGTCCGATGGGTTCGTGCAAAGCCCGATAACTTTTACGAGCGTACGCGCCGGATCCGCCGAACGCGGTGAAAATTGGCTCAACAGCAATGCGGTCGCTTTGATCATCGATACACCAGATTCCGCGATGAATTCGTCCGCGCTCGATCTACAGGGTCGCCGTTATATTTCACCTTGAATGCCGCGGACGATCATCTATGTTGTATGGGTGATGGGGTTAACGGCGCCCTCTTCTACGAGCCGGAGCGGCCTCTCGGCACCAGCGAGACTCATCTGATACCCGCTGTAGGTCCCTGCAAGGAGTGACAGATGGACCTGACCTCTGCGGCAAATCGTCACCAGTTGGCACCTCGGCGTCTGACACCGGAGTTGGTGGCTCTGATCGGGTGCAAGGTCGAAGACAGAGGGCCGCCCCCTGGTGTCGTCGTTCACAGCGAAGCTGATTACGAGGCTTCACTGCAGGCGTTGCTCACCACCGGCGCATGGCAAGGGGAGGACATCTGGGTGTTCGCTTATGGTTCGCTGTTGTGGAATCCGGCCTTCGACGTCGATGAGCAGGTGGCAGCGATTTTGCCGGGCTGGCATCGCGCCTTTTGCATTCGACTCACGCGATTTCGGGGTACCCCAGAACAGCCGGGACTGATGATGTCGCTCGTTTCTGGCGGCAGTTGCCGTGGCGCTCTATACCGAATTGCTGGGGGTCGGGTTTTCGAAAACCTTCGCAAGCTTTGGCGACGGGAGATGACCGTCAAGCCGCCGACCAGTCCGCCACGATGGGTGACTGCGAAGGCGGGGCATACCGCCGTACGGGCGATCGTCTTTGCCGCGGATCGCAGAGGTCGCAACTTTGTGACCGGTCTGAACGACGAGGAAATCGCATGCGTGCTGTGCAAGGCCGTCGGACACTGGGGCTCCGGCGCCGAATACCTTATGCAGACCGTTGATCACCTGGAGCGCCTCGGCATCCGGGACGCCAATCTCTGGCGTTTGCAGCGGGTGGTGGCGCAGAAACTCGTCGATCTGCAAGTCACCGGTGGGTAGCAGCTTGATTGCGTGGCAAGTGCGTGGCTTTGCGTCACGTCATAGCCACACTGAAAACCTGCTGAGCGCGTGTCAGCCGATGCGCGCGGCATGTGGCCGGCCGATCACCAGGTAATGGATCAGCGCGACGAGCGGGAAGGCGCTCGCCACGCCGGCGACCAGCGTCCAGCCGCCATATTCGTACAGCGGGCTCGCAAGCGCCGAACTCAACGCGCCGCCGACGAAGATGCTCGTCATGTAAAACGCGTTCGGCCGGTTCCGGCTCGCTGCATGCGATTGCAACCTGAGGAGACGCTGAGTCGATCGAGCGGTTCGACGCCCGCGTGTGAGGAAGATTCGGCGGCACGAGAACCAGGTCATCGTCGACGTAGTCTGCAATCGAGTCCCGATATAGCGTTTGCCGTGACTGTTCAGCGTCAGCGTAAGTCCATATTCAGGATGGTGGTGTCCCCTTCGAACGGAAGGCGTGGCAACCGACGATGATAAACCTTGACCGAGCAGTCACCGCCAAACTCGAAGTGTTCATAAGCTGGTTTCATGGCCGAAGACGCAAAGTAATTGTCTGGATGCTATCACTTTTGTGGGCATGGTCGGTCTATGCTGCGCATATAGCAGACCCAAAAGGAGACAACCATGGCACTCAACGTTGACGATTTGCCGACAGCTATCCGGCACGCGAAGCAGGAGCTTCGCGCCCGGCTTCCAAACTATTCCGAAGTGTTCGCCGAAGTGGAAGAAGCGGTCCGCGCCGAAGCAAACAGAATCGCCGAACAACGGAATCGCGGCGAAAACGTGATCCCCGAAATACTGTTCTCCGACATCGCGGAGCAGCGTGTAAGTGCGGAGCAAATCGCGCTGGTCAAAACGCGCGGCGCCTGCGTGATCCGCGGTGTGTTCGATCGGTCGGTAGTGGAAGGATGGGACCGCGATATCGCGGAGTACGTCGAGCGCAACGATCTGGATACGCGCCTGGAGAACCGGGCCGAAGACAAATACTTTGGCCAGCTCGCATCGAGCAAGCCGCAGATTTACGGGGTGTACTGGTCGAAGCCGCAGGTCCTCGCGCGGCAGGCGCCTTCGCTGACTGCGGCGCGAGTGTTTCTGAACCGGCTGTGGCGCAATGAGAGCGAAGGCCGGGTTCACTTCGATCCGGAGCACGTGCCGGTTTATGCGGACCGGATGCGTCGGCGGCCGCCCGGTTCCGAGTCATTGGGCTTGTCAGCGCAT
>NZ_FCOL02000221.1 GCF_001544515.1 Caballeronia terrestris
TGGCTGAAGCCGTAAAAAAACCAAGGCCCGAGTTCCGTAACATCGGGATCGGTCAACTCGCGAAGTATCGCTTGCCGCTGGCAGGCAAGGTCTCCATCCTGCACCGTATCAGCGGACTTCTGCTGTTCATCTCCCTGCCGTTTCTCCTGTACCTGCTGGATCAGAGCCTGACCTCCGAAATCAGTTTCGATGCGTTCAAGGGCATCCTCGGCAACCCCATCGTCAAGATCATCGTGCTCGTGCTGTCGTGGGCGTACCTGTTCCACTTTTGCGCAGGCATCCGCTTTCTGCTGCTCGACACGCACACGGCCGTCAGTAAGGAAGGAGGCAAGCAGACCTCCATCGTCGTGCTGGTGGTGTCGACGCTCCTGACGCTTGCCGTCGCGCTCAAACTTTTCGGAGCCTTCTAAGATGGCAGCCAATAACCGAGTCGGCCCGAAGCGCCTGGTGGTCGGCGCGCATTACGGTCTGCGCGACTGGCTCGCGCAACGCGTCACCGCGGTCGTGATGGCCGTCTATACGCTCATCCTGCTGTTCTGGTTTTTCATCGCGCGCGACTTCTCGTATGAAGGCTGGGCGTCGATCTTCGCGATCCAGTGGATGAAGCTCGCCACCTTCGTCGCCCTGCTTTCGCTCTTCTATCACGCCTGGGTCGGCATTCGCGACATCTGGATGGACTATGTGAAGCCGGTCGGCCTGCGCCTGACGCTGCAAGCGTTGACCATCCTCTGGCTGGTCGCCTGCGCCGGCTACGCTGCACAGATTCTCTGGAGAGTGTAAAGAATGGCTGCAATCAAGACTTCCCTGCCGCGTCGCCGTTTTGACGTGGTCATCGTCGGCGCGGGCGGCTCGGGCATGCGCGCATCGCTGCAACTCGCGCGCGCGGGTCTGTCGGTGGCGGTGCTCTCGAAAGTGTTCCCCACGCGCTCGCATACGGTGGCCGCGCAAGGCGGCATCGGCGCATCGCTCGGCAACATGAGCGAAGACAACTGGCACTACCACTTCTACGACACGATCAAGGGCTCCGACTGGCTCGGCGACCAGGACGCGATCGAGTTCATGTGCCGTGAAGCGCCCAATGCGGTCTACGAACTCGAACACATGGGCATGCCGTTCGACCGTAACGCCGACGGCACCATTTACCAGCGTCCGTTCGGCGGCCATACGGCGAACTACGGCGAGAAGCCGGTGCAGCGCGCATGCGCGGCGGCCGACCGTACCGGCCACGCCTTGCTGCACACGCTGTATCAGCAGAACGTCGCGGCTAAAACGCACTTCTTCGTCGAATGGATGGCGCTCGATCTGATCCGCGACGCCGAAGGCGACGTGCTCGGCGTGACCGCGCTCGAAATGGAAACGGGCGAAGTCCACATCCTCGAAGGCAAGACGACGCTGTTCGCCACGGGCGGCGCGGGCCGGATCTTCGCGGCATCGACGAATGCGTTCATCAACACGGGCGATGGCCTCGGCATGGCGGCGCGCTCAGGCATCGCGCTGCAGGATATGGAGTTCTGGCAATTCCACCCGACCGGTGTCGCGGGCGCGGGCGTGCTTATTACCGAAGGCGTGCGCGGCGAAGGCGGCATTCTGCGCAATTCGGACGGCGAGCGCTTCATGGAACGCTACGCGCCGACGCTCAAGGATTTGGCACCGCGCGACTTCGTCTCGCGTTCGATGGACCAGGAGATCAAGGAAGGACGCGGCGTCGGTCCGAACAAGGACCACGTCTTGCTGGACCTGTCGCACATCGGCGCCGAGACGATCATGAAGCGCCTGCCGTCGATTCGCGAGATTGCGCTGAAATTCGCGAACGTGGATTGCATCAAGGAACCGATTCCTGTCGTGCCGACCATCCACTATCAGATGGGCGGCATTCCGACGAATATCTACGGTCAGGTGGTGGGCACGGCCAAGGGCTACGACGATCCGGTCAACGGTTTTTACGCAGTGGGCGAATGCTCGTGCGTTTCAGTGCACGGTGCGAACCGGCTCGGTACGAACTCGCTGCTCGATCTGGTCGTGTTCGGCCGCGCGGCGGGCAATCACATCATCAAGCACGCGCAGGAGATGAAGGAGCACAAGCCGCTGCCGGCGGACGCCGCTGACTTCGCGCTCGAACGTCTCTCGGTGCTGGAAAACTCGACCTCGGGCGAATACACGCAATCGATCGCGGGCGACATCCGTTCGGCGATGCAGGCGCATGCGGGCGTGTTCCGCACGTCGAAGCTGCTGGAAGAGGGCGTCGGCAAAGTCGCGGAACTCGCCGAGCGCGTGAAGCACGTGCATCTGAAGGACAAGTCGAAGGTGTTCAACACCGCGAAGGTGGAAGCGCTGGAACTGGCGAACCTGATCGAAGTGGCGCGCGCGACGATGGTATCGGCCGAAGCGCGCAAGGAAAGCCGCGGCGCGCACGCGCACAGCGACTTCGAGGTGCGCGACGACGAGAACTGGATGCGCCACACGCTGTGGTTCAGCGAGGGTGATCGCCTCGACTACAAGCCGGTGAAGATGCAGCCGCTGACGGTCGAATCGGTGCCGCCGAAAGCGCGTACCTTCTAAGGGTCAAGGGAATCGACATGGCAAAGAGAACATTTGAAATTTACCGCTACGATCCGGACAAGGACGCGGCACCGCGCATGCAGAGCTACGAGATCGAAATCGACTCGCACGAACGCATGTTGCTCGACGCGTTGCTGAAGCTGAAGTCGGTCGACGAGACGCTGTCGTTCAGGCGCTCGTGCCGCGAAGGCGTGTGCGGGTCGGACGCGATGAACATCAACGGCAAGAACGGGCTCGCGTGTCTGCAGAACATGAACGACCTGCCGCAGAAGATCGTGCTGCGTCCGCTGCCGGGGCTGCCGGTGGTGCGCGATTTGATTTGCGACTTCACGCAATTTTTTAATCAGTATCATTCGATCAAGCCGTACCTGATCAACGACACGCCGCCGCCGGAGAAGGAGCGCCTGCAGTCGCCGGAAGAACGCGACGAGCTGGATGGTCTTTACGAGTGCATTCTGTGCGCGAGCTGCTCGACCTCGTGCCCGAGCTTCTGGTGGAACCCCGACAAATTCGTCGGTCCGGCCGGTTTGTTGCAAGCCTATCGTTTTATTGCGGACAGCCGCGATGAAGCGACTGGCGAACGCCTCGACAACCTGGAAGATCCGTATCGTCTGTTCCGTTGCCATACGATCATGAACTGCGTGGACGT
>NZ_FCOL02000222.1 GCF_001544515.1 Caballeronia terrestris
GACCAGTCCCGCGAGACCCACGATCTCGCCACGCCGCAATGCGAAGGACACGTCGCGGTAGCGTTCGTCGTCGCCCAGGCCCTGCACCGCCAGGACGATCGGCTGATCGCCATGCTCAGGCCGGATGCGCCGCACTTCGGCGAGGTCGCGCCCGACCATCAAGCGCACCACTTCGTCCGGAGAGGTGTCCGTGAGCCGCGCTGTGCGCACGTGCTTGCCGTCGCGCAGCACAGTCACGGCATCGCAATTGTCGAACACTTCGCGCATGCGATGCGAGATATAGAGGATCGTGACGCCTCGCGCGCGCAGGTCGTGCACGACCTTGAAGAGCGTCAGCGAGTCGGCTTCGGAAAGACTCGACGTGGGTTCGTCGAGAATCAGGAGACGTGGCTCGTGGATCAGCGCCTTGCAGATCTCGATCAGTTGCTGCTGCGCGATCGTCAGGTCGCCGAGGCGCGTGTCGGGATCGAGCGTGATGCCGAGCCGTTCCATCGCCGCGCGCGCCTTCGCGATCAGCACGCCGCGATCCACCAGCACGCGCGCCATGCGCGGCTCCGCACCGAGGAAAATGTTCTCGGCCACCGTCATGTTCGGCGCGAGCATCAGTTCCTGGAACACGATCGAAATGCCCTGGCGGGCGGCGTCTCGCGTGCCGGAGAGTTGCAGTTCGTGGCCGTCGAACACCAGTCGTCCGGAGGTCGGCGCGTGCGCGCCCGCGATCACCTGCATGAGGGTCGACTTGCCGGCGCCGTTCTCGCCCATGACCGCGTGCACGGTCCCCGCCTCGACTTCGAAGGAGACATCCTGCAACGCCTTGACGCCCGGATAGATCTTCGAAACATGTTCAACGCTCAAAAGAACGGTCATGGCGGCACTCGTTGCGAGGAAAGGCGCGGGACGGCCCTCGCGGGCGCCGTCCCGCACGGGGGTTACTTGCCGGCCGTGAACTTGTCGACGTTCGACGAATTCACGATGTCCACGCCGGTATCCGTGACCGGCGGCACCTTCTCGCCCTTCAGGATCTTGTTCAACTGGTCGACGGATTCCGAGCCCATCTTCGTCGGCCGCTGACCGATGAGCGTCGTCGCATAGCCGTCTTTCAGGAGCTTGATCTGCGTGGGCAGGGTATCGAACGAGACGATGACGAACTTGCCACCCTTGAGGTCCGCCGCCTTGTTCTTCAGCGCGCGCATGTAGGCCTCCGGCGCGAACATCGGCCATCCGCCCGCGAAGAAAATGCCGTCGATATTGGGGTTCTTGGCGAGGATGTCCTGGATCAACTGCACGGCGGTACTCGAATCGTCGTTGCAGGGAAAGGGCGATCCGGACACTTCCTTGAAGTTGCTGCCGAGCTTCGACTTGAAGCCCTTGATGCGATCGTTGAGGTTGGCGGCCGACAGCCCGCCCGTGATCACCGCATAGTTCCCGCCCTTCGGAAGCGCCTTGGCGAATGCCTCGCCGCCGGACTCGCCACCCGCTTCGTTGTTGGTTCCGATGAAGGCGACACGCTTCGTCTTCGGCGCGTCGGAGTCGAAGGTCACGACCGGGATGTTCTTCGCCATCGCGGCGCTGATGACGCCGCTGATCGAATCCGGATTGTTCGGCGCGATCGCGATGCCTGCGACCTTCTTGGTAATCAGGTCGCGCACGATGCGCCCCTGTTCGGCGTCGTCGAGCTGGGCCGGGCCGGTGAAAAGACACTCGGCGCCGATTTTGGCGGCCTCTTCCTTGCAGCCTTTTTCCGCGTCGGCGTAGAACGGCACGCCGAGCGCTTTCGGGACGACGGCGAACACTTTCTTATCGGCGGCCTGTGCGTGGGGAGCAATCCCAAATCCGAACAGTACAGCGGCGGTCACGGCGCCGAGCAGGATGCGTGTCATTGTTTTCTCCAAAGGGTCGTTATGGGCAGCACACTCAGCGACGTCGCCAGACGCCCTTTCTGAGCTGGTCGATGAACACGGCAAGGACGATCACGGAACCGACAAAGACCCCTTGCCAATAGGCGTCGGTGCCGAGCAGGACGAGCCCGTTGCGAAGCACTTCGAGGATCACCGTGCCGATGAAGACGCCGATCACGGTGCCCTCGCCGCCGCTGAGCGCGGTGCCGCCGATGACGGCGGCCGCGATGACGCTCAGTTCCTTGCCCAGTCCCTGGTTCGAGATCGCGGACGAGAGGTAGCTGACCTCGATGATGCCCGCGAGCCCGGCCAAGACCGAAGACATTACATAGACGCTCATCTTCAGCCGGTCGACGTTGAGGCCGGTCAGCATCGCGGCGCGCTCGTTGCCGCCGACCGCATAGAGCTGGCGGCCGAAGACGCTGCGCTTCAACACGATCGCGGCGATGATCGACAACGCCACGAAGATCAGGAAAGGCACCGGCAGCCCGAGGAAATCGCCGCCGCCGAGCGCAAAAAAGGCGTCGCCGTCGGGGCGGAACCCGTCGATTGCCTTGCCCCGGGTGATGATGAGTGCGAGCGCGCGCGCAATGCTCATGGTCGCGAGCGTCGGCACGAAAGGCAGCATGCGCAGCTTGGTCACGCAGAAACCGTTGAAGAGGCCAACGGATGCCGCAATCAGAAGCGTGAGCGCGCAGGCGGGCACGACGCCCATGCCCGCATGCATCATCGCGGCCGACGCGACGGCGGCAAGTCCCCATACGCTGCCCACCGACAGGTCGATCCCGCCGGTGATCATCACCGCGGCCTGGCCGAGCACCACGATCCCGATGAACGCGAGGTTGCGCGCGTCGTTAAGCAGATTGTCGACGCTCGCGAAGTCCGGCGCAAAGATCGACAGCGCAATGACCATGATCAGCAGCGCACCGATGATGCCCGTCTCCCGTGACCGCAGGAGATTCCCCGCGAATCCGGGCCGGGGTTTCGCGCCCGTAGTTGTCGCAGTGGACTTGCTCATGTTTGTACGCCTCGTGTGCGGGTATTGCCGGGCGTTGCCGGAAGCGAACGCTTCCGGCAACGCGCTGCTTGCAGTGCTGCCGAACTGGAACTTCTCCTTGTGACAGAGTGTTTTCGTGTTGGCCTGATCGATGCGCTTTGTGTGCACGATGACACCGCGCGCACTGGCAGCGGATCGGGCGTCGTGGTGCTGGCGACGGCGCCGTCGCGCATCACAGCCACCCGGTGCGCGATGCACGTGACTTCCCCGAGCCGGTGGGAGATGTAGACGATCCCCACGCCGCGCCCGAA
>NZ_FCOL02000223.1 GCF_001544515.1 Caballeronia terrestris
TCCCCGGATCAGAAGCCAACGACCCCCATCGCCTGTGCGTTGGCATCTTCGACGTCGATGGCGTCCTGCTCGCTTCGCCGCACGAACGCGCCTGGCGGGAAGCGCTCGGTGGTCTTGCCGAGGGAGCACGCTTCACGACTAGCGTTTACCAGAGCCATGTAGCAGGCAGACCGCGGCTCGACGGGGCACTTGCTGCTCTGCTTGCATTAGGAGTCTCCGATGCGGAGCAACATGCCGCAGCCTATGCAATGCGCAAGCAGAGGCGTCTCGAGGCGCTGATCGACGAAGGAGCCGTGAACACGTTCCCCGACGCGCTGCGGTTCGTCCATGCGGTGAGGGGGCTCGGCTGGCCGATCGCCGCCGCGTCATCGTCGAAGAACGCCAATGACATGATGCGGCGCATCCGCCTCGACGACGATCACAGCCTCCTCGACGTGTTCAATGCCAATGTGTGCGGGCGCGAACTGCGGCACGGCAAGCCAAACCCGGAAACCTACCTGCTTGCGGCCGCGGAATTGTCCGCCGCACCTGCAAATTGCCTTGTGGTGGAGGATGCTCCAGCCGGTATCGAGGCCGCCCGCGCTGGCGGCATGGCGGCGCTTGGCGTCGCGCGGCTTGACGACTCGGAGATGCTGCTTGCAGCTGGGGCTCATCTGGTGGTGACCAGCCTCGATCAGATTGACATCAATGAACTAGTACGCGGGCACCTCCGCCGGCGGCTGCCGTGATCAGGCCGGGGACCATGGACCGGGCGTTGATCCCGACTTCCGATCCCGATTGGACGGTCCGGGAGATCGGGCACGATCCGCTACGTGAAAATAGCCGAGGGGCGCGCTTCGCAATCAGCAACGGCTTTCTCGGCGTGCGCGGGACTCACGCGATACACCATGGCGGGCGATGGGTCGCAAAGTCGCGCACCTTGGTTGCCGGGCTGTTCGATACACCCGACGAAGCGCAGGGCATACCGGTACTGGTCGCGACGCCAGATTGGACTCACGTCCGGATTATGCTTCAAGGAAAGCCGCTGGTGCACCGGCCCGGTGATGGGTCTTCGCAGCAGCGTATTCTGGACATGCGGCGTGGCGCTCTGCTCACGGAAAGTCGTTGGTTGAATGCCTCGGCCATCGGTGTTCGCCTTCAAACTCTGCACCTCGCCTCTCTCAGCCAACGCGCAATAGCATTGCAACTCATCCAGTTGGAGATTGAAGAGGGCGGAGTCGACGTCACGCTTGAAGCATCCTTTGAACGGCTGGACAACGGCCTTTTACCAGAGCGCGTCGAGCAGGATCTCGGCGTATGGCATGCGATATCTTCCAATAGACGTCTCGCGATAGCTGCTGCGTTGTCACTCCGGATCGACGGCCGTGACGTTCCAGCAACCCTGTGCAGCCCGTTTCACTGGTCATGGACCTGGAGGTCGCGCCAAGGCCAAATCGGCTGCCTGGAACGTCTGGTGTCGGTGACGCGGAGCGATACCACAGACGCCGGCCCGGCCGGCGACGCACGACACGCGCTCGGCATCGCACAGGAACTCGGCTGGTCTGGGGTCGTGGCCGCGCATGAGGCTGCCTGGGCAAGCCGCTGGCGCCGCAGCGAAGTCGTAGTTGAAGGCGATGCCGGCGCTCAGCAGGCGTTGCGCTTCGCTCTCTACCACCTGAATGGCGCAGCCAATCCTGATGACGAGCGCGTCTCCATCGCGGCGCGAGCATTGACCGGCGACGACTATCGCGGACATGTGTTTTGGGATACCGAAATCTATCTGCTGCCGTTTTATATCCTCACCTGGCCCGAGGCGGCGAGGGCCCTGCTCATGTATCGGTTTCACACGCTGGATGGCGCCCGAGCAAAAGCGGCCAGGATGGGCTGGCGAGGCGCCCTTTACGCATGGGAGTCGGCTGACAACGGCGACGAGACGACACCCTCGCACGCGATCGGCCCCGATCGCAAGGTCGTTGAAGTCAAGTGCGGCCAGCAGGAGCAACACATTAGCGCGGACGTCGCCTATGCGGTCTGGCAATACTGGCAGGGAACCGGGGATGATGTCTTTCTGTGCGATGTGGGTGCCGAGATTTTGCTTGAAACTGCCCGTTTCTGGTCAAGCCGCGCACAGCCAGAGGCGGCCGGCCGGTGCCACATCCGAGGTGTTATCGGCCCCGACGAATACCACGAGTCGATCGACGACAATGCCTTCACCAATGTCATGGCACGCTGGAACATCCGGCGTGCGCTTGACGTGGCCGCATTGCTGCGCGCGCGCTGGCCCGCCCGCTGGAGCAATCTGTCAGGTCGCCTGTGCCTGCACGATGATGAACTGGAACACTGGCGCAGTGTCGCCACGACGATAACGACTGGTTTTGATCCGGAGACCGGACTCTTCGAGGAATTTGCAGGCTATTTTTCCCTCGAAGAAATCAATCTTGCCGACTATGCTGGCCGTTCGGTGCCCATCGACGTCGTGCTTGGCCGAGAGCGCACGCAACGATCCCAAGTCGTCAAGCAGGCCGATGTCGTGGCGCTTTTGGCGTTGCTGCCGGATGAGTTTCCCGGCGATTCGGGCGTGACGAATTTCGGCTACTACGCGCCGCGGTGCGGCCACGGAAGCTCGCTCAGCCGTGCCGTGCATGGAATCGTCGCGGCAAGGCTCGGTGACACCGAAGCCGCGTTGGATTTTTTCCGAGAAACGTCTGCCATCGATCTAGCCGACAGCCACGCGGCTATCGAGGGTGGCGTGCACATCGCGGGACTAGGTGGGCTATGGCTGATCGCGGTGTTCGGCTTCGCGGGTCTGTCGCTTCACGGTGACTACCTGTCGTTGGACCCAAAGCTGCCAGCGGCATGGCAAAGCCTTGCAATCACGCTCGAGTGGCGCAAGCGCCGTCTCAGGATCAGGATCGCACAGGCAGTGGACAGCGTCGAGGCGACTCTGGAAGCGGGGGAGCCGATGAAACTCATCGTACGTGGCAAAGAGTTGGGGCTGACGTGTACAGAGACTCCCGTCCTGTCGAACGGTTAATGTCCGGTCCCGGCTCCGCGAGCGGGCGCCGCGATTGTTTCATCGGTAGACGAGACCGCGACGCCTGAACAGTTTTTCGATCTCGACGAGAATGAAGACTATGCCGGAGAGAAGAAGACAGGCAGTTAATTCTACGACATTGAGCGGCGCGGTTTTGAAGATCGGGTTCAAGGCTGGCACATATAT
>NZ_FCOL02000224.1 GCF_001544515.1 Caballeronia terrestris
GATTGGCAGTCGTCCTTCCCGAAGCAAAAGACGTCCGATTATGAATTCCCCCTCACCCTCCCCGGCGCGCGCCGGGAGCACCACCTTTGCAACCCGGCATCGTCGTAGCGAAAACGAAAAACAGTGCTCGCACAATACGGTAATCATCCGTTACACTTTTATGATTTGGCGCCATCGTTTTAGCCATCGATGCCACTCCGCGTAAACACCGGTACAGGCGGGCGCACGGTGGGTGTCTCACGACCGGGAGGCATGACGCCGCGCGAATGGAGTCTGCGGAGGGACAAGCGATGGACACGATGCTGCGCTCGATAGCCATGAGCGGCTATTTCGATGTGACGCGGCGGCATGGATTGAATCCGGTCGATCTCGCGCAGCAGGTCGGGATCGATCCCGCGGTGCTAGCGAATCCGGATGACCGCGTCTCGGCCGCCGCGTGCTGCCGGTTGCTGGAACTCACGGCTGAAAAGGCGTCGTGCCCCACTTTCGCACTGCAAATGGCTGAAACCCGGCAGAAATTCGGGAGCGGCGTGGTCAATGTCCTGCTGGCGCACAAGCGCACGCTGCGCGATGTGTTGCTGGCCGCAGCCGAATTCCGGCATCTGCTCAACGAAGCCCTGGCCGTGTACGTCGAGGACGCCGGGGCAACGGTCACCATCCGGGAGGAACTCGTCGTCGATCCGGGTACGCCGACCAGGCAGGCGATCGAACTTGCAGTGGGCATCCTGGCTCGCCACTCCAGTGCGCTGCTCGGCAACTTCTGGAAACCGCGGGCTGTCCATTTCACTCACCCAGCGCACGCAGACCTGACATTTCATCGGCGCTTCTTCGGCTGTTCGCTGGAGTTCGGCAGCGATTTCAATGGGCTCGTTTGCGCGGCCGCCGATCTCGACTACCCGAATCCGGCTGCTGACCCAGAGCTGGTCCGATATGCCGAGAGCTTCGTCACTGCACTGAACGTGCCGGGCGCAGATTCGACCGCACTGGAGGTGCGCAAGGCGATCTACCTGCTGCTGCCCGTCGAGCAAGCCACAATCGAGCTGGTTGCCCTTCATTTGCATCTGAGTGTCCGCACCATGCAGCGGCAGCTTAGATCGACCGATACCAGCTTCTCGGCACTCGTCGAGGAAGTCCGGCGCGAACTTGCCGTGCGCTATATGAGCAACCCGCGTTATCCGATCGGGCGAGTCGCGGCACTGCTCGGCTATAACCAACAGGGGTCGTTCACCAACTGGTTTGTCTCACGATTCGGTATGACGCCGCGTGATTGGCGTCACAGGGAAACGAATTGAACAATTGAACGGCGTTCTTCGCCCGATCTGGGCCTGATTGAGCGATGCCTATTGGTCTGCGGCGCAGACTGGCGCATGCTCGGAATCGAGAACGCCGTGGTCGGCTTCCACACGGGGCGCCCGTTCCACTTGGCGACGTGCATCGGCCGCATCGGTACGGCGCGCGCCGCGTTCTCCTAATCGCTCTGGCGTGCACCCGGGGTCACCGGGCCACACCACATTCTGGATGCGGGAGGCAGCGGCTCCAGCGCACGCTTCGCGTGTTCACACGGCCTTTCGCAGGAAGCCCTGAGTGGCGCCCTTGCGGTTGGGCGCGAAGCCGTTGGCCAGCAGGGTCTCTTCGACTGTGTCGTAGAACACGCCGATCTTGCTGATCTCGCGCGCCTCCTGGGCGGTTGCAACCTTGCGGCCGAATTCGCGTGAGATGCGCACCAGTTGCTCGATCTGCTCGACAGTGCTCATCCTCTTCGTGCGCGCCTGATTCCAGATGTTGTCCTCGATACCGCAGCGCACGTGCAGGCCCATCGCAATGCCCATCATGTTGACCGGCAGCACGTTGCGCATCGAGCTTTCCACCGTCAGCACTGCACCGTCCGGCGTGGCGCGCACGAAGTTGGCCAGGTTGTAGATATTCGGTGCGTCCATGCCGCCACCGATGGCCACCCAGTTCATGACCAATGGGCCCTTGTAGACGCCGCGCCGGATCAACCGCTCAACCGATTCGAAGCTGTTGATGTTGTAGCACTGGAAGGCGCTCTGGATGCCTGCCGCGTTCAGGCGGCGGATGTGCTCCTCGGCCCAGCCAGGCTGCGCCGGCACTGTCATCTCCTTGTAGGCGTTGTAGACTTCGGGGTCCGCCATCGAGGTGCCCTTGACGTCATCATCCTCCCAGTGTTCCACGACGTTCATCTGCGAGGTATTGATCGTGACCGTGACCTGGTCGGGTTTGGGATCGAGCTCGGCCAGCATGTGGCGCGTATCGTCGCTGAGCCATTTGGCCGCCGCACCTTCGGACTCCGGCGCGAAGCTGATCGAGCCGCCCACCTGAATAATCATCTCGGGCACCGCATTGCGCACGCCGGCGATCAGCTCGTTGAACTTCGACAGGCGCTTGCTGCCTTTGCCGTCAAGTTCGCGTACGTGCAGGTGCAGCACGGTGGCGCCAGCGTTGTAGCAATCCACTGCCTTCTGGATCTGCTGCTCCATCGTGACAGGGATGTCTTCGGGAAAGTCCGAGGGCACCCATGACGGCGCATAAGGCGCGGCCGTGATGATTAGGGGTTGCTGGTTTTCGGTGTAGAGGGAACCGTCGAGAAAGTTCATGCATGGTCTCCAAAGGCAATTCGAGAGGGGAACAAATCGGGGAGCGCTAAGTGGTCTGTCGCCGGAAAAGCCGTTGACCCCCTTTTTCCCAATAAATGGTCGGGCGTTTCACCTCCGCATCAGGAACGCCTCGACGCGACAGAAGATGAAACTGTTAGGCGAAAGATACGGCAATGCAGGAAGGCGGTTTAGTTTTAGGTGACAATTTTTTATGATTAGACGCCACTACGCGTTAATGCCAGTGCCCGACGCATTCGTTTGCGGCGCCGCACGCTGCAACGGGTTCGAATTGCGCTGGAGGTGAGTAGACGGGCAAAACAAGAAGTAGGTGATGAACGATTAGGTCCGCTGTTCGTCCCGTGTTCTGCCGCGAACGCGACCAGGTTGCATGGATATCGCTGACACTTTCCATCTTGATCCCTCGGTGATGCCATGCGTTCCGGACGCTCGGATGCCAGCCAAAGGAAGCGCAGTTTGCAACTGCGCGTACCCGGCCCACTCGCGGGATCACGCGGGAGGGCCGCGCGCAGCACTCCGGTGGTGACGCTGCGGCTCGCCATCTCGTCGG
>NZ_FCOL02000225.1 GCF_001544515.1 Caballeronia terrestris
GGAGGATATCGCGCAGCCCAGCGCGAACGCGACTGAGGTCACGCGCAGGTTTTCCGGGAAGTCTTCGTCGCTCATGATCGACTTCAGCTTGAGGAACGTCAGCCACGGACCCGGCAGTACGTCCGCGCCGAGCAGCGAGCTTGCGACCTGCCAAAGTGTGAGGAGCACGACGACGAGCAGCAAACCATCGCTCCATTTGCGATGCGAGTGGGCCGGCTTGAGCGTCGACATAGACGGTGTGCTCATGCAGCGTTCCTCCGGGTGCGGCTGTAGAGACGTTCCTCGGCCATGTGCAGCAGCATGTTCAGCGTGCCGACGAAGACGAGCAACAGAAGCATGAGACCGTACATCGTCGGATTATCGAAGTTGTTGTACGCGTAGGCGATGCGGAACCCGAAGCCCGAACCCGCCAGCACGAACTCGCCCGCGATCACCGCGATGAAGGCATACACCACCGCCAGCTTGACGCCCGTGAACACGAAGGGCAGGCTTGCGGGCAGCGTGATCAACCGGATCTCGTCGATGGCGCTCATGCGCATCGCGCGTGCCGAGCGCAGCAGCACGGGCGGCACGCGTTCGAGTCCGTTGAGCGTGTTGGTCGCCATCGCGACGACGCCGAACAGGAAGCCGATCACGACCAGCGGCCAGCGGTTCAAGCCGAAGATGACGATCAGCATCGGATACACCACGAAGATCGGCACCGCGTAATACGAGAGCAGCAGCGGATCGATCACGCGGCGCAGGCGCGGCAGCTTGAAGAGACACACGCCGAAAGCGAAGCCGCCCACGACCGCCAGCAGTACCGCGAGCGACGCATTGGCGAGCGTCTGCAGGATGTCGTTCGTGTACTCGCCGGACGCCAGGAGCGCCCATGCGCCTTCGGCCATTTTCGAGGGAGGAATGAACGAGACCGGATCGATCCACGCGCGCCGGCTCGCGATTTCCAGCGCAACGACGAATACCACGACCAGCGCCAGGCGCCACCGCGCGGCGAGCTTCATGGCCGGTTCCCGAGCGCCTTGAGCGCTTCGCCTCGCAGCAGGCTCCAGACTCTCGCCGTTAGTTCGCCGAAGCGCGGATCGAGCGCGGTGTTGCTGTCGCGCTGCCGCGACCAGCCAGTATGGATCGTTTCGATGAACCGTCCCGGACATGACGACATCACGCCGATGCGGTCGGAGAGCAGCACGGCTTCATCGATGGAATGGGTAATCAGCATCACGCTCGCGCCCGTCTCGCGCCACAGCTTGAGCATTTCCTCGCCCATCAGCAGCCGCGTTTGCTGATCGAGTGCGCCGAAAGGTTCGTCGAGCAACATGAGGCGCGGACGAACGACCATCGCGCGGGCAATGCACACGCGCTGGCGCATGCCGCCGGAGAGCTGCACCGGATACGAATGCGTGAACGCCTTGAGTCCCATGAACGCGAGCGCATGCTCCACACGTTCGCGGATCTCGGGCTCGGGCACGCCGGCACGGCGCGCGCCGAACGCGGCGTTGTCGTATACGTCGAGCCAGGGAAACGTCGCGTCTTCCTGGAAGACGATCGCGACACCTTCCGGCACCTTGTCACGTACCGGCGAACCTTCGAACATGACCGTCCCGGAACTGGCGGCATTGAGACCTGCGATGACGTCGAGCAGCGTGGACTTGCCGCAGCCGGACGGGCCGACGACCGAGAAGAACTCGCCCGCCTCAAGATTCAGGCTGACGGGGCCGAGCGCATGAAAGGGCGCCTTGCCCTTCTGGCCGGCGTAGCTGCGGGTAACGTCGGTGAGGGCGGCATGAATGGCGGAGGGCGCGCGATCAGGCACGCCGGCCGGCACGACCGTCAGCGGTACGTCTTTCGTCGACACTCTCATTTCGAGCGCTCGCCAGCGGGCAGCATGGATTCGTCGACGATCTTCGTCCAGTCGAACGGACCCGGCTCGATCGCCTTGATCAGCACGAGACCCTTGACCACTTCGTCCATGCTCGCGTAGTTGAAGCGGCCCGTGCTCCAGTAATGCGGGTCCGTGTCGAGGCAATTGTCGATTGCCGACTTGGCGACCGCCAGGTCGATCTTGTACGCCTTCGCGAGAATTTGGGCAGACTCCTCGCGATGCGCCATGATGTACTGCACCCCCTTGCTGCGCGCGTCGATGATCGCCTTCACCGTATCCGGATGCGCCTTGAGATAGTCGGTACGCACGACGCCAACGGTCTGTGTTTCGGCGGGCACGATGTCCGTCGAACGGAACGCGATCTTCAACTGATCCTTGCGTGCGCTGAACGAGGGTTCGGTCATGTACGCGACATCCACGGCGTGCTGCTGCAACGCGATCATCATCGTGCCGGACGCGCCAACGGGCTTGCGCTGAACCTGGCCACTCAATCCCGCGCGATCGAGTGCGACGATCGTGATCATTTCGGTCATCGACTTCGGGCTGCTATAGCCGATGGTCTTGCCCTTCATCTGCGCGATGCCATTCACGTTGGCGTCCTTCAACTGCACCCATAGCAGGTCCGCGACGCTCTGCACGCCGCTGTGGACGATCGTGATCGGCACACCTTGCTTGATCGCGGCGATGGCCGCCGGCAAGGCGACTTCGCCGTATGGAATCTCGGACGCCATCGCGTTGCGCACCGACGTGCCGCCGCCCTCCGACGTGATGAAGCCGCTGACGTCGAGACCGTTCTGTTTGAAATAGCCCTTGTCCAGCGCGACCGCGAAGGGCACGCCGTACATGCCGTCGATCCAGTGCGTCACAGTCAGCGTAGCGGCCTGGCTCGTGGTGCCGGCAACGCTGGCAGTCACGAATGCGGCGCATGCGGCAAGCCGCGCCAGCGCGTGGAAGGCTTTCATCGGGTGTCTCCTGAGCTTCAGCTCTATGGATGTCGGTGCCAAAGTGTAGGATACTTTTCTGGGAGAGGAACGGTTTGTCGTATGCTTGTTTACACCTAACTCCTCTGCTTATCCTTTCATGACGGGGGTTTCACGGCTATCCGCAGGGTAAGTACCAGTATTGTTAAAACGGAGGGCTACTAGTTTGTCCTACACTTTTAGCAGATACTTAGTCATCGCGTGGCATGGCGGTTTGCGCTGTGTCCAACCTTACGATCATGAATTACCAATCAGCCGAACCTGTTGACGACCCCGCCGACGCCGCACTTGAGCCGGTCCTGCGCACCGGTGAGACGG
>NZ_FCOL02000226.1 GCF_001544515.1 Caballeronia terrestris
ATGAGGATTCGGACGCCTGTCTAAAAAAGGCGCTTGGCGTTCCTTTCATCACAGACACCTTCACTGTGTCGGGAGTCGTCGCGAATCATCGCGGCGATGTCCGCTGCTGGCCCCGGTTTCCGTCTTTCGACAAGTCACCGCGGGACCGCATGTCGAGCGATGATTTTTATCACGTAGTTTGCGCTTCGCCTCCCGAGCGTCCCAATGCTGACTGCTGCGTCGCCGCCAGATCCGGAAAACTCCCCTTTTTATCCAACATCCGTCCCAGGCGCAGTTTCGCCGCTTCGATCTTATGAACCGGAAGCGACGCCAGTTGCGCGTCGTACGCCCGCAGGACCGCTTCGATGACTTCACAGTGCGACGCGTCGAGCCGCCACTCATCGACCATTACTGCGTGGTGGATGCACGCCTTCAACGCAAGCTCGGCGGCGAGGAACGTCTCAAACAACCCGTTTCGTCTCTCGGCCTCGTTCGCGAGAAACGTCAAGTAGAGCGTTTTCAAGAGCTCGCTGGCGAGATCTGCATTGCCCTGTCCTTGCCGCAGCGCGGCCAGCGCCAGGTGGCTTCTCAGCGACAGCGCGCGCGCCTTGGCCGGGGCGATCGGCAACAGCTGCTCCCGCGAGAGCGGTGTGCGGCGCATCGGCTTCGATGGTTTCGCTTTTTTCGCCATGAAATGCGTTCGTCCCGGTGACGATCTTGAGCAGGACGTCGCTTCTCGGAGCCTCTTCGTTGCGGCTCTGTATGGCTTCAGAGAAGCGCCGTTATCGGCACATTACTCCTTTGCCGGACCGCGTTCTGTGCGCCGCGCATAATAGCCGGCGACTTCTTCGAGCACGCGTTGTTTCTCGGCCTGCACGTAGAGCGTGGTGGTCGCGAGCGAGGCGTGACCCAGCACCTTCTGGACGACATCGACCGGCACCGCATCGGCAACCGACTGGGTGCCAAAGGTATGCCGGAACGCATGAGCATTCGCCTGACCGAGTCTCACACGTTCATCGAGGCTCAACGCATCCATCGTCTCGACGAGCGTTCTGAGCATCCGGCCGATCAGTCGATTCAGCCCATCCGCGGTATAGCCGGCCTCTTCGATTTCGAGCGCGTCGCCACGTTGCGTCCGATGCCGACGACGCGCTGCGTCGGTCCACGGAATGATGACGGGGCCAAGCAGCGGCCCGCGAGGTGCAATGCTCGGTACCCCTGCGCTCGCGATTGCGGCACCGTCGAGTTCCCTGCCGCGATCGGCCCAATGCGCGCGCAATGCCCCGAGCGTCGCCGCACTGACCGGCACGGTGCGCTCACGCTGACCCTTGCCGACAATCGTCAGCTCCCACACGGGCCGCTCGAGCGTGCCGTACACCGACGCTTTGAGATTCTCCCGGCGGGCCGAGGCCGCTTCTTCGCGACGCAGACCTGAATCTCCCATCAGCAGAATCGCCGCGCGCACAGCGCGCCACTGCACGCCTCTCTTCGACTCGCGCCACTGCGCAGTCGAGCGGCAATCGCCCTCCTCCGCGCATCGCACATCGAGCTCGCTGCGCAGGCGTCGCCATAGATCCGCCGGCAACGCGCGCTCAATCTTCATCGCACTCGCGCGCTGAATCACCGGCGGATCGTTGACGGCGGTCCACGGATTGCCGCCCAGATAGCGCACGTCGACCCACCACGCGAACGCGGCGCGCAACGCTCGCACCGCATAGCGTTGAGAATCTGCTGAAAGCGCGGCCGACCCGTCCGCCGTCGAGGCGAAGGGTCGCCAGCGCGGCGAGTGCCGTGCGAAACGCTCGCCGACGAAGCGCGGATCCGGGCTTTTCAGAAAATCCTTGTACGCCTCGCAGTCGTCAACCCGCAGGTCACTCAAGGCCTTGCCGCGCAACACCACCGCCCACAACAGGAAACGCTCGAGTTCCTTGGTATACGCGCGCAGCGTCTTCAGTTGATCGCGATACCGATTCAGATACGCGCGCACCGCATCGAGATCGTGATTGGCCTGGATATAGCAGAAGGCGGTGGATCGGTTCTCGCCGTCGGCACCCGACAGCGCGTGCGGCACCACGAGCCGCTCGAGCGGCGCAAGCGTCAGGCGAGCTGAACCGCTGCTCGGCCCGCCGCTTGGGCCTGATTTCGTCACCTCGGTCGCCGGCCTCACCTCGATCAGTTCGTCCGCGACCAATGGCACACCGTCCCGCTCGACCGAGTCGACATCCGCGTCGATCGTCAGACCGAGCGCGGTTTGCTGGCGCCGCAACCAGCTCACAATCGCGCGTGCGCGCCCCGGACCGATGCGCGGGATCGAGCGCCACCAGCTGCTGCCCCGCCGGTTGCAGAACGCGACCAGCTCGCCCAACGTCGCGATGCCCTCGCCTTTCAGACGCCGGGCCACGCGCGGACGCAGCCAGGCGCCGATCGCGTGATCGGGGTGCGGCGGCAGTGTCGCCAGCTGCGCCGCTTCGGTCACCATCCGAAACGTGACCGTGGTCAGCTTCGCTTGGCCGTGCTGCTTGATCGACCCGCGCAAGTGATTGGCGAGCACGGTTGAGCCGTGCGCGAGCGCGAGCTGCACCAGTGTGTCGAGCATCGTGTTGAGATGCCGCTCCATCGCACCGGGGGTCGCCGCGTGCGGATCGGCGTCCGGATCGTAGTAGGTGCGCGCGATCACCGCGGGCGCGATGCGCTGCACGTAGGCCCGCAGTGCCGTGAAATCCTTCGCCGTATAGCCGCGCTCAAGGGTCAGCTGCTCTGCGGTGAGCTTTTCCGGGGCGAGTCTGGACGAGACGTCAGACATCGTGGCCTCCCTCATCGTCGCCCTCGCCCGCGCACGGCGACCTGGGTAAGTCACGAAACATCGGTGGCGTCAGCGTCGGCAGACCGAGCGCCGTCAGCGCCGCGTTCGCTTGTCCCAGAAACACCTCGGGCCAGGTGCCGCACAAGATCTCAAACGCGAGGCGCGCGTCGTGCAGTTGCTTCGCGAGCCACAGATCTTCGAACGGTTCACCCCACACGTCTCCAAACAGCACCCGCTGCACGAGCACCACGGCACCGCATGCCGCAATGAAGTCGAGCACCGGCAGGAACCGCTGGTCTTCGACGATCGCGCGGCGTTGTTGCATATATCCGGGCGCGGCGCGGCGGCCTGACGTTTACGCGCAACGGTCGGGGGCGGTGCCCCTGTTA